>CBDCWZ010000001.1:0-10117 GCA_965223575.1 Kofleriaceae bacterium
GAGCCTCTCCCGGCAAAACAGCTGATCCGTGAGACCGAGCGCCGGCATGGCGAGCGACTCGTTTATGGTGGCGATGGACAGCGTTGCACCCTCATTTGTGGCCATTTTGAATACGATCATAGCGGCTCTCACCCCCTTTGGGAGGCACTTCCCAACTCCATCGTGCTGCGCGACGATAGCGACGCAATGTTTGATATTGCTGCGCAGATGACGATTAAAGCTGCACAGTCCCCGGGTCCGGGAGCATCAGCTGTTGTCGATCGGCTTGCTGAAATTTTGTTGATCCAAATCATTTGCGCCTACGCCGCCGAGAGCCAGGGCAAGGATGGTTTTATTGCCGCTCTCGCCAACGATGCGATCGCCAAAGTGATCAAAGCAATTCATGCAGATCCAGCGCGAGAGTGGTCTGTGAGCGCCCTATCGGATGTTGCCCATATGTCTCGTACCACTCTTGCCAGCTCGTTTCGGCAATATATGGGAACCTCGCCGATGCAATACGTGACAGTTTGGAGGATGCACTGTGCTAAAGAACTGCTGCTAACAACGACATTGCATTTGGCAGATGTCGCTCAGCAAGTTGGTTACGAGTCTGAGTGGTCATTTGCCAAAGCATTCAAGCGAATCTTTGGCGAAGGTCCCGGGGCTGTCCGCCGCAAACAGTCGGCGTGACGGTCTTTGCGACAGAAAAGACGGTAGCACAGACATGGCTGCAATGCCGGGCTGGTCCTAAGGTGATCTGTATGACCTATCGATTGATCTCGCCTGCGATGTTTCGATTCACCTTGCCACTCATGATCGCCGCATTGGTCGCCTGTGGAGACGATGATACCGACTCCAGCCAGTTGATGTGTGTCAAAGATCCAGACCTGACGATCCAGGGAGAAGCTGTTCCGCTCGAGGATTTTGAGTTTCGCAACGCTTTCGACCCCAGTGACGAAGCCGCGCGAGATCCAGACGGATCTTTTTCACTTCCGGTGATGGCGGATGCTTGGGGAAATCGGGGCACGGGTGCCCATGGAACATTAGGTGTATTTCCGCCTGGATTTACCGCGCCGTCGCATATTCACCCAAACGATTACCATGGAACTGTATTGCGGGGGATCATGACAAACCCATTTGGCACTGACCTGGAACCTCTGCTGGACGGCAAGAGGAGTCACGGTGAGACACGCATGGGGCCCGGGTCCTATTGGTATGTGCCCGCTGGCTCGCAGCACACGACAACCTGTGTTGGTCCAGAAGTATGCTGGTTTTACTTTCACTCAGAGGCAAAATTCGACTTTGATCCGATCGTTAACCTACCTGCAGGTGATTTAAAGGATGGCGTTACGCTAGAGGATCCACATCCAGATGCAGTGTTGCTGCCGAGAGAGAAACTCAAGTTTGCCGGTGAGTCTGGATCATTTGTGCAATTTGCCTCGGCATTTGGAGATATGACAACAGCACACGGCACTTATGGTCTATTTAATAAAGGGGCCACTTCGCCGGTTCATATTCATGACGCAACGTACTATGGGGTTGTTGTTTCTGGAACGATCACCAATCCGTTTAACCTAGAGCAGTCTTCACCCGAACTAAAGACAGGAGGATACTGGTCGGTCCCCGCGGATTCTGTTCATGTGACCGCATGCAGTGACGATACAGAGTGTCTGTTCTATTTTCATTCGCGATCAGGATTTAACTTCGAACCCGTATGCGAGTAGATCACCGAAAATTCCACTGATGGTGCACGACCGTCCCGCTATTTAGCTGAAGTTTCTAATTGGAGTTTTCGATTCTCGTGGGCTCTTGGCAAGATTATTGTCCTCAGTGCGATCAGCGAGTATCTTCCGCCGGCCATTTCAGCTCATGTGCTAAAGCTCGAACAAGTTTACCTCGGCCAGATGTCGGCGATTCGCCAACGTATGTTTACTTTTGCTCGGGCACGGGGCTTCATGCCCCTGCGCCGCGGTCGCCACGCGCATGCGAGCATCTTTGGCGTTGTAAATGGTCTTGCATCAGTCATTGATATCGAAATGGAGTTTGCATCGTGGGACCAGGCACCGCCGCGATTAGAGCTCGCGACCCCATTCGTTGTGTTTGCGACTGTGTTTCAAGATGCTCCAGAGGGGCGGCGTGTTGATGTCAGTCCCTATATTGTAAAAACGAATTTCGCGAGTATCTCGGACAATGTTGAGCACTACCTTGCTGTGACCTGGCGCTATCTGCAGTCTCGTTCCCATCAAGACCTACAGTTCGTTACACCAGAAACCCACACTGACGCCTCTCGTGCGGTTGCTGGTTCGGCTTTCGCGCAATGACCTTGCGCTTTTTGTAGATCGAGCCATCATTATACTGGGCCATGTATTTCGATCAGATTCGTGTTGTGGTGATGGTAAGTGCCGCAATGCTCGCCATGACGGCTGCCTGCGGCACGAAAACCAAATCAACTGCACAAGAACCAGTTTTTCCGGTTTCGCCACCTCTGTTGGCCCCAAAGTCCGCGGAGCAATTGAAGATTGCTGATGGTGTGCTACCCGCGGAGCAGCAGCTCACTTGGAATGTCACGTTTCGCGGGATCCGGGGTGGCCAAGCCGTGCTTGCACTAGGAAAAGCGGGTCTGCTCGAGGGACGCAGGGTGATCGTTGTGAAATCGCGTGTGGAAACCCAGGGGCTCGCGAGTGCGATAAAAAAATTGCGAGATGATGTGACATCCTGGATCGATACCAAAACTTCTCTTCCCGTCCGTGCGCGATCGCACTTTGTGATCGGTGAGCGAGAAACCCTGGTAGAGACTCGTTTCCGATCGGGAGACCTTGCGATCAAATATCGCCCGATCGGCAAAGACTGGCGCACGAGGACGCAAAAGGTCCCTCCTAATGAAGTGACAAGAGATCCGCATGCATCGTTAGCTGTTCTGAGGGCCTGGGATGCAGCACCTGGGTCCCAAGCATACTTTTATACCCAGAGCGGACGCACACTTTGGCGCCAAGATCTGACAATGGGAAACCGAGAGACGATCCGAACCAAACTAGGAAAAATTCCTAGCGTTAGAATCAACGCTGTGGCCGTCCGATATACAAGGATGTTTCGTCGCAACGCAAAGAAGAAGCCGCGAACGTATTCGCTGTGGATTTCCAATGATTCACGGCGACTTCCCTTGCTCCTTCTCGCCAATACTGAGTTTGGCAAGGTTAAGATTGAGCTTGTGGAATACGACTAAACTCGGTCTCCTCGTCGTAGATGCGCAAATAGTCATCATGTTGGGTTTCACTCAAGTCCTCAGAAATGATCTGGCGAGCGAGTTCAAATTCAACAACCAGGCAGTAGATGCTGATCTTTCTTTGATCGGCATCGCTGCCCTCGGTTCGACCGAGGCCCGTCCACCCCAGGATTTCGTCCAATAGACCGATTACGTTATTTTGCTTGGTCGCCTTTGCATTTGTATCATCACTATCAAGTTGGTACTCGAGAACCAAGGTGCGGTGGTCCTCGTCGCTAATTTCACAAAATCCCTGTTCGCGTGCTCCGCCAAGAATTCGCTCGAGAGCGGCCGTTTCGTCGCCATTTCGCCGATACGGATGATGAACCGTTTGGCCGACGGTGCCAACCTGACCCCAGTGTTCAACGATATTTGCATCTGTTGTCCAGGCCTCGTGGTAGCACAATCGGCCCTGAATGTCGTGATTATAGAGCTTAATCATGATGCTGCAATTAGTCCTAACACAGGAGGCGTCCGTCGGCCATAACCAGTAAGAATCTGTGGTTGGCTTGGTACGCAAACCGCGTATACTGGCGCCATGGGAGCGCAAAAACCAGCAACATGGTTACTTAGTGTTGCGACAGTATTTGGTTTTGGTTGTTTGGCAACCAATTTGACGGGATCAGAGGGGGACCGGGCAAAGAGGTCCAATGCCCCGGCGGGGACTGCGGAGTCGACTCCAGTAGATGTGATTTGTTCTATTGCAGACGATATTGAAAGACTCAAAGGGAAACATCCACAGTTGGCGGAGTTTGCTGCCGACAAGCATTGCGATGCTTCGGTATTGAAAATCGAATATCGCTATCGCACCTTTCGTCGCGCGGGAGGCGGTTGGTTGGCCGCAGTTCCCAATCCCTATGATGATGGCATATGGTTGTATATCGACTTTCACGATCCAGACGCCGACAGGCCACACCACAAGCAGAAGGTTGCGGCACCGCTCTATTTTCGCGACAAGAAGGTCACGTTTTTGATTTTAGAGGGAAACAACTCAAAAGACGTTGCCGCTGACATTTACAAAATGTTGCATCGGCACGGTATTCACTCAAAATCGTCTGCGAAGTTGTCTAAGAAATCGTCTAAGAAGTCGTCTGAGGAGTCATCCAAAAAAACATCTGCAGAAACGCCCGAGAAGTCATCCGAGGATTCGCCCAAAAAATCGTCAACGCCTTAGTGACTCCTAACCAAAATATCTCTATGTCGCTATTTTGGCTCAAAGATGTCAATAGCGAAAGCTGGCTTAGGGCTATGCGCTAGATTGAAAGACTCCGCAGTCGTAGCGCGTTTGTGATCACAGATACGGAGCTCAGGCTCATCGCCGCGGCGGCGATCATCGGGCTCAAGACGATGCCAAACACAGGGTACAAAGCGCCCGCAGCGATGGGGATGCCCATCGCGTTATAGCCAAAGGCCAGATATAGGTTTTGTTTGATGTTTCGCAGCGTAAGGCGACTGAGCGCATGGGCGTCAAGCAATGCACGCAGGTCGTTGCGAACAATCGTTACATCGGCGCTCTCTATGGCGATATCTGTTCCAGATCCCATCGCAATACCAACAGTTGCTAGCGCGAGTGCGGGGGCATCGTTGACGCCATCCCCAACCATGGCGACTCGGAAACCCTGCTGTTTGAGTGTTTGCACAATTTGGGCTTTTTGATCTGGCAAGACTCCCGCGTGCACTGAGTCGATATTTACCTCCGCAGCGACGGCTTCTGCAACAGCACGGCGATCTCCCGTCAGCATAACGACCTGAATGTTTTGTTGGTGGAGACGCTCTATTGTTTGCGCGGCGGTATTGCGCAGCGGATCTCGAACATGAATGGACCCGGCGAGTTCACCATCGATTGCGACAGACACAATACTGTTTCGCTCGTTGGAGGGGGGGTGAGACTGGGAAGTAGAAGACGGGATTGCTACTCCAAGCGCCGACAAATATCGCTCAGTTCCGATCGCGACGACCCGCTTGTCGACCTCACCACGCACGCCTTGCCCCGGCGTAGACGCAAAATTTTGCACCGTCGATAGAACAATGCCGCTTTGATTTGCGTGGTCTACAATCGCCGAGCCAATCGGATGCTCACTGTTTCGCTCGACAGACGCCGCCAGGGCAATCACTTGCTCACCTGGGTAGCCCGGCTCCGTGTTTACGGCCACTACCCTGGGTTTCCCCTCGGTGAGCGTCCCGGTCTTATCGATGAGGACATTGTCGACCTTGCACAGGGATTCGATTGCTTCAGCATTGCGAAACAAGATGCCCGATTCGGCAGCCCTGCCCATGGCGACCGTGATGGACATCGGTGTCGCAAGTCCCAGCGCGCATGGGCATGCGATGATGAGCACCGACACTGCTGCCATCAAAGCCGTTGCCAGGGACGCGCCAACCCAAGTCCAAATCCCAAAGGCGACAATGGCTATGATCAATACGGCGGGGACAAAGTAAGCAGCGACTTGGTCGGCAATTCGTTGAACCGGAGCCTGGGTACGTTGGGCCTCGCTAACCACAGCGATGATTCGCGCCAACAGGGTTTGATCCGCCACGGCTGTCGCGCGGACGATCAGGGCGCCGTTTCCGTTGATCGAGGCACCGATAACCGTGTCACCGACATTTTTTGTCGAAGGGGTTGCTTCGCCGGTAAACATGGACTCATCAACTTGGCTCGATCCGTCCACTACAGTTCCATCTGTCGCAACAGTTTGTCCAGGAACGACCCGAAACAAATCATCGACTTGTAACTCCGCAATTGGCACGGATTGTTCGCTGCCGTCGGGGAGCAATTTGTTTGCAAACTTTGCCTCTAAGTCTAGGAGTTGGTACACGGCCGTGTTGGTCTTGCTGCGCGCCGAGAGCTCCAATATTTGACCAACAAGAACCAGCGTGACGATCACCGCCGCCGACTCAAAATAGACTGCGGCCGACGGGCTTGCGAGTGAAGACTGAAGCATCGAGCCCGGGATCAGCACCGCCACAACACTGTAGCCAAAGGAGATGCTTACCCCGAGTCCGACCAGGGTGAACATATTCCAGCGATTGCCGACAACGGAAGCGACGGCGCGAACATAAAATGGCCATGCAGCCCACGTGCAAACCGGCAATGCGAGCCCAAACTGGAGCCAAAGGAACATTCGATCGCCAAGCCAAGCGGAGATATGGTTTCCGATCATGTCGCCCATCGAGACAATCAGTAGCGGAACCGTGAAAACCGTCGCCCAAAGCGCACGCTTTTTCATGTCCAGGTATTCGGCTCCAGGACCAGATTCGCGGCGAATAACGGCTGGCTCTAAGCCCATTCCGCAACTCGGGCAGCTGCCTGGCCCTACCTGACGGACTTCCGGATGCATCGGGCAGGTGTGCGGGACACCGGCGAGCGTCGAGTTCACAGCGATGCTGGCTGGTTTTGCAGTTTTGTGACAGCAGTGGCTTTGTTGGTCAGTAGCGATGCAGCGAGTGTACGCTGCGCAGCGACTGTTTGCCGGAAGATGTAGCTTTCTTGATCCCAAGACCCGGAAAAAAATGGACTATTGAGTGTCGCCCGGTGTGGTAAATGTAGTTGTAGGTACTTCGCCGTTGTTCCCCGTAGGGTCGGTTGCTACCCTTATACCTATGGTGAAGCACGTTTTTGTTCTCCCTATCGTATTTGCAGGGTTTGGCTGTGGAGGGGATGGGGATAAAGATCCAGATGCGGGCACTGGCCCTGTAGAGCCCACTGGTGAGACCATCGTCGATGATTGCCGCGACCTAAACGGTGTTTCCGAGCCGTGTTACTGGCGCTATGCTTCGGACGCTGATAAGTGTGGCGAGGCTGGTTGTAATCGGCTGGTCGTGCTATTTGACGGACTATTTTTTACCTGTAACGACAGTGCCGAAAACCCCGCTGCTGAGATCAGTAAGGCGATCGCTGGTTATGTCGAGGCCGGGTATGTAGCAGTTTGCGCTGATATATTTTTAACAGCTGATCAATCAATTGAGATCCCGTACCACGCGCGCCGAGAGCGAATCGAGATGTTGCTTTCTTCGATTCGTAGTTCATCAGCAATTTCTTCGCTATGGGACGGACACCATTTGTTGTTCGCGGGATTGGGCCCTGGTGCCAGCGCGCCGGCGGTTGCGATGGCCAGCAGTACCGTCGAACAGCTGCCCGATTGGCTTGGGGGTGAGACGACCGGGGCATGCTTTCACGATGGCATGTTCGACGTTGTCGCTACCGACACGTTCATGCTGACCGATGTGGGGTGCAATTCCGGAATACGTAGGGGAACAATTTGCGCACCCTATACTGACGCCACCGATGGAGACTGTCCAAGTCCAGAAGAATCCGATCCCCATGTTCGATTGGACACAATTGTCGACGTTTCTGCATCCGAGTATACGATTAAACACTGGAAATTGATCGAGTGTGGTAGCGCATTGTTGCCCTGCACCTTTCTTGGCGACTGGTTTCCGAAGGGACCTATTGAGCAATTGTGCAACCAAATAGACGACTCTGATTCCCATTCGTGTGAGTTCGGCGCGCAACCAAACGAGGGCCATCTGGTATGTATCGGCACCAGCGCAGGGATCGCAAACTGCGTCGACTGGTTTGACCAACTCACGGGTAACTAAAGGCTTCAGTCTTCATACGCCTTGCGCTGAAACAAAAGGGCGATGCTAGCGAGGGTTGGGTGGGCGGATTTTACGAGCACGTGGTCGATGTGGCGTTTGAGGGTGTTGGGGCTCATGTTTAGTTTTTCGGCGATGTGGCGATTCCGCATTCCGCATACGGCCAGGGCGACGACTTCGCTTTGCCTGGGTGAGAGTTTGTGGTCTACGGCAAACTGATTGACAAATGAGCGGATCCGTTCGTCTGCCACGTGTTCGTCCGTGAACAGTTGTTTAGCAATAAGTTTGAGGTTGCGTTGGCACTGCTCTTTGAATAGGTAGTCGGCTCCGAGTTCTTGCGCTGTGTTTACTAACGCCGGGGTGAGATGAGCGGTTAGCACGACGACTCGGATGGTCGGAAACTCACGGCGTATTCTCGCGACGATCTCAAACCCGTATCCCCCAGGTTTTTTGGGGTTAAAGGGGGTTCCACCGGGAACGTCTAGATCGACGAAGGCAAGACGAAGACGAGAGATCGTGTCGAGTATGGCGCGCGCCTGGGGAATGTTATAGGCAAACTCAATACGCCAATCCCGCTGGAAGTGGGGCGCAACAAAGTCGTGCGCAAATCCGTCGTCATCTTCGACTATCAATACCGTTCCGCGTGTACTGTCGCGAATCCTCGAACCCTCGGACAGGGTAACCTCTTTTCTCGCATCCCGTTGCGGTTTCGCAGGCAACATACCAATCCATCAGTGTCGTTGCTACACCGAAAAAGGGTGATGAGTTTTTGGGTGATGAAAGTCCGTTCAGGCACAATGCGTAGCGTCCGAAATCCGGACACCATTGAGACAGTAAATGCCTGTTTCGCCATACATCCAGACCCCAAGTGCAAAAACAAATTCTTTGTCCTGTTTAGAAGTATGTCCCTACACTAGTGCAGAAACTCTGGACATCCCTGTTCGAAATCAAAATGTTGACACCCCGAAACTTTTTCCGACTCATTGTCACTCCCTATTCTACAGGGTGGTGTCCCAACGGCAGTCTCTTGAGACCAAGCACCGCAGCGGGGCATGGGTCCGCGCGCAGTTCGCAGCGCACATTAGATATAACGCATAACACCGGCGTCTCGCGCGATCTGCTCCTGCCGAACTTGCGCGCGCATGTGTGAGCACGGACCCATGCCCCGCTGCGGTGCTGACACCGATCGCGAAAGCTCGTTCTTCCAGGCAACGCCTAACCATTCCGAGCCTTAATCATCATTGGATCCCAGCAGTCTACTCGCAAGAACTAGCGCATGTTGTGAGCGTATGCTCACTCCCCGCAGCACTGTCTTCGAAAACTCGCTCTACCAGGAAATACTCGATTATCCTCAAGCATATGATTTGATAAGCAAAATAAGCATGTTGGATCTTTGCAGAAAATCGTCGGTGATGACCACGGCACAAAAATCAACCGGAGATCGTACTACTCACTCTACCCTCTGCCTTTATCAACGTCGCGAAGTTGTGCGAATCTCGGTGCTGCAATCAATGCAGTCAGGCGGTATTGTAAACGTGCAAACCAATGGCGAATCAATTCCACTACGATGACGATCTGCAACTCGAGATTGAGCGGGAGCCATCACATGATCCCATTGCTCCCGGCAAGCGCACACTGACGCAGTCGATTGGAAACCCAAGAGTTCGCCGCAGGCACAAGGTTTCGCCGGGGAAAGTAACCCGCACAATGCGCCTAGCGAGACGAAAACCGGTGTCGCTTGCTGAGCTTGCGACGGAAACGATTGATGGCAAGGGGAGTGGTTCGGCCGTTGATCCATCGGTTTCTCGTAAGGTAGGTGGGTATCTCGGCGTTGATTTTGCCAAGGTTCGCGTTCATAGCGACGACAACGCAAATTGCGGTGCATCGGCGATTGGTGCACGTGCGTTTGCGCACAAGGCAGATGTGTTTCTTGGGCCTGGAGAGCGATCAACAGACTTATCTTTGATGGCACACGAGCTGACGCATGTCGCCCAACAGGGGCAGGCTCGTGCTCCGGCCGTACAAAGGCAGGTTGAAGTTGGTCAAGCCAATAGTCCCGCAGAGGCAGAAGCCGATGCGGTTGCCCAGGCAGTGACAACCGGGGCGCCACCCGCGCAACTCATTGTCGAGACAAATGCCGAGGCGGGGCAAATGACAAAGGTCGCGTTTCTCGCTCAGCTGCGCTCGGCGGTCGTAGCAACTGCCAATGATGCCCTGGGCATGTTTTGGAGCGTGGTTGGTGTTCCCTACATCCAACGCTGGTTTGACGGTCATGCTGCG
>CBDCWZ010000002.1:0-38714 GCA_965223575.1 Kofleriaceae bacterium
AATCTCCAGTTTCGCACCGAATTGTCGCGATCCGAATTGAATCAGAAGATCCGGGAACTAGAGCAAGAAGGCGTGGTTAAGCTGGGCCAGCACGACGGTGCCCCCGCCTTGGAGGTCATCGGCGCCAAGCGAAACCCGGATGGTCCGCGTACTTTCGACGAGCTGGATCGCTTTGAGCGAATTGCCGCACAGGCGTCCTCAGATATGCAGCGGCGCCGCGCGGCAAAGCAACAAAGGCAGGAGCAGATCGCAAGTCTTCAATCTGGCAAAAAAGAGGAAGATTTGGCAATTGTTGTTCGCGAGCCCAAGCAAGAACTCGCGCCGCCTCGAGTCGATGTCATGGATGCGCTAGAGCTCGCTACCGCGGCGAAACGGGAGATCGAACGTCCAAAGCAAGACAATCACAAATCACTGCTTCTCTCAGGGATCCTATCGGGAATGTTTGGTCCGATCGGTTGGCTTTATGCAGGTTCGCTGCGCGAGGCGGTTCCCGCAGCCGCGGCGTTTTTTGGCGCGGTGACCTTTGCGATGGCTGTGCTCCCGAGTGTGTTTTTATGGCCACTCATGATGATGATGATGGTTGGCTTGCCTTTGTCTGGGATCGCGGGCGTCGTTTATGCCTGGCAGCACAACCGCACGGGGCAACGCGGCAAGCTATTCAAGCGCGACGACAAGTCAGAAGAAGACGACGAGAAGGACTGAGATCTCAGGCAACATCTGCGCGTTTTCTCCAACCAAATTGAGAAAAAATGCGCATCGCTAAGAGGCTACTGAGAAGGTGAAAACCTCTATTATCTCAAGGAGGTATCACTCGAACAGGGAAGTTTCCTCGGTCATGATTTGGGCGGATTTTGTCGCATTGTCCGATGGACAAAGGCGGGCAATATCGTTAACAAGGCGCGTCTTTTGTAGGACTCCGCAAAGAGTGGTTATTTCTTGGCAATAGATCTCCCGAGGTATGAAAAACTGTCAGTGATTTTTCATTGAGTCGGCACACCTTTGTCACCCAGATGACACTTCGATGGTGTCTTCTGCTGGGCATGGAGCGTTTGCCTCCTCAACGGAAAGGATAGGAAAGACTATGTTGTTTCAATCGCATTTTCTTGGTCATACTAGAGCTCATCTCAAAAACCTCCCATCGCCTGGCCCGCGATCCATCGCACCGAGCGACGTTGTGGGCTCCGAGGTCCCCAGTCACGTATTTCAATACGGGGGGCTTGGCCACCCGTTGTCGATAAGAAGGGGGGAACCTGGGGACTTCTCGCCCACGCCTCGCTCGGCACGCGCCTCGCGAGCCAGGCTCGGTCCGGTTTTTGAGATGAGCTCTAGACTCACTCGCGTTGCGCTGTCAGTCGGGATTTTGATTGTTTTGCTAACCGGCGCGCATGCCCAGGGCCAACCGGGTTCTGAGGGAGAAGCTGTGCCCGCAGACACTACGCCCTCTTCTGACGAGGCTCCCGATTCCTCCCCGGAAGGCGCTGCTCAGCCAGCCCTCGGGGCGGATGCAGCGTTACCCGCGGAATCCCCCCTCGAGCCCCCCGAGAGCATCAGCACAGTAGCGACTCGAAGCTACAAAAAGGGTTTTGTCCTAAAAAGTGACGATGGGAATTATTCGCTCAAGATCGGTGGAAGAATACAAACGCGTTTCGAGCTTGAGATCCCTGAGACCGGCGAAGAAGAGGCTGCCTTCGCAGTCAACCGGGCCAAACTCGGACTTTCTGGTCACGCCCTCTCCGAGGCGATTCGTTATAAGTTTCAAGCAGATTTCGGCAAGGGCAAAGTCGTCCTCAACGATTTTTACGTCGATTATCATGTTGCAAAGCCAGTTTGGCTGCGAGTCGGTCAGTACAAGACTGCGTTTACACGTCAGTGGCTGACCTCTAGCGGAAAACAAGAATTTGTTGACCGTTCGATTACTCACAAAGCGTTTGGTGCGGGACGCGGTATCGGAATCTCGGTTCATAACCGGATTGAAAAGTCGCCTCAGATAGAATGGGCTGTCGGCTTGTACAATGGAACAGGAGAAAAAGCGGGCATCTCGGTGGACACCGAAGATGACGGGGATGTTTCTGCATCGTTTGGCGACAATGTTCCGGGCCGGCTGAATCCGACAATTGTCGCGCGGCTTGGCTACAATTCTCCTGGGATGAAGGGGTATAGTGAAGCAGACTTCGAAGGAGGTCCGTTTCGTTTTGCGGTTGGCGCAAGTGGTCGTGTCGAGTTCGACGCCGACAAAGGAAAGTTTGCCAGCGATGATGGGGACGACTCTTCCATCGCTGGCGCGCTAGACTTTGCATTTAAGGTCAATGGTGTCTCGGGGAATGTGGCGCTGTACTTGGCGAGCGAGCAGGATGGCTCGGGGTTTGGTGATCAGCGGATCTCGGCAGTCGGCGGAAGGCTTCAAGCCGGGTACCTGATCGGCGGCAAGTATCAACCAGCGATTCGTTATGCCCAAGTCAATCCTGATGGTGCGGACAATACCCAACATGAATTTCTAGGCGGATTTTCGGTGTATTTCCACAAGCACAAGTTCAAATGGCAAACTGATGCAGGTGCGTTGGTTGAAAAACAGCCGGTGGATGGACAAGTCGATTTCGTGGCTCGTAGTCAGCTCCAGCTTGCGTTTTGAGTGAGGGCGCGCCCGACAGTGGGCGTGATATGGGCTCAGGGTTGTTACGCATGAGGATTTGGGTGCAAAGACGCAAGAGATTGCGACGGTGGGAGGGTTGCGGATGAAAGGTCTATTCGATGCGCAGCGATCGCTCGAGCTCGTCGGGGTTTGTTGCGGAATAGATCGCAGTTTCCATATCGACGAGACCAGCACTGACCAAATCTGCGATGTGCTGGTCAAATAGCTGCATGTTGTAAAAATCTCTTCCCTTTTTGATAATTTCGGGGATGTCCTTGAGGCGCGCTGGTGTGATGATGCATTCGCGGACGGTGCGCGTCACGCGAAGTAATTCGACCGCGGGAAGGCGGCCATTCCCACTCGCGGTGGCAAGCAGGCGAAGCGAGATAACGGCCTGGAGACAGTCTCCCAGTCGTTCTCGGACCGAATCTTGGGCATCGGCTTCAAACAGTCCAACGTAGCGCTGAATGGTCGACACCGTATCGGGGGTATGAATGGCAGAGATGACAAGGTGTCCTGTTTCTGCAGCCTTGAGACAGATTTCGGCTGTGTCTCGGTCACGGATTTCGCCAACGACGATGACATCTGGATCTTGCCTGAGCGCAGCGGTCAAGGCAGCTCTGAAACTGGCGGTATCTGATCCGAGCTCTCGCTGAATAATCATGCATTGCCCAGGAGAGAACAAAAACTCGATAGGATCTTCGATCGTGATCACGTGCGCATGTCGCGTTTCGTTGAGATGCCGCATCATCGCCGCGATCGTTGTAGATTTTCCGTTTCCGGTGGCTCCTGTGACGAGAATCATGCCTCTTTGGGCATTGGTGATCTCTTTGATGATGGGAGGCAGGTTGAGTTCTTCGACCGAGCTGATCGTAAACGAAATCAAACGCATGACGATTCCGACGGAGCCGCGTTGGCGAAAGATCGACGCGCGAAAACGTCCCTTTCCGGCAAGCGAGTAGGATACATCCAGTTCGCCAAACGGCCCACGAAAGTCGACATCGCCATCACCCCGCTCGGACAGAATGAGCCGCGCAATCGTCGCGGTATCGACAGGCGTTAACGGTGGTACTTTGACGGCGCCGAGCAATTTTCCGTTGAGTCGGTAGTGCGGCGAGTAGCCGACCTCAAAATGGATATCAGAAACGCCTTTCTCGATACCAAAGGTAAGGAGTTTCTCAAATGTCCCCGGATCCACTGCCATGCCCCTGTTTTGTAAAACTACAGGTACCGATCATGACGTAGAACAGGGGCAGACAGCAACCCTTCCTCACCAGCAACGCCGGATATCTGGCTCTATTTGCGGATTTGCTATGGGGATAGTCTGGGCGTATGTAAGGAAACGAGACCCGGGATCGGCCCTTTGGTTGCCGCCCATAGAAAAATGGCGGTAGAGCGGGTGTGCGTCGTATGGTCTTGGTCATGAGCGAACGATCAGCAGTCATTATCCTTGCAGCAGGGTTGGGCACGCGGATGAACAGTGACACGGCCAAAGTGCTTCATGAAGTGGCTGGGCGTCCGCTTATCATTTGGGCTGTGGAAGCCGCGCTGGATGGGGGCGCCGATACCGTTGTCGCGGTGCTTGGCTATCAACACGAGCGGGTCACCAAAACGTTGGAGAGTCGCTACGGTGTTGATAAGATCCGCGTTGCCCTGCAGACGGAGCAAAAAGGTACGGGCGATGCAGCATCTTGTGGTGTGTCCGCGTTGCGTGATTTGTCTGACGATGCGATTGGCGTAATCGTCAGTGGAGATGCGCCGTTGCTTCTGTCTGAGAGAGTGACAGAGCTGATACAGGCGTGTGGTGAATCAACAGCGGGAATGTCTCTGCTCAGCACATTTCCCGGTGAACCTACGCAAATGGGTCGGCTTGTGCGCGATGCGCGGGGAGAGCTGCTGAAAATCGTAGAGCACCGCGATGCAACGACCGAGGAGCGAGCGATTTCTGAGGTAAACGCGGGATTCTATGCGCTCAATCTTGGTCATTTGCGATCGGGGCTTGAGGGGTTGCAGCCAAACAACGCACAAGGCGAGCTTTATCTCACCGATCTGGTCACGCTAGCTGCCCAGCGCGGTCAGATTCGCGTCATTGAGGCACCATTTGCCGAGGTCCATGGGATTAACGATCGACTTGACCTCGCCGCCGTTGATGCGCACGCCAGGAGGCGAATCAATCAACGCCACATGCGCGCGGGTGCTACAATGCCCGCTCCGGATCAGGTGTTTATTGACGCTGATGTGGGGCCGATTGGGCGTGATGTCTGGATCGGTCCCAACGTCCGTCTAAGCGGCAATACGCGCATCGATGATCAGGTTCGCATCGATATCGGGTGTGTGCTGGAGAATGTGACTGTGGCGCAGGGGACTTTTGTGAAGCCCTACAGTGTGCTGACCGATAGCGATATCGGACCCAATGCGCAAATTGGCCCATTTACGCATTGTCGGCCGGGCACCCAGGTAGACGATGGTGCAAAGCTAGGTAATTTTGTCGAGACCAAGAAAACGCGAATGATGGCCGGAGCAAAGGCAAACCACCACGCCTATCTGGGAGACACATCCGTTGGTGCCAAGGCCAACATTGGCGCCGGTACCATTACCTGTAACTACGATGGATTTGATAAACACAAGACTGTGATTGAAGCGGGGGCATTTATCGGCTCGGATACACAGTTGGTTGCGCCAGTCACGGTTGGACGCGGTGCATTTGTTGGCGCAGGTAGCACCGTGACAAAAGACGTTCCTCGCGCGGCATTGGCCCTGAGTAGGGTGAAACAGGTGAACGTTGACGGATGGGCCGATCGCTTTCGCAAGAAGAAGGAGTGAGTGAGTGGGGGACGGATCTAACTTTTCAACTTTTGTTTTCAAAAGTTGAAAAGTTAGATCCGTCCCCCGTCACTCACTCCTTTTGTCGACTCTGGTCTGCAGGGTTAGCAGTTTTTGCTGTTTCCCACATATCGATGACGCCAATTGCCAGGAGCAGAAGCACCTGGAGGAATAGGCCAGCAATATAGAGCCAACCCATTGTGGGAGTTGATGGCGGAAGAAGCTCAAATAGCAAAAGGGTCCCACCCAAAGTAGACAGAACCCCGACCCCTAGCAAACGACACATCGCGCGGTGTTTAGAATAAGCAAATAGATCAGTGCCAAATGTGTGATGCTTGACACGTAGTTGTCGCTCGTGGCGGTGTAGCAGGAATGCGGTCGTCCATAGGCCTGCGGTCAATGCGATGAGAAACACTTACCAAGTATAACTTGGTTGACCGAACTAACGCACCGTGTTATCAGCAATTTTGAGGCTCCAGTGAGGAGTTCCTCTTCCCAAGGAAGACATCATGACAACTGTCCCGAAGGATGCGCAAGAATTGTTCAACGAGCAAGTCCCACGTGCGCTCTCGCGGTTCCCCGATCAGGCCAAAGAAGTCAACGCGATATACTGCTTTAAGGTGACAGGGGATGGTGGTGGAGAATGGACCTTGGATCTGACAAGCGATCCGCCTACCTGTACGACCGGAGATACCGGCAAGGCACAGTGCACGATCGAGGTCGGCCATGATGATTTTAAGGATATGATCGTTGATCCACAGAAGGGGATGGAGCTCTATTTTACCGGTAAGCTCAAAGTTTCAGGTGATCCCGAGCTCGCGACCAAGCTCGAGCAGTTTTTCAACCTCGCGGCAGCCGGCGCAGCGGAATGAATGAGTGGGGGACGGATCTAACTTTTCAACTTTTGTTTTCAAAAGTTGAAAAGTTAGATCCGTCCCCCCACTCATTCAAAACATAGTGTGATTGTACCGACGGGCTCGGTTCCAGATGGGGCAATCAATTCGCCAAGATCATGAGCTGGTACGCTCGCGGCGCGCAGATCCGCGGTGAGCGCAGCGCAGCGATCACTGGGTACACAAAGGAGTAGTCCACCGCTTGTTTGCGCGTCGGTTGCAAGTGTGATTCGGAGTGGATCCGCAACTCCTTCGTAGCGAAGCATCTTCTCAAGATGCTCTCTATTTGCGTTGCTGCCACCCGGGATGTGACCGTTGCGAGCATGATCAAAGGCACCTGGCAATGAGGGCAACGCTTTCATTGATAGTCGGGCGGCGAGACTTGAACCCAGCAGTATATTTTCGAGATGGCCCAAAAGCCCAAACCCGGTAACATCTGTGCAGGCAGAGACGTTGTGTTGTCGCGCGATTGCGAGTGCGCGATCGTTGCTTGTCGTCATTGATTCAATAGCGGCCGCGATTTGCACGTCACTGGCAACTTGACGCCGAATTGCCGTGCCAAGAATCCCTGTCCCAAGGGGTTTCGTCAGGAGTAAACGATTGCCGGCTTGCGCACCGCGATTGTCGAGAATGTGCTGCTTGTCCACTTCTCCGGTGACGGCAAGCCCATATTTGATGTCATCGTTGCGGACTGTGTGGCCACCGATGATTTCAACCCCAAGTCGCTGACATGCCCGAGCACCTCCCTCGAGAATCGCTGAGAGAACCGTCAAAGGGAGCTTTTCATCTGGAAAGAAGGCCAAGTTGAGTGCATAAAGTGGGGTTCCGCCCATCGCATAGATATCCGAAAGTGCGTTGATCGCCGCGATTTCACCAAATGTCTCCGGATCATCAACAATCGGTGCGATGACATCTGTTGTCATCACCAATGCCTGGGGGCCGTCTTGGTTCGGCCAGGTCGCAACTCCAGCGTCGTCCCGGTACGCTGGGGAGACAATCACACTAGGAGCGTGAGTTTGTGCCGTATTACTGTCTAGTACCTGGACTAGGTCCCCTAGTCGAAGTTTTGCTGCTCAACCGCCTCCACGGGCATATTCGGTAAGTCGAAAGTCGGTGAGTCGAAAGTCGGTCGATTTTGTACCAGTTTTCATGACAGCGAATCTATCACGGAAAACTGCACCTGTAAGGTAATGACTTTTTTAATGTTTTTAACGAGAATGGGAGGGCTGTGGAGACGCAAAGTGTTCCGAGCTATATACGGCTGCTATAATTGATAAAGTGCAAAGGAGAAAATAAATGCGTCTGTGTTTTCAAGTTCTATTGCTGATGGTTTCAGCGAGTTTACTTGTTGCTTGCAGTAAAAATAAGAAGAAAGAAACGCTCAATACCGCTCAGCCCGAATCGGCTGTTGCAAATGAGTCTGCGCCAGAGTCCACTGCAGAAGCAGAACCGGGATCTAAGACTGGAGAAAAGACTGAGCTCGGAGAGATCATCTACTTTGCCTTCGACTCATCAGATCTGGATGAGGCGGCGCGGGAGACCCTGAACAACAATGCCGAGTGGCTCAAAGAGGATAAATCAAGAACGCTTTTGATCGAGGGTCACACCGACGAAACGGGAACAACTCAATACAATCTTGGTCTCGGAGATCGGCGCGCCCGGTCGGCGGAACAATACTTGGTTCGTCTTGGAATTTCAGAGTCGCGTATTCGCGTGATTACTTATGGTGAGGAGCGCCCAGCGTCTAGTTCAAACGATCGCAACCGTCGAAGCGTTTTTGTTGCGACGAAAAAGTAGAGCGGTCCCCCACTCACGCTCTAGTTTTTGAGCAGGATCCGGATTTTGTCTTTGGTTCGGAGCTTGTTTTTCTTCAGTTGAGCGTATTCGATCTGCTCAGCGGAGGTAAGTACGCGGTGTTTTTCTAGTTCGCGAAGGCGGGTTTTCATCGCTTGGTGTTCGGCGGTCAATTGATCGAGTAGGCTGTTATCTGATGTGTTGTGCACTCGCATCTCCCCTATCATTTTGTCATAGGGCCCGACCATATCGCGATTGAGTGTGCGGCGGCAATGACATTTTCGGGACACCCCTAACGTCATTAGAATCGTAATTGTGGTTACTTTTTTGTTTGTGCGAATGTTCCACCAGGATTGCCGAGCGGAAACCGAATTTCTGCTTCTGATGGGCGGACATAGGTAGGTGTTCCGTTTTGTAACGCATCGAAGCGTTCACCGAAGCACGTAAGTTGCGCTACGGACTGTGCCGATGGAGTGTTTTGAGTGTCGGGAATGATGTTGCGCGTGGCGAACAAATCGGGAAAAAGCGAAATGCCATCCCCAAAGAAGACTGGTGTCTTGCCACAGGTATTGATCCCTTCAAGGTATTCGTTGAATTTGTCGGGGGTGACGAGCTTCTCCCCGGCGATAGATTTGGCTATAGGGCCAGCCTTCATGTACGCGCCAACAAATAACTCTTGTTTTCGCGCGTCAAGAACGGGAACAATGATAGAGCGATCGAGATCGATAGATTTACCGGCGCGCGTGCACACGTCAGTTGCGAGTACGGCCAGGGAGGAGACGCCCGACAACGGTATTCCCAGACCAAACGCAAGTCCTTTTGCGGTTGCCATGCCGATCCGAAGGCCTGTGAAAGAGCCAGGCCCTGTGCCGACGCCAATCGCGCCCAAATCGCGGGGGCGAATTCCCGCTTCAGATAGGGCATTGTCGATCAGTGACATGATGTTTTCACTGTGGCGGCCTACCCGCTGCTGTTTTGCTGCGTCCTCAGCCTGTGAAGAGACGACTGAGACAGTGGATCCTTTGCGCTCCGAAACAGCAACACTGGTTGTTCGCGTTGAGGTATCGAGGGTAAGCAAAAACATGGTTAACGGATTACGTATCGCATAACATCGTTGCGTAGGGCGAGAATCGTAATAATCCCAACGAGTGCCAATCCGATGAGTTGTACTCGTTCGCGTGTTTTGAGGGTGAGGGGCCGTTTGAGAACAGCTTCGATCGCAAACAGCATCACGTGGCCCCCATCAAGGACCGGGATCGGCAGCAGGTTGATGAGGCCTAAGTTAATGCTAATGAGAGCGAGCATCAACAAAAAGGTCTCCCAACCCTTTTGTCCCGAAACCGATGCGACGCGATACATCATCAGTGGTCCACCGACAGATTCGCTGGGGGCATGCCCAGCGAGGATCGACCAAAACTCGGAGACCATTGTAGCAATGGTTTCGCCTGTCCGAGCTATCGCTTTTGATACCGCGTATCCGACCCGGCCCTGGATTGCGGCGAGCTCTCCACGTCCGCGTTCATAGTCACTCGATGCGCCAAACACCAATCGCTGGACAGTGTTGCCGTATTCGTCAAAATCTTTCCGGGTCACCTGGGTCAGCTGTGCCGACATCGTTTCAAACGCTTGGTTTGGCGTGACCCTTTTCGCGATTGGATGGTAGTCGTCTACGCCAACGAATCGTAAAGGTGTGCCCAGGTTTGCTCTGCAACCGCTGGTCCAAAGTCATCCAATGGGCAATTGGCTCCTCGTCAAGGTGGGTAATCAGATCTCCAGGGTGCAGGCCGGCGACGTCTGCGGGCGAACCGGGGGTCACTCGGGCTACCAACATTTCTGCTGGGGCCAATCCGGTGACCCCGGTTCGGGTATCTGGGACGAGATCGGCGATGTTGCCCCGGAGAAGTCTTAACTGAGGGATCTTGCCAATTGGTGTGCTGCGAAAGTACGCAACATTAACGGGATGTGCGCGTCGGCCCAGTCGTTGCTCGAGCTCCGTCCAGTTTGCGATCGGATCTCCGTTGATGCTTACGATCAGATCACCGGTTTGTAGCCCGGCTTTTGCCGCTGGCGAATGCGGGTCGATGATGCCAACGATCGGCAGAAAAGGAGCGTGCGTAATACCGACGAGTCCCGCGCGCTGGACCAATCCCTCCCGATTTCGGACACTGCTTTCCATCGGGATCAGATAGCGCTCGAATCGTTTTGCACGCCTCTCGACTTGCATTCGAATCTCTTCTCCGACGTGTGAGCGGATGAGTCCTTCGACCTGCTCCCAATAACGAACGGGTTGGTTGTTGATCGCGGTAATTCGGTCCCCGGGCTGAATACCAGCCCGCTGCGCAGGGCTGTGGTCAAGTACGTCTCCGATGACTGCTGCGGGAAGCTGCGTATGCCCCGCGAAAAACACAAAATAAATTAGGATGGGAAACACGAGGTTTGCCGCTGGCCCCGCAAACACTACAATGAGTCGTTGCCATAGTGGCTTGGCGTGAAACGTGCGGGAGGCGAGCTCGGGAGGAATGTGGTCATTTGGATCTTCTCCAAGAATGCGAACGTATCCGCCGAGGGGGAGAATCGCAATTTGATACTCGGTACGGGCACCACGTAACCGTATCAACGGCCGACCAAACCCAATCGAGAATCGCTGGACTTCAAAATCGAGCAGTTTTGCCGCGACGAAGTGACCAAACTCGTGAATTGCTACCAACAGGCCAACAAGAAGTAAGAAATAGATGACCGACATGTCTGAGGACGTGGCCTAATTGGTGGTGCTGTGCGTTTTGCACCGGGGTTGAAGATCACTGAAATTATTCGTAAGTTTTTGGGTTGCGTAGACCTTGTGCCGCTTTGGGGACAAACGCCGGCTTGGGTATCAGCTTTGCCTGTCAGTGTCTCTACCATGTTTGATACCCTGACACTAGCTGTGGCGCTAAAGTCATCTCGGAGCAAGAAAGACCAAACGCAAACCATTGGGGAGCAGCTCGAAGCCCTTGAAAAGCTTATGGAGCGTTGCAAGGTCCTCTACGAGCAATACTTTATGGGGATTCAAAAGATTGCTCCTGCTCAGGTTCATCGCGATGCGGAGCGCAAGATTCGCGAGCTGACGCAAAAGCAGATTCGCAATACGGCGATGCGATTTAGGTTCACGACCTTGAGCCAGAAATTCGGGTCGTACAATTCCTATTGGCGACGCACGATTCGCGCGATTGAGCAAGGACGCTATATTCGCGATATTCATCGGGCGACGCGAAGAGCGCAACGCCATGGAGCGGATATTCCCGAAGAAATGCTGGCTGCAATGCCAAAACGGATGCGTGAAAAGATTCGCAGGCAGCGTAAGGCCATTGCAAATCAAACAAAAAATAATGAGGGCCCCCGGGCGACCAAAAAGCGGTCTTCGAGTGTGCACTCTCTGGATGCGGACGCTCCTCTCCTGGGAGACCTGGACATGGACAGTTTATTCGAAAGTCTTACGGCGCAGGAGATGGCAAAGGAGGCTCCGACACCGGCCCCACTTGAAACAATCGCCACGGAGTCCAAGCCAGTGGCACGCGTCTCGCTCAAATCGGTCAGCCGGCCTAGAATCCCGGCAGCAGCTCTCGCAGAAAAGTTCACTGCAAGGAAGCGATCGGACCCGAGGGCTGAGGAGACAAGTCCTAGCCCTCCACCGATTCCATCCCGGGCGAAGCAACCACCACAGGGTCGCCCGATAACCGGGAACAGCCCCCGGCCACCCAAAACGAAGTTGCCTCCAGGGATGACGAATCCACAGGCAAAACGGCTGTATGAAACCTATATTGCTGCCCGAAAAAAGACAGGTGAGCGAACAGATAATATTAGCTACAATAAGCTGGTTTCCACCCTCAATCGCCAGGCACCCAAAATCATGAAGAAGCATGGGGTTGATTCGGTAGATTTCGAAGTCCGGATTAAGAATAGTCAGGTGATTCTCAAAGCAAAGCCAAAGAAGTCCTAGATCGCGGTGACCAGTTTCCGGGGGCGTTGCCCACCCGTTCCAATCTTTCGCACACTTGACGCTCTCGTCACGAAAACTGTGACGGAAGCGGACTCGTTCCATATCGAGGTCTTAGAATAAAGACTCTTTTTTCAGCTAGTTAGATGATTACAAGTCTTTACGATTGATTACAGTGTTTTCACAGACTTAGTCGTGTTGCGGCCGTAGACTGCCTCGTTCGTATTTTATTTTTGTAAGTTTAACCAATAACGAGAGGACCCCCCAATGAAACATTTTGCGCTTTTTCTTTGCAGTCTTGCAGTAATCGCTTTTGCTACCGTCGGTTGTGACAAAAAGGAAGGCGGATCAGATCCAGCAGCGAAAACCGCTGACAAGGGCGGTGAGACGGCAAAAAAAGATGAAGGAAAAAAAGAGTCGGGTAGCGCTGGTGCAGGCAAAATCGGCGTTCCAGCCTGCGACGAGTATGTCGAGAAGATGACTGCATGTTTGGAGAAAATGCCAGCTGCATCTCGTGACGCGGTCAAATCGGCTTTCGAGAAAAGCATTGAGACCTGGAGCAAGTTGGAAGGGCCAGCCAAAGAAGCTTTGGGTTCGGGCTGCAAAACTGCGCTTGACGCCGCGAAAAGCAGTTACAAAGCAATGGGCTGTGAATTCTAGGTCCAGTTTGTGATACTTCGGTTCTCGGCGTGTCCCGGCATTGCCTGTGGCGCGTCGAGATTTCCGAAAGTCGTTTCAACCCCGAATATGAGTCTCATTTGGGGGTAGTATTAGTCATATGAACTATCGGGCTACGTTTCGTTGCATTGCGGGTTGCGTTGGTGAGTATCCGCTTGACAGCGCCCTATATCGGTGTCCGACGTGTGGCGATCTCTTCGAGGTTGTCCACGACATGGAGGCGCTCAGGACCAGGTCTGGGGACGAATGGAAAACGCTATTTGACGAGCGTTTTATGTCCACGAAGTGGCCGTATGGATCTGGAGTCTGGGGCAAGAAAGAATGGGTCGCGCCCCATGTAGATGATGACCAAGTTGTATCCATGTTTGAAGGTGGTAGCAATCTTCAATGGGCGCGTGGGTATGGTCGTCAGATTGGTCTGGCCGAGCTGTGGATCAAACAATGCGGGAATTCCCATACAGGCTCGTTCAAAGACCTGGGAATGACCGTTCTGGTGTCCACAGTTCAGCAAATGATTGCAAACGGTAAGAGCGTTTCGGCGATTGCTTGTGCCTCGACTGGGGATACTTCTGCGGCGCTCGCCGCATACGCTGCCGCAGCTGAGATCCCTGCAGTTGTTATTCTTCCGCGTGGCAAGATAAGCAGGGCGCAGCTCGTGCAGCCCCTATCAAACGGGGCGAAGGTGCTCGCGGTCGATACGGACTTTGATGGTTGTATGCGCCTTGTCACCCGCCTTGCTGAATCCGATGGGATTTACTTGGCAAATTCCATGAACTCCCTGCGGCTTGAGGGTCAAAAAACCGTCGCGATAGAGATTGTTCAGCAGTTCGATTGGCATGTCCCTGATTGGGTTGTCATTCCTGGTGGCAACCTCGGCAATGTTTCTGCATTGGGAGCTGGGTTTCAGATGATGTTGGACTTGGGCCTCATTACCAAGCGTCCACGCATCTGTGTCGCGCAGGCGGAGCGTGCAAATCCACTATTTCGTAGCTACCAAACCAGTTTTGAAGGGTTTCACTCAGTCACTGCCCAACCTACTCTCGCGTCAGCGATCCAAATTGGAAATCCGGTCAGCTACAAAAAGGCGATCCGCGTACTCAAAAAGTTTGATGGCATTGTCGAACAGGCGAGCGAGGTCGAGTTAGCGGATGCCGCGGCACGTGCGGACGCGACCGGATTGTTTTGTTGCCCCCATACCGGGGTGGCACTAGCCGCCCTAGAGAAGTTAGTGGACCGCGGGGATATTGGCAAAGGGGAGCGAGTGGTTGTGGTTTCGACCGCCAATGGTCTTAAGTTCACTGATTTTAAAGTTCAGTATCACGCTGCGAAACTAGAGTCTGTGCCGTCACCACGTTTCGCGAACACGCCCATCGAACTGCCTGAGAGCTATGAGGCGGTTCGAGATGCTGTGCTTCACCGTTGACGGACGGCGTGTCGACGCGCACAATGGCCCGCATGGTTCATGACGTAGTCATCATTGGCAGTGGTCCGGCAGCGCACACGGCGGCAATTTACGCTGCGCGTGCGGAGCTCAAACCGGTATTATTTGAGGGATTTATGGCCGGTGGGGTGGCAGCCGGCGGACAGCTGACAACGACAACCGATGTTGAGAATTTCCCTGGATTTCCAGAAGGGATCCAGGGACCAGAACTCACAGATCGATTTCGCGCGCAATCGCTCCGTTTTGGTACGACAATATTTACCGAGACGGTGAACCGTGTGGTGTTGTCCACGCGCCCGTTTGAAATCATAACAGACCAGCGGCAGGTCAAAGCGCGGGCTCTGATCGTGGCAACTGGGGCGACCGCAAAACGGCTTCCCATCCCAGGTACGGAAGACGGGGCGCTGTGGCAAAAAGGAGTATCGGCCTGCGCAGTTTGTGACGGCGCACTTCCCGCGTTTCGCAACGTGCCGCTCGCTGTGATTGGAGGTGGTGATTCTGCAATGGAGGAAGCGAACTATCTGACGAAGTATGGGTCAAAGGTCTACATTATTCATCGAAGAGATGAGCTGCGCGCCTCCAAGATCATGCAAAAACGGGCAATGGAGAACCCAAAAATTGAGTTTTTGTGGTCACATGTCGTGCGTGCGGCGCTGGGAGCTGATTCGTTGACGGCGCTTCGGGTCAAGGACTTAAAAACGGACGCAGAGCGGGAGATTGAGGCAGCGGGACTATTTTTCGCGATTGGTCATTCGCCAAATAGTGGCTTTCTCGATGGGCAGCTCCAAACCGATGACAGCGGTTATATTGTCACCACCCCTGGTACGACCCAAACAACGATCCCCGGCGTGTTTGCCGCTGGAGACGTACAGGACAAACAGTGGAGACAAGCCATCACCGCGGCCGGTACTGGGTGTATGGCCGCGCTAGAGGCAGAGCGGTATGTCGCCGGCTAGATCACGGATGCTTCACACGCATCCGTGATGTTTCCGGGTCAGCCCGGAAACATCACGCTCTGCGCGCGCCCTCACCAAAGTCCTTGTTCCCACACACAAATTTTCGATTTGGTAAATACAACCAGTATTCCCTGCAATCGAAAATCTCCGTGTGAAAACAATTCCTTTGGCGATCTTCACACGCATCCGTGATGTTTCCGGGCTAGACATGTATGATATCGCCGTGTCCACCGCTGACCAGATCATGTTTGCTCATGTTGTTGATCGGGCAGACGAGGATATTGAGCTTGATGTTGCCGCGTTGCTCGTAGGCGAGGCAGAGGCCGAGGGAGGGCTGGATATCGCCCGCTATCTTGCGAAACTAGATGCGTTTGCTGCTGCCGCACTTCGGAGCGTATCGAGTGGAGACGACCCCTTTGGTGAAATTCGTGCGATTAATCGGGTCTTGTTTGGCGAAATGGGATTTCGCGGGAATGAGGATAACTACCACGATCCCAAGAATAGTTTTCTACACGAGGTCATCGAGCGACGAATCGGCATTCCGATTAGCCTGTCAATTGTTTACATGGAAGTGGCCAGGCGAATGGGAGTGGATGTCCAGGGCCTATGTTTTCCGGGACACTTTCTCGTTCGCCACGATCAGGCAGATACGTGCTTGATCATCGATCCGTTCTACATGGGATTGATTTTAGATCCGGGGCAGTTATTAGAGCGGCTCAGGCGAGCGCAGGGGCGCGAGGCAGTGCTGCGTCCCGAAATGCTACAGCCCGCTAACAAGCGCCAGATTTTGGCACGACTGCTCACGAACTTGGTTGAGATTTATCAGCGCCAAGGCGATTTGGCCCGCTCAATAGCAGTTTTAGAGCGGATGCAGATATTGACTCCCGATGACTCCAGTATTCGCAGAGAGTTAGACAGACTGCACGCACGAATCAGCGAGCTCAATTAGCTGCATCATTCTTGAAATTCCCATGATTCTCACATTGCCTGCGGTAGAGACCTCATTTGCGAGCCTTTAAAAATCTAGCGACCGCGATTCGCGCTTCGTGTGTGGCTCGGGTCTGGGATCAGGGCCTGTTGTTGGCCCGAGATCATCGCGTTGTAGGGGTTAGGGCAGCGGCAGATGAAGTCGTGCTTCGTGTTCAACCTCCTGGCGGTGGCCCAACCCATGAGGTTGTGCTCTATCCGCAAGATGACGAGTGGGAGTGCGATTGCACTGGAGCCGAGAGCGCATGTTCGCATGTGTGCGCGGCAATCCTTGCGTTAATGGAAAACCAGCGTGCCGGGCAGACTATGCCCCAGGCAAAGACGGCTTGCGGCAGTCTTGAGTACCACCTGGAGCGATTTGAGGGAGGTCTTTCTTTACAGCGCTATGTCGTCGATCCGAGCGGCACGCGTCGCCTCTTACGAACGCCGGCATCGGCACAAACGCCGGGGTCTGTGCATCTAACGCAGGATGATATCAACGTCGACAGATTGCTCGGGACTCGGATGCGGGGCCGGATCGCACTGGAGCGACTTGCCAATCTATTTCGGCTACTAAACTGCATTGAGAATATTGTCCTAGATGGTATGCCGATCAGAGTTTCAGAGGAAGCTATCGGACCTCAGGGATTGGTGGTCGATCATGGTGATGGGATTCGATTTACGATAGATAAAGTCCCGGAGATAGAAGTCGTCGCAGCAGGAGTGATTCGCATCGGTGAGACCCTTCACCTTGCGGGTGCGACCGATATTACCGGTCTACGACTTGAGAAACTTCCTATCGTCCACGATATCGATTTGGCAAGGATTGGTGGGTTTGTTACCGGGATGTTGCCAGCGGTCGCGGACCAAATTGAGATTGAAATTCGCACGAATCGACTGCCAACGGTAATGCGCAGCGAGGCCCCGCGAATGGTTGTAGATCTTAAGCAGGATGGAAACTGTCTGACAGCGCAGGCGGCAATCGTCTACGGAGATCCGGAAATCGCTCGTCTGGATAAGGGAATTCTCTTACACAAACTCGACACGGTGCCTACCCGTGACTTCGGCGCTGAAAAGCGACTCGAGAACCAAATGCGAGCCGCGCTGGACCTTCGACTGGATTGTCCAGTTATGTTTCGTGGCAAGCAGGCTGTAGAATTTGTTCGCCGCTTAGATGACTGGGACCGATCGCTGGCACGCGGGAGCCTAGGGGCACGCCTACGTGAAACGCCTTTGACACCGAGGATCTGTAGCAATCATGAGGCTGTCGAAGTCTTGTTTGAGGCTCTTGATGACAACGGAAAGGTAATCGAGCGGGCTCGGGCGAGCGATGTGATAGCGGCATGGGCCCACGGAGAAAATCTCGTTGGTTTGGAAAACGGGGGATTTGCTCCGCTTCCTAGCCAGTGGCTCTCGCAGCACGGGCATCGCGTTGCAGATCTGCTCGCCGCGGGCGGAAATTCTGAGTCGCTTCCCGCGCACGCGGCGCCGATTGTAGCGGAACTATGTGACGCTCTCGAGCATCCTCGCCCAGCCGGGATGCAGCGGTTGGCACCATTAATCGATGGATTTGATGGCTTACCAGCAGCTGTGGTTCCCGGTGATGTCCGGGCCGAGCTTCGCCCCTACCAAATGTATGGTGTGCGTTGGATGATGTTTTTGCGTGAAGCAAAACTCGGGGCGTTGTTGGCCGATGATATGGGGCTTGGAAAGACTCTTCAGGTTTTATGCCTAGCGAAGGGCAGGACCTTAGTCGTTTGTCCCAGTAGCATCATGTTTAATTGGGTTAACGAAATTGAACGGTTTCGTCCCTCGCTGAACATTTGTGTTTTTCATGGTCCAAAGCGTTCACTAAAACGGGCGGATGTTACCCTGACTACCTACGCGTTATTGCGGCAGGATATTGGCCAGCTTGCGAAACACCACTGGGATGTTGCCATTCTCGACGAAGCGCACATGATCAAGAACCCCACAAGCCAAACTGCACAGGCAGCGTTTCAACTCCAGGCCGACTTTCGTGTTGCGATGAGCGGGACACCCGTTGAGAATCGACTCGAGGAGCTATGGAGCTTATTCCATTTCATAAACCCAGGATTTTTGGGTGGGCAAAGTGATTTTCGTCAGCGCTATATAGGGCCGATACAGAGTGGTGATGAATCCGCGGTGGCTCGTCTGAACCGCAAAATTCGTGCCTTCGTTTTGCGCAGAACGAAAATGGAGGTTGTCCCCGAGCTCCCACCGCGCACAGACGTTGTGATGCATTGCGAACTTAGTGACGAAGAAAGAATCGTGTACGACACAGTACGAGTAGCTGCGAGAAAGCACGTGGTTTCCCTACTCGAATCAAGTGGAAACGTAATGGCGGCACTCGAGACGCTATTGCGACTCCGTCAGGCGGCGTGCCACCCTGCTTTGGTCCCTGGGCAGGAGGCAAGATCATCCGCAAAAGTAGCTGCGCTATTGCTTGCCCTAGAGCAAATTTCTAGCGGTGGAAACAAGGCGCTTGTGTTTTCCCAGTGGACCTCTTTTCTCGACCTTATCGAGCCACACTTGGTTTCGGCTGGTATCAATTTTGTTCGCTTAGATGGAAAAACGAAACACCGCGAAGAAATCGTAAAAGTGTTTCAATCGGCCAATGGACCACCAATTTTGCTAGTATCGCTAAAAGCCGGCGGGACGGGTCTCAATCTAACGTCTGCTGATCATGTTTTCTTATGCGACCCTTGGTGGAATCCTGCCGCTGAAGATCAGGCCGCCGATCGCGCACATCGCATCGGTCAAACCAAGCCGGTTATCGTTTATAAACTGGTTGCAAAGGGAACCGTCGAGGAACGGATTCTTGCCCTCCAGGCGAAGAAGAGATCATTGGCAGAATCCGCGCTAACTGGTGCCCGCGCAGGCTCCGCGCTGAGCCGAGACGACCTTTTGGAACTACTAAGATAAACTTGATGTCAAAAAGTTGCCGCAAAAGTGCGCAAGGCCCGCGAGTCGTGGTACCTTTTAAGCGTACTTCTACCTCGCACGGAGCTAAACATGGGAATGTCAGACAAGCGCAAACAGTCTCTCTACTTTCCGGCCGATATGCTTAAGGAGATTCAGGCCGAAGCAAATCGCCAAGATCGATCCCTTTCGTGGATTGTCCAAAAAGCATTTAAGATTGCCCAACCGGAGCTAAAAAAGTTTCCGAGTGTAAACGAAGTAGAAGGGGTGGCCTCTATCGCGCCGGCACCTTCGGCCTCACCAGCGCCATCACCGCTAACGCCACCAAGTTTTCGTAAGCTATAGCTTGCTAAATTGGTGCGCGGATGAACCGCGCACCGCAGTGGTTGCGGTGAAGCGATATTGCGCTGTTCGGACGGCAAGGGTGCCTCACGAGCGAACCACTGGTCTCGCAATGTAGCGTTTGGGGTGTAACTTTGCTTTCGTGGTCGACCGCAACAAGCTTGGCTTGGATATCCTGTGGTATGGTTTTGATGTTGGGTGGGTGTAGTGGCGGCCACGTAAGTCAAACACATACGCAACCACGATTTGTTGGCTCTGAAGATTCTCAGCTGCAATCTAACGAGATCTTGTCCCGTGACCAAAAGGTTTCTCGGGCGGAGGTGCGCCATATTCTCATTGGTTGGCGAGAGCGGGCGGGTGCCTATCAGGGATCGATGGATAACCGGGCCGCCAAACGAAGCCGCGAGCAAGCAGACCAACTTGCGTTGTCGCTCTACCAAAGAGCCGTTGCAGGTGAGTCGATGGCGACCCTGATGGCAGAATATTCAGAGGACCCCGGGAGTGCTACGAGCGGTAGGTCTTACGAAGTGATCCAGGGTGGAGAAATGGCGTTTGAGTTTCGCCGCTTGGCGCTTCGCCTTGAGGTTGGGGAAGTTGGCATGGTTGTTAGCAAGTTTGGTTGGCACATCATGCGTCGGTCAAAGTAAGTATCCGTCCAAAGACGAATACCCAGATTGCGCACTGCATAAGATGGGAGGAGCTCTAGTACTCGTCAATTTGCTCGATAAATCGCTTTAGCAATCCGTCGATCATCAGATTTCGCTCGATAGCATCGTATCGACCGTCACGCCACCCCGATTGAATTTCCTCGTAGCTGTCATTTCCTTCTTGAATCACCTGTTTGTAGGCTCCCACCTTGCGCACGATATCCTTTTGATTGCGGAAGAAGTAGGAGACCATAGAGGCTCCAGCGGCTAAGGTTAAAACAAGCCCCAGGGGGCCACCAAGCGCGTAGCGCAAGCCAACGCGCAGCGCGAGAGCAGCACCGGCTCCAATCGCAAGCTTTTTTGTAGCAGAACCCTCAATCACAGAGTCTTTCGCGAGGGCAAATGCCGTTTGTCCACTAGCGATCAATAGTGCGATAAAGTTTCCACGCCGGCTGGTCCAGCCTCGATCGTAATATTGACGAATTGCCAGTTTTAAGAACGAGTCAAAGTCGTTGTATAGACTCTGATCGTTCTCGTTCCCAGTATCTGACTCCGAGCCCGAATCTCCATCCCGATTGTCGCTCATGGCACCATTGTAGCACCGTATAAATCTGCAGGCGGTACCAAACCTGTGAGAAATACGGGTCAGATGAGATTCGTGCGTACCTAAGCGCGCTCGTCATTTGACATCTTGCCGTATTGTTGCCCACAGTTGTAGTATGAAATGGACCGCCTGCATTGTGCTGGGGTTGGCATTCACGATTCGTGTTCCCGCTTTTGCTGATTTTGTGTCAGCAAAAAAGAAGTTTAGCAATGGTGACTATGCAGGAGCGGAGAACGCTCTCCAGGCGGGATCTGGAGTAAATGGCCAGTTCTTACTTGCACAGGTCCATATTCGCCAGGGGCGCTATGCCAAGGCTTTAGAAATTGGTAAGCGATTGAGTAAGCATAGAAAGAGTACTGTACGGTACCGGGCCCAGATCCTGCTTGCAAAGACTATGAACCTACAGGGCCAATATCGCAAGGCACATGCACTGTTGAGTGACCTATTGGCAAAAGATTCTAGCAACTTACATGTGCGTCACCAATTGGGTCTGGCCGCCCTACGCAATGGTGACGCGGCGAAAGCCGCCAGAATCTTCGATTGGTTTATCGATCAATGGAATCGCAGTGCAATCGACGAAAACGATGCCGAACAGTTATTTTACGTCGCGGAGGCGGCGCGATATTCGGGAGCCTTCCAGGACGCAAACGATATGTATCGGGCGGCCGTGAAAAATGCCCCGAGTTTCTATATCGCCAATATCGAGTGGGGGCATCTCTTCTTGGAAAAGTATGCAACCGCCAACGCGCAAAAGAGCTTTTCTGAGGTACTTGCCCGAGATCCCAATCACCCCGCAGCGCACGTCGGAATCGCACGCGCAAAACTAGACAAAGGCTATGATGTTGCCGGGGCGACGAAGCATCTCAATCGTGCACTTGCGGTGAATCCCAATTATATTCCAGCATTGCTGGTCCGTGCAGGAATAGAAATTGATCAAAAGCGATGGAGGGTAGCGACCGCAAGTCTAGCAAAAGTCTTGTCTATTAACGCGAATAGTTACCGTGGACGGGCGCTGATGGCGACAATCCATTGGTTGCGAGGAAACACAGCGGGATACCAAGCCGAGAAACAGCAGGTGATGATTGTCAGCAAGAATCTGGCCGAGTTTTTTCATACCGTGGCGCGCTATGCTGAGAGAGAGCATCGATATGCACAAGCGATTGGATTGGAGAAACAGGCGGTCGGGCAGGACCCAAAACATTTTCGCGCGATGCAAAGCATCGGGACCGGTTACTTGCGTTTGGGGCAGGAAAAGCGCGGGCTTGACTGGCTACGCAAATCTTGGCAAGGAGATGAATACAATGCGCGAACATACAATATGCTCGAACTGTTCGACAACGTAATTCCCAACGACTATCAGTTTGCGCGGACGAAACAATTTAAGGTGCGTTATCCGCGTGACGAAAAGAAACTGCTACGTCGCTATATCGAGCCTCTGCTAGACACCGCATTTGCCAGTATGGTCAAACGCTATCAGTATCGACCAAAGGCGCCGATCGTTGTCGAGCTCTATAAAGAGCATCAACACTATAGCGTTCGTACTGTGGGGCTACCAAACCTTGGTGCGTTAGGGGTCTGTTTCGGGAGTCTCATCACCACGATGTCGCCGTCAGTTGGCGGTGTTAACTGGGCAATGATTCTGTGGCATGAGCTCGCACACGTATTTGCTATTAAGCTATCCGAGCACCGTGTCGCCCGATGGTACACGGAAGGGTTGTCCGAATATGAAACGATTATTGCCAGGCCCGAATGGCGCCGCGAAAATGACGCAGATGTTTGGCAAGCATTGCAGAATGGCACCTTACCATCGGTCACAGAGCTCGATCACGGCTTTGTCAATGCCAACCCCCAAAGGGTGATGGTCTCTTATCATCTTTCTTCGATGACCATCGAGTTTATCGTCAAGCGTTTTGGATTTGATGCAATTCTTGCAGGACTATCGTGGTTTGCTAAGGGACTTGAGACACCGCAGGTGATTGCAAAAATTACGGGTCTCACTGTCGAGCAATTTGATTCTGTATTCCGGACATATCTCCGAAAACGTCTGGCGGTTTACGCTGCGAGTTTTGCGCTGCCAACGACTGGCTTCCGTGATGTTGCCGCACACGAGAAGGTTGTTGCGACTAAACCTTCCGACCCGCGATCGCGAGAGAATCTCGCTCTCGCTTACTTTTTCGCCGGGAACGCCAAAGCGGCGCAAATCCAGGTAGATCGATTGCTCCGCTTGGACGCCAATAGTAAAATAGGTGTTTATCTCGCTGGGGAACTTGCTGTGCGCAAACGTCAGCTTGCGAAAGCAAAGACATACTATCAGCGACTCATCCGCCTTGGAGGAGACAGTGCGGATGTCCGTAGTAGACTGGGCATGATCGCCAAAACCAATGGCGACTTTGGTGCTGCGGTTTCAGCGTTCTCTTTGGCGAAGCGTTTAGATCCACAGCGTTCGTATCCGTACCTTGCACTTTCGCAGTTGTTTCGTAAGCAATCAAAGATGCCCCAAGCAATGGCTGAATTGGAGGGGTACGCCGCGATTGAGCAGATGGAGCACCCACCGCTCAAGCAACTCACCTTATGGTATCACAGACAGGCGCGTTGGGATAAGGTGCGGCAGTTTGGTGAAATGGCGATTTATGTAAACCCCTTTGATGGTGAGGTGTTTGTTGCCCTTGGCGACGCACACGCTGCAACAGATCCGAAACAGGCGCTGTTTGCCTACGACAGCGCATTGCTCGCGAAACCGCCACTTCGTCGTCCAGCACTTGTTCATCTCGGTCGCGCACGTGTATATTTTGCTAGTCGGAAACGCGCAATGGCACGAAATGAAATCAAAAAGGCGCTGAAATATGAGCCGAACAATATTGATGCACTGCAACTAAAAAAGCAGGTGCGCTAATGGCGTCCGGGATCTTGCTCTTATCTTGCCCAGACCAGCGGGGCATTGTCGCTAGTGTTACGCAATTTGTTAGTGCAAATAACGGGAACATTATTAATCTACATGAGCATGTCGATGACCAGGAGGAAATCTTGCTCATGCGTGTCGAGTGGGACTTCGCTGGATTTTCTTTGACCAGTGACGAAATTGCATCGGCATTTGAACCTATTGCGGTTCGCTTTGGCATGAGTTGGTCTTTTCATTTGTCAACAGATGTACCGCGAATGGCTGTTTTTGTTTCGCGTGAGCCGCAATGTGTCTACGATATTCTCGCACGATATGAGACGCAGGAATGGCAGGTGAAGATCCCCCTTATTGTTAGCAATCATCGCATTCTGGAGCCTGTCGCAAAGAGTTTTGGGATTCCGTTTCATTGGTTTCCAATTACTCCACAAACTAAGCGAGAGCAGGAAGGAAAGGAGATTGCTCTACTGCAAGAAAACAATATCGACGTCGTTGTGTTGGCTCGCTATATGCAAATTCTGACCGACCGATTTGTCGACACCTACAAAGACCGAATTATCAACATTCACCACTCTTTTCTGCCTGCTTTCCCTGGGGCAAAACCGTATCATTCTGCGCACCATCGTGGCGTGAAGATTATTGGTGCCACGAGCCACTACGTTACGGCGGATTTAGATGAAGGACCAATCATCGAGCAGGACATTGCGCGCGTGTCGCATCGCGATACCGTGGCCGACTTCATCCGCAAGGGAAAGGATCTAGAAAAGGTCGTTCTAGCGCGGGCGATTGGCTATCATTTGCAACACCGCATTATCGCCTATCGAAATCGAACCGTTGTCTTTGCTTGATCTGGAGGCACTGGCAAATACAATCAGCATTTCCTGCGATTGAAAATCTCCGTGTGAAACCAATTGCTTTGGCGATTTTCGCACGCATCCGTGATTTTTCCGGGCTAGCGGTTCTAGAGAGCTGAACACGTAAAGTTGCTTATCGACGGTAAAGGATCGGAATCGTTGGCGAGGCGGACACTGCCAATGCAACCGTCTGTTTCCAGGCGAAAATCAGGCGCAACCAACATAGATTCGCCCGTATTTGGGCGTGGGCGGGCGGGGTTGGGTCCCGTCAAGGAGGACAAACGTAGCCAGCGATTTCGAGGGGTAGCGTCGGAAAGTGAATTTACGTGTTCAGCTCTCTAGGTGAATATGGTCTCACTTTTTCGGCGTCGCAAGCACAAGCCGGTGATGAGTACGATGAGCAACAACGCGCCTGGGCCTGTGTTACTTCCGCTGTTGCAACCCTTTTTGTCTTTGGCATCGTTCGCCCCGACAATGGTATTGGGGTCGACGCAGTCGGTTTCATCTTTGATGCCATCGCAGTTGTCGTCGATACCATTGTTGCAAATCTCATCATGCCCCGGATTCACATCTGGATTGCTGTTGTCGCAGTCGCCGAGTTTGTTATAGCCGTCGTTATCTGTGTCAGGACCGCGCGAATTGGGTGCCTGCAAGCATAGCCCGTTCATCCCATTGCAGCCCCACTCGCAGTTCTTGCCCAGGCAAGGACTGTCATTGACACACTCGCCTTCGGAATTGCTTTGAGAATCGCAATAGTTAGGGCAGTCTTTGACGATGCATGGATCGGGGTTGCACTCCTCTGCTGGAATATTACAGCCCCAGCTACACTCCTGGACTGTAGCAGCGTTTTCACAGACGCGGACATCATTGCCCGCGGCAATGCGAAAGTGGATGGAGTTGGCGGATCCGTCTCCGTTATCATCGCAGTTTGCGGTGATAAATCCGAGCTCGTTGTCCAAACGCCATTCTTTGCACCAGTGATTGAGACAAATTTTGTTCTCAACCCCAGCGACAAGGAGAAAGGTCCCCATAAACGTCGGTTTTGAAGAGATACAACAGATATGACTCCCGGTGGTGCAGATATCTCCGGATCCCGGATTTGTTTGCTCACATTGCGCGTTTCCGGTGCAATTCTGCAGCCCTTTGTTGTCGGTGTCGACGACGACATACTGATCTGCAACGTTTCGCTCGACAGGTTGTCCCGCCGCATTGCACGGGTTTGACACGGTAAGGTATCCCGTCTCGTCTAATTGATCGCCACAGCTTTCGGCGAGTGAATCATCAAAGATCGAGTAGTAACCGGTTTTAGGAACACCGGTGATTTTGCCGCAGCCTTGATATCCGCTTTCGCCTTTATCAGAGCGCGCAAAGATTTGATCGCCACCACTATCTGCGGTAATCGTCAATAAGCTCCCGTCGATTTTGTTGGCGGGATCGTCGCAGGGATCTGGGGGATTCACACAAGTATCTACGCCGACATCATCGTCCCAACAGCTGCCGTTTATTGGCTCGCAAAACTCTTCGCACTGCTGCGCTTGTGACAATGGCACGCCAAATCCAAGTAGCACCCACATTGTCACCGCAATACTTACCCACATGCCCCGATACATGCCCCGACTCGGGAATATTTTGCCCATGGTAATAAACATACCGATGTGATACGTGCGCGGCAATACTAATTTTGGAAGCCAATCCACACGGGCATGTTCCAGGTGGATAGGTCCTAAAAATCAATGGCCCTTTTGGAAATGAACGTGCAATTAACAAGTGCGAGTTGTTCCAAAAAGGGGGGATGCCCCACAACTACACTACATCAGCAACTTGTCTCCGTGCCCTCACCCCGGCGCAACTACCCGACGATGTCTTTCACGGGCCCCTGTGCCTCTGTTGATTTTTCTGCTGCGATTGGCAAAGCGATGGTAAATCGTGCGCCCCGACCGGGGCTGCTCTCTACACTGAGAGTTCCCCCATGTTCGCTAATGATTTGCTGCGTGAGTGCGAGTCCCAGACCGGTACCGCCCTGTTTTTCCGAAAAAAACGGATCAAAAATCTTTGTGGCGAGCTCGTCTTCGATGCCCGGACCGTCGTCGCTGACCGTGCAAAGTACGTAGCTTTTGGATTCATCAACTTTGGTCGAGACAACGACGAGTCCCCCGCCCACCTCTTGGACTGCCTCATTCGCATTGCGCAGCAGATTGAGCAGTGCCTGACGGATTTGTCCGGTATCAAACATTGCCGGTGGCAGATTTGGAGCGAGCTGTATGTCAAGTTTTGCTGCTTGGGCGTTCATGCGGCTTTTCTCGAAACTCGCAACGTTTGCGACAATTGTGTTGAGAGACTCCAGCTGCAATTTTGGTTTTGGTAACCGTGCAAAGTGTAAATATTCTTCGGTGATTGCAGTAAGACGGTGGACTTCATCATGGATGGATTTGCACAGGTTTCGTGCCTCGCACGACTTTTGTTCCGGGAGGCCCGATAGCTCCTCTTCGAGGAGTTCTGTGTTTAAGCCCAGAGATGACAATGGATTGCGGATCTCATGTGTGATTGTGGCTGCCATTTTTCCAACGGCGACAAGGCGCTCAGACCGAACGAGTTGGCGTTCCCTTTCCTCGATAGCGTGCCCCATGATATTAAACTCCCGAGCCAAGTCATCGATCTCGGCGGGGCCTTTTTCCTCAATACGGCTGGCATAATCGCCTCGTGCGATTCGTTTTGCAGCGTCCCGGAGTCGCTTTAGGGGGCGCAAGCTGATTGCCGCACCGGCAGTTACGATGAGCGCAACAATTGCCGCTGCGATAGCCCAATATAGAGTATAGCGGCGGAGACGTTGTTCGTCCTTTTGCAGCTGGGTGGCTGTCCCTTCGAGGACCAACTCTTGGTATTCTTTAAATTCATTTGCCAATGCGAAGATCGTTGCTTCCGCGTCTCTTAGTTTGGTGACAATGTCGGACACGTCAGCTGATGTGTTTGCAACGAGGCGTTTGTACAGAGGGTCGATCGTTTTGTTCCAACCATGTAGTACTGCCAGTCGAGATTCGATGTCCGCGACCCGCGTATGATGACCATGAGGGAGATCCCGGAGCCGGGTCAGTGCTCGGGCAGACTTCGCAAGCGCCTGGCTGCGCATTGCGCGAAAGCCGACGATGTCGCCGCGCATCCCCTGTACAGAGCGAATTCGTTCGATATCATCAAATAAGTAGGCGCGAATCCTCGCCTGGGTCGCTTGCAAGTCGTAGGCGGTAAGGGCGAGCTCCAAGTACCCAACTCGGATCGCGGTAATGTCTTCGCGAAGTCGGCCCATGTTATGCATTGTGGAGACTGCAAACGCGCCAAAGGTAATAATCAGGATCGCGAAGCCAAAAACGATACGTGCAGAAAGTGAACGTAGTACAGGCAACGACATCCACGCGAAAGCCTAGCGCATTGCAGCCGTGCCAGCCATATTTCCCGGGAACGCATTCGCTTTGTGGGAGAAGATGACACATGCTTGCGCATTGTTGGCAATTTACCCTGTTGTGCTGTTGTATACTTCCACCTCGGGTTGCCTATGTTTCGATCGATAGTCACTTGCGTCATAATCCTGGCTTCAGTGGGACTGACCACCGACGTCTCCGCGTCGATACGCATTGCGGTCCTTGGATTGGAGGTTGCTGGCACGGATAGTAGCGTAGATGTTCAGGCGACGAGAGTCGCGAAAACACTGAGCACCGCGCTGCGGAAACGTGTTCGTACAGGTGGCGGACCTTATCGGTTGGCATCTAATGGCGACAAAGACTTGCTCGAGATGAAATTATTGAGCGATTGTAGCACCGAGCGGGTCAGTTGTATGACCAAGATTGGTCGCGAACTTCGTGTCGGTCGCCTGGTATACGGGAAGCTGCAGCGTCGCAACGACGGCTATCGGGTTACCCTCAGTTTGCTAAATGTTGCCAAACAGAAAATGGAGCGAACGACCGCAGATATCATTCCGCAGGCAAAAGTAAGCCCAGAGGGGCTAAAGCGCTGGGGTAGTATTCTCTATGATCGCCTAATCGGTCGTCCGACCCATGGGAAATTAGTCGTTCGGACGAATGTGGACAAGGGGGTTGTTTATATCGACGGGCAGGCTAAGGGCGTGCTTCGCGCCGGCACTGTAACGATTGCCCGAACAGATCGCGGTCTTCATCGGTTGATCGTCGAATCAGAGGGCTATGAGAAACATTCTGAGCAGATCAATATTGTTCCTGGCAAGACCGTTCGTACGCAGATCACTTTGACCCGGTCCGAGTTGACTCATTCGCGCGGAGGGGGAGTGCATCGCAAACTGTTCTGGACATCATTAGTCATGACGGGCGCAGGTGCAACTGCGATGACTATTACTGGGTTGCAGGTTCGTGGTAGCCTTGCAGATGCGAAGGATGCAGCTGTGAGCGACTTTAATAACCAAAATCCTGATATGCCCCTGCGTGTGGACAATGCTTGCGCGGACGTGAGTACCCGTGGGAACGTACCTGGCGCGGCAGAAGTGAAAGATGCGTGCGACAAAGGCAAGTCTCGTGCTCGATTGACGAACGTGTTTCTTGGCGCTACCGTTGCTGGTGCTGTCGCCGCTGGTTACTTTTATTATCGCGGCTATGCGTCGTCAGGATCGACCCGGGAAAAAAAGTCTGCTCAACAAAGTACAAAACCTTTACGAATCACACCCTCCATCGGACCAACTCACGTCGGTGCTGGTGTTGAGTTGGAGTTTTAGCAATGTTTGATCAAGCCGCGGCCGCCTTTTCCAAACTCCAATCCGAGATCTGCGAAGCTCTTGCTGATATGGACGGTGAGCGGCAATTCTCGAGTGAACGTTGGGATCGCAAAGGTGGTGGGGGGGGACTGTCACGTGTCTTGATTGGTGGCAGGGTGTTTGAGAAAGCCGGAGTCAATTGGTCATCTGTTGAGGGCACTCTTCCAGAAGATTTTGCCAAGGAAATCCAAGGAGAGGGGCGCGATTTTCGCGCAACTGGGGTATCGCTCGTGATTCATCCATTGTCACCGATGGTTCCTACCACACATGCAAATTTTCGTTTTATTGAAAAAGGCGATAAAAGTTGGTTTGGTGGTGGCGCAGATCTGACCCCTTATTATTTTCATCGCGAGGATGCAGTGCACTTTCATCAAGTGCTACAAGCCGTGTGCGACCGACATGCCCCAGTTGGAGACTATCCTGCGTTTAAAGATTGGTGTGACAGGTACTTCTTTCTCCCTCATAGAAAAGAGACCCGTGGTGTCGGCGGGATCTTTTTTGACTACCTGTCAGGAGGGGAGCACGATCTGCAACAGGTGTTTGACTTTGTGTTGGACGCCGGACGTGCATTTCTTCCCGCATATCTGCCAATTGTAGAGAGGCGCCAACCCGAACCCTATGGAGAAGAGCAGCGTAATTGGCAGCTCATCCGTCGTGGTCGCTATGTTGAGTTCAATCTTCTCTACGATCGGGGAACGACGTTTGGGCTCCGAACCGGCGGTAGGACTGAATCCATCCTAATGAGCCTTCCTCCCATAGTGCGGTGGGATTATGCGCCCCAAGTGCCTACAGGGACTCCCGAGACGGACCTCTTGGCGGCGCTAAAGCCCACCGATTGGCTCGGCCTACAGGTAGAATAAAAAAACACGGTATCTGGGCGAAATGGTTGCCCTGAGAATTGTGATAGCTACTAAGTTTAGTGGGTAGCCCTTGACGACCTACTATCCATGGCGTATCAACTAGACATGGCAAAGAAGCAAACCCGACGTAGCATTAGCGTAAGTCGAAACACCTATGAGCGGCTAAAAGCCTATTGCGAGACAAATGGCATTTCTATGAGCCAATTTGTCGAAATGCGAGTTGGTGACTTTTTAGGCCGGTCGCCAACCGTAGACCGTCAGCCAACGGCGGAAGCCCCAGACCACTCTTCTGATCAAATTTTCACTTTCTAAGTGGTTGTTTGAACATAGGTTTTGTTCGGTCATACCGGCGCTGTCATCTCGTCTCTCGTACTCTGCCTAGAGTAGGCTACGGAGCCCTGCCCTGTTATTCGCTTGGGGGGGGATGATTTGCAACCACGGTTGTTTGAATACCCCCTCGAACGAGGAATTCGCCGGTAACCGCAATCTTAGTTGGTTGTATTGATGACACCAGGTCATCGAGGATTTGGTTGATGACGGCCTCGTGGAACGCGCCCTCGGTGCGATAGCTCCACAGATATAGCTTCAGAGACTTTAGCTCTACACAGAGTGCTGCTGGCACGTATTCGATCCGGATGTGAGCAAAGTCGGGTTGCCCGGTTTTGGGGCATAAGCAAGTGAATTCAGGGCATTCGAATCGAATCTGATAATTGCGTCCCGGCCTTGGATTGGGAAATGTTTCGAGTGCTTTTGTGGGTATTCGTGTAGGTTTCGTCGGCATGATGAGCTGGTTAAACCTACCACAGGATCAACACCCCCTGGCATTCATGGTGATCCACGAATACAATAGAGAAGCGGCCGCTTCGGCCGTCAGGCGATTGGCAGAACTCCAATGATGGATTTGCTTATGACACCTGTAACCCGGGTTCAAGGACCCACAACGAAACGCTGGGCCCACGGGGGCCGCCGCCGCTTTGCAAGAAAAGACAACGCGTGAATTGAGCGGGCCGTTATTGGCCCGGTGCTGGCTAAATACCAGGGGAGGTGGCAAGACCATGGAACAACATAAACTCTTATCGCAGGGGGCTTTCCAGTCTTAAGCCTCTGGCGAAAACGACCAGAAATCAAAAAGGGGTCCGCATAGCGGGCCCCTTTTTCACGTGCGCTAACCCGGATACGTCACGCTCTTCGCGCGTTCTCCCCCAAGCCCTTGTTTCCAAGCGATAATTTTCGATCTTGGAAATACAACCATATTATTCCCTGCGATCGAGAAATTACCGTGTGAAAACAATTTCTTGGGACATCTTCGCACAAATCCGTGACGTATCCGGGTTAAGGCACCAGCATTTTAAGAAAAGTAACACCATCGGCGGAGTGTTGAATTAGGTTTGTCGCGAGCTCCGCGGCAAATTTACCTGCTGGACTTGTGATCGTTTTCAGTGATGAAAGTGCAGCAGTTCGCCCCGCTTGTGTTCGTGCGAGTACGATGAAGGCAGCCGTGATTACATGTCTACGGAGTGCATGCTGTTCAGCATCTGCCATCATTTTTTCCAACTGTTTAGGTGAATTGGTCGCAACATAAGCCCTTGCAAGTGGGGCGAGTACGGAGGCGCGGACATCGCGAGCGTTGTCGTCCAGCAATGGCTCGAGTAGGTCAATCAAGGCTTGCGGTGAGCGGTCGACCAAGCCCATGCATGCTTCGGCTGCTTTTGCTCGGATTTGTTCCGAGTTTGATTTCAGAGAATGGGACAAATGAGCGAGTGCCACCTCTTTTGCTCCGATTTGAGCCATGGCGGTCAACGCTAAATGTCGAATGTTGTCGTCTGGATCTGCGAGAGCAATGGCTAGAGATTTTTCAACAAGCTGCTTGGGGAGGTTGTCACCGTGGCTCGCAATCCGTCGCATTGCAGCGCGGCGTACGTTTGGATCTTCGTCCGTGAGTCCGGTTTGGAGTGCAAATGGAGCGTCCACAACCATCTCAGTGGCCAAATTGATTGTCGCAATTCGCAGCGTTGGAGACGTATCGCTCAGTCCCAAGCGCAGCAGCTGTAATGCGCGAATCTTTTGCGCTGCCTGTAGGGATCAACAGCTTTTCGTCGTCATCAGACACGACCGAATGCCCTGAATCAGTACCGCCGCGGTCGCTTGGGGGGCTGTATCAGCCAATGCCTGCGAGTCCGCGAATGGCAGAGAGTCGAGTCGGGCGATTGCTATCTGAGGCGAGCTTCATTAACGTGGCACCGAGTTCTTTTGTCGTACGGCCCCTTTCGGCAAGTTGCGCCAATACAGAAGCTGCAGTCGATCGAATTGTCGCAATACTGTCTGATGCGAGTCGATTCGCGACTCGTGCGGCCATTTTGCGGCTGTTTCAAGGTTGTCTTGGGCGCAGGTTGCACTTCGTTGGCGAATTGAGGACAGTTTATCCTTCGCTGCCTTGAAAACCAAAGATTGCGACCGTCGATGCCTCCCTGCCGTGCTCCATGGCAGAGTCCCTCCATGGCAATTTTTCTGAGCAGGATTTCTTTGTCGCGCGAAACGACCGAGCGAGGTAGCCATAGGCAAGATCTGGTCGTTTCACAGCGAGCGATACGAAGATTCGAGTCGCCGCTTGTCTTGCGCGTCCTTTGCGTTTCCAAAGTCGAGCAATTCCAGAGATTGCGAAGCTTCCAGACTTGCGGGCAAGGGATGCTATTTGCGAGTCCTTCCGCCGCGGCAACAGCCAGTTCAAATCCCTCACGTTTTTACCATCTTTGCCAATTCGCTTTGTGCCGAACGACCGACAAATCCGTAGGATCGAGTAGCCTGCTTTCTCACGATTAAGGACTTGTGTTGACGAAGGATTTCTAGTGCGGCCCTTGCCGCGCGCGGTTTCCTGATTTAGCGAGTTCGCCCCACGCCTTGGCCATGGATACTGTTAGGCTAATGTTTGCCTCTCTTTGATCGAGCAGCGTCGCGAGTTCTCTGGCAGCTTCTTCTGGCTGAACATGCACAAACAGAGGGAGTGTTGCTGCCTGTACGGAAGGAGGACCCTCAGTTTTCGCTTGGACAATCTGTTCTTTGAGATCAGGGTAGATTGTTTCAGGTGCCAACTCCACAATTAGATTCAGTGCCCAAAAGTCGATCTTCGATACGGGCTGCCTGCGAAACCGCAAGCGCAGCACACGCATGAGCTGTTGATTTTTGATCACGGGAAAAACAAACTACGCGTACAATTGTGTTTCGGTGTTTTGGGGTCTTGTTGGTTCGTTGCCGCCTTTTTGACCGCTTGTGGGATGTCTGACGAGTTCGCTATCCTTTGTCGCGCAAGGGTAAGCTCTTGGTGGATGTTGTTATCCGAACTGTCTGTGATCGATTCGCTGCAGGATTTGTTCCGCGGTGGCCGCTTCGAGGGTAAGAATAACGTTATGCGCCTTTTTTCGAGTTTGCGGATTCTCGGATATGAGCAACTCAGACAATACCTCTGAGTATGCTCCAGGAACGCGTGTTGCTGCCGAGGATACAACTTCAAAAGCAGCCCTCCGCAAAACAGGATACTTGCTTGCCAGAGCGTCGCGAATCACTTTTGTCTCTGCGACCCCCCCATGGGAAATTGGTCGCAGACGCTGAGAGAAGCACAACCTTATCATTTGGGTCGCTGCTCTGGCTGACTGCATCGGATAGTGCAGCGTCGGCCTGCGTCAGCGCATACTCAAGCAAGCTGCGCATTTGCGGAACCAGAAGTTGATGGACTTGTGCAGCGAATCCGCTGCCAAGCGAATCCAACTTTCGCCCAGCAGTCACCGACTGCCAGGTTTCTTCTGTGACCATCGCGCGAGTGATCCCAGTATCAGCTGCAATGGAACCAAACCCAGGACTCCTCGGCAGCCAGAAGAAGGCCGATAGGCTTGGACTTCCTGTTCGTAACACGATGCGCGCGGGTGTTTGATTGGCAGGTTGCCACCGATCCAGGTAGTACTCGCCGGACATTTTTATATAGAGAAATACGATCGCAATGACGGGAATTGCGATTACTGCAGCACTAAGACAGATTAAGAAACGTTTTGTTCGTGAAATCGTTTTTTTTATGCGCGGGACTCGATGGTGCCAATCCAGATCGGACGAACCTGAAGCCACTCTCGTACCGATAGACGTTTGTTTTGCAGCGCTTTGTTGTGTAATATCTCCTGTATTTCTCGCGTAGATCCAAGGCTCGTTAAAGCAACTTCTCGAAACGGCTGTCGCAAAATCGGATGAGCTGGGCGGATACAGAGCAACGTTGGTGCTTTCGTCTGACGTTTCTTCGAGTACGCCTTGATTGTGAAAATTCGCGAGAGTCGCGGCGGCAAAGGCGGACTCTACGTCCGCACCATGGGCGATTTCTTCGCTGGAGAAGAAACTGCCGCGTGGAGTTAAACCGAGTGATCCGAGAATACGTGAGGCATTGGTCGGTTGCGCTGTTTCCTCGGCAACGCTTCTTAGCCAGTTGTGATATAGCTCGTCACGATCGTGGGGAAGCGTGTGCGATCCCACGCGCTGCGACAATCATTGCAACCTGTAAGGTCTGCAGGCAATACGCCACCAGACTGGCTGATGTTTATGATGATCTGGTTGCATCTGTGGACCGATGTTTGCCAGGTCTGTTGTTGCGATGAGTTGATCGACGATGTGTTCGGCCTCGGTGTGTTGTCAATCGGTGCATCTCAAAACGGGTTCGCGGGGGGGAAACAGCGAGCCTGTGCGTTTTTTCTAACTGGTCGAGCAAGAATACAAATTTGCTGTCGGCAACAAAAAAGGAACCGGGCTTGTCCTCGGCTACGACTCTACGAGTCGAGAAAATAGTTCTCCAAGTTCGTGAGAAGCGTTTTCTTCTGCCCCAAGTATCCCTTCCGACTTCATCAAGGACAAATAGGTATTGGTTGGTCGTTCCCGTCATTTGCAATGATGCGTGCGAGGAACTCATCAACACGTTCGCTAGGGAAAAAAGGAATGCCCCTGTTGCGTTCGCAAGAGATGTGCACAGCGCGGCATTTAGATCGTGGTTTGCGGTTATCTGGACCGGGTGGTGACACCAAAGTCGCGTCAAACGGGGGGAATCAGAGCCGCGTGCAGAAAAGAGGGTCTTTCCAACCCCGCAACTCGCCATAGAGAAGTCCGGCACGAAATCCTGCTGCAGTTGCAAGGCCACACAAGATTCTCAAGGAGTGTGGCGTGTCCGATGAACGGCAACTCGGTCTGACTCGTTAAAGCTCCGCAAGCCGCGAAGTGCTGGATGGCTGCTCAATGACACTGGCTCATACTATAACCTGGCTTTCATGGGGCTGAATAGGACTGCTGGTCTCGGGTTGTCGGGGGCAAGAGATCAATCGTGTCAAAGTTTCCACGGTTACGTCTAATAGGGGCGAATCCTGGTGTTTTCACAGATTCGGACGTGGTAGTTTGGCGGCTTTCCCGACATGGTCCTAGAAGTTGCAAATCTTCGCGTTCAATATGGCAAACGCGTCGCGGTCAATGGGGTCCGAGCTCAGTGTTCAAGCTGGGGAGATTGTCGGAATGTTGGGGCCTAATGGGGCAGGGAAAAGTACGACATTAATGCGCGGTTGCTGGTGCGATGCTGCCAAACCAAGGGGATATTCGAGTCTGCGGGACCCTCTTGGGTGAGGATTCTATCACCGCAAAGCGCGAGATCGGTTTCGCAGACCAACCCCCATCGCTATATGAGTTTTTTTACTGTGGCCGAGCATATCGCGTTCGTTGCAGAGGCGCGGGGAGATCATGATGTTGATGCGCAAGCTGCATTGCTCGACTCACTAGGGCTTGGCAAGATTCGCGATAGAATGTGCCGTGAACTTTCTTTTGGTATGCGCCAGCGAGTTGGTCTTGCTGCGGCATTGGTCGGCAAGGTGCAACTCGTTCTCCTCGATGAGACCTTGAATGGTCTTGATTCCGCTCGCGGCAAAACTTGCTCGCGGTGTACTGCAAAAAACGGCCGACAATGGCCGCGGCGATTCTGATGTCTACACATCTCCTTGGTGTGGCGGAGCGACTATGTCACCGAATCTTAGTGCTTGATGAGGGGGAGCTAAAAGCGGATGTTTCCGGGACGGAGCTTCAGGCACTGCTTGTCGATGGTCCGGGCGCGCTCGAAGAGCTATATCTCCGTCACGTGGCTTCTGCGGCATACGCGGAGTCCTAAATGCCGAGTATCGGCGCATTTGCACTGTACCAATGGAGTCGCCTCGACGACAGGCGACGTCGGCAGGCTCGCAATGGAGTTGGGTCTGTGTCGGGGGAGATATGGAGCATTGCTTGCGCCATTGTGTTTTTCTCGATCGTTTGCGGCCTATTGGCAACTGGCACATCCTATCAACGAGTCAGTAATTTATGGTTGGCAATCATGCTCACGAGCCATGTTGTGGTCCTATTTGGTTCTTCGTTTCGCCTACTACTGGCGGCGAGACTCGAATATTGTCGCAAGACTCCCGATCTCGGGCGACTGTTTGTTTCGCTTGGGTTTAATTCGCAGTCTTCGAGCTACCTGGTTGGTAACACTTCCCTGTGGGCTGAGTATTTGCGCGCTGGGTATCTTCGGGGATTGGTCATTGGTGGTCCGCCATCTGGCTTTGCTTGGGATCGCAGCACTTGGCGCCGGTCTGCTCGGGCCGTCGATGGTGCTTGGGGCGTGGTGCTTTGGTTGCATCAGACAAGCTTGAAAAAAGTATTGGCCAATATGGGCGGTGAGTTTCATGCACCGAAAACGTCCCTGGTTAGGGATACTTCCGGGGTTGGCTGCGGCAGTGCTGGCGGCACTCATTGTCGGAGGGGCCTCTTGGGCGATGGGTAGTCATAAAACCGCGGTCGGTGGGATTGGCGTGATGTTGTCCCTCGGTATTGGGGGGGCCCGTGGTGGCGGTCGTTTGGGCGCTGCGGCGTGCGAAAAACGTCATGCTGCCCGCACTGCTCGAAGGTCTCAGCACTTGACCAAGAACGACTTGCACACATCGAACGGACTCAGTTGAGCCGTCTTGAACGATGGATCGCATCTCATTTGTGTCCAAGCGTGCGGGGTCATCTTCTCGAAGGATGTAAAGCTCCTCGCTCGTCGCTATCCGCTTTCTACGGTCCTTGGTTGGTTGGGATTACTACGTCTATGGGGGCTTGGTTTCTGGGACCGATTGCGGGGCGTTCGTGGCTTTTTGTAATCTTCGGTGTCTTGGCATCTACGCTGCCGTTGTTGCCAGTCGATTGACAATTCCGCCCATCGAGCAGGTTCGGTTGCTCCGTGGTTTGCCAGTCTCATCTCGGCAAATGAAAACAGCAAAACGGGCGGTGTGATTACACTTTGGGTTTTTCGTTATCTTGTTGTTGGTTCGCTTCCGTTTCTGCTCCGCTCGGCGACGCTTCTCGATAAGGGCTTTGTTGATCGGACTCACTTTGGCTGTATGGGGATATTCTGTTTTTGTTGCCGGGCCTTACTGGGACAGGTGAGGCTACTGGACAAGTGAGCAACTTGCTGGCAGGAGATAGTAGTTTTTTGGCAACCAAGACTTACCTTCCGGCACACCCAGGCGCATGCAAGCTCTCGTTTTTGCAAAGACAAGGTTGGGGTCGTCTCCTCGAGGGGTTCGCATTGTTATGGATTCGCTTACTGTGGAAGCAACTGCATGAGTGATTCCGTTGCGGTCCCTAGCGCAACTGCGCGCAGATACTGCTACTATATGGCGTTGATGGCGGAGCTACCTTCCAGTCCAGAACAAGCCGACTTGCGATCGCAAACGCAAAGCAGCGGCCAAAATCCTCCGAGTGGCCAAAACGGTTCTGCGCCTGTTCTCGTTCCGGTCGGCAGGGAAAACAAGGACCGGTCTGCATCGGGTGAGATTTGTCTGGATCCGATTCGTCAGCTGATTGAAATCTGCTCGGCGGAAGTATCCTCTTGGAATGTAAAACGTAGTGAGGAACGCTACGATATCGATGTTCGGATCGCTACATTTCTGGGGTGTGTTCTCGGCGAAACCGGTCCTGCGTTGCGTCACTTAGCCGATCGCGTGAATCACCCCTTATGGGGTTGTGTGTTGGCGTGCTGCGTGGCCGAGGCCAATGATGCAAAGGTGTTGCAAACTGTTCAAGAGAGCGTTGAAAAGTACAAACCGAAACAAAGTCGGGACAAAGGGGCAAAGCAGATAGTACTCAGGCGAATCGCGGAAGACTGGTTGTGCCGCTTTGGTGATGTGCAGCGTGCCGCAGCGATTGTCAAGACCCTCTCGCCAGACGTCGATAGCAGGCAGCGAGAAGCCATATCATCTATCATCCTGCCTATCGCTGGAGAATGGCCACAGACAATTGAACGTCTATCGAAGAGCAAGGACGCGTGGATTTGCTCCAGGCGACACAATACGCTTATGACCGACTGAGGGACATTTCCAAGGCAACCGGATTTCTCGATCAAGCTTGCGTCGTCGCTGACAAGAGCGAGCACAATGAACATTTTCGTCGCTGCATCGACTTGGCTTGCTTGGGAGATTCGATCTGCGCAGCAGCAGGATCCGCAAGCTGTCCTAACGGCGCTCGAAGAACGAGTGAAATTTCTCGATAGCCAGGGTGAGAAGGCACTGGGCCTGGCAACTCAATTTTTTCGTGCAGAAGCGCCTCTGCGAGGCCGACGCAGTAGGCG
>CBDCWZ010000003.1:7500-24299 GCA_965223575.1 Kofleriaceae bacterium
CAATGAAATTACCAAGAACGCAATTACCGAAGCATTTGCCAACCCTGGCGACCTAGATCTAAACCGCGTCAACGCCCAGCAAGCGCGTCGCTTTCTCGATCGCCTTGTCGGCTTTATGGTGTCGCCGCTTTTGTGGGCAAAGGTTGCCCGCGGTCTCTCGGCGGGGCGGGTTCAGTCAGTAGCGGTACGGGTCATTGTAGAGCGCGAGCGAGAGATCCGGGCGTTTAACCCAGAGGAGTTTTGGGAGGTTTTGGCGAAGCTTCGCGCTGAAAAGACACCCGTCGAATGCAAGCTCGTCAAAGACCATGGAAATACCGGGCCGGATGGCAAGGCGGCGAATTTTAGACCTGCCAACAAGCAAGAATGTGATGCGGCGCTCACATCGCCTTGAGGGGGCTCGCTACGTTGTTCACAAGCGCGAGGATCGAAAGACCTCAACCAAGCCAAACGCACCGTTTATTACCTCAACGCTCCAGCAGGGCGCCAGTAGTCGGCTCGGCTTTAGTGTGAAAAAGACCATGGTGCTGGCCCAGCGACTCTACGAGGCCGGCCACATTACATACATGCGTACCGGACTCGACCAATCTCAGCAAAGATGCCGTAGAGACGTGTCGGAAGTTTGTTATCGACACCCATGGTAAGGAGTATGTGCCGGAGCAAGCAATCGTTTACTCAAGCAAAGACGGTGCCCAAGAAGCGCATGAGGCGATTCGACCATCGAATGTGATCGCAACTCCGGGATCAATTCCCGGGCTGGAGCGCGATGAAGAGCGTCTTTACGAGTTGATTTGGCAGCGCTTTGTCGCTTGCCAAATGGTTCCTGCACGGTTCACGAGTATCTCGGTCAGCGTACGAGCCGGAGACTTTGAGTTTCGCACCAATGGGCGCGTGTTGCGGTTTGACGGTTTTTTGCGGGTTTTGCCACCAGCTTCGAGCAAAGCGGACGATGCGATCCTGCCGGATATGAAGGAGGGCGACGTTCTTTCGCTTGATGCCCTTGTACCATCACAACACTTTACCAAGCCCAAGCCTCGCTACGGAGAGGCAAGCCTGGTCCGCGAGCTGGAAAAGCGCGGCATCGGGCGACCATCTACATACGCATCGATTATTTCGACGATTCAAGAGCGTGGTTACGTCACGCTGAAAAACCGACGGTTTTATGCAGAAAAGATGGGAGACATCGTTACCGATCGCCTCTGTGAAAATTTCGAGCGGTTAATGGACTACGATTTTACCGCCAAGTTGGAGGAAGAGCTCGATAGCGTTGCTACGGGAAAGGTCGATTGGAAACAGGTATTAGACGAATTTTATGAGGGGTTTCGCCGAAGGGTAGAGGAAGCGGGGGCCGACGAAGGCGGGATGCGCCCGAATGATCCAACCACGACGGACATTGAGTGCCCAAAATGTGGACGAGCAATGCAGGTTCGGACTGGTGCCACCGGCGTATTTTTGGGGTGCTCGGGATATGCTCTGCCGCCCAAAGAGCGGTGTAAGCAGACGCTCAATCTCGTCGCTGGTGATGAGGCTGTCAGTGTCGATGATGATGACGAAGGCGAGTCTCGGCTCCTGCTCAAAAAACATCGCTGCAAGACTTGCGGCACCTCGATGGACAGTTATCTCATCGATGAGACGCGGAAGCTCCATGTGTGCGGCAATAACCCCGACTGCCCAGGACATGAGATCGAAGCAGGTCAGTTTAAGATTAAGGGATATGAAGGCCCCACTCTTGAGTGTGATAAGTGTGGCGCCGAGATGCAGCTCCGGTCGGGACGCTTTGGCAAGTACTTTGGGTGCACGGGCCAGGAGTGCAAAAATACCCGCAAATTGTTGCGCAACGGCGAACCCGCACCGCCGCGCGCAGATCCGATACCGATGCCCGAGCTTCCATGTGATAAGAGCGAGGGGGACTTTTTCGTATTGCGTGATGGCGCTGCTGGGATATTTTTGGCAGCGAGCAAGTTTCCGCGCAATCGTGAAACCCGGCCCCCACTCGTCAGTGAGCTCCTTCCTCACAAAGACGAGCTCGATCCGAAATTTCACTACCTTGTCGCCGCACCAGCCTCCGACCCTGACGGAAACCCAGCGGTGATTCGCTGGAGCCGTAAGGCCAAAGAGCAATATGTCATGAGCGAAAAAGAGCGCCGCGCAACAGGGTGGCGCGCGTTTTACCGTGACGGCAAGTGGGTGGAAGAGCTCGCCAAAAAGGCGACTAAGAAATCCGCGAAACCTAAGGCGAGCAAAGCCAAGAAGCCCGCCGCGAAAACCAAGAAGCCCGCCAAGACCAAGAAGCCGGCCGCTTCGCCGCGCAAAAAATCAGCAGCCAAGACCGCAAAGGCGAAAGCATAGATCGACCCTGGTGCGCATGCTCCCGCGTGCCCCCATCTCCTGCTGTTGCGAGCAATATCCTCTAGAGAGCTGAACACGTAAAGTTGCTTATCGACGGTAAAGGATCGGAATCGTTGGCGAGGCGGACACTGCCAATGCAACCGTCTGTTTCCAGGCGAAAATCAGGCGCAACCAACATAGATTCGCCCGTATTTGGGCGTGGGCAGGCGGGGTTGGGTCCCGTCAAGGAGGACAACGTAGCCAGCGATTTCGAGGGGTAGCTCGAAAAGTGAATTTACGTGTTCAGCTCTCTAGCTTTGTTACATAGCTAGAGTTGTTGAAAGCGCGGCACTAAGCTTGGGGGGCGCCTGCGGGCTTGGAACCGGGCTATCTTGGGTCATCTTGCGTGCCGGATGGACAATCTCAAACGTTGTACCCTTACCTTCTTCGCTCTCGACCTGGATCGTCGCCCCCTGCAGTTCGCAGAGTTTTTTGGTAATGGACAGACCGAGGCCGGTTCCCCCGTACTCTTTTGTCGTCGATAGATCTCCTTGGACAAACTCGTCGAAAATAGTCGCAAGCCTTTCCTGTGGGATTCCAATCCCAGTGTCTTGGACGCGAATTCGGACGTCTCCCTGCGCAATCCGAACTTGGAGGGTTACCGTGCCGTTATCGGTGAATTTGCCAGCGTTTCCCAAGAGATTGAACAAACACTGGCGAAACGCAAGCGGATCCAAGATCGTTTGAGAGCCATCATGGTCAATGTCGACGTGCAGGGTGTTTCCATGTTTTTCGATCAATGGTTTGCTTGCACTGACGACCATCATGAGCTCTTTTTCAAGGTCGACAGGCTCGCTTGCCAGATGGTATTGGCCGGCTTCGATCTTTGAGAGATCAAGAACATCGTTGACCAAACCGAGCAAATGTTTTCCCGACTGATAGATAGCCTGCAGGCAGATTTCGATTTGCTCAGGATCCTCTTGGATATCATCCTCCAGCAACATTTCTGAGTAACCAATGATTGCATTGAGCGGTGTTCGAAGTTCGTGGCTCATGTTCGCTAAAAATGCCGTTTTTGCTCCATTGGCGAGCCTGGCCTCTTGCTCTGAGATGGTCAGTTTTTCGCGCACAGCCTCTAGCTCGACAATCATCTTTTCGAGTTGGTCATTGCGATCGCGCAATAACGTCTCTGCCGCCGCTTTCTGCTCCAATAACTGGTGAAGCAACCGCTCGCTACGCTCCCGAGAACGCTCCGTTTCAGCCCGAGACCGTCGTTCTCGAGCCAGTTTTGCGGTCAGCGTGCGGATCTTCTTTTCAGCAGCAGACACGGTTTAATCACCGAGCAAGACCGCAATAAATGTTTGGTTATGAAACATGGAGTTACCCCCGGTATGGTGAGGTCCAATCTCGCCATAGGTATAAAAGCCGCAAGTCTCAATGCCGCTGATTCGGTCTTCGAGCATTGCATACTCCATCTCGGTTGCGGTTCCCAGCAGTTGCTTTCGCGCCGCGCAGGAGAACAAGATAGCTGCATCTGGGGTGTGCTCGGGATAGTTGTTTAGCGCTTGTTCAATGGAGTCTCGACTCGCGTTGACGATTGCCTCTCGAGTTGCTTTGGTGAGTTGCACCGAAGTATCTTGTGGTACATCGCCGACAAACAGGATACTTCCGTCGTCGTCGTCTAATAAAGGAGCACGAAGTTCAAAGGTCGTGGTTTGTCCATGCAACGCCAGCGGGTGCTCGGGGGAGAATGGGACCGTTTCTCCCAGATATTTGCGGTAGAAATTGACAGCGCTCTCGCCGTCAATTTCATAGACTCGAGGCCCGTCCGATTTCGTTACGCGGGCGATTTCGCCGATGGGCTCCCAGCCCGAGGCAATACCGGTCGAGTACTTGAGATCTCCGTAGATGCATAGCAATGGGACGCCATCAGTCACGACCTTCCGGTTGCAAACCTGATGGGTCTCCACCATATTCCAATCGTCACCGGCGACTCCACCCAAAAACGGTACCCCCGGCATATTCGTAGACAATTGTTCAACGACCACAGTCGCGCTCACGACCAACCCGGCAGGAACGGTGAAACAGAGAGCTGGTTTTTCATCTGCGATAGCAAGTTGAGCCATCTGCGGAATAGATTCTTTCGCATTTTTTGACACATTCTCCGCCATAAAGGATCGAAACCGCAGACTGGACGACGAAAACACAATGAGCGTCACTGAATCTTGTTGGAAGCGGAGCTCGCTGGAGACTTCACCATCGGTTGTGCAGCCAATGAGTTCAATGCCATCAAAGGCATCGCATACTGCGTTGGCGATTTTTCCGATGGAAAAACATGGCGAGCAAAACAACATTCCTCCGGTTGGTGCCTGACCTTCTAGCTTGTCGCGAAGTGTCGTAAGCAGATCGGTAATCGCGGCATCGATATCTGGATCGTCCGAATGCGCAACAGCAACTTTCATATAGTTCCCCCTATCATTTGTGGTGCTTCCAATAAACTCGTATTGTGTGGTGCTATGGAAAAACGAAGCGTTTGGGTTTGTCTGGCGTTTCTGAGCTGTGAGTTACGGGATTGTTTTGCTGTCTGTGTTGTATGGCTAGCGATGTCGCAATAATTTGCTCAGCGATGCCATTCAGATTGGGAAATGACCGGACGAGGACGAGAGCAAGCTCCTTAATCACGAAGGAATCTGTTTCCTCCCCAATTTCTCCACACAGGAGCGAGGCAGCTTGAATCCAATTGCGCAGCTCATGGGCGATATGCCGCAATGTGACCGAGTCGTCAGCGGTCATTTTTGGGCTCTAGGTAGTTTGCCATTTCATTGATCAGTTTTTTGAAATCGATTGGTTTTGTATGCACACCATCGCAACCAGATTCCAACATGCGCCTTAAATCCGCGGATGTAGCGTGCGCTGTAACACCGATGATAGGGACACGAATTTCTCTATTGCGAATCTCTGTCGCGGTCGCCCAGCCATCAAGAACGGGCAGGCCCATGTCTAGCAGGACCAGATCTGGTTCGCACCGGGTTACCTGCTCTAACGCCTCTACTCCATTGTGCGCAATGGAAACCTCAAACCCTTTTCGCCGTAAACGCCGAGAAAGAAGATCGATGTTGATCGGATTGTCTTCTACTAAGAGGATTTGGTGCCCCACTACGATCGGTTTCCAATCCCGGAAGGCATTTCGAAACCGAATCCCAGGCAGAATTTGCCCCCTCGCTGCGTCTGGCACTCCCGCCTGCTGCAGATGCGCGGCGATGGAGCGGAGAGCAATATCGTCGGGGGCATATTGTGTCACTTCACAATCAGTATAGTAGCTTTGTGAATCAAACTCAAATATTATATCTTTTAATTTCAGTAGATTATATATCTGCTCAATAATATTAAGTAATCTCTATTTCTTAAATTTCTTATACAGTAAAAAGGGCTTCGCGTGCGCGTCGCCGTTTCTCGAGTGTCATCACGGGGACAGCGATGCTTGGGGGGACTCAGGGAATTACCAGTGGTGAGCTATGGATGCTCATCTGCGCCAATATCCCACGCAGTTTTGCCAGGTCGCAGGTTGTGATCAATGTCGAGGCGAAACCTGCTTGATAGATTCGCGCCGTTGCCAATTGCAGCGGAGGTCGATTTTAAGTGGAGGTCTTCTTGTTCTGCGCCGATTGATACCCAGCGGACGAACTGGTCTGAGGGAAGCAAGTTGTAAAGAGTCGTCATCTGCTCCACACCTAAGACTGAATCGTCCGATGACATGTTGCCAATCGAGTTGTCCCCCCAACTGCCGCCTCCAATTGCAAAGTCACCTTGTGCGCCGTTACCGGACATCATCGCAATCGTATTGTAGACGTGGACCCTCGACCCCCCAGTATTCACCTTGGTCGATCCGACGCAACCGTAGTTCCCCGGGTTGTCATCCAATTGTACACAACGCAGTACCGTACAGTTCTCCACAGTTAGCGTTGCTCTTTGGGCGTCGTGAATCCCGATTCCGTGACGAGCAAGGTTGTAGACGATACTGTTTCGTACAGTTGCTGAGATGTCGTTTAGTTCGATAATGATACCATTTGCATCGGAGTCATTTTCGGGGATTCCGCTTGCGTCATGTCCGTCGTCGTGAACGATAACATTCTGTACCAAAACACCGGTCGCCTGAATATTGATCCCATCGTGGCTGGGATTGGGAGTATCGTCTGTCCAATCGGTTATCTCGACCCACTCGACGATGGTGTACTTATCAAGAATCTGGATGCCGTGTCCGGTTCCAGGCGGGTTAATTACAACTCCAGTGCCAGCGGTCCCATCATGTCGTGACTCCGGAGCAACCGTGATATGCATATAGTGTTGTGGGTCAGTCGTGGATCCCTCAATGACGACGTTTTCTGTGAACGTCGCATCATCGTAGAGAATCGCGCGCTCGATAACGCCGGTCGTGATGACAGACTCGAAAATCGCTTGGGCGTTAGAGTTGAATCCAACGAGAACATCGCCCTGATTGCAGGTCCCCGTATACCCATCCAGCGTCATCCGCAGCGTCGGTTTGGATGTCGCATTCTCAGCCACATAGGTTCCCACACAGCCTGGGCCGGTAATGAGTTCGCCTGGCTCAAAAACGGAAGTAGTACTCGGTGAGCGTGATATCAACAGGCTTGTTCGCGATCCCAAGTCTCCATGGCGAGCATCTATCCACGCAGAAATCGTGGGAAAGTCTCGACCACTCGCGGCGCCGACAGACTTGGCAATCACATTTGCAGAGGCATCGCAGATACCGTTTCCATCTGCATCGCTTCCGTCGTTGTTCGGATCATATTGCCCACTGGCACAGTCATCGCAACCATCCATATCGAGATCAGAGCATCGATTTGGATCGGTTGGATCGGTATCATTCACATCGGGGGACCCCATCGTTGTCGTCGTCGAAATCCCCCTCATCGCAAAACCCATCCCCGTCGAAATCGTCTCCGTCTTGGTTTATGTCGACACTGCCACTCGAATTGTCAGGGCAGCCATCGCAGTCGAGATCGTCATTTGAGCCGATGGTGTTGTTGTCCTCCCAGCGTATGCAAGAGTCGGTAAAGCTTGTCGCCGCGGGAATTTTATCATCCACAACGATATTCCATTGGACGATTTTGCCATCGACAAAGGAAATGGGAGCGGTCAGTTTGCCCATGGCGACGAGATTCCCGTCGGTATCAGCGCCCACCGCCACAACCATCACCTCGGTACCGGCAATATCTCCTTTGCGGAGCAGGAGCCGATAGGGCTGAAGGAGTAAGTCGCGGTTTGTGGCATCCGGGCCATTGTCCGCGCGATTGTCATCGAATCCAATAAATCGGTTTTCTACCGTGCTCGGAGTGCCGACAAATATTCGCAGTTGCCCGACTTCGCTGAAGTTGGTATCCGGTGCGCGGGTAATTTCAATCAGAATGCCTGTTTCGTCAGTACAGTTCGAGTGCAACAACAGAAACAGGACGAGACCGAGGTGAATGATACGGGAGAACAATATCTCAGTATCGCGTAGAACCAATTGTTAGAACAGTAACGTACTGCACAACAGCCTTATGTCGAAGCGACTACGTACATGTAGCTAGGTCTAACGAGGCGGACTGCGAACGACCACAGCTTGGCACGCCGCCGGCGCCGAATTGGTGCGCCATGAAGAAGGAGTTTCGTGTGTGTCCCGGTGCCGCACCCGCGTGGGTTTGGGTCGTGCTTCCATGAGAAGGCCCGTCGGTGTCAAGTCTTGGGTATCATATTTTGTAAGTTTTTATCGTATAGAGTCTCCTGGCGATCTGTTTGTTTGTTTGGGTTGTAGCGACTCAGACCGCGTTTCTCGCCGATGCTTCCATTCGCACTGTTTGTGCAGCGTTAGTGCTGCTGTGCATGTTGGGGTCCGGCCCATCTTGGAGCTGCAATCTCAGACGCGGCCTTTTGGGCCAAGCACGGACGCGCAGTCTCCAGGACGGGGCGGTAAACGTTCGATCGAGTCATCGTAGAATTGTTTGCATTTTTGTTTTGGTAGAGATTAGGCAGCGACTTTGACCTCCTGGTCTTGTTCTTGGCGTTCATTGGGGAACGGTTCGTAATCCTCCCCGCTCATCCACAGTCGACACATCACGACAGCAAGTTTTCTCGCGACGGCCACGGCGGCTCGTTTCTTTGCTCCTTTACCGCCCCGTGCGGCGAGAGCCAATCCCCATTGTCTCAGTGCACTGTCCTTGCCAAACGGGCCGATGATGTAGTGGGCCGCTTGGACGAGAAGTTTTCGCATATAGGGGTCCCCGTGTTTGGTAATTCGCAGTTGCGGGTCTTGACTGCCGCTCTGTCTTTGACGTGTTGTCATTCCTAGGTAGGGGCCCTACCGATCGGGCACGTGGAAACCGTGTGGGGTCTTCTAGAGTTAAGATAAAGGTCAAAGCGGTTTGCGCTGCGACGCCTACGATTTGCATCAGAGGTGCTGTTTCTGGATACTTTATCTCTGCCATCGCTTTGATTTGCTTGTCGTAGTGGCCAATGTTTTCTGTCAGCTTCGCGATGCACTCCATCACGGGTGTCAATGTTTCTTTCAATGGCATTGGTAACGCTTCGATTCGCTTCCCGAAGCATTTTGCTGAGCAAGTGGGCATCCGGTATCCACACGCTTTGACTTGTCCTCGCACCGAGTTAATCAGTGCGGTACGGGATTCGACCAGCGCTGCTCTTGCGCGAATCAGTGCGAGGTCGGCATGAATCACATCAGAGCGGTGCTTTATTGGTGCCAGGAGCTGGGGGTCAACGCGCCCCAATCTTGCAAGCAGCTCTGCATCGGTTTCATCGTTCTTATTGTGATTCTCGGCGATCAGTAGTACCCGGCGCGGGTTGGCGACGATGACCTCATGCTTGAGCTCTTTGAGTAGGGCGCTCACCCAACGAGAATGACCGCCCACCTCTATGATCACTCGCATGGGTTCGCGTAACCTAAAATAGGTTTGCATCCCTTGCTTCGTCGTCCGGATTCGTGTCTCTTCGAGGACCTCGCCCTCCTCGGAAAGCACGCAAAATCACACTATATTTATCTCCGAGATCCATTCCAGCTGTTTTTGTGGCATTCTTATCCATGGTCGACCTCCTTCTTTTGGGCCACGAGCCCGTTATTTGTTTGAGATACGATTCTATCGTAAACTCGTCGAGTGGGGGTCGGCCTTCTCATCCCATCTCAGACAGTCCTCGCGCGAGAGTCGATAGTGCAGACCACGGAGAAGCCTTTGGAATCGCGAGGTTTGGGGGCGCGCTGCGGAACTGCGCGCGATCCCAAACCCACGCGGGTGCTTCATCGCGTCCAGAAACTGCTGGAACTGTTTGGTATGATTTGTTTTTTCGACCCCAGTCCAGATTGGGGTGACAAAAGTGTCACTATGTTCGACCACCGATGTGTGCTAGCTCTCCTATATATACGTAGATTCCACAGCGTTCCGTACATTGGAGAAGGATTGATGAGGACACTAGCCATATTTGTTGTAGCAGCAGTATTTAGTGTTGGGTGTGACGACGGCCCCACGCAAGATTGTGAAACCATTGCGGGGACGCTCGCCGAGGATGTCGACACGATTTTGACATCAGACTCGGACATTCGGGTCATGACGCGGAATCTGTATCTTGGTGCGAACGTTGGTAAAATCGCTGATGCGTCGAACGATATAGAGATAGTGCAAGCAGTTAACCAAGTGTATGAAGACTTTCTCGATTCACAGTTTCGCAACCGGATCGCAGCAATTGCAGATGAGATCGAGACAATCAATCCCGACCTTATAGGGTTGCAGGAGGTTGTGGCAGTGTTTACCCAGGAGGGTAGCGACTTTTTAGCTGAGGGGGGTGGCCAACCAGCCGAGGAGCTTGTTGCAGACTTTCTCGTACTGCTGATGGATGAGTTGAAGTCCCGGAACTTGGACTATGTCGATGTATCGGTGTCAGAAAATGCCGATGTCGAGCTGCCCGCTGGGCCAGTGTTGGCGGTGCGGGACGTTCGACTCATTGATCGCGACGTGATTTTGGCACGAGCAAATGTAGTGGTCACCAACAAAACATCGTCTGTTTTTGAAGAACGGTTTTCTGTATCTCGTGGCGAAGATGAGGTCGAAATCCCTCGCGGGTGGCAAGCGGTCGATGCCGATATCAACGGAACGACGATTCGCTTTGTGAATACGCACCTTGATCCCATCGATGTTGATATTCGCAAGTCACAGGCCCAAGAGCTTATCGACGCGTTGGCGGAGGAGCCCCTGCCGATTATTCTTGTCGGCGATTTTAATACGGACGCGGCGCAAAATCAGCCGGCCTATCAATTGTTTGTCAGTCAGAGTCCCGCGTACCAAGATGCGTGGATCGATCCTTCCGCGATGGCCCCAAGTGAAGGCGGTACCACCCGTGGCGATTTAGGGGATATTTGTAGTGCGTTGAGCCAGCGGATCGATCTGGTGTTTACCCGAGGCCTGACGACGACTCGCATCGGCGTGATTACTACGGGTGTTCGCGGCTCGGAGTATCTCGAAGACGAAGCGGTTTGGCCGTCAGATCATGCGGGCGTCGTCGCTGGATTTACACTGTAATAAATCAGACTACGTCGCAGCCAGGAGCACGCACGCGATACTGGATGCTAATGCAAGCGGGGTCATGACCCATCTTTCAATTGGGCTTGGCGACCATGCATTGATCACAACACTGACCCCAAACAGAGCCGCGAAAAACCAAACGACGCCAGTTACGAGGTGAGGCATTTGAACAATCGCAATTGCGCTGATCTTCTCGAGTACTGCCATCATACCAATGGCGAAGATTGCCGCAGTTGCGACACTGGCGATGCGCAACCGAGGAGGGAGAATTCGATATCGCCCACCAAAGGCGCCGTGTCCAAGGGGCAATCCCAGGGCTAACAAAATTTGATAGGTGGTCCCAAATCCCATGAGTACCAATAGCCCGACTGCCAGCGGAAACTTAATCATTGTCTGGCTCGGGCGGAGACTGGGAGATGTTCGCCGCGAATAGCTGGTGAATCTGTTCCCACAAGGGCTTCATATCGAAATCGCTATCTAGTAATTTTAGTATGCTCATGAGAGCGTCGCGGTGTGCTCTCAGCTGTGTTGCGCCGCAAAACAGGGTGATGACTGGCCCCAAATACGAGTCGGGGGCCGGCGAACGAGGCGTTGTTGGGTGAAATCCTTCGACAATTGGTCGCAGCCCGTCAAGTGCCTCGTTTGCGAGTTTAAGTTCGTGCGTAACCAGCCCCTTTACCTGGTCGGTATCGAGCCGGCTCATAAAAAACAGTTTGACAAGAAAAGGTTCTCGCGGAATAGGGGGAGAAGAAGGGGTTTGTAGCCACGTATCCAATGCCACACGCCCAGCGGAGGTAATGTGGTGGACTTTCCGATCTGGCCGGTCAGCTTGTGCGATGCGCTCAACACTCGCCAGACCTTTGTCAACGAGTTCGCTCAGCATTCGGTATATCTGTGCTTGATCTGCCGACCAAAAGTGGCTGACCGAATTTGCAAACACGTTTTTTAACTCGTACCCGGTTTGCGGGCGAAGCGACAAAAAACCTAGAATTGCATGGCGAAGTGACATCGATTCCCTATTAATACCAGTTTAGTCCGACCATGAAGTCAAGCGCGAGGTTATCGCGACTTGCTGTCGCATCGACACCAAGTCGGCCACCAAGCAGCCGGGCCTGGACATCGATCGCAAATGCACGGTGCTCGAATACTTCGTAACCGGCAGATGCCATAAACCCTGCCCCCAAGTGGACTCCTCCCCGTTTGGTAAACAGCGGCGGTAAATCTTCGGCGATTCCCAGCCCGCCACTTACCCACAGTCGCTCCACTGGCCAGTACTGTGCGGAGGCCATGACGCCGTCAAATGCACGAGTATTCCCTTCGTCTGTTTTGTAGACGCCTGTTGGCAGGGATAGTTGGAGCGCAAACCGGGGGGACACCATGACTCCGATTTTTAGATTCGGAATGGAAACGCGAGCGAATTTCTGTGTCTGGCATGTGTCTGCTTGGCAATTGCTTTGGCGCATGATGCCGCCACCGACTGCAAATCCGACGGTTAGGCCTTTTCTTTGTGTTTCGGCCGGTGCTGGGGTGGGCAGGATGCCTAATAACAACATGATCATGAGAACGACAAACAATGGTTTTGCGTTAAGCATCAAAGACATATCTCCCACGTTGCTGTTTTTATTGCATGATACTTATCATATATAGGATGACACATATATCTCGTAAGTCAACTCTCAAACGGGTCATGAGTGAATCGACAAGTCAGTATCTAAATCCGACCGCCTGATCGCGGTCGGATTTCACCTTCAAGTTCGCCGGTTTTGGCATGCGTAGCATTTTTGAGCGGATCGTCATTGGGGTTCGTCGCGATTACGGGTTCCATGATCGGTTTATAGATTCCAGTTGCTTACGGTATTAATGAGGTGAGCGTCCGATTGTTTAACGATAAATTCATGCACTAGAAACAATTGCGAAACATTGGATCGGTTAGCTATTGGTCATGGAAACTCTTAACGCTGGAGATACTGCATGGCTGATGGTGAGCTGTGCGCTTGTGCTGCTGATGATCCCGGGCCTGGCGCTGTTTTATGGCGGGCTTGTGAGTCGCAGAAACGTTTTGTCGACGATCATGCACTCGATGGTGGCGATTCCGATCTTGTCGATCAAATGGTGTTTGTTTGGCTATACCCTCGCATTTGGTCCCAGTCAGGGGGGCTGGGTTGGTGATTTCAGTTTCTTGGGATTGAATGGGGTAGCCGGGACCTTAAATGGGACAGTGCCGACGTTGTGTTTTGCGGCGTTTCAGATGATGTTTGCCGTGATTACGCCAGCGCTCATATCAGGGGCGTTTGCCGAGCGGATGAAGTTCTCAGCATACATTGTGTTTATCTTGGTGTGGTCTACCCTGGTTTACGATCCGGTAGCGCATTGGGTATGGGCCGAGGGTGGTTGGTTGCTTGAACGGGGGGCATTGGACTTCGCAGGAGGGACTGTGGTTCATTTGACTGCGGGGATTTCGGCGCTTGTTTGTGCGGTGATGATTGGCAAGCGGCTTGGATATCCGAGGCGGCGATCATTGCCTCACAATTTGACGATGACCATGCTAGGTACGGGGCTGCTCTTGTTTGGTTGGTTTGGGTTTAATGCCGGGAGTGCCCTGGCCGCGGGCCACGTTGCATCTGTTGCCTTTATGGCGACAATGCTTGGCGCCGCTGGTGGTGCCGTGGGGTGGGTTGTGATCGAATGGATTCATGGCGGAAAGCCAACTGCGTTAGGGGTTGCCTCGGGGATTGTCGCGGGACTTGTCGCGATTACACCCGCGGCGGGGTTTGTCGCGCCGTGGGCAGCGATTGTTATCGGGGCTGTCTCGGGCGCAATCTGCTACAGTGCAGTGCTAGCGAAAAACCGATTTGGTTATGATGATTCGTTGGACGCCTTTGGGATCCATGGCGTGGGAGGCCTAGCTGGTGCGCTGCTTACGGGAGTGTTTGCCCAAATTGCTGTCAATCCAGGCGGTGCCGATGGGCTCCTATTTGGCAATCCCGAGCTATTGCTACTGCAAGGGGAAGCAGTGCTTGCGACCGGGGTTTACGCCACGATCTTGACGATTGTGATTCTCAAGGGGATCGACATGACCATCGGGCTTCGAGTGTCGGAGAACCAGGAACGTGAGGGGCTTGACTCCGCGCTTCATGGCGAGGCGGGCTATATCGATACGCAAATGGGGACACCATCGTACGAGGGGTCAATGGTTTCAGACGCTGCGGCTCCTGTTCCCGTTGGCGAAGCAAGTCCCGGCGTTGGCCTGTAGGTTTCGATGAGACCCTCTGTTGTTTTGGCGTTGGCGATTGCTCTGTTTGTCGCATCGGGCAGTCGCGAATCACGGGCAGACAGTTTTGATATCGGCGATATCGACAAACAAGCTCATGTCGCCACGAGTTATGGTTTGACCCTGACAGGGGCGGTGGTGTTGCAGCGTTTTCGGGTGCGTCGTGTTGCCTCGGTCCTGATCTCGGTTGCAGCGACCCTGGCATTGGGAACATTGAAGGAGCTCGTTATTGATGATCGGTTTTCTGGCGGAGATGAGATTGCAAATCTGATTGGCGCTGGTTCCGCGGCCGGGATTGTATTTGGATTTCGACTCTAGCCTCGAGGCTAGCCCAGACGAGGAGTGCTATGCCCGGCAGTGGTCGGAGAAACACCCTTGCCCGGAAGCGGGACGGCAGCCATGCCAACTTCGCACGGCCGTCGTCCTTTCGCTTCGGATGCGGAATGACAAGCTAGTAGTCGAGATGATAGTTCGCACCGCTCGCTCTGCAAACCTCCCCGGCTCTTTGCCCCCATCGATCGACATGGTCGTCGGTCCGTTTTTTGCCCTTGTTGTTGTGAATCCATATCGGACTCATCGGAACCCTCGCAACATGGGCCACTTCATGAGACAGGACTTCTACGAGCTCGCAAAAATTGTCGAGCTTCTTAAAGCAGATGTGAACCTTACGCGGATGACCGTTGGCTTGCCCACGGATTTTCTTTCTGCACATCCGGTTATTCTTTGCGTGGCAGGCAACCTTCACTTTTCTAAGTTTGCGACGGAGACGGCGCTTGATGCGGGAGTCCCTGCGTTTGCGAGACGACATCTCGAAGTCGCCTGTGAGGTCGTTGTAGTGCGATACGATCCAGTCCAGTGCTTTGGTTGTGTCACCCGCCATTTTCGCATTACAGTTTCGTCCAACCTGCTGCTTGTTGGGGCCAAACTTTTTGCCTGGAACGCAAATTTTGTAGTTGCGAATCTTTGCGCCTGAGACTTTTGTGTAGCGGCGGTAACCACGCGGGCAAGCACGACCAGTTTTTACGTATTTGCAGCTTGTTCCGGTTTTGGCCGAGTACGTTTTGCACCAATTCGCGGCTCGATTTTTGCCCTTGTTGGCCCGGTCGGCCAATGTTGGGATTTTACGACCCTTAACGCAGGAAGAGTAGTTTGTCCCGCAGCCCCTGAACTTCTTTTTCGCGACATATCCCCTCGGGCAAATTCGTTTGTCAACGATGCAAGCTGTACCCGGATTTTTGGTTTTGTACTGGTGGCAAAAATCTGCTGCGGCGCTGCGGTTTGCTGCGGATCCCCGTTTGCGCTTCTTGCCAATGCATAGCTTTCTTGCGTCGGCGTTTGCTATCCAGATGAATGTTACGGCAAACGAAGCAATGAGCAGATACGTCGTCCTTGTCAAAAACCAATTTTTTTGTTTCATGGTGTCTCCTTTCATGTCCTATAAGACGGTTGAACCCGCTGCCGGAAAACATGACATTGCTTCGCGGGTTGTAATTTTGATGCGCTTCATACGATTGATGCGCTTTGTACAACGCACACATCAGACTGCACGTCCTGTGCCAGACAGTCAGGATTGATTGTCCTTGGTCTCGTTGAAAAAAATGAATTGTTCACTGTGCTACTGTGGATTGTCTGACCACCTACTGTGGATGGTGAGTCCACGGTGGTGAAGCCCGAAACCAAAATCCCCCTGGTTGGCGATTGCCAACCAGGGGGCGATAGCTGGTGGTCTTTCCTACAGTCGGAAATCTACGCCATCGGCGATACAGGCATCGCGCGCGTTGCGACCCAAGCGATAGACGTGATCGATTCGGCGATCGGGAGTTTTGAGGCCGTTGTGAATCTTACTTCTGCGGACCGTCGCTTTCCCGGATACCTCGTGAAATAGTGTCCCAACCAAGTCGCAGAATGTCTTCGTCCGCTGAAAACAGATGTTTGCTTTGCCTGGCTCACCCACGGTGGCTTGTCTCTTTATGCTTTTTGGGGCACAAATGCTGGTGTTTGCCGGATGGCAAACGACGGTGACGTTTCGGAATTTTCTGTGCAGGTGGCGACTGATATTCGTATTCTTACGCTTTTGGTTGGCAATATAAAAGTTGCCGGTCACTTCGTCATAGTGCTTTATTAGCCAATCCGTTGCCCTTTTTGTGTATCTAGTCAGGCGTGGATTGCAGTTGTTGCGAGCATTTTTGGTGCTCATGCCGAAATTGCGCCTCTTGATGCAGATCTTGTAGTTGCGAATCTTGCCGCTTTTGAGTTTGGTAAAGCGGCGATATCCGCGTGGACAAACGCGTGGGGTTTTGACGTATTTGCATCTGTTTCCTGTTGTCTTCGAATAGGCTTTGCACCACGCTGCGGCGCGGATTCGTCCTTTGTGTACCCTGTCTTTTAGTTTGTCTGTTTTCGGTTTTATCAATTGCATGATCGAGGCTTTGACCTTCTTTGTTTTGATGCCCTTGACGCATGAGGCGTAGTTGATGCCACATCCTTTGAACTTTTTTGCCGCTACATATCCTCTGGGGCAGATGTGCCTGTCGACGATGCACCTCTTGTTGGGGTTCTTGGCTTTGTATTCGCGACAAAAGGTCGCAGCTGCCGCACTGTTTTGCGCAGATCCT
>CBDCWZ010000004.1:0-21270 GCA_965223575.1 Kofleriaceae bacterium
ACGAAACGATGCAGCCCGTTCCCGATGGCACGCTGTCGGGGACCGCGCTGTTGACGGTGCTCGCCAACGACGTACAGCCCTTCATCCGTTACGACCTGGGTGACTGCCTTCGGTTTTACACGGACCCGTGCCCCTGTGGTTCGCCGTTTCGGAGCTTTCAAGTGGAAGGCCGCGAGGCGACACTCGTTCAGGTGGGCGAGGTAACGCTGTCACCGCTCATATTCGACCTGGAACACGAGCACGCCCGGCGCATCCAACTGGTCCAGACCAGAGAGAGAGAGTTCGAGGTGCGAATCGAACTGGCCGACGAGACGGCGGCAGGCGTTGTGTTTGAAGAAGTCATCCAGTCGGTGAAACGGGTGTTTCGCGATAACGGCCTGGAGGACGTCGCGGTCACGCAAAGCCAGGCACCGCCCGAGCTCACGGCGAGTGGCAAGTTCCATGAAGTATTACCTTTGCGAGGCTCCGATTCGCGATCATGATTGGTTGAATCCACAAGTACACAATCTTCAAGACAAGACTAGGGGGTGTCCCGATTGACAATGCACCACCAGACAATCCCCTGAAATTCCATGCGTCGTTGCCCCTCGGTTGCGTAGGTCAACTATGCGTCCTCACCGCGCCTCGCCTGAAATTCCATGGACTTCTCTGGAGGCGCTGGGTCAATCGGGACACCCCCTAGTAACAGCAACCGTGTACGAGTGCGGTTTTAGCCGGCTGGAACTCTTACAAAATTTGAGGGTGAACCTGTCCCCAAGATCTAATACCCACGACTTGCCGCGTCGACCTTGCTTCGGATCCCAACGCCATCCCGAAAATCCAAAATCGACTTGCGCTACCTCGCCCGCCGATCAGGAAAAAGCAAAACAGCGATTTAGGGTTAGTTGTCAGATCAACCGGAACCCCGGAGCCTGTCGCAACGCGGGAATGGAAGTGCCAGCAGAATGACCGAGCCTTACTGAGCTGAGTTGGGGGATTGACCTGAAAAGATCTGTCTAAGCCATAGCGATCGAATGTGATTCAGTCGGTTTGTTCGCTTCTCGGCACGCCCTGGTTTCAACCGGCCTAAAAGGTTCCGAAATACCTAGAGAGCTGAACACGTAAATTCACTTTCCGACGCTACCCCTCGAAATCGCTGGCTACGTTGTCCTCCTTGACGGGACCCAACCCCGCCCGCCCACGCCCAAATACGGGCGAATCTATGTTGGTTGCGCCTGATTTTCGCCTGGAAACAGACGGTTGCATTGGCAGTGTCCGCCTCGCCAACGATTCCGATCCTTTACCGTCGATAAGCAACTTTACGTGTTCAGCTCTCTAGCCCGCATCGGTCACCAGTTTCCTACTGCGAGCGCCAATTGCACGCAATCTTAGCGCGCACTCGCGCTGTTGCTGTCGTTGAAACCTGGGAATTATTGTTCCGGATCCGAACCGGGATTGACTTGGTGGCATTTAACGACACCTGCAATTCCGCAGATAGTTAGAACGCAAGTCAAAGTGTAAAAGTCGAAAGGAACCCCCAATGACAAAATACTGGTTGTTTGTGTGTTGTGCTGCACTTGCTGTGACTTCAACGAGTGCCTACGCGGATTTTTGGAGGGTGGATTCTACCCATGAACTCAGAGATGCCTTATTGAAAGCCAGACGTTCCGCCGAGTTAGAGATCATCGTCCTGAAGCCGAATACCACTTATTACATGAATGGCAAGGCGCTTGATGTACGCGGCCAGGTGATGATCATCGGTAATGGCGCAACCATTCATGGCGGTGCTGAGCCGGCGGATTCAGAAGTTGATGGTGGTACTGCGCCAACGAATTCCCCAGATGGCGATCAGACAGATCGCACCATTCGAGTTCGTCCAGGTGCCGCGGTGCAACTCTATAACCTCACGATTCGTGGCGGTCAGGCGCGATATGGGCTGGAGTCCATAACGCCGGCACGCTACTCGTGAGCGATTGTATCATCAAGGAGAATACCGCGACGCGATATGGCGGTGGCATTATCAATGGCCAAAATGGTATGCTGACCCTCAGGCGTACAACGATCATGGAGAATCACGCTGAAGCTGGGGCAGCTGCTCTGTGGAACTATCGGGGAACCGCCACGGTACTCAATTCGACCATTGGGAACAACGAAACATCTGGTGCGATCATATTGGTCACTGGGGGGCTTGTAACGGTGTCGAGCTCTACTATTGCCCGAAATATCACTGACGGAAACGTTATCCACGTTCGCGGTAGCCGACACCATTCCGCTTTACTCACCCTCGAAAACACGATTACCTCCAATTTTAGTCCAAACATTCACCCACACGATGCTCCTAAACTCCCAGCATATCGATATGGGGATATTCGTGTGAGCGGTACAAGCGACGCGATGGTTCAATCGTTGGGGCATAATTTGATCGCCTATGTTGTTCCTGACAAAAGGATTGTCCTTGACGAGAAAACCGATATTTTCTCCCTCGATGTGTTGGACCGAGCCCATTCTAAGGCGGGACTGCCCGCGGATAATGGCGGTCTTACGCCAACAATGGCGATTCCCCCTTTTAGTGACGCGCTAGACAACGGTTCTAGATCTGCGCCGGGCCTAGATCAACGAGGACAGAGTCGATATCAGAAGCCGGATATCGGGGCCTATGAATGGAGACCAATCAGCTTTAACCCGTGCCAATTTCGGCTAAATTCTGGTTGCGCATACGACCGATGATGCTGCCGTCATCGGTATCGTAGATTTCCAAACAGCAGGAATCGGGAACTCGTCATGGGTGGGACACACAACGATAACAATCGATGTGTGTCCCGCCCACCCACCATCCGTCGTGCCCCCTCCACCGGCTGTCGGTACGATTAATGTGTATCCGGTCAATCGCTACCTCGACTCGCCTGGCAAACCTTTAAAAAGAACTGAGCAAGATACTTTGAGCTGTTGCGGGTTGGCAATTACCCTGGGTCGGGCGCGCCATAATCAACGCCCAAAAGGTCTGGCTAGGCTGCAAAAAGATTTGCACTGATGCAAAGAAACCGATGGTGGTATTGAACGTGTATTGGGTGACCACCCCACGAACAAAAACTGCTAGGATACGATGACTAGACGAATCTGCTGGAACAGATGGTTTTCTTTGCGATGTATGGTGGTGTTGTTTGCCGTTTCCCTGTCGAATTGCGCAATCGACGAGGAGCTTCAGACCGCGAGCAGCGCCTTGGAACTGACGAAAGTCAATTTTCAACTTGAAACCGAGGTATCTGTGAATGCCAACGAGCTGCACGCTTGCCGCATTGCGAAAATTGCCGTCGCCCATCAAGAAGTGTACGCGAATGCGTTGCGCTACATTGGGAGCGACGCACGACGAACGGGAGGAAGCAATGGAGTCCCTTGGGGCGATTGCGAAAGTGCTTTGCGGCCAGCCCATTGACGCCAAGAGCGCGACGAGATTTCAAACCATTGTCGATGAAGTTGGTCGCCGCTTTACAGCACACTTTGCCGAGCATACGCGCCCAGATATTCCCTTTGTCGATCTGGTCGAGCTCGAATATTGGGATCTCATTGACCAATGTGTTTCTGGGTTGTCGCCAAACCAGCGCACTCGCTTGGCCGATTTGTCGTCTCGCGATCTAGCCTCTCTCAGTGAACGCAGATGGCAATTCGGATGGAGTTGACTTTGAGGGGGTTATTCGGCTGAAAATCTCTCCAGAGGCGATTCGTGAAGGGACGGCGTTTCTACGAGACGGAGTCGCTGAAGTAATACGAGCCGCCGGAGAAGCCACCGGCAATGTCGCCGGAGAAGCCACCGGCAATGTAGTAGGAGGAGCGATCGAGCGGGTGATTGGTAACACCGTGGGACGTTTGTTAGGAGGTGGCAGAAGTGGTCGTACGTGTCCATCGTTTGCCACCCAAAACGGCGATGCAATGGTGGGCCGTTGGAAAGATCCAGAAGATACCCGGGGGGGTGTATTGTCAAATTCTCCTTATATCACCATGGCAGATGTGGTTCAGCAGTGCCGGTGTGAAGCCGGGACCGCGTATGCTCCTGGCGCGACCTGTGAGGAAGGTCAGGGGTACGACGGAGAAAAAATGCGGTGCGCACAAGATCCACTCGAAGAAGGAGGAGTACACACCCTTCGAGTAGACCCCGAGTGCCAACAGCACCTCGCCGCTGATAATGCGGAACTGGGTCTGCCGAGTGCGTGTTTTAGCATGTTGTGCGGAGCGGGTACGATGTAAAGACGTCGACATGGAGGACGATTCGGACCGGGATCCGGGGTTAGCGTTGCTTGAGCGGCCGTTCTGCATGAACTTCTTCGCCCATGGTGACCACGGCGGCATCGAGATCCCATTTTTGAAAGATATCGAGTGCCTGCTGCTCGTGGCCGCCGTTTTTTGGGCTGTTTTTTTTAGCCAAAAAAAGAAGCGGCTTTTTTCGGCAGAACGCGCGTCGATCTTCGCATTGCAATCCGAGGGGATGTTCCCCCGGACTCTCACAAGGATTTTGCCATGATCAGAATTTCGTCGTTTCCGTCTTGTTACGTGTTCCTCCCATTGACCCGATATTTGGGACGCTGGCTTTTTGTCGCTTCGGTCTTACTTGTGACCGGCTGTGAGGCGCCGCTGCCAAGTAGCGACTTGTCGCATTCTATGGTCGTGTCTACTGGTGTTTATGAGCCGGTTGCCAGTCCATGTAACGATCCAAAGGCTGGTGGTCACGCGCATCAATCTGTTGGTGCGGTGTCGATCGTCGGTCATACGCGAAAGCGGGTTGACCATGAGGACTGCTATACAAAATTCTCATCCTCTCCTCTGGAGTTGCCAGTGATTCTCACCGCAATCCGAGGTTTCGCAGGCAACAATACCGCAACTGCACGAACCTTCGACGTGTCCAAAAACGGGTTCGGAGTTTGGATCGAAGAAGAACGGTCTGCAGACGATGAGGTTTGGCATACCTTCGAACGGGTCAGCTATTTTGCTATGAACGAGGGGCTGATTCGCAATATTGCGGGCAACGTCATTGGCGAAGCCGGCATGGTTGACTTGGCGCAACCAAGCAACGACTATTGGCATACCCTAGCTCTTGGTCACGAGTATCGTAACCCGGTTGCGTTTGCGCAACTTGTCACCCGAAACGGACCAGATCCAAGCCATATTCGACTGTTTGTTGACAACGGCCAGGTGCAGTTGCGCATTGAAGAGTGGGACTATCTTAATGGGTTTCATGTGATCGAGTCTATCAACTATTTCGTCCTTGAGTCCGGGGTGCACACACTAGAGGATATGCGGCAGATCGAGGTGGGAACGGCAGCAGCCACTCGTGATTGGGCCAACGTTTTGTTTGGTAGTTCTTTTGCCCAGGTGCCGGCCATTTTTTCACAAAGCTATTCGGTCCGCGATAGTACTCCTATCGTTACGCGTCAGCGCAGAAGTTCGAGCAGGGGGTTTGAGGTGTTGCTCCAGGAAGAGGAAGCGAGCGATGACGGCTACCACGGCGAGGACTTGGGATATCTTGCTGTTGCTAGGCACCTCCCGATAGAACCACCATTGCAGCCCGTTGACTTTGTGGTTGACGACCGTGACCTGGAAATCTCCGGGGAGGATTTGCAAGCAGTGCAACATCCCGCAGCAGTCAACGGAAGTATGCGGATGGTTGGGGCATTGGGTGAGGAGATCACCGCGAAATGGCGCTTGCGCGTACCCGTCGATGGCATTTACAAAGTGTTGGTCCATCTCCCTCGCCCTGATATCGATTCTCCACTCGCGCACCGTGTTGACTACACTGTAGAGACCGCTGAAGGGGCAGTGGATAAGTATGTTGATCAGGAGCGCGAGGCCGGCGGATGGGTCGAACTGGGGGAGTTTCCTTTCTCTGCGAAATTGGGGCCGGATCGCACGACTGTTTCTTTGCAGAGACCAGGGGATCAGGATCAAAAACCAGCTGTTGTCGACGCGCTTCGTTTGGTCTTGCAACGCAAGTATGATGTGGCGGATTCTGACTTTGCGTTTACGATTGTCGCATCACGGGGAATATGGCCGGTGCGGAGCTTGGCGCTGAAGGCCGAAATTGGCTTTGCTGATGCGTTGAATGAGATTGTGGATGACGAAGGGGTTGCGAAAAACTTCTCTTTCCAAAACCGCGCACGGTGGGAAGGTGGCTGTGTTTGCAACCCCGGGAAGGCTTTCGAGTGCCGCTCGGTACTCCGGCGCAAAACCGGGTTCGGCTTGGTATACCCCTGCCGATGATTTTGTCGGGACAGAGCACGTGACATTGCGTGTGCGGCGGTCAGACGGATCCATCGGGGAGTCGAGAATCACAATTCGTGTGCTCGACGCGGGTGGTGAGCTGGACCCGCAAAGTATCTGCTGGAACACTCGTGCTGGCAAAGGGACGGGCTCATTTGTCACCGCGAATCTGATCGGGACACCTTCTCCTGGTGTGACAATTGCGATGACTACGTATATCCCTATAGGCGTCTGGGTGCCGAACGAAATTTACGTTCGGCAGGGCGAAGCTGCGTTTCGCAATGGTACCGTGACTGTTCCCGGCTTGTGGTGGGGGGAGAACAGAAATTACCCTCTCGCTTTGAGAGTAAGGTACTCGATGCGGGACTATGTCGGTGTGCTTGATGACTCTGATGCCTTGCTTTTTCCGAAGCGGGAGAGAGGCAGTTTTTTTGTCTCGCGGCCTCCCAGTGAAGCTTGTCTGTGAGGGGGATTGCACGGGAACACCAATTGGCAGGAGCACAGCCACGAGCCTGGCAGAATGTGCCGAAATAACGGGTTTGGCTAGTGCCTTGACATGGTGATTTCGAACTTCTGGGCGCCGATATCCGGCGCTGCTGGCAAGGCGCAAGTGAGGCGCATCGTTTTCCTACGCAACGAGTGAACAACGCTGCCAGCGGAGTCGGGATCTAGCACAGAGGGGCAAAAACACCATGTCAGGGCACTAGAGAGCTGAACACGTTCAGAACCGCCTGGCCATGCGGAGCAAACCTGAAGAAGCACGACATCGTCGCCGATCCTCCAGTAGACGTCTACTGCAAGACATCTCTCGGGTGACCACCCGATCTTGGCAAGAATTTCCGTATCATCAGCAAGTGGATGCACCATAACGCACTCGTAACCAGCCAATGGAGGCGGATTGCCACTATCTGCTGCTCGCCGCATAACAAAATCTCGAACGCGCTTTCTACGTGCCCGAATCAAATTTTTCCGACGACTTGGCATATTTACGCTACGTGATCCATAAGCGTCGAGCACATGACGATCATCAACGGACAAACCGGTTGAAATATTCATTCCCCAATCGCCGACATAACTGCATAATGGTCAGGAGCTAGAAAAGCGGCTCTTAGATCTCTATGCGCGGTTGAAAACAAAGCGGTATCGGCATAAGCTGATCCATCGTGTCCACATTGCAAAGAGTAAGGCCTTGCAGTGCAAGAGGGGCAAATGCCGCGTCCTTTGCAAGAAAACGCGACAAGCTTCTCGTTGGGCAGTTGGCACGTTGTACTCGCACGAAGCCGTGGCGCAGGATGCCGCAGCTGAGGAACCGCTGGAATTCTCGCTACACGAAGGTGGGGTATCCGAAACCGTGTTGCGATCTAGTTTGTGCTTTTTTTAAACAAGCGGCGAGATTCTCACTGACTATTATTGTATAGTGCTATGCTTGCTGGAGAATGATGCCATGTCGCGACAATAAACATGCGACATGTGATTTGATTGCAAACCATCCTGCTGTGTCCGGGATCACCTGGTCACTGATACAGGCGGCAAAGTTCAGCCCCATTGCGATCTCATAGCCCGGCCCGCTGATTAAAGAAAGCGTGAGCCTACTCTGATAAGACTTGTTCGATCGAAGTCATGGAGGATTGTCGCGTAGTTGTTACGAAATTGTTGCCGAAGTCATGAGCTTCGACACGAGCTGGGTAAATTTGCTCGGCTGAAGCGGCAATGCGCCTTCTGCGAGTCGGGCTTGGCCGAATAGTAAATCCGCGTAATCATCCAGCACTGGATCGCTGGAATTGTCTCGGTAGCGCTGCTTGAGGTGTTGAGACACGGGGTGATCGGGATTGATCTCGAGGATGCGCTTCTGTTTTGGCACTTCTTGGTTGCCTTGTCTCAGTAGTTTTTCTAAGCCGGGACTAATGTCTTTCTCGTCGGTTACCAGGCAGACCGGTGAGTCAGTGAGTCGTGTCGATAGACGCACCTCTTTGATGTGCTCATCGAGATGTTTTTGGAGCCGCAGCAATACACCGGAAAACTCTTCGCTCTGCTTTTCTTGCTCTTCTTTGTTGTCCCCATCATTGAGTTTTAACGAACCCTTGGCTGCGGACTGGAGCTTTTTGTCTTTAAACTCGGCAAGAGACTGGACCATAAATTCGTCAATGGGATCGACCAAAAGTAGGACTTCAAATCCCTTTTTGGCGAATGCCTCGAGATGCGGGGAGTGGGACACCACCTCACGGGATTCACCTGTTAGGTAGTAAATCTCTTCTTGGCCCTCGGGCATTCGTGCGACATAGTCATCGAGGGTGGTCAGTTTGTCTGTATCATGCGTGGATGCAAACAAAAGCAGCTCTTTGAGTTTGTCGCTGGAATCTTCCATCGATGCGATGCCCTCTTTGAGCACGTTGCCAAACTCGGTCCATAGCGACTGGTATTGCTCTGCTTTGTTCTTCTGTAGATCTCCGAGAGCATCAAGCACCTTTTTGGTAAGTCCTTTTTTGACGAGCTGGAGTTGGCGATCGTGTTGTAGGATTTCACGGGACACGTTGAGCGGCAGATCGGAAGAGTCGACAACACCGCGAACAAACCGCAGATAACGCGGTAGCAGTTCTTCGCAGTGATCCATAATCTTTACGTTTTTGACGTACAGCTGCGGCCCTGTTTTGGATGTTGGATGAAACAGATCAAATGGCGCTTTTGCGGGCAGATAGAGCAGGGAATAGTACTCGAGCCGGCCCTCGGCGCGGATGGTAATGGTTTTGAGCGGATCGGTCCAGTCATAGGAAATTTGCTTGTAAAATGCGTTGTACTCTTCTTCGCTGACCTCAGAGGATCGCTTTCGCCAAATCGCTTTTCCCGAGTTGAGCACGTTGTCTTCGTGGCGGATCGGGTAGCGGACAAAATCGGAGTAGCGCTTGATAGCCGCACGAATCACAGAAGGATCGGCAAAGTCATCTAGTCCATTGTCCTTGTCAGCTTCGCGGAGGTGCAACGTGATGGAGGTCCCTTGCCCTGAGCGAGTTGTCTCCGATAGGAGATACTCCCCTTTTCCTTCGCTTTCCCAGTGGGTTGCGGTTTCTTCGCCGGCGCGACGGGTCACCAAGGTAACCCGATCTGCTACCATAAACGCGGAATAGAAGCCGACGCCAAATTGACCAATGAGTTCGCTGGGAACTTCTTGATCGCCTTGTTTTGCGGTTTTCTTTTGCTCCTGTAGTTGTTGCCACAGCTCTCGCGTCCCAGATTGGGCGATCGTGCCGATATTTTTGATCACCTCATCTTTGGACATGCCAATACCATTGTCAGAAATGGTCAGGGTACGCGTGTCTTTGTCGATCTCGATTCGGATGTGTGCATCAGATTTGTCTGATGCGAGATCGGGGTTACTAAGTGATTCGAAGCGAAGCTTATCGAGGGCGTCTGAGGCATTGGATACAAGCTCGCGGATAAAAATATCTTTATGAGAGTAAAGAGAATGGACCATCAGCTCGAGCAGCTGTTTGGTCTCTGCTTGAAATGAATGTGTTTCTGTTTGGGCCATGATGGGATCTCCTCTTTTTGTCTTCGCTTATTTCAGGGCTATCTGTGACTCGTTGGGGCCAGCTTATAGAATGTAATTGGCAAGATCTTCGTTTTTCACGAGTTCTCCGAGCCGATCTTGAACGTAGTCCTTCGTAATTTTGATGGTTTGGGCACCAATATCGGGAGCTGAGAACAGAAGCTCATCGAGCAGCCGCTCGAGCACCGTATGCAGCCGGCGAGCACCGATATTATGGGTCCCCGTGTTCACTGCAGCCGCGATCGTCGCGATCTCTTTTACGGCCTCTTCTGCAAATTCGATGACGACTTGCTCTGTCGCAAGCAGCGCTGCGTATTGCTTGGTGAGTGCATTTTTGGGCTCGGTTAAGATCCGAACAAAGTCGCCATCGGTCAGTGCGTCGAGTTCAACGCGGATCGGAAATCGTCCTTGGAGTTCGGGGATGAGGTCCGACGGTTTCGCGGTATGAAATGCACCAGCAGCGATAAACAGGACATGGTCCGTACGAACCGACCCGTATTTTGTAGTGACGGTTGAACCCTCAACAATGGGCAGTAGATCTCGCTGTACGCCCTCGCGGGACACGTCTGGGCCTTGCCTCCCAGAGTCTGACCCGCCGGCGACCTTGTCGATTTCGTCTAGAAAGACGATGCCCGAGTTTTCTGCACGGGATATGGATTCTCTTGTGAGGTGGTCGTGGTCGATTAAGCGCTCAACCTCTTGCTCGGTCAGTGCTTCGAGGGCTTGGGGGATTTTCATTTTGCGGTGGCGCGTTTTTCGCCCCATGGTCCCAAGCATATCTTTGAGCCCAGTTAAGCCCATTTCCTCAACGCCTGCGCCACCAAAAATCTGCACGAAGGGACTCGCATCTTCGGTGGTCTCGATTTCGACTTCGCGCTCGTCGAGCCGACCGTCCTGAAGCCGAGTGCGCAGTTTTTCGCGCGTCGTATTCTCGCTGCCCTCGGGCGGATCGGCATGTTCACTCTCGGGTGGGGGCCGGTCTGAATAGGAGGTCGCCCGCGGTGGCAGAAGGAGATCGAGGAGTCGTTCTTCGGCCGCCTCGCGCGCTTTGGGGCGTACTTTGATTGCCTCCTCATCGCGGACCAATTTGACGGAGGTCTCCATTAAGTCTCGAACGATCGAGTCGACATCACGCCCGACGTAGCCCACTTCGGTAAATTTGGATGCCTCGACTTTCACAAAGGGGGCGCCCGCAAGCTTGGCCAAACGGCGCGCGATTTCTGTTTTCCCGACGCCGGTGGGGCCGATCATAATGATGTTTTTGGGCGATATTTCGTCACGGAGTTCGCCCTCTACTTGTTGTCGGCGCCAGCGATTTCGCAATGCGACAGCGACAGCGCGTTTGGCATCATTTTGGCCGACAATGTATCGGTCGAGTTCTGCTACGATCGCAGTTGGAGTGAGCGCGGTTGTTTTGGTCATTGTCGAATCTCCTCGACGGAAATGGTTTGGTTGGTAAATACACAAATGTCGCCGGCAATGGACAGGGCGGTTTCTGCTATTTTTCGCGCGTCGAGCTCGGTATGGTTCACGAGTGCCCGCGCGGCCGCAAATGCATACCCTCCGCCCGAGCCGATCGCGACGACGCCATCGTCGGGTTCGATGATATCTCCGGTTCCTGACAGGAGATAGGTGTTGTCCTTGTCCGCGACAACCAGCATGGCCTCGAGGCGGCGAAGGACTCGGTCCATACGCCAATCTTTGGCGAGCTCGACCGCTGCTCGGCGCAAATTCCCGTTGTGCTCGCTGAGCTTGCTTTCTAGTTTTTCAAACAGTGTGATCCCATCAGCTGCGGAGCCGGCGAACCCACCGATGGCTTGATTGTCGTTCATGCGTCGCACTTTTCGGGCTGTCCCCTTTACAACGGTATTGCCGAGCGACACTTGGCCGTCGCCGGCAATCACCACGTGGCCGGGACGACGGACGCAGAGAATGGTTGTTGAACGTAGCTTAGGTCGTTTCATTCGAGTGGGGGTAGTGGTAGCCCGCATTGCCGATGTACACAAGTCGTCCAGGCCGGTTTGCGTGGATTGTAGGGGGATTCGGGGGGCCGACTCAGAGGCGCCAGGGCGGCTAGAGCTCATTGCAGTTGGACCGAATTTGGCTAGCGAGGTGCACCGCGCGGAGCGTGGATGAGAAGATCGGTGCGCCTACTTGGTTGGTTTGTGTTTGGCGCGTGGGTGGGCGGAATCGTAGACGGTCATCAGTTGATCCAGCGATACCTTGGTGTAGATCTGCGTCGACGTTAGGCTCGCGTGGCCGAGGAGCTCTTGGATCGAGCGCAAGTCGACGCCGCCGTCTAGGAGGTGAGTCGCAAACGAGTGGCGCAGCGCGTGAGGGGTGACGGTTCCGGTTTTGGTGACAATTCCGTATCGGGACACCATGCGTTCAACAGAGCGGGGGGTGAGTCGGCCACCGCGAAAGTTCAAAAAGAGCGCAGACGGATCCGTAATGCCCAGCCGGGGGTGCTTGAGTTTAGCGCGAATGCCGAGATACTTGCGCAGGACATCTGCGGCTTGTTGACCGATGGGGACGATACGGTCCTTGCCTCCCTTTCCCGATCGCACTCGGAATATCGCTGTCTTTGCATGCTGGCTGTGATCGAAATCGGAGACATTGAGACTGCAGCATTCCGAGACCCGAAGTCCCGCACCATAGAGGACTTCTAATATTGCCCAATCGCGGATGACAATCGGAGACAGTGACTTTGCGTCGGTGGTCTGGAGGGGCGTACGATTGCTTCTTTGGGGGGCGTCCATCAGCACAAAGGCATCGTCAACATCGAGTGCGCGAGGAAGGGGGCGCGTGCGTTTTGGGCTTCGGATCGCGCGGGCTGGATTGTCCTGGATCCATCCGCGCCGGGACAAAAATCGGAAGAACGCGCGGAGACTCGATAGCTTTCGCGCAATTGTGGCAGCGCTATTTTTTTGAATAGGCGGCTGAGATAGCCACGTATATCAAGGACACTGACTTCCCCTATTTGAGGCTCGTTTCCGCGGGTTTCTTTGTAGTCACGGGTGAACTCGGTGAGGTCCCTTTGGTAGGCAACACAGGTTTTGGGTGAGTACGCGCGCTCGGTCGCCGCGTAACGATAGAACTCATCGAGTTTGCTATTCCAGGTCACGTTTTGGCTAGCCTATCAGGGCGGGCTTCAGGGCGGCTAGTTTCCCTCGTCCCGCGCAGGATTGCGTCGGCTTTGTTTTCGCTCGCCTCGCTGTTTCTTCGCGGTGATACGGCGCTCGATGGCTGCACGGCTGGGACGCGTGCGCTTGCGCTTCTTGGGTCTGACGAGCGCAGCGCGGATCAAATCCGCCAATTTTTTTCTCGCGAGGATACGGTTTTGTGTCTGACTTTTGGTGGATTCGCAGGTGACCACGAGTTCCCCCGTCGTGATCAATCGATCGCCTAGTCGTGCCAACAACCAGTCGCGATCGCGGTCAGAAAGCGCCATGCTGGAGCCCGGGGCCCAGCGCAATTCGACTTTTGAGGCGACCTTATTGACGTTTTGACCTCCTGGACCCCGCGATCGGACAAAAGAGAAGCGGAGCTCAGCATCTGGAATCGTTACCGCATCTGTTACATAGAGGTCCTCCATTGAAATTCAAGTCTATGAAGCGAGTCTGTGCTTGTGTGGGCACATAGGGCTATTATAGCCCACTTCTAGCCTGCTTCGGTCACGAGATTTTGTCGCGAGAGCGCCAAGTATGCGGAAGATCATGTACAATTGCGACCCGCAGCAGTTGATTGGTGGAAAATGCAGGCTAGTATTACGCCCCCGTGAAAGCCTCCATTGACAAAGCGCGTGTGCTGGTTGAAGCCCTACCGTTCATTTCGCAGTTTCGCGAAAGGACGGTCGTGGTCAAGATCGGTGGGGCCGCACTCGAGAATCTGGAGTTGCGAGAGCGCTTTGCTGAGGACGTGACCCTACTGCATTGGGTGGGGATCAATGTCGTGGTGGTTCACGGTGGGGGAAAGCAGATCAGCGCGATGCTCGATCGGGTCGGCATTGTGCCCAATTTTGTCGATGGGCTTAGGGTCACTGACGACAAGACATTGGAAATCGTCGAAATGGTCCTCGGTGGAAAACTGAACCAAGAGCTTGTCAGGGTTGTCAATCGCTTGGGTGGAAAAGCGGTCGGGCTGACCGGGAAGGATGGACGGCTTGCTGTTGCTCGCCATGCGAGCCAACGAAATCTGGGCCTGGTTGGCGAAATCGTGACTGTTCACCGTGGCGTTATCGATCGACTGATGCCGGACTTTATTCCGATCGTTGCCCCGCTCGCCGTATCGGAACAAGGGGCGACGCTGAATATCAATGCTGATGAGTTTGCCTCTCGGTTGGCGGTTGCCCTCGCTGCGGAAAAACTCGTTCTGTTGACCGATGTAGAAGGCGTTCAGAAACCAGATGGAACGCTTGTTCCAACGATCACCGCTTCTGAAATGCAAATGATGATTGACGATGGGATCATTCATGGCGGAATGATTCCCAAAATGGTTAGTGCTGCTCGTGCTCTGCAGCAGGGGGTAGGCAAAATCCATATTATTGATGGTCGCCTCGAGCACGCGCTGCTTTTGGAGATATTTACCGAGGCAGGGGTTGGTACCCAAGTTGTCGGCTAAACAGGGTCCCATTGGCTGTGAGTCACCAGGCGGCGTTGCGGGGGGGACCGTGTTTAAGAAGGGTGAAGACATTGTGAGCAACAAAGATAGATCGCAGACCGAATTACTTTCCGTCGCAAGCCAAGTATTGATACAAAATTATCGTCAGCCCGACTTTGTTATGGCCCGCGGAAAGGGGTGTGAGTTGTGGGATATGGCAGGCAAACGGTATCTGGACCTGACCGCAGGGATATCTGTTTGTTGTTTGGGGCACGCCCATCCCGCGCTGACATCTGTGATTCAGGAGCAGGCGCAAACCCTGGTTCATGTATCAAACCTTGTCTTTATTGAGCAGCAGATTTTGGCTGCGCAGGCACTTGTCGACATCAGTTTTGGTGACCGGGTGTTCTTTTGCAACTCTGGCGCAGAGGCCAATGAGGCGGCATTGAAACTGGCGCGTCGATATCAACACGTTGTAAAGGGGGAGACGAATAGAGATTCGTTTGTGACGACGACGGGTTCGTTTCATGGCCGTACCTTTGCGACCTTGGCGGTGACAGGGCAGCCGAAATATCACGAAGGTTTTGGCCCCCTTGGTTTGTCAGTTAGTGCGGTTCCCTTTGATGATTTGGATGCGGCTGCCAAGGCACTCGAAGGGCGAACCGTTTGCGCGATGATCGTGGAGCCGATTCAAGCAGAAGGGGGCATTATCGTCCCATCGCCGGAGTATTTGGTCGGATTGCGCAAGGTTGCAGACGAGACTGGAACGTTGTTGATTTTTGATGAGGTACAAACTGGCATCGGTCGGACCGGGTGCTGGTTCGGCTATGAGCACGCTGATGTGACCCCGGATGTTATGACTTTGGCCAAAGCGCTTGCCGGTGGCGTTCCGATCGGCGCTGTGGTTGCAACGAATCAGGCAGCAGAGGGGTTGGCATACCGCGAGGGTGGGGCCGTCCCGCATGCGTCGACATTTGGCGGGAACCCTCTGGCAAGCGCTGCGGCACGTTGCGTCATTGAGACGATCCAAGCAAAGGGACTGCTCGACTGCGCCAAAGATGTTGGGGCATATTTGGATAGCAAACTGAGCGAGCTTGTTGGTCGGTTTCCCCAGCATTGTTTGGGTACTCGCGGTCTGGGTCTATTGCGGGGAGTAGCGATGCGTGGATCGGCCGCACCGGCGGTTGTCGGTTGCCGAGAGCGAGGCGTATTGTTGTCAATGGCCGGAGGCAATGTGGTTCGGTTTGCACCTGCCCTGGTCGTCACGAAAACACAAATTGATGAGGGGGTATCCGTGCTGGCGGATGTTCTCGCCGAATTGACGGCGAAGTGATGCAATGAGTACAAAACGGGATTTTTTATCGATCGAGGATGTTAGCGCGGAGGAACTCCAGCGCATATTAGTGCGTGCAGCGGAGTTAAAACAGGCACGTTTGCGCAACGAGGAGCATCATACGCTACGAGGGCGGGTTTTGGGGATGGTCTTTGATAAACCCTCAACTCGGACTCGGGTTTCGTTCGAAGCTGGGATGTTTGATTTAGGCGGTCACAGTGTTTATCTTGTCCCACAGGGATCGCAAATAGGACGCGGTGAGCCGGTTGAGGACGTCGCCCGTGTATTGGGTGGATATTGTCACATTCTTATGATGCGCACCTTTGCCCAGGAGCGCTTAGTGACTCTTGCCAAGTGGGCAGGAGTTCCCGTCATCAACGGACTGACGGATTTGTTGCATCCCTGTCAGGTCGTTGCGGATCTGTTTACAGTTTGGGAGCTCCGCGATGATCCGTGGCGAAAACGTTATGCTTGGATCGGTGATGGAAACAACATGGCTAACTCGTGGATCAACGCAGCGGGATTACTGGGCCTAGACCTGGTGCTTGCGTGTCCGGAGGGATTTGAACCAGATGCGCAGTTGCACAAACAGGCACAGGCTCGTATCCAAAGCTTAGGCAGAGGGAGTATCGAACTGGTTCGTACGCCGCAAGACGCGGCGCGGAATGCAGACGTCCTTTCGACCGATGTATGGGCATCAATGGGACAAGAGGACGAGGCAGCGGATCGGGCAAAGCAGTTTGCTGGCTATTGCGTTGACTCAGAGCTGCTCGCGTTAGCGCAACCAGACGCTTTAGTTCTGCATTGCCTTCCAGCACACCGCGGCGAGGAGATCAGTCACGAGGTGATTGAAGGGCCTCGTTCGGTGGTTTGGCAACAGGCTGAGAATCGCCTCCATGTGCAAAAGGCGATTCTTGAGCACTTGCTTCGTTAGAGCTCATCTCAAAAACCTCCTATTGCCTGGCTCGCGATCCATCGCACCGATCGACGTTGTGAGCTCCGAGGTGCGGGCACCCATCTGCTACCACAGTCGTAGGCAAGATGCCGCGAATAGATCCACGAGCCAACGTTCGAGGCGATTGGTGTGTGTGGAACACAGATATGGACCTCCATCATCAGTCGATAGATCAGAGGATTGCGTCCAACTTCCCGTGAAACCATTCACTTGCGTCTTCTTGGATAGTGCCTGAGCGACCTTATCCCACAAGGATGTAGTTTCGTCTTAGGTAGAAGATGATGTTTTCACAGCAATACAGACATCTCTGCGGCGTGGCTTTCATGATACTCTTGATTTTGCACCTGTGAGTAGGTTGCCTAATGATATCCCAAACTTTGGGAGCTCCGATCAGATTCTCCGGCAGAATCCTGAGTTTGATCTAAGCGCGCAAAAGGACTTCTCAAGTGAGGACTACTTTGTCTGGTCAAGGGTGGATGGGAGCATCACGATACGGCAGTTAATCCTCATGGTTGGGTTTCCAACAACAAAAGCGATCGACATCCTCGGGCAGCTTCGCCTCCGTGGTGCTCTTTTGTTGCCACAGGAGACACCTGCGATGGTCGCCGCAATGCTTGCCAATGAGAGTTCGGCGGGCCGCTCTGAAACAAGGCCCAGCGAACCTTCGACCAAGGAACCCCTAGAAAGCCCGGCAGCGAGTCCACATATGAGCCAAGAAGAGCAGGCGGCTCTACAAGAGGATGTAGCACTTAGCCGCGAAGAGCGCCTTCGCGTTATCGAAGTTCTTCACATTGTTCGAGGTGGTGATTTACACGCGATCCTTGGGGTGGAGGCCGGGGTCAATAAACGTGTCTTGAAACGAGCGTACTTTCGTGTTTCTAAGGAGTTCCATCCGGATCGTTACTATGGAAAAGAACTTGGATCTTTTAGGTCATGGCTAGCGGAGATTTTTCAGGCAGCAAATCAAGCCTTTGATACACTGTCCGACCCGCAGAAACGGACCCGATATAAGTCAGGGCAAAGCGCAGATGCCGATTCGCGGTCCGAGAGTAGCCAGACGCCACAGGAACACGCCGAATCGTTGTTTCAGCGAGCGTGCGCAGAGGAGGTCAGCGGTGCACCGGATCAGGCATTGAAACTGTTTGCCGCAGCGGTGCGAGTGCATCCGTTGCCACACTACCTGCGTCGCGCAGCTCGATGTGCGTTAAATGATCGCAATTTTGATGTTGCTGTCGAGTATGCAGAACAAGCAGTAAACATGCGATCGCACGATCCTTCCTATCATCGTCTGTTGGCGGGCGTGTATCGTGGCCAGGGGAATCTGCCGTTGGCTGAAAAGACCTTAGAACATGCACTACAGCTGAAGACGGAAAATGATGTGCTCGTTAGGGAACTTAAATCGGATTTGGAAAATGTACGGAGGGCGCGTCGCTAGGCGCCAAATTTGGCTAGAACGCCGGGGGGAAGCAAATGGCAAGCGAAAAAGTCATCGGGATTGATCTAGGAACAACAAACTCTTGCGTTGGTGTTCTTGAGGACGGGACGCCCGTGGTGATTCCTAACCGTGGCGGTTACAAAACGACGCCTTCAATGGTTGCAATTGCGGAGAACGGAAAACGGTTGGTCGGCCATATTGCAAAGCGCCAGGCGATAACAAACGCGGAGAATACTGTGTTTGCCGCAAAACGACTGATCGGTCGCAAATGGGGGTCGGCGGCAGTGCGCTCATCGCTAGAAACGATGCCGTATCGAATCGTCGAAGGACCTCATGATGACGTTCGCGTTACCTTGCGAGACCAAGTGTTTTCGATTCCTGAGCTGTCAGCATATATTTTGCAGGAGATGAAGATCATCTCTGAAGAATATCTTGGTGAAGATTTGGTGAAGGCCGTTGTGACGGTGCCGGCCTATTTTAACGATGGGCAGAGGCAAGCGACAAAGGATGCTGGTCGTGTCGCCGGGTTAGACGTGATTCGCATTATCAATGAGCCAACAGCTGCGGCGCTTGCTTACGGGTTTGGTCGCTCGATGGAGCGAAAAGTAGCGGTCTTTGATCTTGGTGGGGGGACCTTTGATATTTCGATCCTAGAGATCGGTAACGGTGTGTTTGAGGTGATCTCTACCGCTGGAGATACGTTTCTCGGTGGCGAAGATTTCGATCGACGGGTCATCGATTGGTTGGTGTTTGGCTTCCAAAAAGAGCATGGGGTTGATCTCCGCAAGGATAAAATGGCCCTGCAGCGGCTCAAAGATGTTGCGGAAAAAGCGAAGTGCGAGCTGTCGAGCGTTAAAGAGACCGAGATTAACCTTCCGTTTATTATTTCAACCGGGCGCAATGAAGCACTTCATTTGCAAACCACGTTAAACCGGGACACTCTGGAGCAGCTGTGTGACGATCTCATCGTTCGCACTGTCGACATATGCAAGAAAACCCTGGAGGAAGCAGATGTTCCGAAGGGAGAGTTGGAGGAGGTTATTTTGGTGGGAGGGATGACTCGGATGCCGGCTGTGCAGCGTACGGTAGCGGAGTTCTTTGGCCTCGAGCCGTGCAAGGGGGTCCATCCCGATGAGGTTGTTGCTCTGGGGGCTGCGATTCAAGGAGCAGCATTGACTGAAGATGTTAATGATGTTCTGCTTTTGGACGTAACACCACATGCGCTTGGCATCATGATCGTCGGTGGTTACTTTCATCGGCTGATAGAACAAAATACGACTGTCCCAACTTCAAAATCACATGTGTTTACCACCGTCAAGGACAATCAAACATCGGTAAAGATATTGGTGCTCCAAGGCGAGAGCGATCGGGCTGAAGAAAACGAGCTCCTTGGAGAGTTTGTTCTCACTGGACTGCGCAGCGCTCCTCGCGGTGAGGTCGAAATTGAGGTGACCTTTCATATTTCTGCTGACGGAATTGTCAGTGTAAAAGCGCGCGATCTCGAGACGGGGCTCGAGCAATCGATCACGGTGACTGCTACGAGTGGTCTTACCGAGGAAGAAATTCGCAAGATGATCGATGCCAACAAGGACTACATGCTGGAGGTTCGATCCGGCAAGGAATTCGATCAGCATCGGCATGCGGCGGAGACGATTTTGGATGAAATCGAGGGCCTTTTCCCTAAGGTTACCGAGGTGATTAGCGGGTCGGATTTCGGTCAAGACGCGGTGAAAAAAGCTCGTGATGTGTGCGAGCGAGCAAGGCAGGCGATTGGGGCAAAGGACTCAGATCAGGTCATGGAGACCACCGAAGCACTGACCCGAACCCTCAATATGTTCAAAGGGGTCGTGTCCAAGACACAAATGGGGGGGTAGGTAGCGTCGGGTGTCAGGTGACGACAATAACTTTGGTGCTCCCATAGATCGCCGCCGGGCTTCCAGGCGAATTGAGCAAAGCACCGGTGTGCGTCGGGCTGACAGCCTTGTTGATCGTGGACTAGAACGCTATGGAAAAGGAGACCTAAGCGGTGCGATGTCCGAGTGGGAGCATGCCCTGGCAATTCGTCCTACCCATGAGCTTGCGCGTGAGTATGTCGAATATGTAAAAAGCAATTTTGATGTTTTGTCGGAACACATTGAGAAAACGCGCGACGATGGCTGGAACGTCAACCGACAAGATCCCTTAGAGGAGTTACTCAAGCACCAGATCGGTCAGTCACAACCCATTCCACCGCAGGGGGTTGATGAAGGATGGGGGATTCATGACGAGTATGTGAACGTTCTTCCTCCACCACCGGTTGGGCTTACACCTCTGGACGAACTTGCCGAAGAGTTAGGCGCCGTCAATGAGGGATTACTGGATATTAGCCGCACTGGAGAACAAACTCGGGAGCCCATTTTGGCACTGGATGGGGACGAGGAGCTCAGCCCCGACAGGAATGAGGCGTCTTTGTATGCCGATGATATGCAGCTGCCCACCGATATTCTTTTTGGGCTACAGGAGATGCGAAAACCAACCGAGCCCGATCCGGTTCGGCTCGTGCAAGACGATGATAAGACCATCGAGCGCGGAGCCGCTGGGATATTCACGTTAGACCATGAACCGCTTGAAACTGGAGTTCTTGCCCCAGGGCCTGCGATGGAGCCCGAAGAAGAGCTCACGATAGAGCGAGGTTACCAGCGAGAGCGAGGTTACCAGCAGTATCATTCGCGGGCCGATCCTACCGAGCCTGACACTTCTGAACAGGCTATTGATTTGGATCAGTTATCCCCAGTTGACGCGGCGAAATGGATCGAAGCCGCATTGGATACCGATGCGCCCGCTGGCGAAGGAGCTTTGGAGCGGACCAGGCGGCGTGTTGCCGGATTGATACAGGCGGCGGTTCAAGCCGATCTGGAGGGCAAAGGGGAGCGGGTTGTTGCCTTATTGACGCTTGCTCAGGAAGAAAACCCGGAAAGCGTGGGCGCTCAAAAGATCATTCATTCAGAGAGTGGGAATGTTGAACGCCTTTATAAGAATTTCTTTGGGGATATGACCAAGGCTCCTTCCGTGGCCATTCCAATGCATGCGCTTGCCGACCACAATCTGAACAACCGTGCTGCGTTCCTGTTATCTCGGATTGATGGAACACTCAGTTTTGAAGAAATCTTAGATATTTCGGGCATGGCGCGTTTGGA
>CBDCWZ010000005.1:0-23411 GCA_965223575.1 Kofleriaceae bacterium
CGAGGTTGGGCTCGTCGTTCGCTTTGATCCGCGGACTTGGGTCGCAGGCATTGACTTTCGCGAGTTTGTAGAAGCGAGAACCTGTGTTTCTGGCGGACCGTCGGTGGTTTGCGACGGCTTGATCGAACACCGCTGTGACGATGATGGCAACACAGTCGCGACCCGGGACTGCCAGGTGCAAAATCAGGTTTGTCTATCCGGACAGGGGTGCGCCGACGAACTTGTCATGGAGTCGGGTACCCAAGTATTTCGAAGTATCCAAAACACATTGGTTGCGGGACAACGTCCCGCGTTCGAGTGGCAATAGAAACACGTACAAAGAGGAATAGAAGATGACAAAGACAATACGAACGAAGAAAATGCTCCCAACTATCACAGCCTTTGCGGGGCTTGTGTGTTTTTCACTACTGTTGGGTTGTGGTGGTGACGGCGGTACGGGAACGCTTACCGTTTTGTTAGAGGCGGAGGACACCATCACCGATGGATTGGAAGAGGGCACCGGGGGCGAGAATATCCAGGACGGTTGGAACGTAAGCTTTGACAAGTATATCGTCGCGATTGGTGACATCGATGTGCACCTAAGCACTGACGAGGAGGTTGAGATGGACAACGAGGATGTTTTCGTCGTCGATTTGACGGATGTGCCCGCTGCCGGGTTGTCCTTGTGGACTCTGGAAGACCTGGAGGAGGGAACCTGGGAGTTCAACTACTCTACACCGATCGCGACTGATAGTGCGATTCGTCACAACTCGGTTACCCAAGCGGACTACGACCAGATGGTAGCGAATGGGTGGACCTACTTTATCGATGGTACGCTGCAAAAGACAAGTGGCAGATCTTTGCCCCCCAACCGACCTGGCGGATCCCGCTGGCACGCCCACACAAGATGGTACCAATGGGGCTGGTGATGACTGCTATGTAGCAGAAACGGTGCGGTTTACCTTTGGTGCAGCCGCCGACACCACCTTTGGTCCGTGCGAAGTGGACGAGCAGCCCGGGTTCTCGATAGTGGCTGATGGCACACAAACAGTTGCTGCGACAATTCATGGGGATCATCCGTTCTTTAACGGATTCCCCGAAGGTGACGAAGGTGGCATCCTGCGGCTCGCGCAGTGGCTCGCTGACAGTGATTTGGATGTTGATAACGAGGTTACCAGCCAAGAGTTGGAGGCGATTGCTCCCACGGACCTATTCGAAATCGACGAACGATATCAACTGGGCGGGGCTCCGCTGACGCCGCTTGACAACATGCTTATTTACACACGCGCACAACTAAAAACGCAAGGTCATTTTCAAGGGGAAGGCGAGTGTCCCGTCGACGGCGTTGGTCACGACGATGAGTGAGCAAGGATAGCCATCCATGAATTCTACACAGATCGCGGTTCGGAATAGCAGAGCGTTACAGATGTGGTCGCTTCTGTTGCCCATACTCAAGTGTGCGCTGTGCCCGGTGTGTCTGGGGTTGTACAGCGGGCTATTTGCAGGCGCTCGGGTCGCATTTCTCGGCAACGAAAGCGTTCATGGCGCTCTATTCGCGACCGTGGTTGTGGTGGACGTTGTGGTTCTTTGGGCCGCAGCAAAACACCACCAACGCGTCGCGCCACTTGTCGTTTGTGTGGTTGGCGCTGGAATTGCCCTTTTGGGGCACTGGCTCGCAGAAATCGTCGAGTATGTGGGATTCGGCCTATTGCTGTTTGCTGCGTTGTGGAACGTGCGACTGATGCGGCGCGCTCATCGAAATGACTGTTGCGTATCCGACCGATGCAAAAGGAGTAGCAAATGAATGCTGTAGAAGCGATGAAACATCTGTTTCTCAACGCCGGCGCGAGTTGGGTGCTTTGGCTACTTGCCCTGCTATCCGTGGCGAGTTTGGCGATCACGATCGAGCGGTGGATAAGTTATCGTCAAGCGGAGTCGAACTTGCGGACCCTTGCAGAGCGGTTGGCGCGTGAACTCGATCGTCAAGACATGCCGGGCGCGATCTCGGTACTGAATGCGTCGCCGAGCGTTGCAAGTCGCGTTGCGATATCGGGGCTGAAATTGGCCGGTCGCGGGGCCGAAGCCGCTGACAAGGCGATGTGTAGTCGTGTTGCCCTCGAACGCGAACAGCTAGAGAAACGTTTGGCGTATCTGGGAACGTTGGGGAATAACGCGCCATTTATCGGTCTCTTTGGTACGGTCATCGGTGTGATTCATGCGTTTGAAGAGTTGGGGCACGGTGCGGCGGGCCATGGGGATGCAACCGGAGCAGCAGGCCAGGTTGCATCGGCTGCGGTCATGTCTGCGATCGCCGAGGCGTTGGTAGCGACCGCTGTAGGGATTGCCGTCGCACTGCCCGCTGTAGCCGCTTACAACTACCTTAAGCGTCGAATCAATACGTTGTTGTCGAGCACCGACGTGCTTTCGAATTTGATTCTAGCGTATTTGGTGGACACAGCAGAACGCACGTCGAAACCAACTGGGGCATAGGCATGGCAGGACACACCTCGGATCGAGACGACATTATCGCAGGTATCAATGTAACTCCGCTCGTTGATATCACACTGGTGCTGTTGTTGATTTTTATCGTAACCGCCAAAATTGTCGTTGCCCCAGCGGTTCCGCTTGATTTGCCGGCAACCGGGAATAGTGAGCAAGTACAAGTGATTTTTTCCGTACTGCTTCCCAACACGGGGCCAACTCTCATCAATGGAAGAGTTGTCGCTGACGATACGGCCCTTCAACGTGAGGCGCGCGACGCGCTTTCGCGAGATCCCCAGTTGCGTGCGGTGATCCAAGCCGATGGCAATGTTGCGCATCGCCGAGTGATGGCAGTGCTCGATGTGCTCAAGGACGCGGGGGTGTCGCGAATTGCATTTGGTACCGCATTGGAGCCGAGCGAACGGTGACGAAATTAACCCGCCAAACGCGAAACGTTTCGTGTGAGACGCCTTTTGCAGCAATTCTTCCCCCGTCGCAAGCGGGCCGTAAGCCAGTAAAATTCATGATGGCAATTGGAGTCGCAGTCGCTGTGCATGTTGCCCTGTGGAGCTTTGCAATTCAAACCGAGCCGTCCCTTGAATCGTGGAGCGCAAGGATGGCGGTGCTCGTTCACGAAGAACTGGGAAAATTGACGCCGGTCCAAATTCAACCAGAAAACCCGAGGCCACCGCCACCAAAGCCCGAGCCACCGGAGCCGCCTCCCGCGCCGGAAGCGCCGCCACCACCAAAGGTTAAGCCGCATCCGGTGCGGTCTCGAGCAACAAAAATGCGTCGACCGACACGCCGCAAGGCTCCACCCGCGCAGGCGAGCAAGGTGGTAGCGCAAAATCCCGATCCTGTTGACTTCACATCCGAAACCCTCGTAACGGGGAGTGCTACTTCCTACGTGGGGGGAGCTACGACTTCTACGGGTACCAGTGAGACTGCGGTGCCAAGTGACCTGGCGGATCCGCAAGTAACGGACGTTCCCGATCAATCTCAACCGGTTCGACTTCGTGGCAGGCGTTGGCGGTGTCCGTGGCCACAGGCGGCTTTATTGCAGGATATTTACGAACAATTCGTAGTGCTCAAGGTCGTTGTCGCTGCGGACGGGAAGGTGGAATCTGTCCGCATTTTGAAGGATCCAGGTTTCGGTTTTGGAGCCGCCGCCGTTCGCTGTACACACCGAACGAAGTTCGCGCCCGCACGCAACGCCGTGGGCAAAGCAATTCGGTCTGCGTCCTCCCCCGATCCGAGTGAGGTTTACGCGCTAATGCGAGCAAAGCTGAAATGTTGCGCAGTTGTCCTGCTAGTGGCAGCCGTGGTTGGTTCGTGTGCCGAGCGTCAAGCTACGCCGGAGGAGTGTCGCGCGATTCTCGATCGAATCGTTGAGATTGAGCTCGCCGAGATGGGGTTTCGCGATTCGGTGCTTGCCGACCGCACGAAAAAGCGGTTGGCGCGAAAGTATGCAACAGATTTGAGCGCATGTATCGGCCGCGAACTGTCAAGGGGCGCCATGGAGTGCGTCCAAGACGCTCCCACAAACGAACAGCTTAGCCACGATTGCTTGCGCTAGATTCGCAGGTAGAGGACCGAATTGCATCACCGTCAGAAGCATCTAGCTTCGAATGAATAATGTTTTTGGTATCGACCTGCTGGGTGAACTTAAAAGTGTTTTCGTAGCTCTTTCCGGACGGTACGTACCACAAACGGCCGCTCGCCATTAGACGTTTTTCGAGATACTTTCTAGCGCAAAAAAGGCTTGATTCTGTCGCGGGAAAAACCAAAACGGGCGGAACTCTGGATTTTCAAGCGCTCGTACAACAGACCTTCGCTCCTCCTATCTTCGAGGTTCAAGGTGATTTCCAGCTCGGCACCAATGCAGACGAAACGGTTGTTGCAAGCAGGGTTACCAAACTAGTTCTACTTCTGTAAATTCTGTCATTTTTGTTACAAACAGATTCTTCTCTGAATTTAGATGGAGACATCGGACCGCAGTGGGACACGTTCGTTAGTAGCGCATCGTTTTCCGAAATGATGGCGGAAACAGAGGAAAATTGGAAGTTGGAAGAATTTCTTGTGTTCGATTTAAGGACTATTGTGTCCAGTACGCAACCTCTCTCTCTGTAAACTTCGTCACTTTCACTACAAACAGACTCACATTTTTTTGTTGGTGGAGACACAAGTCCTTTACGACAGGGAAATATTGTTCCATAACGTCCCTCAGCAAAAAACCAATGCAACAAACGTTGTCTAGTTCAGCCGAGTCACGGCCCGACTGAGAGGAACCTATGTCCATTGCAAACCACTTTTTCCCCCATTATTTGTTTCCGAAGGCCCTATTGTCGCGAATTGCCACAGCCACAGGCACGGTTGCTGTATTAAGCCATTGTGGCCCAGCTTTTCTCTTCGCTCTGGTCTCAGCGGTTTCTTTTTCGTGTGACAACTCCAGCGATGAATTCATCACCTCGAATGACCAATTCAGTCTTTCGACCGACCGCGGTGAAAACTGTGAAAAGGCAACGCAGTTGGACTCTTTCCCAGTGGTGTTGCGAGGAAACGTCGAAAATTCGACGGACGAAATCGACACCCCCGAGGGCTGTTTCCCCCGTTGGAGCGAACCCATGGCGCCGGAACATGTCTACCGCTTCACACTCTCGGAAAAATCAATCGTAAGCTTCGCCGTAAACGCAGGTTCTATCTCCGACTTCCGGCTCTTCTTGCGTCGTGGCGAAACACCCAGCGCGTGTCAGTCGGAGGACAATGGGAATCCTCTTTGGTGTGGAAAGTGGGAGGAATGGGTGAATGCTGGAGAGGTGCCTGATATCGAGGTGCATCTCGAAGCCGGGACCTATTACGTCATCGTTGAAAGCAGCAGTAAGCATTCCGAAGGAGCCTACTCAGTCGAAATGAATGTTGCACCCGCGCCTCCGGTGTCAGCAAGCTGCGACGGTGCCATACCGATCGAGCCCAAAGATCAAGTCCTTTCAGGTTTTATCGATAGAAGCGTGCTGAGCGAAATGTTTACCACCGAATGTCAAGCGTCACTCGAAGAGGAATGGGTCGGGGGGGCTGGGCATGCCTATTCGATTCAAGTCGAAGAGGACACCTTACTTCACGTAGACGGGGTGTCCAGTACGGAGAATTTCTTCGATAAAACCGTACTGCTCATTGAGCTTCGAACCGATTGCACCGATGCTGCTTCCAAAACACACTGCATGCTCGATGCAAGCAACTACCACGGCTATGATAATGATCCTCTGGGCGCGGTGTTACGGCCGGGACAAACCTATCATTTCATCGTCATGGCCGTTAATGAAGAATTCAATCCGAGTGGAGGGAATTACAGGCTACAGCTCGACTTCGAGCCCGTGAACAAAATCGCAGATGGGTCGACCTGCGAAGGTGCTACCCTTATCGAACCGGTGCCTCAAATCATTGCTGGCAACCTGCGGGATGGGGACGACACGACGGTCGAAGGACTGGGCAGTTGTGATTATGATTCAGAGCGCACGCACATTTATAAGCTCATTCCTCAAAACGATACGATCCTAAAAATCTCCGGCCTACAGTATAGCCCTTCAATCGTTTATTCGATCCGAGAGTCTGAATGTGGTGTCTCGGAATCGGGGTCGGTCGATTCAGAGATTTGGTGTGCGGAGGGGGACTATTCCTATACTTTCGGTCAAATCGGCGGGGAGATGCAGTTGGAGGTGGCATTCCTGCGTGCCAACGTCGAATATTTTATCCATGTCTCAGGGCCCAACTACGCGCCACGAGACGTAGCCTACTCCTTACGACTCGGTTTTGAGCCGCCCACCCATAAGACAACCGAGCTGTGTGGCCATGACACATCAACGGTGATTCCCTTTGAATCTCAACAATTCGTGGGTACAATCGGCTATTCCGATCCCTCCGTTTCGGTCCAGTCTCCGTGCCAAGATAGCGATGACAACTTGCCGGGGCATGTCTACCAATTCACGGTCCCCGAGGGCTCGGGGAAGAGCACAGTTCATGCCGCTATTAAGTCGGTCGATCCTATTTCGGTGGGTATTCGCCGGACGTGCGACGACCAAGTTGCACCAGATGGCTATCTTGCGCGGTGCGTCGATACCTTTGATTTCCCTACAGAATACTCGCTCCGGCAGTTGGATGGTTCTCCCCCTCTTCACGACGAATATCCATTTAAAAATGCACTCGTGGCGGAGCTCACTCCAGGAACGTACTATCTGTTTGTTGAGTCCACGAAAGATCTGTACACTACCGTGAATCCGAAGTACTACAATGTGTACGATATAATCCTCGACGTCACTTCCACCCCCGAAAGCAGCGGGGATAGCTGTGAGGCGGGTGGTCCAATCCCGCTGGCTGCTGAAGACCAGACGTTGGTAGGCTCTCTCCTTGAAAACAACCCGCTTCAACGCATGTTTGCAGTCGATTCAGCGACAAACTGTCGTCTTCCTGAGGGTACAGGAGACGACGAATTCGATAGATGGGGTGAGTTCGGCGCACGGGCGTACTCTTTCACCACGCCCGATCAAGATCTGACCCTATACCTTAAGGACAACGATCCTCGAACTTTTGTGTCGCTGCATGAAGGTTTCTGTGGACAAGAACGTGCCTGTCAGGACTTTGATGATAGCTGGTGGGCAACAACCTCGATAGAAGCCGCCCTTGAGCGCAACACACACTATATTCTGATCGTTTCAGGACCGAACTATAAGCTGGACCTCAACTTCGAACCTACGCTCGTGCATCCCGGAGAATCCTGTGCCGCACCGACTTGGATTGATGCCACAACGCTGGGCACTCAAACCCTATTTGGCGATTTTATGACATCCACGGACGACCACCGCGGCACCAATGGTGACGGAATAGAATCTTCCTGCTCCGCCAATTCTAGAAATGGGTTTTTAGGGAGCCGTGAACATGTCTATGCATTTGAAATTACCGAAGACACCTTGTTCGAAGCCACGTCGGTACAACGACATATCGCTGGGGCTCGCATGCATCTCTTTTTGCGCCGGCAATCAGATCTTGTCGACTGTAGCGAGCGGTCGGCCAGCACCGAAGTGGCTTGCTTTTTTAATGATGAAAACGATTATCCCGTGGCAAAACTTTCTGCGGAACTCGAACCAGGTGTGTACTACCTGTTCATTGAGCATGAAAAGGTGACAAGCGAGGCTGAAACGGAAACATCGTTCATATCGGGGTTACAGAGCTATGACCTTACAGTGCAATTCCATGGGGCCCGAGGAAAGGAGTTGTCTGCCCCCCCCCACGAAGAGACACGCACAAACTTTGGACTCGATGATGATGATCTGACGGTTCGTATTGGCTCCGATCGATGGGTCGTCGATGTCGATACGGCCGAGGTGTATCATCTCCAAGGCTTCGTCAAAACACCGGTCTCGATTCGAACCTTCTTGACCAAGTGGTACGAAGCCAAAGGAAAGACACCGGTCACGACGACCAGGTTATGGGCTACGCACAGCTGCCATGACCGAAATACCTACACGACACAGGCCTCGCCACTAGCATTCAACCTTCGTTACGTGGCTTACTCCGATGGCTTCGTCATCGATTTTGAAAGTACGGCCGGAGGAGAAGGTGGCTCCTATATTATCCAAGGTGAGAACGGCGGGACCACGATCCGACATTGGAGTGGCGAGGTGCGCGCTTTTGAGGGCGGGACCGCCAGTATGAATGACGAATATAGTCTCAGCTGGCGACATAGCCTTAACGCCAGAGGGAAGGCCTCTATGCGATTCGAGCGCGGACAATGGCGGCTCCTCGTTAAACCAGACGCTCCCAATGGATTCAATAGGACGAATTGTGGTCCCAAGGATCCGGTACGCAAGAATACCATTTTGCGTTGGTCTTTGCCGCGGTCACTTCACAACTTCGAAGACTTGCCCCCTCCATCCGTTTTCCGAAACTACCAGGGGGGAGATGATCTTGCAGTTCAAGTTGGTACTGAGCTCATGGTCCTCGATGGGGACACCGGCCGCGTCAGGCGCACAATCAACGGAAAAGCTACGCCTAAAAGGCGTACCATTCGTGACTTTGTAAATGCGTGGTACGCGATCTCGGGTGAACCGGTGCGGTGGGCGGATGTGAGGGCCACTTTCCAGTGCTCGGATTCTGAAGTTGTTCAAGCGACATTCCCCAAGATACACCACTCGCGACCCAAGAACTTCCAAGTTAAAGCGATCGCGTGGGATGATGGCGTGGTTTTCAGCGCATACTCGTGGGGACGAGCTGATTACATCCTACAGGGTACCGATCCGAATGCCGCGGGTGATTTGTCCACGGGAGTTATCGTTCGAGCATTCCAGGGTGGTCACAACATTCATACCAGGCAAGGCGATCGATTGGACTTTCGCCATGCCTGGAACCATCCTATCGGTCAGGTCGTCGGGAATCGTTTGATTCTGCGCGCGAGCAACGCCAGGGGTACAGTTCGAACTCAGTGCGGCGGCAAGACACCCGTGGTTCCCGACACCAACCTCCACTGGATAATACCCGGAGGTCTAGCACCACTTGATTAAGGTTTTGGGAGCATAGTGGGAAGAGCAAGTCAACGAACTTGGGTTCACTGCAGTTATCCCTCGCCGCTGGCCGAGGCAGTCGTATGGGTACTTATACCAATGCGGTGCCCAAATGTCTGATTGAAATACTTCCCCAGGTTACGATCCTGGGACTTCAGCTCGATCAATTGAAACAGTGCGACGCATTCCTGGCCTCAATTAGCACTTGAAAAGCGGCCAGTAGTTGGCAGTTCAAAATCGGCCAGTGTGTGTCGAGACGGTTCATTGACTTAATCGAAATAGTGTCCGTTTTCAATGGGAATCAGCGCTCTTTGTCCCAATTCGGTAACGGCGAGATGAAGAATCCGATATTTATGCGGTTGCTCTTTTTCTCGCTTGTTGGAGGCGATAGCTTTTCGGTCCGAATTTGACGACGTAGGCGTGGTGCAGCAGGCGATCCAGCAAGGCGGTGGTGGCCGCGTTGTCCCCAAGGACTTTGCCCCAGTCCTCCACCGGTCGATTGGAGGTAAGCAACGTACTCTTTCGTTCGTAGCGTCGCATGATGACTTCGAGCAAATCTTCGGCGGACTGCTTGCCCAGTTGCTTCATGCCTAAATCGTCGATGACGAGGAGATCAAACGCGAAGAGTTTTTGAAAGAAATCCTTACGCGTGTGGTCCAAGCTGGCATCGGCCAATTCTTCGAGCAGAATGTGCGTTTCTCGGTAGAGTACTCTGTGTCCTTGCAAGATAGCGGCATACCCGATCGCTTGCGCGACATGGCTCTTTCCGGTTCCGGGTGGCCCCAAAAACAAGGCGTCTTTTCGCTTATCGACAAAACGCGCGGAAGAAAGCTCCCAGATCGTCTTCTTGTCGGTCTTGGGATTAAAAGCGAAATCGAATCCGTCCAAAGTCTTCTCTGGGTCGCGAAAGCGAGCCTGCGTGATGCGTCGTTTGAGTAGGCGGTCTTGTCGGATTTGCAGTTCATCTTGCGCGAGCGCACCGAGGAAATCCAGATGGGGCCAATTGTCAGTTTGTGCCTCCAGCGTACGCGGGTCCAAGTGCGCGACCATTCCGGAGAGGCGCAGCTTGCGAAGCGCGGATTCTAGTTCCTGTCGATTCATTTTTCTTCTTCTTTCGTGCTTTGGGTTTGCAAAACAAAGTCTCGGTATTCCGAGAGCTGCCGGATGAGTGGGTCGATTTGTTTCAAGGATGCTGGCGAAAAGAAGCCCCCGCGTTCCAAGAGCCGTTTGACGAATTGGTATTCATAGCTCCCTATGTCCATGGCCATCTTGCACGCTTTGTTGACGCGTGCCGTCCCGTACTTTTTGGCAAGTGAAAATACACCCAGCACACGACGAATGCCGGTGTCAGGGGCTTTTCGAATCAGCTGTTGGCAAAACGCACCAATATGTGGCCCTGCCTTTTGGGCACGCTCCAATTGATAGAGCGTCCCCTTGGGCGTTTTAGGAGAACGGTCTTTGGGGTGCATGCGATAGCGACCAGGACGCTGACGCACATGCTCCCGCAAAAGCGACCGCGTCGTTGGACATAAAATGCGTACCCAGATTTTGTCCCACTGGCAAAAGACCTTTTGGCCAATCCAGCGCGGCGGCACACTATAGTACCCCGAACGTACTTCCACGCAACTGTCCAGATGCACCGTGCGTAGCCCATAGTCATAGTAACGAAATGGCTCCGGCGGTAAAGGCAAAAGGTGTGGCTTCTCTTCCACAAACATCTTCGCGACTTGCTGTTTGGTCGTCCCATGGATCCGCGTATCCGCCCACTTCTCCTCCCAACTATCGAGATACGTTTGTGCTTCTTCTAAGCTCTCGAAACGCTTGCCTCGCAAAGGTGTCTTTTGTGCGTGGCCTACACCCGATTCCACTTTCCCTTTGCGATTGGGGTGGCGCACGCGACACGGAAAAGCCGTCACTCCGTAGTGCGAGAGCACATCCCGATACAGTGGGTTTTCTTTTGGGTCGTGCGCGTCCGCTTGGACAATGCCCTCTTTCAGATTATCCAACACCACGATGCGTGGCGCTCCTCCGAGCCTTAAAAACGCGCGCTCGTGAAGCTCTGCCCAAATACGAGACGACGAACGAAACGTTAACAGCCGAACTGACTTTCGCGAATAGCCCAGCGTGAACACAAAAAGTCGCGTCCGTCGATATTGGCCGGTTTTGGGATCACGCACCATCGGCCCGGTTCCGTAGTCCACCTGCGCTTCTTCGCCAGGAGAGGTCACGATCACCGGATGGGAGACCCCGGACGAATCGTTGCGAAGTTTTTTCGTGTAGCGCAAAACGCTCCAGTAAGACCCCGTGTATCCGTGGTCTTCAACAAGGTCTTGGTAAATCCCCATCGCATTGCGACCCAACCGAAGGCCAGAAGCAATCTCCTCCGCATAGGGCGCCGCCTGGCTCTTGGCAATGGCGGAACGGGTGGGCGCACCAAAGTCGGTGAGCACCTCCTCGCAACTGGCCGGTTTTGGATTTTCGGAGTCGGTGAGCACTTCCGCCCCACTGGCCGGTTTTGGGGATTCCTGCGCAGACGAAAGTTTCCGGGCGCGCTCCTTGCGCACCAAGATTCCCTCTAACTTCAGGTATTTACTCGCCGTTTCGCGGCGTACACCCACAGCCTCGGCGATCCGGCGAATAGACCAACCCAAACGACCCAGAGCCAAAATCTCTTCTTTCTTTTCCCGTTTCAAGACGTTTGCCATCCCCTGGGGAAACCACACTCCCCACTTTGCGCAACGCCTCGACCCTAATTAAACTGGCCGGTTTTCAAGTGCTCTTAACTGGACGCTTTTGCGTGCTCACCGAGGTCCTGGCGGCTGTCCGAGACTGCGCGTCTAATTTTCTATCTCCAAAATCAGATCGAGCACGCTCCATCGCGTAAGTGGACAGTTCTGCCGTCATCGCCCGAGGCGTAGGCCGCTTGGAGCCCTCGAACACGCCCACTCGCGTGCGGCCACGACATGTTCGGACAGTTTTACTTCATCTGGTTTGGCCAAGTGATAAATAGGGTTTCCGCAGACACACAGGTCTGGCGCGTCACGAGCCAGAACCCCGCATTTCAAACACACGCTGACCGGGGGAGGAGAACCGTTGCCTGGCATTGCTTTCTAAAGGCTGCGCTGCTTCAATCCCGATACCTGTGCAATCGTGCGAAAGTCTCGATCACGGTGCAGGACCTCGAGATCATGGCGAAGAGCACACGCAGCAATCAGGCAATCGACGGACGAACGAATTGTTAGACCGTTACGGCGACCGGCTCGATACAGTTGGACGGCCCGGATTTTTTCTAGAGCGCTTGCTTTCAGGTGGGCGTTAGCAATTTCAGTCAGTTAAGCTAGTATTTTAGAAATAGAGCGAGAAATATCTATTGGAAACTATGGCAATACTAGTGTTGTAAACTATAATTGCCACATCTACTACCCACGCCACATAACCGAAAAGATCAATGCGCTCATTCAGCAGTTCCCCGCTGTGACTATCTCTGGGGCACGTCAGACAGGCAAGTCTACGCTAATACGAGAGGAGTTCTCCCAGTTTGCGTGTATTTCGTTGGACCTTCCGAGTGTGGCAGAATTAGCAGAATCACGGCCTGAAGCGTTTCTAGCCCAACATCCCCCCCCGTGCGCCATCGATGAGATCCAGTACGCCCCCAAATTGTTTCGATACCTGAAGGTGATGATTGACCAAAATCGGCAGGTCAAGGGGCGTTATTTGCTGACTGGGTCGCAGAAGTTTCATCTGATGACCGGGGTCGCCGATAGTCTCGCAGGTCGAGTAGCAGTATGTGAACTGGAAACCCTATCCTATCGCGAAGTACTTGCGCACCGGACACCAACCATCTCGGAATTCTTGCTACGAGGCGGCTATCCAGAGTTGTGGAGTGATTCGCGTATGAATCATGTTGAGTTTTATCGAGGATACTTGTCGACGTATCTCGAACGTGACGTACGCCAGCTACTTCAGGTGAAGAATCTACGCGATTTTGAGCGGTTTGTCCGCGTGCTCGCTACGCGTTCAGGGCAGCTCATCAACAAGACAGAGATTTCTAAGGATATCGGTGTTGCCGTAACAACAATTTCTAATTGGCTGTCTGTGCTGGAAGCGTCTAATCAAATATTTTTGCTTGAGCCCTATTATCGGAACATCGGAAAGCGGATTGTTAAGACTCCCAAGATCTATTTCAATGACACAGGACTGCTGTGTTTTCTTCTGGGATTAACCATAGACAATCTACAGACCGGTGCCATTGCGGGTCATATCTTTGAAACGTTTGTCGTAGGACAGGTGCGACGCTTCTTACAAACAAGATCTGACCCGGCGTCCCTGTGGTTCTATCGCGACCGCAGAGGACTCGAAGTTGATCTAGTTATCGAATACCAAGGGAGGCTTATCCCCATAGAGGTCAAGCAAACCGAAGTGCCAACCAAGCGGGATATTGCAAATCTGAAAAAGTTTCGTGCTCTCAATAGCGCGGCAAAACTGGAACCAGGGTACTTAGCGTGCGCAACAAAACAAACGTATCTGATCGACGACGTTTCTGTCATTCCTGCCGCCTCATTTGATGGGTGGCTTGATTAGGGTCAGCACTAGAGTGTGAGGGATACGTCATGAACTCCGTTGCCGGATGTTGCAGTTTCTGTGATGGTAGTCGTTCCAGATTTTCATAGACGATATGTACGACAGCGCCTTCTAGTCTCAAAAAATCGACTGATTGCTTTCTACTGCCACCAAGCTTCGGCCGTCGTTGCAGAAGGATCATAGCTCCATTGAATCTTTCCATATCCCCCCGGGGATCGTTTTAAAAGCGGCCATATGAAAGTCGAGACAAAAACTTACCGGGGACGGTCTACGTTTTTACGTTTTTCTCGGGAAAAACGTAAAAACGTAGACCGTCCCCTTTGGGGCCCTGCTAAACGAAGCGACGACTTGCGAACTGATCCCACTGCTCAGCAGAGCACCCACGGTCGACACGGCTGCCACGTTGGCGTTCGGAAGCCCAACTCGAGAAAACAGCCCATGATCTGCGCGACCAAAAACACCAATATCACTCGCTGTCGTGTTGTATGTGAAATTTGTCAATGAGTGTCCTTCTCCGCGGAACGTCCCTTTAAATGGAGTTGTCGAATTGCCGATGATAGCAAACATCGTCCCTGTGTAGCTCGAAAGATCAATATCGGACATCAGCTTATAGTCCGCTTGCAACCTTGTGGCCGAATTCCCAATCGCTTGCAGCTGTGTTGCAGTGCAAATCAAATAGGGGGTTTCATACGTCCCCAATCCTCCAGCAAATGGCGCATCGCTGCCGTGGCTACCACAATTCCCCCACCCAACCATACCCAAGAAGACCGGTGCGAGAACCGGATAGTCGCCATCCACAGATCTCCACGTGTTTGCAAAATCCATACTTAATAGCGGCTCGTTGCCGGATACAAAAAAGTAATTGGGAGTTACACTTAGGTCCACGCCCGTACCCATAACGTTACAGGATGACGGATTTTGCGTATCACAATCGGCGCTAGAATCGAAATAGATATTTGTGGTGGTCACTCGGCTGTGGTGCCGATTAGTGCACCACAACCTGAGCCGGTATCATTGCAGAGCACATCCCCGGTGGCACAACTGTCTGCGACATCGGACGAGACTGGTTTGGTTGCCAACGCCTGCGAAGGTCCCGCGACCGTACCGGTGAATAAGCGAGTGGTTCGTCCTCATCCGCCGCGAGACCGAAGGGAGGCGCGAGAGCGTGAGATGGAAGCCATGGCGAATCCCGGCACCGTGAGCGTGGTTCGTCCGGGGTTTGGATAGGGCGTCCGGTGGGATGGGTTGCGGGGGGTGGTTTGGTGACGAAACCTAAGTCGTGACAGGTTTGCGGCTGTGGGAGCGATTGACACGGAGACAAAACGGGGAACATAATTTGCCGTGGTTCGGACTCTGTTCTTTACGTTGCTGGTAGTTGGGATGGGTTGCGAGCAGTCCGGTGCGCCTGCGGGAAGAACAGGTACGGATTCTCCGGCCAAGGCATGGACAGGCGACGTATCGAAGCAGGCGGCTCCAAAGAGGCCAAAGCAAGCCAGTCAAAAGGCGATGGGAGATAAATCGATGGAGCCTCAGTTGGAATGGAAGATGGTCGTCAGTGGGACATCACTGGATATTCACTATGTGGTGAAAAATCCGGGCCCCGGATCGATTTGGCTGGTAGACGATATGTTGGTGTCTGGGCCCGGAGGGTTTGTACGGAATCCCGCGGCGGTGGTGGTCCGCAATAGCGGCGAGAAGGATACGGTGAGCTTTTATCGGGGGCGGCAGGAGGTTCCGATTCGCTCGATGCGCGACTACCCGTCTCCGGGAGTTCGAGAGGTTCCGGCGGGCAAGGAGGTGTCTGCGGATCTGAAGGTCTCGTTGCCCCTAACGGCTTGGCACTATTTTCATCCGAAGAAACTGGAACCCTTGACCGGAGCCTCGACGCGGGCCGTGTTGGAGATTCAATACCTTGCTACCCGCGGAACCGCGGCAGATGATGGCTGGAGTAAAACGACCTTGGCAGATGGATCCAAGTTGGCGTATCCCCGCCTTAGTTTTTTGGTGCAGCAGGGGAAAGTGTTGCGTTCCGAACCGAAGCTAGTACCGAAGGGACAGTAAGAGGGGCCCATGTTTGATTTGCTCGACGACGCAGTACAAAACGTGGGTGAATTTTTTAGCGGGCGCGATCATTCCGCGCCGACCGCAGAGCAGCCGGAAATGTGTACGCCCGAGGATGCGGGCCCCCTGGGGGGGCTTGGGGATTTTGGCCAGACGATAGGAGACTTTGGTCGAGGCTTGGCCCAAGAGGGGTTGTCTGGTCTGATCGACCCGAAGGGGATGTTAGATCGCCAGCAGGCGCAGCGTGAGCTGGCCGACCAGTTCAATATCCTGAATCCGGAGGAAATGGTTTCAGGCCCCGGTGGCCCGGGTGCCTACGCTGGAAATCAAGTGAGTCCGGAGGAGTTTCAGCAAATCGCCCGGACCTACAGTGATATTCGAATGGGCCGCACCAATTTTGAGTTCAACACGTCGGAAATGTCGGAAGAGGGGCAGGCGCAATACCAGGCGGATATGATGGGGCAATTTGGTCGCATTTTGCAGACCGACAGCGGGCGCGAGCTCGTCAACGATTTAGCGTACAATGAACGGGGGCACGAGATTGGTCTGGGTGCTTTCTATCAGAACGACGCTGCTGGAAACCCAACGAACGTGATTGATCCGACCAATGCGATGGCAAACCCAGTAAGCGATGCGAATGCAACGAACCCCGCAGTCGGGAGTGGTTCGAACGTTCAGATTAATCCCGGGGTTGATAGCTACAGTATTGGGCGTAGCACCGATGCATGGGACCAGACGCGCGGCGATGTGGTGCTCTATCACGAGCTGAGCCACGCTCGCCATCAGATGCTGGGCACGGAGGATCAAGGGACCGTTGGGGCGGGAGAGACTGGACTGGACGGCACCGTGCGCGACCAAGGCATTCGGCGATGGGAGCACCAAGCCGTGGGGCTCGGCGTTTTTGAAAACGATACAGGACCGAACGAAAATCGCTATAGACGAGAGCGTGCAGAAATCGGCGCTGCTAGCGGGCCAGGCGTTGTGACCGATGATGTCAATATACCAGAGCGAGGGCACTACTCGTCGTAGAGTAGGGTGGACGAGCTGGGTGGCTTTCCAGAGTTGGGGACACAGAGACGGCGACCCCCAAGGGGGTGGGTTCGAGTCCCCAATGGGGTTTATCGTGGTAGGCGCGGACGCTGTGATGTTCTATACGGTGCCGTGTTAGACAAAAGACAAGAACCACTATTTCCAGCGAATTTAGGCTGGAGCCATTATTTGGTTCTTATTCGCGTCGAGAACCCATAGGCTCGAGCCTTCTACGAGATTAAAGCGGCTAGCCAAAACTGGTCCACTCGAGAACTTGAGAGGCAGATCGCCTCGTTATTGTTTCAGGCGAGAAGTTCATTTTTGCACGGGCCGAAGAGGAAGGACTCACATTGTTTCTTGTCGCGCAATCGGATCAGCCAAGCGTTACCAACGAAGAGTTTCTATCAAACCGGAGTGCGAATGTATGCCCCGACAGTTGGGTCCAGCCAAGGGGAGTTCCGCGAACCGAGCGCTGGTTTTGCGATTCTCGCTACCGTGATCCATTTGGGAGAAGCCCAGTCGCTGTGGCACAATGGAGCGCTGATCCTCGCCCAGGGCGTTCCGAATCTGACTAGCTTTACCGAGACAAAAATTGCTGCAGCATCGAGTCGAGGTCAAGAAGAAGGACCCATTACGCTGGGACACCAGAGCAAAAAGGCTTTCGATATGGGGCGCCATTTTGAAGGGTAGGTCGCGGAACTCTTACACGCGAATAGTCTCTACTTCGTAGCGAAGAATTTGTCTATCCGCTGTGATGAGGGACATGTTTTCAATGAGTGCTTGGGAAATCAACATCCGATCGAAAGGATCCGCGTGATAATTCGGAAGCGTCGCAGCAACATATGTATGGCGCTGCAGAATATCGATAGGATAAACTCCCGCCTCTTGCATAGCGGATGGAATCCACTTGGCCGCCGACTCGCGAAGTGACAGGCGTCCCAGGTGGGCTTTGATAGCTATTTCCCACGTACTTGCAGCACTTAGAAAAGCTCGATTGTCAGACGATGTTAAGATCTCCTTAGCCACGGTAGATAATCGCTCCGGATCTGTAGTTGCCCAGAGAAAAACATGGGTATCCAGAAGCAATCTCAATCGTCTTGCCCCTCAAACACCCGTGTAAATTCCTTGGGAAGTGGATCATCAAAATTCTCTGCAATTTGTGCCTCTCCTTTGCGGAGTCCCAATCTACACCCCCCCGGTATCCGCTCGAAAGCAACCAGCCGAGCTACAGGCCGGCCAGCGCGTGCAATAATGATTTCCTCTCCGGATTCCACACGTTCGATCAGACGACTGAGTTGTGTTTTCGCCTCATAAATATTTATAGAGAACATGACCTAGTCTAGTCTAGTTCCTTTTTGAGGGGAGTAAAGGAGAAGTAGGGATATGTTTCAGAAGTTGAGTAAATACAATGTCTTGTAAAAATTGCACCTATTATCTATAATTAAATCAACTAATATCTATATTTAATATCGAATCTTCGATTCAGAAGGCGGAGAGAAGATTTTCCCGTCAAAGGGCGCAACAAAACGATGATCACATGGCCAACACTCGCCCCCGCAGTCAATTCCATCCTCAAGTCCATCGATCACACCATTCGCGCAGCTAGAATCCGAGCTGGTGTGTACGTCAAATCCAACACGCCCACATCCCGTTGCGACTAGCAACAGAACCACCAGTCGCCCCAGTATGACGCGCATCTTTCCATTGTATCCTCCTGAGCAACGGATTGATATAGCGGGCCGAGGCGGTAACAGTGCCATTTCGGGAAAGCGAGTCTAGTGCCAGGACCTGGTGTAGGCTTCATAATCCCGCTGTCGTTTCGCTGTCCACATCATTTGCTCCAACTGGTGTGTGCACTACTGAACCCTAGCCAGATAGATTCTTTCTCGTTCGTAAGATCTTCGTGATGTTCTGTTTGGCCACTATAACAGTCCCTGGGCAATCGGTGCGGGCCCATAAATGCTACACTTTCATATCCCCTCGTGCCCCATTGCGGATGGGTTCCCAGGCTCGAAATTCGGATAGGCGGAGGCGAAATCTGCTTACGTTTCCAATATGGAGATTGCGAAGATCAGCAAGTGCGAGCTCGATGAATCGCTGTTGGTCTTTCTTGGGGATCAACCCTTCAATCGCTGTGGCCACTGCAAGACGGGTGGGACGCTGTTTGCGGCGCACAATCTCAGCAACGACCCCGCGAAACTCATCTCGATATTGCTGCCGTACAATATCGGGTTCCGCAACAGTTTCCTTGATCACTAGGTAACGCTTGCAGGAGCGTTCATACGCCCAAACGAATATATCTACAAACAGATCTACTCTCTGTAGCTCATAAACAGCAAGCAATCCCTGAATATAGGCTTGCTCGGGCACATCGACAAATGAAAGTGGACATAGGTTTTCTTTAATAAACGGAATGTTTGCCGCAACGCGTGAAACTCGCTTGTTCACGTCGATAAACGGTTGTAAATAAGGCAACTGAACCATGATGAAGAATGCCTGTTCAAGCGAATTGTCTATTTGGGTAGCTTTTTCGAGCAAGAGTCGGAAATTCTCTTCCAGTTGTTGAGGTATCGCTAAAGGGTGAAAAGTTGTGCCGGAAATATTTACGATACGTTGTCGAATACAACCACCTTCATTCGGATCAGCAAGCAGGTTCTCTGACAGTAGGGCGTGCAAATTACACAGTGTATATAGGTTGAAATCGACTTCCTCTGCGTTGTCGACCAAAAACTCCACTGCCTGCTTGTGGTTCAAAATCATCTGGGCTTCGGTGCGGTCTTTGCCCTCAGCGACCTGACCGAACTCGATGAGATTTTGAGTGTCGAGTCGACTGTACGTGTTACCCTCGAGGTGACTTGAAGCCCAAGATAGGTCAATCAGAAACCGACTGAGAATATCTCTGGCATACGTACCCGCGGGTCGTTCACCAACGGCTGGACGACCGATCTTCAACAGATACTGTTGCGTTTCCCGTGACAAGTAGGTTGTCGTATTGGGTATGTACGATTCGAGAAATTGCCTTTTGTAGCCAATGGGAGTGCGTTTTTGAATTGGTTGTCGGATTTGCGCTAGCGTCCTCTCACTGCTCTTTGACAAAGGAATAAGTGATGCATAGTCCTGGGATTCGAGAAATTCGGCATGGGAGGCATTCTTGGATGTAGGTTGCCGTGCAGCGAGATGGTAAATTCTTGCTCGTGTGCTCCCGGAGGTAACAACGGCTCCTTTCTCGACCAACTCTCGTAAACGACGTTGTAAGGTTCTTCGTGCAACCGTATAGTTGAGTGACTTCTCGATGTGAGCAATGGTTACTCCGCCCGTGCGCTCACCAATGAGCTCGAGAAGGCGTGCGCTGAGTTGTCGTAAAGCTTCCCTGGCCACTTGATCTGTCACTATTCATGCCACAATTGCGACATTAATTGCGACATTAATTGCGACATTAATTGCGACATTAATTGCGACATTAATTGCGACATTAATTGCGACATTAATTGCGACATTAATTGCGACATTAATTGCGACATTAATTGCGACATTAATTGCGACATTAATTGCGACATTAATTGCGACATTAAACATAATTAAACTATTATTATAGTAATTTATGTGCGATGCAATATATGCAATTGCGACATTTATCACGACAATTATTTTGGTGTTCCCGCCCCCCAACTGACCAAGACAGAAGGGACAGGGACGGTTCTTTCTTTTGATGCTTTTGGCTGTATAAGCGGCCGATGAAGCCCATCGCGAAAACTATTTTGCGGAGGATTTGAGCAATACTGACTAGCGAGTAGGTGTCCGCACTGGCTAGCGAGTGGGTGTCCGCGGCGGTGGGACGAATGGACGCAAAAAGAAACAAAGGAAAGAACCGTCCCGAAGATCATTCTTGAAAGCAGCGAATGCGATTGGTGGTGCACTGCGTGCTTGAGCCTGCCATTCGAAAAGAAAGGGTGCCAATTGTGTATATATTCGAATCATTGGTTGACCAATCGTTGCAATTGGTGGTTGCGAGTTCGTTGAATGTTGGTGCACCCGTATATACGCTGCCGTATAAAACAGGGTCGCCGTTCGCAAGAGTTGAGATAGACCGCGACAGAAAACGTTTTCCTAGATCATCGATGCTATTATAGAATGATAGTCCATCTGGGGTGACCCATGGGGGGCCGGAAAGGTCAAATCGAGATAGTGCTGTAGCGTTTGACATGGCAAGAAGGGCTTTGTACGAACCAGGCAACCCTTCGGAATCAGCTGCATTTTGACAATTCAGATCGGCATCCTCGATGCCATTGCCCGGAGAAAACCCGTCACTGATAAATGCGCGGCGACCCATCTGTGGTATTGGCTCGACGGTTTTCGCATGGTCGATCTGAACACAATAAAAGGGATTATTCGAGACGGCGCAACTACCGTTCAAGCTACTGCTAATGGCGAAGGCTTGGATGGCATCACTCAGCCCAAGCTTGAGATTGCCCACAGTCGTAGTGAAATCGGTACAATTGGCATCAATGCTCCCATCTGGTGTGCTACCAGTGACAATGATTTCACCGCTCCCGTCCACTCGGTTTGCACGAGATTGATCTGCGCGTAGTATCGGAGCAGACCAGAATGGTGTAGCCGGATTTAGATCGTCGCTGACAGGTCTACCGTCCGGGCGCACCCAGCCGAGCGCCGTTCCCAGCTTCTGTCTTGCGGATGTCGTTGTTGTGGAGAGGTAGGCGACGAAGGTTCCGCTGAGTCCGGCGGCTTCAGCCTCGGTCTGGCACGCGGTATTGGCATCGGCGACAGCTGTCGCCGACATTTTCATCTTTGCTTGGGAGACAAAGATCCGGTTGCGTGCGCCAAAAAAGTGGGCACCGATCATTCGATCATCATGCATCTGTACCGAGCAAGCATGGGGGGCAACGCAGCTGGCGCCTTCCCATGCTTGAAAGCTATTCTCGGGCGAAGGGGTCGCCGTCAATGTAACTGTTGTTCCGGGAGCGAACGTGGCGTCGCATGCAGGTGGGCAGGAGATCCCTGGGGGATTCGAATGTACCTCTCCGTTACCGTCACCCAGTTGAGTGATTGAAAGCTCGAGAACACTTTGGTTGACATGATCAACGGAATCATAGTCAAATCTCCCGCAGCCAAATAAAACAACCAACAACATGCTCCATAGGAACCACCAGTGATCCTGAACAGATTGAGCGTTGAGCCATTTCCTCCGGAGTATCAATTCCTTTAGTATAGCTCGCACACGGTAGGTAGACGCCTAAGTTTTGAAAACTTGATTCGGAGTATTTGGTAATTTCGGCTTCTATGGCGCGTTTCCCGTGGCGAGAACGCAACATAGGATGGAGGGGGCGAGAGTTCGTTGACAGGTAGGAGTGTGGGGAAATGTAACCGAATCCGGGGGGCTCGTCCACAACCTAACGTGTCAAAGCCCGTCAAGAGGATGGGAATGAAATTTAGCCAAAGGGTTTTAACTGCGTGGATTCACGGATGGCACAGTGCGTGTTTCGAAGGTGGTTGTGAGCGAGCATAGAGTATTTACGCGTGCAAGGACTCGATCACTACGCGGTCTTACAAACAAAACCGACTGACGATAGAAATGCAATTTCTGCTGCCATTATCGAGCGGCGTTCCAAATTTTCTCAGACAAAGTTTAACCGATTCAAACTGGGGGAACACTACGCCAAATTGGAAGAAATCCACGCTGCATACGATCGTGCCTCCGATGTCCTGTCTGAAGAGACCAAGCGAAAACAATATGATGCAGATCGACCCGACAAGAGTACGCAACCAGATAACGCGCTACAAGCGGAAGTATTGTTTCGCAAAGGAAATACTCTCTTAGAGCAAGCAAAATACTCCGAAGCAATTCGTCTGATTACCAACGCGTTGCACGAGTTTCCCGACGAGCCAGATTACCTGGCCACGCTCGGATGGGGATATTATCGAGCATAGATGTGCAGTACGCATCTCTCGAACAGTGTCGCGCTCCCAAGGAGCTTGACCAGCGATCATGTAAAAAAGGCATCCTCCCGCGCTATATACATCCGATCTTGGGGTAGACTTTTTCCCTCGCCAGGTCTCTGGGGGCATGTATTTGGGCGTTCCTCGGATCCCATCTGCATCGGTCTGAGACTCGACATGAAACGCAAATCCAAAATCGGCAATCTTTAGCTGGCCTTCCCGTGATACCAGCAGATTTTTAGGCTTGATATCGCGGTGTACGACACCAAGGTTATGGGCGTGTTTTAGACCCTCGGCCATCGCTAAGGCAAAACGTATCGCACGAACTGGTTGCAAGGAGCCTGCACGTTTGGTTTGGCCAAGTGATAAATAGGGTTTCCGCAGACACACAGGTCTGGCGCGTCACGAGCCAGAACCCCGCATTTCAAACACACGCTGACCGGGGGAGGAGAACCGTTGCCTGGCATTGCTTTCTAAAGGCTGCGCTGCTTCAATCCCGATACCTGTGCAATCGTGCGAAAGTCTCGATCACGGTGCAGGACCTCGAGATCATGGCGAAGAGCACACGCAGCGATCAGGCAATCGACGGACGAACGAATTGTTAGACCGTTACGGCGACCGGCTCGATACAGTTGGACGGCCTGTTCCATCGTTTCCCAGGGCAATGGATTATCTACAATCGGAAGATTCTGAAGACCAGTCTTCGCAGTGCGAAAAGAACCTTCTTCGGTAAAGCCCTGCAGCACTTCTTGGACAACAGGCAAACACGTAACA
>CBDCWZ010000006.1:0-30604 GCA_965223575.1 Kofleriaceae bacterium
TGGAACCGAGGCCTGCCAATCTCTAAAGTTGTTAGACGTAGTAGCCTCAATACCATTGATACGAACTGAAGTAATCTCGTCTCCTTCGGCGTCATGCGCAACGCCACGCACGGTCACAGTTTTTGTCTGCGTCAACGAACTTTGAGATGGAAATCCGATCGTGACAACTGGCGCCCTATTTTCTTTCTCTTCATCCAGAACAACGGGACCGCAAGACACCAGATAAGTTAGCAACAACACCACCATACGGAGTTCGTTCGTTTCTATTTGTTTCATCGCTTTTTCCTTGGACAGTAAAAATTCAAATTGAAACTTTGCCAACTTCACTATTACAAATAACCATCGAGCCCCCCTCTAAGTGGTGATTGTTGTGGCGAATGGGCAAAGCACTGTACCATAGTCAAAACTGTGAGCGGAGCACTATCTTTCTAAAGCTCCAAACACTTACCTCTCGTCCAAGCTGCGTTACACGCTTCGGAGGTGAGAAGAAGTCCTTGGCCCCTCTCGAACTGGACAGGTAATAGTCAATTGTGATTTAACAGAAACAGGAGAGGAAAATAAAAAAACAACAAGAATTTGGCGATGGATGGCCCGTCGGAAAGCGGAACTAGAGTGCATCTCATAACCCAGCAGCGATAAGTTCCCGAAATTCGATCGCTTTTCAAAAAGATCGACAAACCACTCCGATCATGATCAACGTTTGTGATGAAACTGAGCAATGCGCAGTGGGATGCGATCCGGGATTGTTTTCCAGCGGAAGAGTTTAAGCAAAACTCGAAGGGAGGGCGTCTGTTTGTTTGTCCCCGAGCGGTTCTGGAAGGTGTTTTGTGGGTGATGCGGACGGGTGCCCCGTGGTCTGACCTTCCGAGTCGATACCCGTCCTATCAAACGTGCCATCGTCGCTTTCAGCGCTGGGTCAAGTTGAAAGTAATGCCTCGGGTTCTGGCGCGACTTCGCAACGATTTGGAAGAGCGAGGCGGAGGCCCTGGAGAAGAGGCCTTTATCGTATATCCCTACAAAAAAAGGGATCTTGCGTGGGTCGAAGTCGCGGCGGGATGGCCATCAAGTCATGGCAATAGCAGACCGCCATGGTTTTCCACTCGCTATCCATATTGCAGACGGAAACAGATTCGACTCCGTTCTCACCGAAGGAACTCTCGATGCTGCTTTCTTGGACGAACTACCTCCTAGACTGATCGGCGATAAAGCCTGGGACAACGCCGAGCTTCAGCAACGTCTGAAAGGCGAACGAGATATCGAGCTCATCGCACCCAAGCGTGGGGGCAAAAGACCCAGCCGACGAAAACAAGATGGTCGCTCGTTGCGCCGATACAAACGCCGATGGAAGTTGAAAGACTTTTGGCTTGGCTCAAACGTTGGCGACGGATCGCGACACGATGGGAAGAAAAATCAGATAATTACCTCGCCTTTCTCTAGCTTGGTTGCGCTGTATTACTACTCAGAAAAGCTGTTAAGAGGAAGGATGCGTTATGAGATGCACTTTTGTTCTCCAGCTGGTGAAGGGCGAATTGAGACTCGCAGGCGTGTGTCGGGGGCACAATTTGCGTCAAAGCGATGTGGAAGCGTGGATAGAGACGTTTCTCAAGAGCGGGAAAAGAAGTCTCAAGATAAACGCGAAGAACCAACAGGTCGCGCATCAACGTGAGGTTGGCGAACTACGCGCAAAAGTAGGGAAACCAGTCCTGGAATTGGACGCGCGAAAAAAGTTAGACGCTCTGCTCGAATTGGAAGAGACGCCTTGCTGACGGTGCAGAAGCAAATGGAAAGTGAAGGCAAGACGGTCTGTGTATCGCAGATGTGTCGTTGGCTTGGCGTATCTAGGTCAAGCCTGTACTACCGGCCTCGCCGTGTGCTGCACTGATGACACACACGCAATCTCGTCTGGCTTCTGTGCACTGGCAACGAATGAACAGTCGTATTTGCACGTGTCCCATGTGTGCATTTGGGCGAACGTGTGCGCTTCCGCATAAGTTGTCCAAAAGGAAACCACCAACGATTCGAAAAACACGCCGCGGGTCGCATTCTTTGCCACCTTTCGTTAAGCGACAAGTACTCCATCGTTGCGAGTTACTAGAACTGATCTTATGATGGAGACTTTCACTCATGGGGAGAGAGTCTATGATGGCTTTGCAGAGACTTATCACTGGCAGTTTACTTGTTTTGGCGATTGGCTGTGGCGGCGATGGTGGGAGCCAATGTTTTGATTCAAATTTTGGCGATGCCAAAGTTGATGGACTGTTAAAAGCAACCGGAAATTTTAGCACTACCGCGACCGAGTTAGAGAAGAGCGTTCGCGATGCTTGCAATGCGATCTCTTCCGACCTGGGTGGGGCAAGTAGCGACGACACAAAGACTGCTTGCGAAAACGCGGTCGCACAGATTAACCAAACTCTCGAAAATACCGATGTGACCTTAGTCGTCGATTTTGTTGCCCCGATCTGCAGTGTCGACCTGGATGCGGTCGTCGACTGCACAGCCGCGTGCGACGTGAACTTTGACGCGACCGCAACCCCACCAACCTGCACCGGCGGCGAACTCTCGGGTTCGTGCAGCGGTTCGTGTGAAGGCGAATGTACCGTCTCCGGCGATGTTGCTTGTTCCGCTAGTTGCTCTGGGAGTTGCAGCGGAATCTGTGACGCGACTGTCTCTGCGACGTGCTCGGGAACATGTACAGGACAGTGTGATGGGGTGTGCACCGTGATCAATAACGCCACTGGCAACTGTGAAGGAAGTTGCGAAGGGACCTGCCATGGAACCTGTGAGGGGACCATTGAAGGTTCGTGCTCGGGCAAATGTACAGGGACCTGCTCCGGGAGCTGCCGGGTGGATAGCGAAGCCTCTTGCAGCGGAACTTGTTCGGGTAGCTGCGATGTAGCATTTACCGAGCCCAAGTGCGAAGGGGGCAAACTCGAAGTCCAAGCGGACGCTGACTGCAAAGCAGCTTGCGAAACCGATGCATCGCTAGACGTGAGCTGCAATGAGCCAAGTATCGTGTTTTCATTCACCGGCGATGCCAGTGACGACGTGTTTAAGTTGGTTACGACGCTAGAAGCGAACTATGGCGCAATTTTGGCAGCCGCCGCGCAACTCGAGGGTATCGTAACGGCAACGGTTGATCTCGGGGGACGCCTGGGTGGCGCTGTCACCGCTGCCGCCAGCCTCGGCGTCAAAGCGAGTGATTGCGTCGCACAAGCGATCGAAGCCCAGATCGCCGCCGCATCCAGCGTGTCGATTTCGGTGGAGGCGTCGGTATCGGTAAGTGGCTCCGTGTCGGGCAGCACCAACTAACTTACAACCGATTCGACAGCGACGTATTGCTATTTAATCAGCAACCGACTTGGCCTTCCATCTGCAAGTTGCAGTCGGAAGGTCCGGAACCTGTTTGTTCTGTTGTCTCGATCGATGTCGCAGGGTCTTAAACGCATGTCTAAGCGTAAGCACCGCGCAGCAAGCAAGCACGACTGCACATGCGTACAAAAACATACCGACAACAGCTCCTACTCCGGAAAGCCCAGCCCCCACGCCAGCGCCGTGCCCCGCCTGAGAGGTGAGTATGTATCCCCACTTCACCGACCACGCAGTGCCAACAATTGACGCGCCTGTGATCGGTAGCGTTAACCACAACCAATACTGTTGCGGGCGGGCACAGTTTTCGTCTTCCATCGTCAAACTATGAGACGAGATCTGCATTAAATCAAGCGACCACGTCCTGGTGCTCACACCCGGACTCGTCCACCCGCAAGAATGTCAAAGAGACACAATATCAGTGCCATAGAAGATTCTCTCATTTTGCAAGGAATCCCCTTGCTGTAGGCACACATGCCCAAGAGAAGTCGCGTGTGTAGGCGGGCAATCCCCTGAAATCAAAGAAAGTGCTCTACTATCGGTACTGTGGATGGGGTCAGACTGAAGTTGTTAAGTTTTTCTGTGGGCAAGCAAGTCAAAGTATTAGTTTTGCCACTATTTTTGCAGCGTCTTGTACCTCTTCATGCGTCGCTCGTCTCAAAAGTTGGGTGCCGGCGGAGCCACTAATATCCAACGCAGCGCACATTGCCACTTGCGGGCCCTGCGCACGCTGCCAAACTAGCAGCGCTAGTCGTCGTGCGCGTACAACGTGTCGTTCTCGCGATCGCGATCGTAGGAGCGTAGGATCCAGACTCGCGTACTTAGCTACGGCCAAGAGAACATCCCCACAGTCCATAGGAAATCGTACCGCTATGCGAGGCACCATTCGCTGAACAACCTCGTACTGTGAGCCAACCTTTGTGATTTCGGGCTCACGGAGTTTGATACTCCTTCCCAGCATCGAACGAATTTTACTAGTCTGCTCTGCATCTTGAACGCCCAACCAAACTGAGTTTCGTGGTACTTCGCAAAGATTTTTCACAAAAACATCAAAACTTGTGCCGTCTTTAAAACCGCTTAGAGCCAGTCCGAGGTCGCCATCGAGCCAGGACGGAAACGTTGCCTTTTTATAGTAGTGATGGCTTGTCCAGGTTGTGGCGGATGGATCGGATACAACGCCAGCTCTAACGGGGTTATTGTGGATGTAAGCAAGCAATTCACTTACTGAACGACTGTATGTCCACAACCGAAATCGGCCTGCGAAAACCGGACCAAACCGCCCCTGTTGACGATTAAGCCACTGGGCGAAACTGCCATGAACCGACTGCACAAGGCTCGCTGGATGCGTTTTTCCCGCGATTAATGCGAGATGAACGTGACTGCTCATCAAAGCATAAGCAATCAATTTCCAATCGCAGCGTGATAACCTATTGGCGAGTCGTCGGAGATACTCTTTCCGCTCTCGCTCTTGGGTCAGTCGGAACTCGCGGTTTACGAAGCGGGCAATCAGGTGATGAATGGATCCGGGAGTGTAAGTTCGGAGAAGTCGAGCCATACCCTATATCGGGTATAGCCCCGCGAAAGTTGCATGTTTTTTGAGTTTTCCACAGAAAAACTTAACAACTTCAGTCTGACCCCACTTCTTTGACCCATGCGAGATGAACGTGACTGCTCATCAAAGCATAACCAATCAATTTCCAGTCGCAGCATGACAACCTATTGGCGAGTCATCGGAGATACTCTTTCCGCTCTCGCTCTTGGGTAAGTCGGAACTCGCGGTTTACGAAGCGGGCAATCAGGTGATGAATAGATCCGGGAGTGTAGGTTCGGAGTAGTCGGGCCATACCCTATATCGGGTATGGCCACGCAAAAGTTGTTAACAACTTCAGTCTGACCCCACTGTTTCTGTTTCGCCTTGACAGGCGCTATCCGTAGCCCATGGACCGCTTTCACGCCTGGAGATGCGAAATTCTCCTTCGCTTCTGCCATAGAACCATTTTGGGTGGACTATGATATCTTGGTCATCTGCGAAAAGGGCATCGATCTGAAATGGTGTCTCCGGATCAGGGGAGAGTTCTGCTTCCCCCTGGGTATATATTATATCCGACCACACTATTGTTCGCCCGAGGATGGTAAATCTCGGATCGACAGCAGCGAACTTGCCACGGACATGTTTTGCGCGTCTATCGACACAGAGTGAGTCCTCAGCTAAGACTGGCGGAGCTAACACGTTGACCGTAATGTTTAGCCATGTCGCCCCTGACTCATGCTCAACTAGGTACGCAAATGTATCTGTGCCCACGAAGCCAGGGTTGGGGGCGTATCGGATCTTTCTTTTAGCAGCGTCATCGAAGGAAACCCTGCCCGATAAGCCCTGTGTAACATCGGTAATTCGAAAATCGCCAGGGTGTGTTGCGAAATTTTTCGTAATTAGAAGGTCGCTGCTCCGAGTAGTAGACGAGTCGCCAATTATGGAAAACGTTTCATCACGGAGTACGATGTAGGGGCTCTGATACGAAAATCGGACTCGATCAGCGAGCAGGTCTCCGTGTAATCTGATGGGGATGGCCTCCTCTCTATCCCGCCTGAATTGCGTAGTCAACGTAATCGCTGCTGGCTTCGATGCCAGGAATGGAAAGACTCCTAGCTCCACCCACTCACCAGCAGAACGTTTTTGGTTCGCATACACGATCGTTGCGCCTTCGGCATCACGAACAGAATACTCCGCAACCGGGTACAAACTAGCGTGAGGGGGCGATGGCCGCGGGATATACACGGAGACTTTGTAGTTTCCAGATCGCGGCAGGTTTGTTGTCCACATCGCGCCCCCAATTCTCTGGTCGGCAGAAGTGATTGAGAAACGTTCGGGGTTGGTCCATGGGATGGCATGGTAGGAGACCGATTGGTTGTTGGTGCGTATATGAGAGGGGAGGTGTGTCACGAAGTTTTCGGGATCATCATCATCGACGACGATTTCAAGAGCGTTGGGATCTGTTGGGCTGGCTTGGGGGGTATTCCCCCATGCCCCCAAATTGATTCTTCCGCCATTGGGTGCGGGCTCGTTTGCGAAATTCGACGCTGGATCGCCAGCATCTATGAGTGGTGAGTTCGTGTGGAGATAGTAGGTGAGACTACCGTCGTCGTTTGTAGTATCGGCAAACAAAGGATCCGCATCTTCTAGGTGCAGGTTGTTATTTTGCTCATTGTCACACTGCCCAGGGGGAAGTTTTCGACACAGTTCTTCGACATTGGAGAATGCGTTGTACACCACTAGGGGCACATTGTTGTTGGTAATATTATAAATTGCATATCCGCCAATCTCGGCGAAAATGTTGTTGCGAATCACGTTTCCACTGCCAGCAGCATCCAGTACGACGCAGCTGCCAGTTGCATTGTAGAAAGTGTTGTTTTCGATCAAGAGATTAGATGCGCGAACCCGCAAACAGTTTCTCGTATTTTCAAAGATGTTGTTGCGGAATATCGAGCCTGAGTCGCGGATTTGAATGATTGCATTTGTTAGACGATTTCGTTCAAACAAAAGGCGACCAGAAGTCGGGCCAACAACTAACACCTCACCGTTGTGTAGTTGATTGCCGACGAAAGCAATTTCGCCGTTATTGGCGCCGATCCCAAGGATGCGACCTGCATTGTTACCCGCAATGTTATTCTCAACAAGGATGTCCGAGGAAGTTCCAATAATGATTCCATAGTAGCCTGCGTTTTCAATGATAGAGTTGCGAACGGTTCCACCAGAAACACGAGTGATCTCCAATCCATTAAAATGCTCACTCGTCAAGCGCAACCCATCAATGGTTACATTGCTTGCATTCCAGACCCGCAGAGCATACCCACGGCCGCCGCCAGAGATCGTGGATCGAATCTCGGGAACACCTGTATTCGGCCACGCTTTGACCACCAAATCTTCTCCCGGCTTACAATGTTTATTTCGAAGAATTACTGGCCCGGGATGAACCTGTGCGCCATTGAGAAGAATGGTGTCCCAACACTGGGCAGCCGCAATCGCGACCGAAACTGTTTTACACGGGGCCGAGCGGTCTGCACACAATTTGTCGTCACCACCTGCACGACTATCTACCCATCGCGGGATTCCTTTTACTTCAAAGGGAGGTGAATCACGAACACCAAGATCATTGTTTGACACGCGAAGGACGTAATCGACGCCTGGAATATCGACAACCAAGTCGCTGGCTGCGACGCCGGCTACAAAGCGGAGTTCTGTCGTGCCAAGAAGAGACGCAGTACCGGCGTTTTCGAGTGATAGGGTCGCAGTTCCCGTGTAGGTTGTATCAACCTCACCATTTGCACCCGCCGCTATAACCTCGACCATAAAACCAGATTGTGTTTGTGGTGGTGGGGGCACTGAAAACTCTAGTTGGGAGCCATCCAAAGGCTGAACGACCTCGCCCACACGAGCCCCATCGCCGTTAAGAGAATCACTTTGACCAGAAGTGGCAAGGGTTACCTCTGTTGTCGATGACTGCTCATATTCGCACCCCACCATGAGTGAAAAAGCAAGAATGGAAAGGCTGGCCGGCACTTTTGCGTTACCAATGAATGAGTTGCGATTTGTCATGCTTGTACCTCCAATACATCGCGTTCAATTTTGAGAGCACTGTAATAATAAAGTGCGAAGAACGTAGCGCGTAACCTGAACGCTGAAAAGAACTATTGACTCGAAACCCGCGTCTGAAGCGGGGAAGTTTTTTTCCGTAGAGAAAAAAACTTCCCCGGTCTACAGTCTTCCCGGAGTTCCGCGATTCGATAGACAGGTTTAGATCCTAAGCGGCATTGGCAATTGAGGCTGCACCGGATTCGTGCCGTCGTAGGTCTTGGCATCCAAGCAGTTGACGCTGTTACCAGCGATTCCGGCTTAGTCGTTACCTTCCATCTTTCCGCGATACCAATCGTTATGAATGGTTGTTGGATGACAACAGTCTTCAAGCACTGTGCGCACCTTGCTTTGCAAATCAGTGTCGAAATTTTTATTTATCAGTCTGCTTGTTCGCTCTGACAATAGCGGAATCATTTTTGCTCATCTCCAAGCCATCCCTCGGAAAGCAAACGAATGTTCGAACACTTTCATAACAACTATTTGATAATGACAATATTTGTCTTTCCGGCCCAGTGTTTGCGCAAGAACCCATCGCGTCCCGAGCCGACTCGATAGCGTTTGTAGGCACCAGGGTTGGTTCGATAGTAATCCTGGTGATTGGCTTCGGCTTTGTAGAACGTCGACGCGGGCAGGATTTCGGTGACGATAGGACGCGAAAAGATTCCGAGTTTGCCCAGCGCGGCTTTGGACGTCTCGGCGAGCTGCTTTTCCTTTGGGGAGCCGTAGAAGATCCCGGCTTTGTATTGCGGTCCCCGATCGGCAAACTGACCTCCATTGTCCGTGGGATCGAAGGTTCGCCAGTAGGTATCGAGTAATTTGGCATAACTCACCTCGGTGGGGTCGTAGTGAATCTGAACCGCCTCGCGATGTCTTGTGAGCCCGGAGGCGACAGCTTTGTATCCGGGGTTGGGGATGTTTCCACCGGTGTATCCCGAGTACACTTCGTAGACGCCGGGAAGTGCCTCAAAGGGACCTTCCATGCACCAGAAACACCCGCCTGCAAAGACAGCGACCTTTGCATTTGTCGGTATTTCCTTCTTGGCCACTGCGGGTTTCGCGCACGCAGAAATCACGATTGCGAGAAGTAGAGACAGTAGCAGCGATGCTGTCAACGACAATGATCTGCTCACGATTGAGCCTCCCTCCGATAGAACCGGTGCCCGGGGTTGGATTGTTCCCGAAGAATGATAGTTTGTCATGTTTTGCAAATTCGTATAAAACATACAATTACAGTGTTGGTTTGGCTGTCGTTTCTGCCTGGCGTACTCGCGATGCCGGGAGGTGGCTTCGATACAGTACGAGTTGGGTTTTTGGCTCAATCTGACCAAATTCGAGCGTCCCGGTCGGGCAGGATTGGACACAGGCACTGCAACGAACGCACTGCGGATCCGCCATTGGCTCGCCTTTGTTGGCAAAGCTCATGACATCGATCCCCTGATGGCATACAGAGGTACACACGTTGCACGAGATGCATTTGGATTTTTCGGCAAAGATCCGAAACCGGCTAAATCGCGCGTAAATATGCATGAGCGCCGCCAAGGGGCATGCAAACCGGCACCAAACTCGGCCACTGAAGTGAAAGTACATGCCAACGCCGAGAATCCCAGCCAACCATAAATCCACCAGGTACTTGTAGCTGAGAACACCCTCGCTAAGAGCGCTCGTGTACACCCCAGCAATCCCATTGCCGATCGTTGTCCCCGCAGTCGCCCAGGAGATAATGCGCAAGACAAAGAGAACTAGGGCGACTGCAAGAATCGCCTGACCGAGCATATTGACTCGATTCCAAACCGGCCCGTGGGGCATCTTATGCCTTTGGGTATCGCCAAGTGTTTCGGCCAGGGCGCCGCAAGAGCAAATCCAACCGCAATATGCGCCTTTTCCCCAACGATACACGATCCATGGAATCACGACAAAGGTTTGCGCCAGCGAGATTGTAAGCCACGCCCAAAGGGGTTGCTCGGTGAACACGTTCCACAGAAACAATGGCCATGCGAGGATCAATCCAAACGCCCGCCAATAGCTGTCGCCGGGGAACAACGCATCGCCGACTGTTTTTCCGAAACCGGTCTCAAACACACCGTTGGCACCAAGCCATGGCAACAGCAAATACGGCAGCAGAAATAGCGGGATGACTTGGATCGCCATCAGGGTGAAGGTCTGTGCTGTGATATAAGGGGTCTGCCGGCGGCGAATTCGTTTGATGCCAAAGATGACAATGACCGCACAATACGCCGAGGAATAGTAAAAGCTCGGGTCTTTCCACGCGTTGCGAAATGCGCCCCATAGCGTGCTCGGGTCCGCGCCGTCGAGTTGAAACGGAAACCAGGACCGATCTTTAAACAATGAGAAAAGGAACGTACCATCGCTCTTCCAGTGATAGACGAAGATGCACGCAAGCAATACGCCGGCGAGTCCGACCCAGGTTTGTAGCCGCCATTCGCCGGCGATGCGAACGCCACTGCGACGAAAAAAGTCGAGCGGGGGCTCGCGACCAATCATTGTGTAGACGAGATCGTTTTGCAATATCTCCTTAGCGCCATCTTTGTCGGCCAATGACACCGTATTCGCGCCAATATTTTCGACCTGGGTCCCAAGGCACAGCGCAAGAGATCCACCCTGTGCGTTGTCTCCCTTTTCCGTGGCCACAGCTGTATTGAGTCTGTCGATATTTTCCGGCTTTGGCCTCGTTAAGGATGACTTGCGATACGACAACGTAACCCGTGCACCAGCCTTCGCGGTCGCAATCGCGGTCTCGATGGCGCTATCTCCTCCTCCGACGACAAGAACATCCTTGCCGGAAGCCTCCTTCGGATCGTGGAGTCGATTAAACACGCGGTGATGATTATCCTCGCCTGGGACATTGAGCTTGCGAAAGTTTCCAGACCTGCCAATCGCAACGATCACGTTTGCGGCCAAAACTGGGTCCTCTTCGCCATCGAAAACGACTTTGAGGAACTTTCCCTGCCGGACAATCGCATTTGCCTTTCCCCGACGCCAGCTGATCTCGTGTTGCTTTGCTTGGGCTTGCAACTCCGCAAGCAAGTCTTCTTTGATCGTCGCGCTGACCTCAAGTTCGCCCTCTGGTTGCATTGTCGTCGGATAGGTAAAGATGGGCTTTTGTTTGGGAAAGTTGGCGATCGTACTAAACAACTCTGCTGTTTCGATGACGACAAATCTAAGTTTCTGCCTGCGCGCCTCAACTGCGGCGGCGATACCGGCAACACCACCGCCGACGATGGCCAGGTCGTAGGCCGCGTCGGGAACCTTCGTTTTTTCAGCAACAGTTCGCGCCGCCTTGGCACCCGAGTCGAGCGCAAATTTCAGCAATGGAATCCCTGTCAGATCACCGACGACGTAAATTCCTGCGACGTTCGTCGAAAAATCCTCGCCAACGATGGGAAGCTTCTCGACACCGCCATGCGGCCAACGCCCGTGAAGCCAGTCGGTGTAGCGTGTTAGGATCGATTGCCTTTTTGCTTCGCTGCCCATGGTCCTATATCCCTTCAAGCGGCGTCCGACTGGCAACATTTTTGGCGCTTTTCCTACGTTTCAAACTGGTCCACGGAATCAGTACCATTGCCAATGTGAACGTGACAGGGCCATAGACGAGCCACCGGGGCCACCACGCTTCTCGCCATACCCCTGTATCGTGAAACACCGCCCTGGTTTCCCCCGCAGCGAGCAACGTGAAACTCAACATCCAAGTCGCTGCCAAGACGGCGTCAACTACCGGACTCCCGTCTACTTGGCTCGAGTTGGCCGTTGCCGTGCTAACGACAAGCAAAGGAATGCACAAAGTGCCGTACCACGGATGTACCGTGGGAAGCAGTAGTAGACCCCCAGCGGCCAATACCATAGCTCCAAACGCGGGCGACCAAGGTTTGCGCCACATCGCGACCGCCATCGCCCCGCATCCGATCATACTCAATAGCAAACGAAACATTCGGGTATCTTCACTGCTACCAACAAACAACGAGAAAAAGTCATTAAACTGCATGCTGCCGCCAAAGCGAAACAAGCTGATAAAAACGTTTGCACCGGACCGAAACGGCCACCCGAGCCAATAGGGAGCATACGCAGCCAGCACTGTGATGAGCAACACAGAAGCACCACCTACGCGTTGACGCCAAGTGAATCCAGGTGCCGCAAAAAGCAAAACAAATAGTCCGGCAGTCGGTTTGATCAAAACCGCTGCGGCCAGGCAGAGTCCCGCGATAGCAATATGTCGTCGCCCAGATCCGCTCATGGTGAGCGCCCACACAGCACCAACGACAAATACCGCCAGCCACCCCTCCAAATGCCCCTGCCCCGGCAACTGCCAAAGCAAAAGTGGATGCCATGCGCACACCACAAGCCAGTCCAGCGATGCGCGGGCTTGCCGCAACAAAACGAAAACAGTGCACAACAATACAATCTGGCCAACAAGAACCGTAACTTTCCAGCCGGTAATCGATGGTGCGATCACAGCGACAACCGCAAACCCTGCCTGCGCAAGCGGACCATAGATCGCCGTCCACTCGGGATGATTAATCAACTCGTCCTGCTCCGTCCGAAGGTGTTTTACCATGGGATCCGCTGGCGCCACCGCATAGGGATTCTCGCCGGCCAATTGCACCCGCCCCTCCCACAGATAGCGATAGATGTCATCAGAAGGCGCCTGAAACAAAAATCCGACCTGCGCCAAGATTCCCACAGTCAACAAAACCCCCCTCCCCCCTACAGAAAGCCGCCGCCCCGACCACACCAGCCAAGCCACCACCGCCGTGCATCCGGCCATCACCACAAACAAAACCTGAAACAAGCGCCAGTCCCCAAGCGGATCCACCCAAATCCCCGCAGCCAAAGCCGCAGCCAAAAACACCCCCCCAAGCGTTCCCAATCCCAAGGACGACATCGTCACCCCACCATGGTCCGACGCTCCGGCTCCGGCAAACCCATCTCATCCCGACCCGTGTCCCCGAGCCTGCCCGCATCCTCACCAGTCACAACACGGCTCCCCCGATTCGCAGCCGCCCCCCGGAACCATCGCGGTCGCGACGCAAACCCCAAGCGCGCAAACCCGATCGCATAAAACCCAAGAAAGATACCCAACAGCCATTTCTCGTACCGCACATGCAGTAGCAACACAGAAACGCAGTACACACTCAGGCCAATCTCCGCCCACCAAAGGCGTGTCGCCGGGGCGCGATAGCGCCCGCTCGTCCCGTTTGGGTCCATCTCTCCCACCGAACCGCTCTTCGGTGTCCGGACAAACTCAGATACGTTCCCCCAGATACCAGAAAGCACGGCAACCGCATTGTTCAATGCCAGCCCGCTACCGAGCACGATAAGTCCCGGGATATTGCGCAAGGTAAAGCGCGCATGACCAAGGACCCGACCCGCCGCATAATACGACAAACACGGCGCAACTGCCGACAACAGTACGACTGCCCACGCAGCGATCAGCCACCCATGCGTCGGAAACGGGACAAACGCCAATACTGGCCACGTCAGCATAACCAGCAGGGTCATCCACAGACAAACAGCATAATGGGTAAGATGAAAGGTCGCTGCAATTTTCTTTGTCAATGGACTCGGACATTTCCAAATCCTTCCAAGCAACTTACGCGCCGTCTGTATACTTCCAGTTGCCCAGCGTCGCTGTTGTGACTTTAGGGCATCAGCGGTCGCGGGGATCTCCGCAGGACAGGGAATGTCCAAAGCATAAACAATCCGATACCCCGCCATCTGCGCGCGATACGACAGATCTAAATCTTCAGTGAGCGTATCGGCCTGCCATCCCCCGGAACAATCAATCGCCTCACGCCGCCACAACGCAGCGGTACCGTTAAAATTCATATAGAGACCATTCCAAGCTCGTGCCCCTTGCTCGATAGCAAAATGCCCGTCGATACCGATGCTTTGGGCACGGGTAAGCCAATTTTGTTCGCGGTTGAGATGCTCCCACCGTCCCTGAACACATGCAATATCAGAGGATTCTTGCATTAGCGGTACCGCTTTTCGGAGAAAATCGCTCGGTGGAACAAAGTCGGCATCAAAAATCGCTACGATTGGGCCGGAGATCTCTCTAAGACCGGCCGCCAATGCCCCGGCCTTGTAGCCAGTCCGTTGTCTTCGCCGGAGCACAGAAACCGTGATTCCACGCTGGCGCCAATAGGCACATCGGGCGTCAATGAGCGCGCGGCTATCGTCGTCCGAATCATCTAGAACCTGAATGGCAAATTGACTGCTCGGATAATTAAACCCGGCGACGGCATCGATCAACCGCGCTGCGACTTCTGCTTCGTTGTATAGGGGCAACTGAACAGTTACATGGGGGTAAGGTTGAAGATGGCGAGCTTGGTCTGACCCGTCGGACCAATAGGAGTCAATAGTCTCCCGTTGCGATTGGCGAACTTGATGCACACGCTTGTTCCAACGCCGCAATAGCCATAGGCCATGCAGCGCATATGCCGCGAGCGCCGCTGAACAGCAAAGATATAGGAGTAAGAACATCCACTGCCAAACAGTCATGAATCATGTATCCGATCTCTTGGAGCCTTCGTTTCCATTTTGCGTCGCCACGCCAGCACTCCTACCGTGCGCAGAATCCAATACCCCGCCAGTAACGTACCACGCAAGGTCCCTGATATCTTGCTTTGTCCATAGCGCCTCGGTTGGTATGGAACAGGGATTTCACGAATGCGAAGATTTTCTTCGACAGCGCGAATTTGCATTTCGATAGTCCAACCGTAACGGCGGTCTCGCATCGCGAGCCGATGCAAAGCGTTTCGTCCAATGGCACGAAACGGGCCCAAATCGCGAAATTGATAGTCCCACCCCCAGCCAATGAGTCTCGTCGCAAGCCAATTGCCAAAGGTTTGTTGGTAGGTCATCGAGCCCGCGCGACGCAGTTCGGGAACACGAGCGCCGATCGTCATATCGACTTCGCCCGCAAGGATCGGGGCGGTTAATTTCGGCAGATAGCTGGGATCATCCGCCATGTCAGCGTCAATAAAGCAAATCACGCTACAGGATTGCGGAACAGCTTGAATTCCGCGAAAGCAGGCGGCTCCGTAGCCCATGCGGGATTCGCTGACAACCGTCGCCCCCGCTTTTTGGGCAACCCGGTAGGTATCGTCAGTGGATCCATTGTCAACGACGATGATTGCCCCAGGATCGTGTTTTTGCAGGCATTGGATGAGTGTCGGCAATGCCTCTTGCTCGTTATAAGCGGGAATCACAAGTGCAACGTTTTTGCTCATGGTCGAGAGAGTCCGGTTGTTTGGTGGCGAGGTAGGTATCACAAAACTAGGGGCGTCTGTCTTTGGTCCAAGCGCGACCCTTGTCATTCAATCGCCAATCATAGGGAAGATACTCGATACGCGCGTTTGCGAGTTGGTCAAGAAGTTGTTGACGAGTCGCGGTCAAGTACGGGCGAATAAACTTTTTTGGATCGGTGCCAAAGTCGCTTCCATACCATTTAAAGTATCGGGATAGCTTGAGCGTGCCGCCCTTGATGTCCAACACTACACCATCGGCCGAGTTCAAAAAGTGACGCCCCTCCCGTTGCAAACGCTTGGACAGGCCAGCCGCCGTAAACGCACTACGATCGAGATACGGACAGGAGATCGACGCGCATGTCAAAGCAAAATGGATCCTTGGGTCAGGATACTGTTTTAGCAGGATTCCTTTTTCAATCCCATCCAAAGTCATTGCTTGGCCACCAACCGGAAAGGTCAGTCGTTTAAATACACCATGCGCCACTTTGATTTTGGTGACGCTATCAATGGGATAATGATCGACGACCGCAAGGATCATGAGCGCATTGTAAGCATTGATCCAATATGCAATTTTGTCGTCTTTGGTTGGAAACAGCTGAGGATGCGAGATTGGACTGGAGGCTGCAATTTGGCCCACGTAATTGTCCAGGCCAGCTCGGTTTTCAACCAAACGCTGATAGTCAACGAGACCGCGATCATCAACGACTGTTTCTAATACCTTGGTCCATGTCTGATGGGTAAACACAGCCTTTTCTGTTTGCGGAGATGGTTTCGCATCGACTTTGGTATGCTCAACGCAGCCCAGAGCAAACGCAAACAGCGTCGCGAAGCTAATTCGAATCAGTGAATAAGTCATTCCTTCACATAGAGTGCTGAACCCCACCGACAAGTTACACCGAATTTTGTCATGATACACTCGGCACCTCGTGGGCGACTTCTCCATGGCTCGAAATTTCGCGGGGTTACCTGACCGGGAAAACAGCACACCCGCACGGCTACCCCTGGCTTTTTATCCATGCGTCTGGGCGAATTTGGACATCGGCAAGAACACCAAAATGGTCTGAAGCACAAGCGCCGTTTTGATCACGACAGTCGAGCACCACCCGCGAGTCAAGCACCGTCCCCCGACCATCTTTCCTACGGGTTGTGACAAAAATGTAGTCGATGCGACGGTCAATATCGAGGGAGCGAAGCGGACGCGTCTGGGGATTTTCGGCGCACCAGGTGAAGCCGGGTTCGTCTGGATGAACCCGGAGAAAGGCATCCTGGTAGTGGGTGCGCCGCCCCTCAAGCGTTGTGAGTCCCCGCAAAAAACGAATTTCGTCATGATCGGGGGTTGCGTTAAAGTCACCACATAGAAATTGTGGCTCGTCCGTGTCGATGGCGCGCAGCACCTCGTCAATTGCGGCCACTTGGCGTTCGCGGGCAACGCCATCATCCAGACGATAGTGAAGATGTGTTGTGTGACACCAGATATTGCCTGCGGGTGTTTGCAGCTGGGCAGAGAGCAAAATGCGCTTTTCCGTTGCGCGTGCCTCGGGAAGAGGAGTGACCCGATGGGTCGCAATCGGATAACGGGACAGGATCGCGAGGCCCTCTTGTCCTCCAGGATGTCCTAAGTAAAACGCGCCATCATCCCAACATAGAGCTTGCTCGTACACACAATGATAGCCGAGCGTCTCGGCCAATTGCTGCGCGGTGGTTTGTCCTTCACGCCCGTTGATAGGTCGCACTTCTTGAAGACCAACCACATCCGTCGTTAGAGCGGCTAGCTGCGCGGCCGCCAGTGACAATCGATCCTCCAAAGGGGGCTCGATGCCCCATAGATTTAATGTCACGATGCGGATTCGCTCCATCAGCTCATGTCCCGCGGTAGATGCACCGCGAACTTCTGGTCTCGGAGATGTGAAGTTCTGACAGGAGGGCGAGATCGGGCTTGATTTGGTGCCACAGCCAAGCCGCCAAATGCTCCGACGTAGGATTGGTGAGTCCCGGGATCTCATTGAGCAACTGGTGGTCGAGTTTTCGAACGAGCGGCTCCACATGTTTGTCAATCTCGGCAAAGTCCATCACCCAACCGAGCTCCGAATCCACTTCACCCTCAATATGGACCGTTAGTTGGTAGCTATGCCCATGGAGCCGCGCACACTTGTGCCCGACAGGGACATTTGGCAGGCGATGAGCCGCCTCAAATTCATAACTTCGCACAAGTTGGCAGTGCATGGGGCGTAACCTAGCCCGGAAACCTCACGCTCTGCACGCGCCCTCACCAAAGTTCTTGTTCCCACACAAAAATTTTCGTTCTTGCAAATACAACCAAGTATTCCCTGCAATCGAAAATCTCCGTGTGAAAACAACTCCTTTGGCGATCTTCGCACGCATCCGTGATGTTTCCGGGCTCGCTCGGATTCCCGGATGAGCCAATACAGACTGTGTGCCTTGATCAGACGAAAAGAGTTTTCTTCGCAAGTCGCGTCGGCGGCTGCATTCGGGTATCCTCCCCTGCCCTATGAACGCGGAACACATCCATAGCGGTACAGCCGACGTACCCGAAATCGCGACAAAAGAAGAGCTGCTACCGCTGTATCGGCAGATGCTTGCGATCAGACGACTCGAGGAGGCTTCGGCTAAGGGCTACTCATACGGCAAAATCGGCGGTTTTCTTCATTTGATTATCGGTCAGGAGGCCGTGTGCGTAGGCGCCATCGCGGCGATTCAGGACGATGACTATGTCGTCGCAACCTATCGTGACCACGGACATGCTTATGCAAAAGGCGTTGCGGCGCGTCCGATCATGGCCGAGCTGTACGGGAAAAAAACCGGGCTAGTCAAGGGCTTAGGTGGTTCCATGCACCTATTTGATCGCAACGTGAACTTTCTTGGTGGATACGGGATTGTCGGTGGTCATGTGCCGATCGCTGCGGGTGTCGCCTTCAAGTGCAAATATCGCGCGGAAGACCTGGTCACCCTGTGCTTTTTTGGTGAGGGTGCAAGTACCATTGGTGGTTTCCAAGAAGGTCTCGCCCTCGCGGCACTGTGGAAATTACCGGTTGTGTTCATCTGCGAAAACAATATGTACTCGATGGGGACGCCGCTGTATCGGTCGTTGGCCGTCGAGGATGTATCACTACGCGCATTGGCCCATGGCATCGCGCGGGATCGCTTTGATGGCCACGATGTGATTCATGTCAAGCGACGCATTGCGGAGGCAGTGGATCGGGCACGGCGTACCGGAGAGCCAACTCTCGTGGAGGTGAGGACATATCGATTTCGCGGCCACTCCATGTCTGATCCCGGATTGTACCGGACCAAAGACGAAGTTGCCGAGTGGAAAAAACGCGATCCCGTTGCGCTGGCAAGGCGCCGGCTCGCTGAAGAATTGCATGTCGCGGAGACGGAGCTCAAGCAAATTGAAGCAGATGTGAAGTCCGAGATCGCAGACGCCGTACAGTTTGCCGAGGACAGCCCCCCGGCCGATGAGTACTGGCCTTACGTTTACAAGGAGTAATCTTCGGTGGCAATTATCAGTTATCGTGAAGCGCTCAACCATGCAATGAGCGAAGAGATGGACCAAAACCCTGATGTGTTTCTTATGGGTGAAGAAGTTGGCCATTACCAAGGGGCATACAAAGTATCGCAGGGGCTGCTGCAGCGTTTTTCTGAGCGCCGTGTGGTCGATGCCCCCATCGCCGAGATGGGGTTCGCGGGCGTGGGTGTGGGGGCCGCCATGGTTGGACTGCGTCCCATCATCGAGTTTATGACCTTCAACTTTTCCCTCGTTGCAATCGATCAGATTGTGAACAACGCTGCCAAAATCTTTCAAATGTCTGCCGGTCAATTTCATGTACCGATCGTGTTTCGCGGCCCAGGGGGACCAGCGGTGCAAGTTGCTGCGCAACACTCACAGGCACTCGAGTCGTTTTATTGTCATGTCCCGGGGCTAAAAGTTGTGATGCCATCGACGCCATACGATGCGAAGGGATTGTTAAAATCAGCGATTCGCGATGACAATCCCGTCATCTGCATCGAGGGAGAGACCTTGTACTCCCATACTGGCGAGGTTCCGGAGCAGGAGTACGTTGTTCCCCTCGGTGTCGGTGACGTCAAACGCAGCGGTGAGCACGTCACCTTGGTCGGTTGGTCAAAAGCCGCACTTCTGTGCTTAGAAGCCGCAGACGCACTATCCAAAGACGGCATTCATGCCGAGGTCATTGATCCGCGCTCGCTGCGCCCTCTGGATACCAAGATGATAGTCGATAGCGTTCGCAAGACGGGCCGATGTGTCATCGTCGAGATCGGTTGGCCGATTAGTGGATTTGGTGCTGAGGTCGCGTATCAGATCCAGCGAGAGTGCCTCGACTATCTAGATGCGCCGGTGGAACGCGTTACTTCTGATGATGTTCCAATGCCCTATGCGTTGAATCTCGAAAATGAGGTCCAACCACAAATTGCTGATGTCATTTCTGCGGTAAAGCAAGTCCTTTACCTCGACTAGCACTCAAATCGCACCCGACTCGCAAACACACTTACTGAGGATATAATGGCTGAAATTATCGGACTTCCTAAACTCTCGCCAACCATGGAGGAAGGCGTATTGGTTCGCTGGGTGAAAAAAGAGGGAGATGCAATCGAGCCAGGGGACCTTGTCGCTGAGATTGAGACCGACAAGGCCAACATGGACTTCAATATTGAAGATGAGGGCGTATTATTAAAGTTGCTCGTTGCGGAGGGGGAGACCGTCGCTCTAGGGGCACCTGTCGCCATTCTTGGTCAAGCTGGCGAAGATATCAGCGCTTTGGTCGCCGAGGCAAACCAAGCAGGCCCAGCCGTCAACCCGCCAACTACTGCTTCAGCGCCTGCACCAGCCGTTGTTACACCGGTGGCCGTAGCACCAGCACCGTCTTCTGCCACGACCGTCCCCGCTCCCGCAGTATCATCACCACCAACGGTTGCTCCACCAGCTGTTCCGGCGGCCGTTGCCGCCCCCCAAACTGCGTCCTCTGGCAGACTCCTGGCTTCCCCTCTAGCAAAGACCCTCGCGGTAGAGTTGGGATTGGATCTGCAAAACATGACCGGCTCCGGGCCTGGCGGGCGCATCGTCGAACGAGATGTTCGCGCCGCTGCGAGTGCAGATCTGCAAGCCTCGGCGGAGACATCGCCCTCCCCGGCTGCAGCTGCCGATACTTCCACCGCTTTGGCAGTCGTCGCTGCAGCGCCGCCGGCGACAATTCCCGCTAGCGATCAATATGTCGACCGCCCGATGTCAAACATGCGCAAGCGGATCGCAGAGCGAATGACAGCAGCAAAGCGAGATACACCGCATTTCTATTTGAGTCGCGAGTTCGACGTGGAAAACATGCTGGCATTTCGCAAACGACTCAATGGGCTATTGGGAGATCGCGGCAAAGTTTCTGTCAACGATTTGATCGTCAAAGGGGCTGCGCTCGCGCTGCGCCGGGTACCCGATTGTAACGTAGCCATCGTTGGAGATTCTATTCGCTACTACACTGGTGTCCATATCGGAATCGCAGTCGCGACCGATCGCGGCCTAGTGACTCCCGTGGTCCGCAACGCAGACCTAAAAGGGATCGGCGTCATTGCCCACGAAATCCGCGAGCTGGCACAACGCGCGCGTGACCGCGCACTCAAAACCCACGAAATTCAGGGCTCAACGTTTACTGTCTCGAACTTAGGCATGTTTGGGATTCGCGAATTTTCAGCAATTATTAACCCCCCAGAAGCTGCCATTTTGGCAGTGGGGACCATCGCCGATGTTCCCGTTGTTAAGGACAACCAAGTGGTCCCAGGAAAACGAATGTCCTTATCCGTTTCATGCGATCATCGAGTTGTCGACGGTGCGCTGGGTGCGATGTTCCTGCGCGAGCTCGTGTCCATTCTCGAGCAACCAGAGTCCCTAGCGTTATAGAGTATCCAAATGGCAAGCCACCCAAGTGAATGTGATGTTGTTGTAATTGGTAGCGGTCCGGGCGGGTACGTCGCCGCAATTCGCGCCGCCCAGCTTGGGTTCCGCACCGTGTGCGTCGAGCGCACCGAGCTCGGTGGGATCTGTCTCAATTGGGGATGCATACCGACCAAGGCATTGTTGCGCTCGGCAGAGATTCTTGAATTGTGTCACCGCGCCAACGAGTTTGGCGTCAAGGTCGACAACGTATCGTTTGACTTTGCAGCAATGGTTGCGCGATCGCGAAAGATTACCAAGCGCATTAACAAGGGCGTCGGCTACCTGCTCCGCAAAAACAAAATCGACCATATTCCAGGAACCGCTAGACTGGTTCATAAAGCCGCGGGCGCAAGCGGCACAGCCAAGGTCAATATTCACCTAAATGAGGGCGGGGAACATCTCCTATCGGCAAAGCATATTATCCTTGCGACGGGTGCTCGAGCGAGAGCATTGCCTAATGTGGCATTTGATGACAAAAGCGTGATCGATTACCGGCGCGCAATGACCCTACCAGAGCGGCCCACATCGATTGCAGTCATTGGTGCTGGGGCTATCGGCGTCGAGTTTGCGTCCTTTTATCGATCGCTTGGCTGTGAAGTGACGATTATCGAATACATGCCGCACCTCGTGCCCAACGAGGACGCAGAGATCCGTACAGAGCTAGAGCGCGCATTCAAAAAACGTGGCATTCGGCTATTGCTGGGCCACAGCGTCACCGGGGCAACGCCCCAAGGCAGCGGGGTCACGATACAAGTGCAACCAAGGGAGCCCGGGAAAGCTGCTCCAGCTCCGATTGTCGCCGAGAAGTTGTTGGTTGCCATTGGCATCCAGGGCAACGTCGAGAACCTGGGTCTCGAAAACCTCGGCATCTCGCAGGACAAAAGCTTTATCCAAGTCGATGATAACCTGCAAACCTCGGCACCGAACATTTACGCGATTGGCGATATTATCGGCCCACCTGCCCTGGCCCATGTCGCGAGCGCTGAGGGTGTTTTTGTCGCCGAGTTTATCGCTGGGCTAAGGCCGCCAAAGATCCCCTACGACTCGATCCCAGCTTGTACCTATTGCCACCCAGAGATCGCCTCGGTTGGTCTTAGCGAGGAAGCCGCCGCAGCCCAGGGGATAGAAGTCAAAATTGGACGTTTTCCATTTCAGCCCCTTGGCAAAACGATGGCTGCCGGGGAGTACCCCGGACTGGTCAAGTTCATTTGGCGCGCCGACGATCACAGCCTTGTCGGTGCCCACATGATCGGCCCTGCCGTAACCGATCTCATCGCCGAACCGACGCTCGCAAAAACGACCGAAGTCAACGCCGAGAGCCTGCTCCATACCGTTCATGCGCATCCGACTTTCGCCGAAGCAATGAAAGAGGCAACCGAGGATGCCCTCGGACACGCCATCCACCTCTAGTCCCTCTAAGCGACGCCGGCTACCGGTTGTCGATGGGGCAGCACAGCGCACACGCCATCCCGCGTGGATTCGCGCCCAGCTCCCCTCCAAGCCATCGTTCTTCGAACTGCGCAACCGGGTCCACGAGCTGAAGCTCAACACCGTATGCGAAAGTGCCAGCTGTCCCAATATCGGCGAGTGCTGGACGCGTCGCGCGCTCACAATCATGATCCTCGGCGACATTTGCACGCGGTCGTGCCGCTTTTGCGACGTGGCTACCGGCAAACCACAACCTCCAGATCCAGATGAGCCCCGCCGCGTCGCTGAAATGCTGGCGGAGTTGGAACTTGAACATACCGTGCTCACCTGCGTCGATCGTGACGATCTCGCTGACGGCGGTGCGGCGCATTGGGCCGAGACCGTCAGGCAGGTAAAGACCGCTTGCCCCTCGATGACACTCGAGGTCCTCACTGGCGATTTCAAGGGGAATACAACAGATGTCGATACCGTGCTCGCTTCGCAACCAGACGTATTTGCCCACAACCTCGAGACCGTACCGCGATTATCCCGTCAGGTCCGGGTACAAGCGAGCTACGATCGCAGCTATCAAATCCTCGCGCACGCACACAACCGAGGAGCCATCACCAAATCTGGCCTCATGCTCGGACTTGGCGAAACCCTAGATGAAGTCCGTGAAGTCCTGCGTGATGTCCACAAGCTCGGCGTTGACGTTGTTACCCTTGGACAATACCTGCAGCCGTCGCCAAACCATTTGCCCATCGCCCGCTATGTCCCACCCGAGGAGTTTGACGCCCTGGGCAAATTTGCACTCGATCTCGGCATCGCGCATGTCGAAGCCGGCCCTCTCGTCCGATCGAGCTATCACGCCGACGGCCAAGCGGCGATGATTCGCAACTTAGGTGCACAACCTACCCCGAGATGAGTCCAGTCAAACGACTAGCGAAAAAAGCAGGTTCTTCGTCAAAACTCGTGAGTATAACACGCACGGATACCTACCTCAGCCCAATGAGGACATATTGTGCCTCTGTATGCATACCAGTAAAATGAATAGATTCGTACAAAACTCTTTTGGGTCTCGATCTCACTCACCGTACTATCCTGCGGTCGAATCGGCTTTCATCCAGTACCAACCTGCTTTGATGAGGTGCACAACAACGGCGATGGGACAGATGTGGATTGTGGTGGCAATTGTGCCCGTTGTGCACAAGGCGATCGCTGCGACACCAACGCCGACTGCATCTCAACCTTTTGCGATGCCAACGACACATGCAGTGCGTTTGCGTGCAGCAACAATGCCCAGCGCATTGGTTGGTCTTCTCGAACACGGTGCGGTGGTCATGAATGCCCACTCCAGCGGAACGATAAATGGAACGGGACACGAGTTGGTGGCCTGGTTGGATCGGTCGCCAATGGCGCGATGGTCAGTACATCGTCTTCTACCGTGACAATCACCGGCACCGGTCAGCGCCACTTCGGTGGCCTTGTTGTGCTAATGGCTGGCGGCGCACGCGGAACAAACAGCCATACTGCCGGAGCAATTAATGTCGTCACAATCCCGCTCGGTGGGTCTTACAGCGGCCTTGTCGGTACGGTGAGGAGCAGCATCGTTGCGAATTCGGTCGCCACGGGCAATGTTACATCCACAACGTCAGAGGTCGGCGGACTCGTAGGCTCCCTGGAAGACAGTGGAACTGGTGTCATCAATAGTTTTGCTACTGGGGGCGTCACGTGCAATAGTGACGACAATCGCTGCGGTCCAATCGTGGGTCGTCAAGGCACATTATCGAATGCGTACTACAATCGTGCCTGTACGTGCGCAACAACCCCATTCGCTATATTGATCCACAAGGGCTGACCACGGAACTGGAGCTGGGGACATCGAGCAGACCGAATCGATTGCCAGTGGGCGATAGTTCCCGGTGCCTCGGTCGCCTCGGCCATTGGGGTAAAAAACCCGTTGGGGCGTTGGTTGTCTAGGTCGGTCGCCAATTGACGGCCAATTGTGCAATCGAGGCAAATACAAGAAATTTCGGATCCTTAAAAGAATTCTCGCATCTTTCGGGCCCTACGGGCGACTAGAAATTAGAAGCTTGTTAAACGAAGGGTTTTATTTGGAAAGAGAACCCAATGTACAGGCATGTAATTCACCCCGTAGTGCAACCGCGAAAGGTAGATATGAAACCTATAGCCACGATATTTGTTCTGGGAATTGCGAGCATGGCAATGTGGATCGGGCCGGCACAAGCAAGCGATCCAAGCCATCTTCGCGTTGATCTGGTCGAGATAAGCAGCACCAAGCGAAAAGGCGATGTTTTTATGATACACGGAAAAGGAACGGCAGATCAATCAGACCCGTATGCAATCCGTGTTGTTTTTCGAGGTGATTCGACAAAGCTCGAGCGATGCATAAGGAGAGCGCCGGGCGCCGTAACGTTGCGGGGGTTAGGAAAAATAGCCAAGACAAAACGGCGCTTTATCTTTTCAACGATTGATTGCTCACCACATCTTCGTCCGATCCAAGTTCTCTTGCAAACGAGCTCGTCGACAAACGCACCAATCGTGACGCGCACTGGGACATCAGCAGCGTGGAAGCAGGCATCTGGAAGCCAACTTTTCTTTGAACACACATATTCTCGAGCAACCCCCCCGTACTTGGCAGCGAATCATTTCCTCCGGTTCAAGCTGTCAGATTTTGATTCGAAAAAAGCAGTGTCTATTCGCCTCTTTAGTCCCACGGGAGAGGGGGTTTTCGAAACGCGGTGCAAAAACAAAGCGCTGTGTTTATGTCCGGCAGATGAAGCGTGCACTCTTGACTACCGGGTTCGCTACGACAAAACAATGCAGGGCCGGGGCTCCCGCGAATTTGGCGTCGCAAATCCAGCGCTACGACCACAACCAGGCATTTATCGACTGCTTGTGAGGTATGCCAACGGTAGAACGAGAGAGTTGCTTTTGCTCGTCCGGCTTGATGCGCATGACGTCATCGTCAACTAGGACCGTTGATGGGGCAGTCGAGGCACAGCGCTTCTGTCAACCTTCCCTTAAAGAGAATCCACTCTCTTAAAGAGAATTCTGTTGCCAAAGCACCTACTGTTCGATCGACGTGCCAGCAGAACAGACAGATAATTCGGAGTTTTGGACATTGCCCTAGCAGCATTGCCCCTATAAGTTTCTTAACGTCGTTATTAACCTGTTGTTTGAAAAATGGAGTCATCACGAGTCAAGAAAAATCAAGATATGGCATCTATGTTGTCGTTGTCGCCATCCTAGGACTCGCATTTGCTGTAAAACCGGCAAATGCGGCAACTTCCGCCGAGATTTCCATCGATGGCGGGGCGGTCATTCACGCGGACCAAAGGATTGCCACGATTTTAGGCAGTGGGCAGATCGCAAGAAAACGACTTCCGAATCTAAGAGTCGGAAAAGTCAGCTCTATCTGCCGAGCGAAAAGCTCCGCGAATGTTTGGAGACATACCGACAAAAAGGATTCAACCTATTTGGAACGGGAGAGATCATCCCAGACACACGGTATCCAAGAGATCGGATTCCGACGTTCAAAGTAGAGCTGGGCCCTAGTGCCGCTTGCAGCGGCAAGTACCTCGGTGACGTCGATGTCAACATGTTCACAAGCCTAAAAGTGGTTGCGCAAACCCCCACCACCTCAACGACAACTGCGAGTTGGGTTCATAGAACAAATGACGTTTTTCGCATGAATCATAACGTAAATTTTTCTACTTCCAATTCTTCTGTTCCGTGGCGCAGTCAAATTGCATTCCTGATATCAGCGATAGACTCGCAAAATGCAACATCGATTGCGCTTGTCGATGCGTCGGGAACAACCGTCGCCGCCGGAACGTGCCCAATAAGAGCCAAACGCAAGCTTGCCCACAGGTGTGTTCTTAGACATCAGTTATCCTATCAAGACACCGGAACGAAACTAGCGAACATTCGTGGCAAATTTGATGGCGCAAAGCTGATCGTACCTACGCGAACAAGACACGCAAGAAAACGACGTTTCGGTAATAATATACCAAAAAAAACGATCCGGACGCGTTCGTTTCCCAATCGAGCGTGCTCAGCAGCCTGAGTACCGTAAAAGAAAGATATCGTGATGTACTCACTTGTAAAATACTTGGGAGCTGTTGTTGCCGTTGGTTGTTGGGTATCCTGCGGCGGATCAAACGAGACTTTTCAAGCTCCCAGTTTTCGCCTCGAAACCCTAGAGGCGAAGACTGACGAGAATACCGTCACGTTGCAGGTAAATGTCTGCAACCAAGGGGATTCTGCTGGTGAGACGAGCGTATCATTCCTTTTTGGTGTTGATACCCCCACCTGTGATACACGCACGGATCACACAGAAACAGTTTTTATCGCCGCGGGTGCGTGCACGCTAGTATCGCGCAGCGAAACGCTCCCGGCTGGCGTGCATACCGCTGGTGCGCGACTGGAGTCGGACTGTACAATTGGAAAGCCGCTTGTTGTTGAATCAGTAACGTTTACGCTGACGCCGGGGTCTGGTTTATTGACCACCGAGCAACTTCGGGAGCATCGTTTTCGTGGGCAGTGGTTGGCCCTGGAGCCGTTGATAAGCACTCTGTACGAAGCAACGCTCAACGGGCACGTGTTGCCAGCGGATGCCGAGTACGTGCAAATCGCGAGCATAGCGGATATTCACAACCGTATTACCGCCAAACAACGTCAAGCGGTCGCACAAACAATCTCCAGCGCCGCCGGCGCGGTAATGTTTTCGTCCGATCGGCCTTCGATCCATTTTGTCGAGCCAGAAAAGCAGGATACACCGTTTATCGAGCTTACGTTTTCTATTGACAGTGGTGAGACGACATCTAGTGATCTGTCATATCGGCAAGCGTTGGACATCGCGTCTCAACTTAGCGAAGACCAGCGCGCGACGGTGCAGGCGCGGGTATTTGCCAACGTCGCGGGACATAGCCAACCGGTCCATGTTAACGACTATAGTGCAGACTTTCGTGCCGATTGCGACAAGCTTGTTCTTGGCGGTCCGGACCAAAGCGCGATCTATGTACTGCGCAAGGTAGTATGCTTCTATAACATGAACAAACAGAATGACGCCTATCGCGACCAGGTTACGGCGTTTTTGACTACCGATGCTACCGCGCAATCACTCGTTCAGTCGCATCGATTTGAAGACGATCGCATTGTTCTTGTGCCGAACGATCCAAACTTTCGTCGCGTGTTTGACATTGGGTTGCAGCACGCCGATTGGGAAATCCTGAGCAATGCGTTTCCGCTGTCAATCGTCGACGAGCAAACTTCCAGGTTGGAGCTCTCGATCGAACAAATCAAGTCACAATATGACAACGACAAAGTCGCGGGGTCGGTTGTCCATTTTGTCCCCGATGGACATGAAACATTGCATCGTTCAGATTGGTTTCGCTACAAAAAGGTGCGCGACACCGTAGAGTTCTTGGCCAGTTCATTCGACTTGGATACCGCTCCACAAGGGATCGTAGATCGACTTGGCATTGTATCGAAAACGACGCGTGCACTGAGAGCACTTGCCGCTCCCCCCGGAAGTCCGCCAGTGGCGACATCGGGTAGCAGTCAATATTACAACGAATTGGGTGCGTTCAGAGGTATTGCGTTGACGCCCTATACCAATCAGGTGGCGCATTGGTCGTTTTACCGGGGCATTTTTGAGTCGCTCTTTGAAAAGGCGAGTAGTCTTCCTATATTTCTAGAGATATTTGACGGCTACCAACTGGTAGACTCGACAGGATCCGACATAACCTTTGCAGATATTCTCAACCCCACCGCGGCGTCGGCAAATACCGACTATCTCGAGGTTCTCATCGATATTCTTGAGAATCCCGATATCCAAGTGATGCGCGTTGCCAGCCATGGGTTAAACGGGCGAATCGGAACGAGCATATGGGGCCCTCTGAACGGCCAGGTCGCGATCGGAAACGCGCTAATCGGCCACTATTCGTCTCTTTACGGGTTCTCTGAGCAGACTACCGGCGATCCCTATGTTATCAACTCGTTCACTTCGTTTGGTTCCGGAACAGCCCTAGTTAAGTTGGGTGTAAATTGGGCGCGGATGATGGCACATCATGTCACTGCGGGGAACAAAAAGGGGGTCCTGTCACTATTCACTTGTTCGGCGCTCGAAACCGTGGAGGGAACAACGCAAACCGGTGTAGATTGGTCGATTGATGATGCATTTTACCTGACCATGTCTGCATCTGGGAATCAACTTGCTGTGTTTGACACGTTTGATATTTTGCAACTTAGGCACGCTATCCGAGACAGTACGAAATACTTGGCCATGTCACAGTTTGGTCCCGGTGTATATCTCAACCAACTGCTTGAGCAATGGACCATTAAAGGGGAGATTCTTCCCGCTCTCAACGAAATAGCTGCCAACTGGGAGCAACTAAGAGACGCAGCAGCAACCCACAATGACGGCACGCACATGGTTTCGCTACGACAATTGCGCCCAGATGCAAACGCACCCAATAATCGCAACATAGAACCCTTCCCAAAGGTATTTGGCATCACTGCGGGGCCATACGACGATCGAGTATTCTTTGAGGATGGGGTGATGCCCTCAGATGTAACAATACAGTTTTCTAGTCTTGTCACCGCTGCGCCGGTGTTGGTTGAAACGATCACATCCGCTCAGCAACCACTTGTGAGTCCTAGCAAAATTGTCATTAGCGTTCCAGAGGCTTGCGAGGCAACGATCTCTGATATGGGATATGCCTGGATCGACAACAGCTTTGCAACCGAGCAAGTGTATCAAATTGATGGTGCGAACCGCGAATTTGGCAACAATCTGCGCATTGCGTTTGACAACGATACGACGTTTGTATTGTGGAGAAAGACTGCCGAGGAGTCGCATGGATACCGCGCTTGCTATGAGGAAAATGCTCGTCCTGCAGACGTGCAAGCGACCATGAATAGCCGCAACCGTTACCTGCAAGATGTTGCGGCTTCGAGCCTCGGGGAGCTCGTGATTACGATTCCCAAGGGGCTGCTTAAGGCTCCTAATGGTGTTGATTTGCATGGAATTGGTTTCGATAACACGGGGCCAGGAGTAGCAATCCATGACTTTGAAACACGCTTCGCGGAGAAAAACCTATCGACAAAGTTCACAACGCCACCCATTGCAAGCAAAGACGTAGCATGTTTTGGCCCCAAGTGGCATCAGTATTCCCCTGGGTCTTCTGGATTGCGCATCCGCATTCCGTGTCGTCCTAAGGTGACAACTCCGGTGCGAATTGGCCCGGTAGCGCAGTTCAGCGGCTTGGAAACCTCTAATCACGTAGTTGCGGGAAGTCGAATCATTTTTTACGGCGGCAATCGCTTGTGGGCGATGAACAACTCTGGTGTTACCGAAGATCTGATCACGAACGCAGGCTCCCCCGGTATAGAGGAGATTATCGCCTTTGACGACTTTGCATATTTTAGTCGGAATCACTTTCTTTGGCGCAGTGATGGCACTCCCAGTGGTACCCAGCAAGTCAACATTCCCTCGTTGACGGTGGAAGGTGCTGTGCCTGACCCGCAAAATTTTAACATCGCTGATGGAGTCCTCCATTTTCGCCATTCCCTCGATCGCCCAGGGCCACCACCACCCTTTGGTTCCAATACGCGCAGCGGGATTTCTCAGGTTCTTTCCACAAGTGCTGGGCCTGTCGTTGCTTATGGCGGAGGCGCGATTCTCCCCTTAGGGAGATCTCGCTGGTGGGGGGGACCCTTGTGTTTGATGCAGATTGCAACGATATCAATACATGCGCAAAAAGCGGCGTCGAACTCTATTCAAGCACTGGTTTGATTGAGGATATTTGGTCTGGAGATACATTGAGTAACGGTCGCATTATCCAGGACCGAACAATCGTTCAAGTTGGTCCTGACCGCATTGTGTTTCGCGCACGCGACAATGGCTCCGATGAAGATGAAATTGGCAACGTATACTGGAGCGAT
>CBDCWZ010000007.1:0-85208 GCA_965223575.1 Kofleriaceae bacterium
GCACCGCTATCGGCATCCTGCACCGTAAACTGCGGCAACTGTTTCTTGTTGTTCCTTCCTGTGCCACGGGAATGAAACGAAAACATGACAGGATGGGTTTGGCTCCGCCCCTCGAGCGAAGCCACTTTCTCCATGAATCCCCTATGATCGGTGGTGGCCGTTTTCACGTGGGCAAAACCATTTTTGTCCGTCTCTTGTATCGACAAATCTGGAGACTCTGGCCTCGGCTCGATCGGCGCTTGACTGTTCGCCATCGTCGAATACGACCAACCTTCCAGGTCCGAATCAAAGCGGTCATCAACAAACACAAGCCGTTTGCCTTCGAGTACCGGAGGCTGCTCCATACCACCACAGGACAAGGATATGTCACTCACCGACAGCTCGCGCTTTGTCGCAGAGCTGCCATCGTCAAACACTATTGCGATCCGAAGCGTCTGCACGTGGGGGTCTAGATGGTGCGAAATATCTTCGCTGTGCCGATACCAATTGGTTGTCGGGGCGGCTAACCGCTGCTGATACAAGGGCGGAGCCGCCATCGGAGAAGCCGCATCCCAGAGCCGCAAGTACAGTGGTTGATTCGGATGCGGCGTCACCTTATAACGCAATGCCACCGTCATCGGCTGCTTGCCAAAGCATGCCCCCAAAGGCTCTTGTTTGTACATTCCCGCCTGACCGTATGTCCCTTTCCCTTCGACACGCGCCGAGGTTTCGCCGGTCTTGGCGTCGACATTGCGACGAATCCGATAGTCCGAACTGCCATACCATTTGATTCCATTGACCGTTGGCCGTGTCCGCGCAAACAACTCCCAACCGGACAGATTTTTTTCAAACGAATCGGAAAACACCTCTTGGACCGGGACGCCATCGACAACGACTTCTACTTTGCCCATCACCTCTTTGCCGTCGCTATCGCGGTAGCCATAATCGAAAGTATCGGGCCCTTCATGCATTTCCTGGTTTATTTCACCGGTGAGCCGCAGCCCATACAGCCGCAACCGACCCAGCACCGTACTTTTGTAATCTCCCCCGGTAATCTTAAACTCAAACCGAAGCGTGCGCTCACCGGAACCGAGATAGGGGGCGAGATTTACCGTATACAAGCTTTTCTCGCCGCCCTCACCCGTCGATATCACCCCGGTGTCCTTGGCCTTCGGATTTGCTGGTGGAGCAAAGACGCGTCGCCCATCGGCGGTATACACCGCCCAGCTGCTTTTCCCTTCCACGTTCTTTGAATCGAGCTGGAGAACAAAATCTCCTCTTCCGGTCCATTTTGAGATATCTACCTTGCGAACCATCACTCCCGATGATTTCCATTGCAGTTTGTTGCCTCCAGATCGGCCGACAAAATCGATAAACCCGATTCCCCCCCGGATGACACCATTGGGATCGGTCCGTTGCGACGACTCTGCCTCGATCCGATACGACCCGTTGCCATTCGGCGTATCAAAGGTATCGTCGACAAAGGGATGCGAGAGCATTGCCTGTTTGCCATCGTAGTGCCCCACAGAAGACCTATACGTAACCTGGTTTCCACTGACCGTGGCACTGCCGTCTTGTGCGGTTTTTTCTTTGGGTAAAAACAGGGTTTGCCCAGCTTGCCCAGGCATCTCAATGTCAACCGGAATCCCCACCGTGGTCTTTGCCTTCACAAGCGACGCAAACACTGGCGGCTCCTCAATCAAGACCTCCATCTTGTGCTCATCAACTTGATCGCCATTGACCTGAAGCATCACAAACGAATCTTTGGCCCCAACCTCACTGCTACTGCGCACGTAAATGGTTTCCTTGGGCCCGACAAATGCCCCCGTCCGCAGCACATTGCCGTCCTTGTCCTCGAGGTCACAGTACGTCGGTGGCTTTTTCACGTAGTAGCCAACCGCATCACGCACCGCCTGCGCCGATGGGCACCCCTCGTTCCCCCACATGCGAAACTTGCGTCCGCCCCCCTTCTGAAACCGCTTCGCAATTTCATAAAAGTCATGGAGGCCGTTGCGACGGTCCGCGCTCTTGACAATCTCCAGATCGAGCTCCCACGATGCCCCATCGCAAAAACCGTTGCCGTATATCTGAATATTGCCGAGAAAATCGCCCTCGGTGCGAAAGAAGGTGTGCGTCGAACTCGCACGGACGGTTTTATGTAAGGTCCACTCCGTGTTAGTGATGTGAATCCCGGCTGCAAGTGGCCCTTCGAGATCTTGCGATATCGCCTCGGGGTCATGCTTGATGACAATCTCGATGTCTCCGCCAATCGTCGTTCCCGGGGTCCTGAGCCCACCGATTTTCGGTTTTGGTTCGGACTTGTAGCCATACGATTTCAATTTTATTGTTTGTTGCCGCGTCAGCGACCGATCCGGACCAAGCGGTTTTTGGTAAATGCCGCCTTCGACTTTGCAGTCGATCAAGTTCACCGTATGCACACGCGGAACGCGCTTGTTCACAAAGACGGGCTTGCGTCCGCCCCCGAGCTTCCGATACGAAGTCTCACCGCTCATATCGATGCCATCTGTGAGATGACAGTTCTCCATCGTCACGTGCGATCCCTTGATCCGCACAGGGCCGGTCATCACCGCGCCGGGTCCAAAAATAATATGACTTCCGCCGGCGATCTCGACACCGCCCTCGCCCCCATAGGTCGCTGCCTCCAGATACAACTTACCGCTAAACGACCGCTTGCCGCTGGCCGCATCCTCCGCCGTCACGCGCTTAAAACCAAATTCGGCAAGCTGCGCATCCCCGTCCACGGTCGCCAAGCCACCGTAAAACCCGATTCCGGTAATATCCGCAGGCAGCAGATCGGTAACAGAGATCACCCCATAAAACTTGGTTAGCGAAGGACCATAGCCAATCACTGAAATACCCGGCTGCACCTCGCATCCCTCCCGCAAGCGATATGGCCCGGGCTTGACAACAACCGTTAGCCCTGTCTCCATCCGCACCGGAAGATCTGCCTCGCCAAAGGAATCAAATGCATCGCACGGGTCGGTGAACAGCCCCGAACCATCTGCCGCGACGAGCACGTGCGACTTGGCAACCGCTTGCACCTCGACGACCCCGTCGCGCTGACTTTTGTCCGGCGCGCTCTTGTCTTGCGCAGGTGGCTCAAAAACCAGCGGCTTGCGCTGATTGGCCGGCATCGTCGTCTTGACCACCGTGGCTTTGGACTCGGCGACCTCAACATGGACCAGCCCGGTGCTCACCGCGCCTAAATCATCCTGCGCGGTGTATTCGATTGTTACTTTAGCCGGGCCATCGGGGGCGACATACTGCAGGCGCATCTGGTTGCCAGCATGAGCATATCCGACTTTTGCTACCGGAGCTTCTGGCTCATCGTCTGCGAGCTCCCTGCTGTCCTCATCCGCAGCCGGTTGTTGCGCCCGCACGCGCGCACGCCCCGGAACCAGTTTGCAGCAGCCGTGACCTTCGGCATCGGTTGCGCCTTCGCCGACATCGATGAGTACCACCGATCCTGCATCGACCTTCACGCTTTTGTCGGGAATCTCCGGACCGTCGTTTTCGCTTTTCACCATAATCGCAACCACAGAGTGGGCAACTTGTGATTGTTTCGCAGCTGAAATCAACTGTGCCCCAGTTAACTGCACGTCTTGGAGCCGTAAATAGGGCTTTATCGGCGTGTCGCCTTTCAAGTCCTCATGAATGGCCACCCGAATCACTTCGGTTCCGGGAGGAACTTCAGATAAATCCAACTGTAGCGTCTCCGTCACGTAGTCATCGCCACGGCCCCATTTTTGCGACTGCAGCAGCGTACCCGCCTTGTCGAGTACCGAAACCTTGAGCGAATTCCCCCGCGTACGCGTGGTAAACCGCAATGACAGCGCGCTCCCCCCCGCGACCTGATACTCCTTGACAAACCCCGCGGAGACACCGTTGGCCCGCTCCCCAAAGTAGAGCCCGTTACTGCTCGCATGCTTAGCTTCAAGCTCCGTTTCGACGGGGACACCGGTTTGTAGCGACACGACATAGGGCGACCAGCCCTGCCACTCGTCCTCCCCCTCGACCACCTCCATCGCCAATGTATCGTCATACAAAATTACTGATGGCGATAGATGCGTCTCGTCGCTGCTTTCATCTGTTTTGCAAGTGGCAGCGGGATTGTCGCCATTGCGCACACAAAAGCCGATCGAATCGAGCCCAACTGGTTGATTGCCTGGGTAGTTGAGCGGTGGCACATAGGTCAGCGTATTGGTATTGTAGACCTCGAGCGGCAACATGCTTTTGTCCACCGGCACGTCGTCGACAAGAACGTCGCCAAGCCCGAGGCTGGTAATATTAAAGGACGGCGACCCTGTGCCAAAATACGTCGCTGACAGCCTAAATTCCTTTGCGGTATCTTCGTTGGTCTTAAGTGTTATCGGCGGTGCTTCGATATACGTGCTGCGTTCTGACATCGAAGACAACGCAGCTTTTGAACCATCCGAAGTCCCCGCGTCATCTGAATCCTCAGTGGCAACCGGTGCCCCCCCCTGGGGACCAACCCCCTCCCACTCTTGCGCAAGCGGCGTTGTCACAGTCCCGTGAATCACCGAGTCAACAAAGTAAATTGTCGCCGGCGTCGGCGGTGGGAGCGTCTTCGTGGGATATTTGTGGTTATGGCTTAATGGCGAGCGTGTATCTCTATGGTTGTGAAAGTCCATATTCGCCTGGGATATATTGCCATAGACAACACTGTTCTCAATTCGAACCCCGTCGGACTGCGGCAACGACTGTTCCCATTTCGTCTTCTTCGCTTTCTTGCCATAGCGCCCATAGCTAAAGACCTCTTTGCTGGTTCTCGCGAACTTATGAATTTTCTTGCCGCCCAAATCAATGTTCCCGAGCACCATGCTGTCTTGCAGCTCATTTCCGTGACCGATGAGCTGCAAGTTCCCCAAAACCTCGACGCCAACAAGAGTATTGCTATTGCCGTTGACCCGCATATCGCCGGCAATCGTGCAAAACTCGATACGACTGCCATTGCCCGAGACCTTCAAGCTCGGCAAAATCGCGCCGGGCTGGCAGACAATATGCGAGCCGCCGCCCACTTCATAGGGCTGGGCTTCCTCTCTCTCATAGGGGTAATTCGCTGCTGAGATATACACCCCTTTGGTCGTACTACTGCTGATCCCCGCCAAGGCATCCCGCAGTTCTTCGGTGTTATTGGCGACAAAATCTGCATCGACATTGCGAGAAACCACTTGTCCATGTTCATCGATCGCAAAGGAGCTCATCCCCTCGGTGCGAAACACACCGCCATCGACAAACTCGCTCTTCAACTTCTTCGGGTCATCGGCCAGCGCAACTCTGTTGAGAGAATCAACCGACACCTCTTGGTGCCACTCGGGCGCTTCCGGCGAAATGCTCGCCCCCGACTTGGAAAAGCATATCCACTGTGGCTCCCCCGACTCAGGATCTTCCCCTGCATAAACAAGCGATAGCTTCACGCAGTCATCGACTGTCGAACCATAGGGCGTATAGGTAATCACCCCGTGGGCAATGGACACGGTGCCATACCTCGGGCTGAACAACACGTGCGCCGACATCTCTTTGTCGGGCTCGGGATTACTGATCGCAAGTGCCGCCGAGATCGGCGATGCCGGCGTTCCTTCATCATACGCCACGTGGGTGACTGCCTTCTTCGATTGCTTGACTCCCAAACCGTCTAGAACAATCGAAATCGTCTGTTCATTGACATGGCTATTGCCCAGAGCCGCCGTGACACGAAACTCATCATTTTGCGTCCCCACCTTGTAGAGACAATTCCACGACGTCATCCGTGGCATCGACCGAGATGGATAGGGATGCTTGAGAATCTCTTTTCCATCGCACCACAACCGACTATAAGACGGCGGATAGGTAATGGTATAGTACGCGGTCAGCTCTTCCTGTCCTGACTCACGCTGTACAGGCTCTCTCACCACAGAAAATGGAATCGGCACACACTGCGGTTCTTTTGCATCGGGCGAACATAAAACCCGCGGCGTATTGGGGGTAATCCGAACCGTCGATGCCGAGACATCGGGCGTATCTTCACGCGGCTTGTCTGAACATACATTGCCTACAGGGCATTTGCCGCTCGTCACTGCGATACGATTGCGCTTGTCATCTTTGTGATACAATGGGTCGTAAACGTTGGAAAACCAGTTCCCCTGGGTACGCGCCTTCGTTTTTGAGGCCTTTGTCGTCACCTTGAGACCACAAGACGATCCGACAAAATCGTTATTGACAACAGCCAAGTCGCCAAGCACACCCTCTTCGGAGCGAACACCACACTCCCTCGCCTCGAGCAAATTCCCCTGAATGGTCACATTCTTCGTTCCTGCATTCCCGTCGTTGCTCCGCGACCGCCGGTGCCCCTGGCTTCCATCGATGACAATGCAATCATCTACGGAGCGACAGTGGTTGGAGACCATTTGCACGTCCTCGTAGATTGTGAACTTTTTACCGGGCACCCAAACTCTCTTGGTACCAAACGACCAACCCCCACCGTCCCCTTGCGACGCGATGCGCTTCTCGCTCCACTGACCTTTGCTCTCAAGATCACCCTGCATCACCCATACCCCGATCGAGCCATTTTCGATCGTGCATCCCTGGATCCGCACATTCGAACTCTTCACGGACAAAACGGGCGTATCTTCGCTCAAACCGCGTAGGATTGTCGTCTTGCGGTCGAGGCATCGCAACGTTACCTGCTTGTGAATCGTCCAATACTTTTCGAGGCCGCCGATTGTATGCGTCCCGGGGCAAAATTCGATCACATCGCCGTCTTCGGCCGCACGTAGGGCATCCGCCAAGTCCTCGTGCGCGGTGTCGTCCCCGGGGCACACGCGGTGATCAGCGTCTTCGGCAAATGGCTTGACAATCACCTCGGTGGTGCATTCACTTTCCGCGCGGTCGTCCTCCGATTTTCCCGTTGTCGCTTCCTTCACCTTGAGCACAAACGAATAGCGAGTTTCCTCGGTCACTGTCGGTGCGACAAATACAGCTTGGGCTTCTGATACCTCATCGTGAACAACCCCCGATTCGCCGACCAATTTGCGCAATTTTTGACCATCGGAAGAATTCCACAGATACGAAAGCACCTCCCCTTCCGGATCATAGCTGTAGCGACCATCGAGAACGACCTGATCGCCACCATAGACTTCGATGGGGCGAATGCTCCCGGCACATAAAGCAACAGGTTTGTTGTCGATGACATTCACGACATTCATCGAGGCAATGGTATGAACCTCTTGGCCTTTGCTATCACGGACCCACACGTGGGCAGCGTCATTGCCCGAGTAATCTTTGGGCGGGGTCACGCAAACCTTGCTATCGTCTCCCCTGCCTTCTGCGACCACCGATCCCGACAACGCCTCTAGCGGTGCTGCATCGCGCACCAGACCGCGGGCCACCGGGCCCGGGTTCCAATCGCTAATGTCCTGGGTCTCCAACCGAACCGAGTCGATTTCGATCGTTTGCCACTTGCTCTCGTTTCCGGCAGTCTTCGGATCGTCAAAAGCGTTCTTACGAACAATCGCGACCACAAAATGGGCTAAGGGATCCGCAGGATTATGCTGCCGCAATATCGAGCCCAATTCGATCCGCTGCTCGAGCCACTTTCCGCTCCGCGCCTGCAGGGAAAGCTCGTGGGTATAAATCGTCTTGCTCGGAATTTTCCGTTTGTGTGTCCTGCCACGATGATCCGTAAAGCTTTCTTGGCGCTCCAAAGTCCTGACTTCAACAAACGCCGACGCGGCGTCATTGAGCATGTCGCCGTTTTGATCCGTCACGTGACCGCGTACTTTGACCCATAACCCCAGCGGTAAATCCCGCTTCTTCCAAGTCTTGCGCACATCATAGGTGGTGAAAATCCCCTGAATCGCGTACTCGGTTAAGCCTGGAATCGTCACCGTCTCGGCAGCTTGATCCCAATGTGCTGGCTTGTTCAGCTTGGTGGTTTGCGAATTGAGATCTTTGTCGGTCCGATTGGCCTCGTTTTCCCAACCAGAAAGTCCAACGGTAAAAAAGTCTTCCACGAGCGGCTTTGGCTTGCCGACGCGCGTCCCCTCCGCAAACACCGAAAACCCCTCAGGCTCACTCCAATATTTGCCATTGTGGACACGAACTTCTAAGCCGATGGACGCGCCGTCGCGGGTCTTTGGAGCGTCAAATTTGCACTCGACTTGTTTGCACTCGTCGATCTTAGCAATCAACGGCCCATGGGTTTGACGCCATTCGTAGGTCAACGTGGCATCGTTGAGATCGTAACTCCCAGCCGCAGATACAGTCACTTCTTCCCCGGCCGGAACCACCTGGGTCCCAGACAAGAGACACACGGGAAAGAAATCGTGTGCCACAGGGACAAGCGCGATCTCGTGGTTTGGCGCCACTAGTCCCAGCGGCTCGCTTGCTTTGACAATGACCCCCGCCGCCAAGCTCGCCGGCCGCTCGGGCTCGGTGCCAAACACATACAACAAATCCCCATCTGCTGCCCGGCTAGTCGCATCGCCCAGCGATGCAAAACCAAGCACGTTTTTCTGCCGATCGGTCGAAACCCATAACACTTTCTTGTCTTTCAGCGTGGCGTCGTGGCGAACCAACGCTTGGGCCGCCGCCAATAGCTCTCGATCGATCTCCTCCACAAGACGCTCTGCCGCTGGGGAGGATTTCTCATCTTTCGCTAACGACTCACACGCCGCCTCCACCGAAGTGCGATGCTTGAGCAGTTCAAACATATACGTCCGAACCACCTGGGTAAATTCTGACACACCCCGATGCTTCTGCGACGCCACTTCGTGTGCTCTCAAGCACGCCTCGTACTCTTGAGGATACGCAACATCTTTCGGCACCGTGTGCCCGGTCGCACCGCATTGGGAACGCTCCCGCTCGGGCCGAACCGTAAATGATATCTCATCTAGCGTCGTTTGTTGTCCGTCACTTACGATCAACCGAACGCGAAACTGCGTAGCACACTCGACCTCAGGTGCAACCACCTTCGCAACACTGCGTTTATGCGGATCATTCGTGGTCGTTCCATCGTCGTTGACAAATTCTAAAACAACGTCAGCGTCTGGCCCCTTTGTCTCCGAAATGACCTGTACCCATTCCCACGTGATCACCTCATCGAGAATGTCGCGACTCCCCTCGCCATCGAGCGTCACTGTTTGACCCGGCAAAAACTCGCTTTGAATCGGGTAAATTGACAAATACGCGTCCAGCCGGTCGTGCCCTACATCGGTCACATAATCCACCGACGATATCGACAGCCCCTGGCCCTCGGCGAGTGACGTAGCAGGAAAACAAACGCCTACATTTTCATCTGTTTCCTTAAGCGACAGCGATGCCTGAGGACTTGCGTTCGCGCCGGAATAAAACTGAAAAACAATCGCCGCGACAATCCCCAAAGACCATCTTGTTCGCGCAAACCGGAGCACCCGATGGGAATCGAGGGGAAATAAAACTCTAACAACCTCAAAGTCAAACTGCCGCATAAACATCGACTCTCCTAAAACAAGCAGACTCAATCTTTCTACCAATACAGGAAAGCTACACCTGTGCCCGCATGCGTTAAAGCTGTTTGCAGCACACTGCCCGCCAAACCGTTGTCTATATGAAACACCAACGGAGTGATGTCCCATTTGATCTCGACACGATTACGATAGTTAAGAAACAAAACAGGCATGACCACACAGGATCTCAACTTGGGTCGTTTCCATTATTCTTTTGGCTCGGACCAATCGGACATCGTCTGATCAAGATCAAACATTTATTCGCTAAAAATCTGATTGGTTACAGTTGGCTGTTTCCGCCCAAAACGCGGCCCAACAGCAACGATCTGGGGTAGCCAACGCGCCTACCTCTGCGTACGTGTGGGATTGGGTAATTATATGAAAGGATCTGTAGTTATGTTAGTATTTACAGCGCTTTAACGCCTATACTTTTTCTTAGGACAACAAAAAATTACCCTATATTTATTGCAATAATACACTTATACTACCTTTGATTACAACGGATTCTTAATGGGAACTCCTCGCCGCCCCGTCTTAACAATCGAACCGCGCTCCGGACAAAAACGTCATTCGTCCGGACAATTGCCATATTTTCAGCAATTGCCGTTCCGTTGTACGGATCAGACAACACCTTAAGTTGTTCACCTGCCTTTGTTGTCTGTCCCAAACCACAGCTTTAATATTTTTTCGACGTAACTTTTCACTTTCTGTGAAACACTCTTCCTTCCACAAAGCTACTTGGCAAAACGTCATCTAGATGTCTCGCACCAAGCATTATGGAGTTGTTGTTAACGCCGAACATTAGTCCCTATACAACGCATAAAAACCAACACACAAAAACGCTGTGTCTCACTACCACCTCGAAATACTCCGCGCGGAACTGCGCCGCCGCAAGCAAACGAACCCTCGTTATTCTCTGCGGTCGTTTGCCCGATTCCTGGACATCGATCCCGGAAATCTATCCAAAATCATTTCCCAGAAGAAAGTTCTCGCAATCACAACTGCAGAAAGGCTTGCTGAGCGCCTTAACTTAGATACCCAACAACGAACCATCTTCCTGTCTTCTGTTTGGACAGACACCTTCCTGTCATCATTTCGCGCAAATTCCAAAAGCGATACCAACAAAGATGCGGATGTCGAACCCTCCGCCAACGTCAAACGCGTCAATGCAGAGTTTTTGCGGATCATCAATGACTGGTCTGACTTAATGGTAACCCATCTGTCTGAGACCGTTGATCACGCAGGCGTCCATCGAGACTCAACAAAACTCACGGGGAGCGTTTCGCACCATCCAGTGCATGCGGGAGAGCCGATTATCCTCACAGTCCACGGCGTTACCGGATCCCATTTTGAGTATCATTGGAGTAGCAAGCATGGAACCATTTTTGGACAAGGCCTACGAGTCAATTTTCAGCCTTCTAGAGAGTTCACTGGAAACGCGATCGTAGAATTTTCAGTCACGACCAACGGCAATCCTATACTCGACTACAAATTTGACATTCCTGTCATTTCTCCCTTGCCAAAAATCTACAGCGAGGTCACAGAGCATGTTGATGAAGGATACGCAGAAGTACATGGCCGCATCGATACTGTGGCAACACCGAAACAGATGGAAGATATGCGTGTTTTCGTCTATCTAAACAGTCTTAGCCGGCTCACAAGCCCCACACACCCACCGATGGTGCTCGCTATCGACTCAAGCAACTGTTTTAGTGGTCGCGTCGATTTAGCAGGCGATGTGGATCGAATTGTCTGCCAACTCGCAAACAAAAACTATCAACCCACTACTGACCGTCTGTACGTCGACCACTATCATGACAGCAAGGCTTTTTTGCCGTTTCGGCTCAACGAGACTGACTCTCTCGCTTTCTCCGTTCATAACCTATCCCAAAATCAAAACCACGAAGATCCCCAGATACAAAATCTTTTGAATCGATTTTTTGCATCGCCGATCCCCGACGCTACAAAACCAGCATATCTGGTTCGAAGCTATCAGACGCATGACCTCGCCTTTGTTTACGATCAGGCGCTCGCGGTCCTTTCTTTTTGCCACAGCGGTGAAAGGCGAGCAGCAACGCATATCCTCAATGCGCTGGAACATCTCCAGATTAAGCAAAACGGCGATTCTGATGGGGGATGGTTTCAGTCCTACACGCCGGCTGGTACGCCCATGTCCTGCCGTAATTTGCTGTGTGCGTTTGACGGGAGCATTGAGGTCGAACACGTCGCCTCGGGCATTGTCGCATGGGTAGTTCTCGCGGCTACGACCTTTCAAGAAACGTTCAACGACCTAACATACCAACCTATGGCAGAGCGCGCGTTAAACTGCCTGTCTAGGCAATTCGTCCCGATATCGTTTTCCGGCATCGATTCCATTGGGGTTCGTACTCACCCGCATAGCGACGCCACTTCGTCAATTCTTTCTGTTCAACACAACATCATCGCGCATGCAGCACTTCGCAATGCGGGAAGAGTATTTTCCTCAGCGCGTTGTCGCTCTAATGCTGGGAGCATCAAGCGTTTCATAGAAAGTATGTGGGACCGAGATCTTGGCGGGTTTTATTCGAGTTATGACTGCAGCAAAACCTCACCCAATTTGTCCGATGCTTATATGGATCCTCAGATGCTCGCAATTCTCGCCTTTGGCGAAGATCGCACTGCAATACAAAAATACAGAGCAGGACTCGATAGAATCTTCGAGCTTTTTTTCGAACCCGCTGGATATTTGGGCGACAGTGGTCGAGCCATCGCCGGTTTTTTTGACTGGCGGCCCATGAATACAATGTTGCCAGCACTCAGTCGGCAGTTTGTATGGTGTGAGGGGACGCTTGGTGTCATTCTCGCAATGAGAATGGTCGAAACAAAGCTCGAGGAATCGATACGGTTCCGCCAATATGGCCATGATTACACTGCCCAGGCGTTACTTGAAGGAATGAATCAGCTATCGGATCGCGATGGCGCACTCCCCTACTGCACTGAAAACACAGTTCGCGATTTTCAGCCTGAAGCCTCCGCCGCCGCGACTGCATGGTTGTACTTTGCCAACAAGAACCACAACCCTCTGGGAGGCTGATGTCAAATGGCTGCCGTCTAGCCGCCAAGCTCTACGCCCGTCGCTCGAGCGGCGCTGGCCAGATCCCCTTTGGGGTCGACACACTTTAGCTTTTCCACTGCCTGCTCAATTGGCGCAACCACAACCGAGTTATTCCGCAGAGCGGTAACGTGACCAAACTTTCCCTGACCAATTAGCTCAACTGCGCGAACCCCAAACTTGGTTGCAAGTTCGCGATCAAACGCACATGGCGCTCCGCCACGCTGGATGTGTCCCAGCACCGTTACTCTGACATCGTAATCGCATTTCGCGCGAATCTCATCAGCTAAGCGTTGCCCCGCTCCGCCGAGCTTGGCTTGCTGTGTCGCGTCCGCACTGCGCAATACAGCATGCTCACCCCCTCGAGGCTTTGCTCCCTCAGAAATCACGACAATACTAAACGACACCCCCCGTCCGCGGCGCTTGTGAAAGGTCTGAACAACCCGGTCAATGTCGTAGTCAATCTCGGGGACCAAAATGACGTCTGCTCCGGAAGCCAGTCCTGCGGTCAAAGCAATCCAGCCCGCGTATCGTCCCATTACCTCGCAAATCATGATGCGATCGTGACTCTCGGCGGTTGTATGGAGCCGATCGATTGCCTCCACGGTAGTCTCCACGGCGGTTTGAAACCCCACCGTATAGTCCGTCGCTTCTAGGTCGTTGTCGATGGTTTTTGGTACACCGACGATCTTTGCCCCTTGATCGACAAACCGTTTGCCAAAGCTCATCGTTCCATCGCCGCCCACGACAACAAGGCCCTCCAGGTCGAGATCTGCAAGGTTCGCGAGACAGGATGCCGACACATCGTGTACTTCTTCGCGGCCATCGGGAAGCTGCACCGGAAACGCAAAAGGGTTGCCCCGGTTTGACGAGCCTAAGATGGTCCCGCCTCGGACCAACAGATCGCGAACTGACGAATTTGTTAACGGAACATACTCTTTGCGATACAGCCCCTCAAAACCTTCACGAATGCCGACAACATCCCATCCGTAACTGCCACGAGCATGCTTGACGACTGCGCGAATCACCGCGTTGAGGCCAGGGCAGTCTCCACCACCAGTCAGAATCCCGATCCGTTTTGCCATTAAGTAAACGCCGGGTTTAGCCCGGCGCTCCTCTCAGAACCGGACGTGCGCAATTCACGCATCCGGCTCCTCGGTAAGTGTTTATATTCAGGGCCATGTTCACGAGTAATATCTAAGAGAATCGCTTCTGCTGGTGGTTTTGGGAGGGGATTGAAGAAGAGTTTTCTAGCAAACTTCTCCCAAGTAAACGAGCGCTTTTGACTGCGCCGATTTAACCACTTGTATAGAGCGTTTGTACAGACGCGGTAGAAATGGCAGAGCCTTCGAGCATTGAAGGATACTGCAAAGTAATTGTAGTGTCCTTGTATCTTTCTGGCTGCCATCTCCCAGAGCCGTTTGGTCGGCCATCGACTGCGATAGCGTTTGATCCAATCGGTAAACGCCTGCATGCTTCGGCGAAGACTTTTGGAAGCCGTCTTCACTTTTAGCACTCTCTCCTTGCGTCGATTTCGTCCCCAGTAAAACGTAAACCCGAGCAGGTTGACGTTTCCTTTTGGGTCTTGGTCATCAAAGGGAGTGAGTTTGCTCTTATCGGGATGGACGTTGAGGTTCCCAACGGCCATGCGCTGGATGAGCGCCGTTTGGAATCGCTTTGCTGTGTCGGTGTCTCGAAAGACAAAGGTGACATCGTCAGCGTAGCGGACCATTTGCCCTTGTGATGCCCAGTTCTCGCGAAACCAGGTATCCAGCAGGTGATGCAAGTAGATATTTGCTAGGATAGGGCTCACAGGAGAGCCCTGTGGTGCCCCACATTCGTTCCGCCGTACTTCCCCATTGTGGCCTAGGATACTGTTTCGCAGTAGCCGCCTGAGGAGGCGTATGAAATGCGGGTCATCTATCTTTTCCTGGATACGGTCAATCAACCAATCATGTGACATCGAGTCAAAGAATTTCTCGATATCGACTTCGAGTACGACGCAGTTATTTCTACGTTCACGGGTCACCTTGTGCAGGCGACGAATCGCCTGGTGTGCAGATTTGCCGCTGCGGAATCCATAGCTGTGTCGGTCGAATGACGGTTCGTAGACTGCCTCCAGAATGCGCGCCACCAGTCGTTGGACGATTTTGTCTTCCAGGCATCCGATCGCAAGGGTCCGTGTCCCGCCTTGCGGCTTTGGGATCGAAACTTCGCGGCTGGGCTTGGGACGCCATCCTCCCCCGGCAAGCTTTTGTGCGAGCGCTTGCAGGTTTTCTTCGAGGTTACGCTGATAGACTTGCTTCGTGACTTGGTCCACTCCACTTGCTTTCGAGCCTGGAAGCTCGTGGAATGCGCGCGCCAAGTTATCCGTATGGAGATGGTGCAGCAAACTGCTGAATTTCATCGACGGATTCTTTTGCGCGGCTGTTTGTATCCAATGGAGTCGTCTGTACCCGCGGAATGGTCCGGTTGCACAGACCTGCGAGGACTCGGCCCATTGGGCCACTTTCCGTGCTCCCCTTCGCTCTACAGGCATTACCCTGCTTCCTCACTACTATGAGAGCATCTGACTTCTGTCCGAAACATGTCCCCAGACTTGGCTTTCAGGCCTTGCCTTAAGGATTGATGGTCCGGCCCCTTGCGATGGACCATCGTCTCAAACAGATCTCCCAAGTTCCGCTGCTCACCTTCGATACATGCCATGGTCTCGGACCCCGGTGGTGTCCATCTGTGCCGTAGCACACATGGATGTTGCCTTCGCTTCCGCATACTGGCTCGGCCACCACACAACGGGACTGTTTGTCGGGGCTCTATCCCTTCACGCTTGCGCATTACGGCCTGCATCGTTTCTTGCCCCGGCTTCACGCCGCCCCTCGCGGGACGTTTCACGTGCGGGACTCGATACTGCGACGCCCTTTGACGTGTTTCCGCAGACGGGACTAATCTGGCTTCCCGGACGCACCCGCTGGCGGGCAGCAGCTTCTTGGCGCACATAGCGACAGAGTATGCCTGTCTTACATACTGATCGCCATAGTCGAGTTTGCCGGGGTTGGCAAAATAGCAAATTTCTCTTTACGAACGCCGTGAATCGCGGCAAAGTGACGCTATGCCAAAAGCAGATGGATTGCGAGTCACGCATTCAAAGATTCACGGATATGGAGTTGTCGCTGAACGACGATTTGAAAGGGGCGAAATCATCATCTACGCAGACGGCGTTTTGTGGCGAGAAGATCAAGAGTTCGACGACGAATACGCTCTCATCCCTGCCCGGATACGAGAAAAATCCCGACGGCAGTGAGGGGCCATCTTTATATTATGATCTTGCAGACCAAACCCGGTGGATCAACCACTCCTGTGCCCCCAATACGGAAGTTGACTCTTCATGGGATGAGCGACAAAAGATGGCGCAACCATGGTGGTTTGCAGTCCGCGATATCGAGATCGGCGACGAACTGACCTATGACTACGCATTTTCCGCACATTTGGCTATCCCCTGCCACTGCGGCTCTCCCCTATGCAGAGGACTCATCGTCGACGAAGACGAGCTCGATGAAGTGCCTGCGCCGCTCAAAAAACATCTTCGAAATCATCAGCATCGGCGTGCGAGCTAGTTCGCTTAGGCCACAACTCCTCAGCGACAACGGCGAAGTCTAAGGTTGGCAAGTGCGAGAAGGACCGCTACGAGACCTGCTCCGTCGCGATCCTTTTTCCTATCAACGCTACACCCACCCGTGTCTGGCAACCGACAGGCGTAGGTATCGATTTCTCCCTGCCGACACACAAACCCTTCAGGGCAAACCGCATCAGGGCCGTTGCACGGCTCGACACAGATGCTGTCCTTTGTGTCACATATTTTTGACCGACAATTTTCAGGCTCGGTACACTCGGCTCCCTGTACGGAGGGGGCAAGCTGCGCAAGTGAAAATTGACATACTGATTGGTCATCCCCCTTTTGACACACTGTTAGTGGTCCTTCGCAATCCGAACCGGGGTCTGCAATGTCCGGATCACATGTTTGACTGCAAAATTTGACCCGATCGTCGTCACGCGACGGGATGCAAAGCAGGCTTTCGCACTCCTCGTTGTTATCACATAGTTCTCCTGCAAAACCGGCCCGATCACAGTCCAAATCCTTTTTTGGACAACCTTGCGTGCAAACACCATCGAGCCCACATGCGTCACAATCGGGGTCCGCGAACTCGCACCCCTCCGGACATGTCCCGGCGACTTCACAGCACTGTCCGTCGTGCTTGCACGAGCTTTCGCCCCAAGCCGAAACAACTTCGTTGACCAAATCGGCATAACGGTCAACTCGCGCGTGATAGGAAGGCCCCTTACACTTCGCTGCACCAAACGAGGTGACCGCGACAAGTGTCGGTGTCGGCACCCCTTCGTTGTCCATCTCTACGATATGAGCGCCGCCAGAGTCACCAAAACATGTCGTCTCCCCCTCCCCCCCTGCAACGATCAATCCGGAAAATATTGCTCGAATCGGATGCACAATCTGCCGTTTGGTCCCAAATCCCTCTCTCGTTTCGCCGTCCGTAACGCCGTAGCCCACCGATAGAATTGGGGTGCCAAGCAACGCGTCAGGTAGAGGATCCGTATTGAACCGAATCGGAGTAACTGACGCTTTTGTTTTGAGCCTGACAAAACCAATGTCAAACTCATTAAATAGTCCATCGGTATAACGACGATGAATCAAAACATCCCGAACTTCGATTTGTTCCGTAAAGTCATCTGGTTCCCCTACACCACCTGGGCCAAACGCGACGTCTCCCTCAGTACTCTCTAAAGCGATAGCTCGTTCGAGACAATGCGCCGCCGTGATGACAATCGCAGGCGCTATTAAAGAGCCACTGCAGGGATCGCCTGCGACGATCACGCGCGCGACAGCATCCTGATTTGGTGCCGGCTCTCCACCTACAATGTGGGGGGCGCGAACACCTAGATCAGGCTCCTCTTGGATGCATCCCTGTAGCAGGGCGATCACGCCCCAAGCACACAAAAGCTGGGTCGCTCTACGGCGGGCCGCCAAAAGATACATATGTTGGAATCATAGCGCACTACGAATCCAACCAACACCTCAATGCTGCCGATAGCCACCGAAGTTTCTTTGGGGGGAATTGTGCGCGCTTGGTGATTCTCAGCCGATCAGCCCCTCTGCGAGCATATATTCAGCCAGGAGGATGCATCCCTTAGCGGCACCTAGCTTGGTATTATGAGATACCAGCATAAACTTCCATCCATTTTTGACGGATTCATCGGGACGAAGCCGGCCAACAACCGTCGTCATGCCGTCACCGTAGTTGCGGTCGAGCCGGACCTGGGGACGAAACGGGTCTTCGTGGACAAAAATCAAGTCGCCGGGTGCTGAGGGGTACCCTGCACTAACGAATTCGCGGCCAAACGATCGCCATGCTTGAATGATTTCGTCGCGCCCCGCTGGCTTGGATAAGGTCAAGTGAACAACCTCGGTGTGGCCTTCGAGCACTCCGACCCGGGTACATGTCGTCGACAATGGAAAGGAAGCTGGAGCGATATGATCGCCATCAACATTCCCCAGTACTTTCTTTGTCTCAAGCTCAACCTTGTCCTCCTCCTTTGGAATATACGGAACAACGTTGTCGACCACGTCCAGTGCCGATCACCCCGGGCGAGCGCCCTGCGCCTGATACGGCTTGCATCGAGACCATGTGTACCTGCTCGATGCCGAAGGCCCGCAAAAGTGGGGCCAATGCCACCGACAATCCGACAGTCGTGCAATTGGGGTTTGGCGCAACAAATCCGTTTCCACCCTCGCGCTTTCTGTTGCTTGAGAAGACGACTGTGGTCGAGGTTGACCCCAGGGATGATCACCGGGACGTCGTCCTCATAACGAAACGCCGAAGCCGTTGAAATCACAGGGCAGTTTTTTGGCATACAGGGGCTCCAGGCGTTTCGCTGCGTCTGATTCCACACACGAAAATACTAAATCGACTGAGTCAGTATCCAAGGATTCCCCATCTTGGACGACTAGCTCTGCGACTTTAGGGTCTAGCGGCCCGTCTTGCATACCACCCCCATTTGACCATCCCGCGCTGGTAATCGCCTCTTGGTAGGTTTTTCCGGCGGAGCGATGGGACGCCGCGACCTGGGTCACTGCAAGTTGTTGATGATTGGACAACGCACTAATAAACTGCTGTCCAGCAAGCCCAGTGGCGCCCACAACTGCCACAGATGCCGTCTTTTTAGAATCATATGCCTTTTGTGCCATGGGGGCAGCCTACCCAAGCTGCCCTTCCTGGGCAATCATCATTCGATATTCTCGTTTTGGAAACTGCAGGCAAAAAAGGCCTTGCAGCGCGGCCCCAGTTGCGAGATGTTCCAATGCTTCTATGTCCGATGGTCGCAACCTATATGTGTCTACGCCCTCCGCTGGACCTCCAGTGACCGGCTCGGATGCAGAGGTTTTGGCCCGGATGCTTGAATTGGGCAGAAAATGGTTTGGGATTGAGGCGTTCAGGACCGGACAAGCCGAGACAATTCGCAATGTTATCGAAGTCCTTAGATACTCTTGCGATTATGCCTACGGGCGCGGGCAAGTCCCTTTGCTATCAACTCCCAGCGCTCGTTTTGCCTGGGATCACCCTTGTGGTCTCGCCACTCATCGCCCTTATGAAAGACCAATACGATAAACTCGAGCAACTCGGGATCTCGGTGGTCCGGCTCGACTCGACCCTCAGCCCTCGCGATGAGGTTCGCGCGTTGGCCAGGCTGAGTGATGGCTCCCCGTGTATCGCCTACGTAACCCCTGAGAGACTCGGAGATCCCAACTTTCGTAAACGGCTTTCACGCGCTCATGTTGCCCTCTTTGTCGTCGATGAGGCCCATTGTATCTCCCAATGGGGGCACGATTTTCGTCCCGCTTACCTGGGACTTCGAGACGCAATCGCCGCCCTAGGGCGGCCGCCCGTCCTCGCTCTCACCGCAACTGCGCCCCGGCGAGTCAAAGAAGATCTGCTTTCTCAGCTGGGGCTCTCGACCACTCGGTCCATTGATGGACGTCCTCCCACCTCGGTGATCGACATTGGCCTGCAGCGACCCAATCTTCACTATCATGTATTTAAGGCAGTTGGTGAAAGGAAGAAACAAAAACTGTTGCTTCGTCTTCTCAATATGCAGGAAGGTAGCGGGATTATTTATGCAGCGACAGTCAAGACTGTTGATGCGGCTGGCAGATTTCCTCATTGACTCAGGGGTCGAGGCAGGACGCTACCATGGACGTCTGCGCGCCCGAGAGCGCGATCGTGTCCAAACCAGTTTCATGAATCATGGCACGCCACGCATCATGGTAGCAACCAACGCGTTTGGGTTGGGCGTGGACAAACAAGACATTCGTTTTGTCATTCACTACAATTTTCCCGGCTCACTCGAGTCCTACTATCAAGAGGCAGGACGAGCCGGTCGCGATGGAAAACCAGCGAACTGCATTTTGCTGTACCAACCCGAAGATAAACGCATTCAGAGCTTCTTTTTGGGAGGCCGGTATCCCACGCCAGAGCAAACACGCTCTGTCGCTGAGACCCTGCTCAAACTATACAAAAAGCACAAAGCCCTGCAATCCCTCAAAGCCATCGCCGAAAAGGCAGACGCGCCAACCAAAAAGGTCCGCGTGATTCTCTCGTTCCTCAAGGAAGTCAACTTCGCCGAAGAAAACGCTGAGGCCGAATTTCGCCCCATTCAACAAGAGCCTCCGACCATCGAAGAGCTCACCCGCGCAACCAAACGATACGAACGCAAACGCTCGCAAGATCGGTCTCGACTCCAGTCGATGTTGCGCTATTCGCAATCGCACCTGTGTCGAACCCGCCTGTTACTCACCTACTTTGGCTATGCCGATGCGGGCGGCGTCTCGTGCGGGCATTGCGACAATTGTCTTGCGGTAAAAAAAAAGAACGAGTCGCAAGCCTCCCACGATGCGGCCGCTGGACTAGCAACAACCCGTGCCAAAGAGCGCGCTCGTGCCCGCGCGCCATCGAGCGGCCAAACAGACACCGACGGCGATACGCGTCGCGATATGGTCGCGCAAGCGATTGCTCGACGCCGAGTCCGAGCCAACCGCGGCCGGGCACTAAAGATCCAACGCGTCAAACCCATGCTGACCACCGATACGGGTCTCATCCGCGGAGACCGGGTGCGCCACAAAAAATGGGGCGAAGGCGAAATCGTTCGCATCGTCGGTGACACCGTCCGCGCGTTCTTTCCGGGGTTTGGCGAAAAACTGCTGAAGTCGCGCTTTCTTGATAAAATTTCGTAGGAGACGAGGGCAGCGCTAAATTGCGCCGCCGCCGTTGATCACCAGCGCCGCCAACCCCGTAACCAATACCGCTAACCCAACAATGAACAACTTTGGAATTGCCGAAGACATAAACAGCTCCTTTTGATTCAGGGGACATTATTACACCGTGTCGCAATTTCTGCACAGAGCCCGCATCAACATTTCCATTAGCAATGCTTCTTTTTTTGATCCTTATATAATCTGTGTCTCAACAAAACGTTTCGTTATGTGGTCAAAAATTCCCTGTAGTGAATTTCCGTACCACCACGAGAGCCAACTTCTTCGGCACACTAAATTATCCAATTAGGTATTTGGGAGATTAGAAACTTGTCCCCCATCTCCCGCGGCCGACAAGCAGTACTCCTATCAACAAGACAAAAACAACTGACCAACCTGCACCCCCCTCTGCCGCCGCACAACCCAAGCCGCCATTGTTTCCGTTACTCGCCACCCCACGATTTGTATGCGGAGGAGGCGTCGATGACAATGGCGAAAGCGGTGCCTCCGCTTCGGTCGCATCCGGTAAGCCTCCATTTGGCGACGACCCTTCGAGTGCAAGATCGTCTATCCAAACCTCACCCTTCCAACCAGTTGGCACAAACGTTCCCGTCGCATTGGTCGAATTGGCGATCTGAATCGCGGTGACTGCATTGAAGTTGGCCTGCCCTCCGCTTTCTTCAAAATCTGTTAGTGGAATCCGTACATGACGCCATTCGGGTCCCAGCTCGTCTGCCCCATCAATATGTTTTGGACCGACGATCACCATGCTTTGCTGCCCCGCCTGGGTTCCACTCTTAATAATAATCGGAACCACGTCGCCTTGTTCGGGAACCCGAAGCCACATGCTGATGGCCGTTACGCCATCTCCCTTCATGTCATAGCCAGACCCTTCATCTTCGGGGTCGACAAAGCGATTAAACGCCTCATACCAGTACTCTTCAGGCGCAAAAATATAGCCCACACTCTCGTCGCGAGCATCGTCATGAAGAAGGCGATACGACATGCTTTCTTCGGTTGACACATCATTTCCCCAGGAGTTTTTGTCAAAGTTGTCATTGCCTTCGCTATCAAATGAATCCAGTACCTCGCCCGTTGCAGACCCGACTAGTCTTAAATCGTCGATCCAAACTTCGACGTCCCAGCCGGTTGGCTGAAACGTTTGTTCGTCATTGTCTAAACTGGTGTTCGAAATTTGAAGCGCAGTAATTTGGGTAAGGTCTGCATGGCCATCACTAAAATCGCCAATCGGTATTGAAACAAACTGCCAGTCGGTACTCAGCCGATTGGTGGGTCTGCCATTCCCTATATGTTTCGCCGCGATTTTTACCATACTGTGGCGAGCGGGGTCGGCCTCGCCACCAGTGCCACTCTTGAGAATGATTGGAACAGTGCCTCCTGGTTTCGATACCCGAATCCAGAAGCTAATCGCAGTCACACCATCCGTTTCAAAGTTGTGGGCAGGAGAAAATGCCTGATACCAGTACTCCCCCGGTGTCGAATCAAAGATATGCGCGACACGCGAATCCAATTTTCTCGAACTCCCGGGATCCGGAACCAATTCGTAATCCAGTTTTCTATCCGTGGAAACGATGTTTCCCCACAAATTGGTTCCAAAGGTTTCGTCCCCATTGAGCTCAAACCGGTGCATCATCCCTCTGGGTACAATCTCCACATCGACCGCGCACACGTTGGACCCGAGCCCCTGTTCATCGGCGATCGAGTAGGTAAAGCGCTCGATTCCAGCAGGGGCATCCGCTGCAGCAACGTATCGGATCGTACCATCTAGGTTGACAAACGCCTCACCGGTCAACGGCGGATCGACAACAACAATGCTTGCCGGATCGACCGGGGTAATATCCTCTGCATCTCGGTCGTTGGCAGCGACATTGATCACCACCTCTTGGCCTTGCACGACCTCGGCGACATCGCGATACGCATAGGGTGCTAAGTTTTGACCGGGCGCCGCCACACCCAGCTGCAAATCGTCAATCTGAAACCCTGCGTTCCATCCAGATTCGATCGCCCAGCGAGCCACCTGCTCTGGTGCTTATTTGTATCTGATCCGCGATCTGAATCGTCGCGGTCGTTTTCAGTTTATCGAAACCCATGCCGCCGAGCTGAGTAAACGCATTGAGCGGAATCACGACCTCACGCCACTCAGTACTCAATCCCTCATGCCCGACAACGTAGTCACTTGCAAATACGGTCGACTGGACCCCAAAACCGTTGTCGCTTTTGACGCTTACGGGGACGATTGCGTCTTCGCCCGCTGAGGGTAGAAGACGCATCGAAAACCGAATATCGGTAAAACCAGTAAGATCTTTTTGTGGCGGGTCTTGTGACCCTCGAGGCACTGGCGATAAAACCTCATACCAATACTCCGACCCAGACTCCTCAGTTGGCGTCAACTGACCGACTGACGCGCCGCTATCGGGGGTGCGGTTGTCCTCAACATGCACGTAGCCTGGCGTTCCATCGTCCAAAACAATCGACCCATCGGTCGAAACAAACCCTCCAAGCGCGTTGAACACGCCGCCCAGATCCTCATCAATCTGCCCTGTAAAATCATGGACCAATACTGGGTTGGTGAAGACATAATCCTCCCAATGCCATTTATGAAATGGCGTCGAATACCATAGGCGGACATAAACCGGCTGCCCGACTGGAATGTTGTCTACGGCAACCTCATAACTGTCAAGATCAACACGAAAGTCGGTATCGCCAAAGTCAGCATAAAAAATATCTCCGTAGCCATCATCGGCCCCGGCATCATCCAGCTTTTTTTGCTCCGTCGCGACACCGAGCCCATAGGCAACTGCCCCGGGGATTTCATCCCAACGAAAGGTCACCGTCTCTGTATCTAGTTGCGTGGTCCTACCGTCGGGAACGGGACTTAGCAGGTAGGGATCGAAAGCAGTTTTGTACGCATGCTGTTCATACAACCACTCGCCATTGACCTGATACCAAAGTTGTACGTAAAGCGGTCTTCCGTTTAATGGCAGATGGTCGATTTCGAGCCCCAGCGCTGGATCATACTGGCCTGCGTTAATGTACCGTCGCTGGCGATCCCCCCAGCCGTTTCCGCCGTCTCCATACCCCCAATTCCAATTGTCTCCGTCTCCGCTCTCTTCCATTTTGAGCAGATTCTCGTTTTGCGTCATTCGCAGCAAATACCAGGTTGCACCCTCCACTTCGTCCCAGACAAAGGTCTCCGTTCGTTTTGTAATCGTACTGCGCAGTGTGGGCGTTTTGAGCAAGCGCGCATTTGGAGTGGGTTTGGGTAACGTCGGCGTTACCTCTTGTGTTTCGTAGATAAACTGCTCGTGGAACCAAGCATGGTCTCCTTCATTGTAGGACCATAATGTTACGTAGAGCGGTTTGCCATCCAAAATGATTTCCGGATCCTTGGAATCGAGGTCTTGAACCAAAGCGGATTGCACGTTGATCGGCAGGTACTCCTGATAAAGCTCTGGCGTATACACAAACGTGCTGCGGTTTTTGCCAACGCCTATATAGTATTGGCGCCGGGTGTTGGCACCAACACTCCACTTAAACTCCACCGGCGAGGTGCTAAGCTTTGTCCCTGGCACTGGTGACATGATATATGGGACACCTGTATCGTTGATACCTTCAGGAACATAGGTCTCATCGGTGGTAAAGATGAGCTGATCCAAATCTGACTTCGGCTCGCGAGGAAGGACTGTTAACGTGTACGTCCCCTTAGCGAGAGTGATTTTTTCGCCGTAGAAAAGTCGCGACCACTGCCATCCAGAATATGGCTTATAGTTGTAGTGATAGACCTCATTTCCTAGCTGATACCGCTCATCATCATCAATTCTTCCATCACTATTTTGAACTAGCGGCTTGATACTCCCGTTGTTGTCTCGATCAAAATGGATGATAAAGGAGTTGCTATTGGATTTGGCACCGCGTGCACGTGCCCATAGATGATAGTCACCTCCATCTACAGTTATTTTGTGAACCGCGTCCGTTCCTTTTGCAGACTTAATATATGCTCCATTTTTCGCTGTGGGATCCGTGAGGATTGCCATCGGGGAAACGGTTTCTTCCGGATCAAAACTTTCCGCTTCAAAGATCCGCGTCTCAGCATCCGCCTTCCCATGTAGCGCAAAACAGACCAAGACAAATGCGATCGCCGTGGCTAGCACGTTTCGATTCTCAGAGTGACGGCATCTAGAAGTAACTTCCCTTACCGTCTCACTATCGATTCGGGCGAATAACTTCCGATCAGCTCGCGAACCAGGAAAAAAAGGGCATGGACTCTGGGCGTCAGGACTCCACCGAAATTTTAACATGGGGAGAATTTTGCATTAGTTGTCCTTTTTTCCAAGTCCCAAATTTGCTTTGGACTGCTTTGCTCTCGTTGGGTTTGAACGAATTTCTCCCTGGTTTCGGACTGTTTGGCGGCACGAGACGATTCTTTTAGCTGTTTATTTTTCATGCGTTAGGCAGGCAGACGACGAAAATCCCATCCGATCGTAGATCCGTTGCGTGCTGTGTCACTGGCAGCTAGGTTGGAGCCATGTCACGAGCAACATCACTTGCCCTGGCCATCCTAAGCGGGTTGCTTCTATTTGCCTCAGACTTTCCGGTCCATTTCTGGCCGCTTCAGCTGTTTGCGCTGATCCCTGTTCTTTGGTGTCTTTCTCATACATATGCACTTGGATGGGCATTTATTTATGGGGCAGCTATGGGTGCAAGCTTTCTCATCCCCCTGGTAATCGTGCTTGGGTTTCCTTGGCAGGCCGCGGTACCACTGGCCACCTTTCTGATTGTCGTTTGGGGGGTCGCGGCGACTTTATGGCAACAATTCTTGCGTGCCCCTAGTGTGGCAGCCGCGTTTGCGTGCGCGGCGGCCGCGGTGTTGATTGAGTTGGCCCAGGTCTCGATATTTCCGGTTTGGGGCACAGCGCAGAGTTTCGTTCGTGTCTGGTCTGCCTCGCCACTGGCAATTCAGTTTGTTCGCTGGACGGGTTTTTCGGGGATTGTCTTCATGCTTGTTGGACTTCAGGCACTGTTTGTCGTCGCATTGCGGTCCCGCCGGCCAACCTGGCCCACTGTCGCCGCTTTGGCTATGTTGCTAGTCGTTGCTGGGGCAAACCTGTGGTCTTGGCGGCAAAAGCCAGTGGGACACATCACGGTTGCCGCGATTGGCTGGACCGTTGCCGAGGCCACCGAGCGGGGACTCGGCTTCCGGCATGAAGCCTCCTATGATTCTTTTGTCGAGCCCCTAGTAGGCCAAGCAGCCAAGGCCGGCGCACGCGTCGTCGTTACCCCCGAGCTGGCATTTGCCACCAGCCAAGCCGCCACAATCCTAAGGCGCGCCAGTCGCCTCGCCGACGCACACCAAATCTACCTTGCTCTTTCCTACTTTGACCAAACCAGCCAAACAAACCGCCTTGTCTGGTTTGGTCCCCAGGGACAACGGCTCGGAGACTATGAAAAAAACCCATCTCATCCCCTATGTCGAAACCTATCAGGCTGGCACGGGCGCTCTGGTGACCCCGGTGCTCGATGGGATTCGCGGCGGAGGCATGATCTGTCAGGATGATAATTTTACCGATCTGGCGCGCGGATACGGACAACTCGCAACCCAACTCGTCGCGGTGCCAACCCACGACTGGCGCGAGGTCGCCAACTATCACTTTGAGAACAGTCGCATGCGACCCCTCGAGAACCGATACGCCGTAATCCGCGCCGCGATCGACGGTGTGAGCGCAATCGTAAGCGCCCGTGGGGAGGTGCTGGCGCAAACCGATCACTTCGGCGAAGGCGCCCGGGTAACGATGGCTAACGTACCCGTTTACCCCGGTGGTAGTACGTATAGCGGTTGGGGAAGCTGGCCCATCGGCATCTTGTCTGGGTTGATCGTTGTCCTTAGCATTGCTCGGGGCACTTACCCACTTCGCCGCCGGCGTGCAATCTCATAGCAAGCGATCGAGGTCGCAACGGATACATTCAAAGAGTCAATCTGGTCCTTTGCCATCGGGATGTGGACCGCATAGTCACACTGCTTGCGTACAAGGGGGCGGATCCCGCTGCCTTCGTTGCCAACAACAAGACATAAGGGGGCATCGCAATCCAGTTGCCCGATAGGTTGAGAACCATCGCTGTGGGCCAACGCCGCGATCCACACGCCGGCTTTTTTCATGTCGCCAAGGCAGCGCGCGAGGTTTGTCACCTGGGCAATCGCGACGTGTTCGGTCGCGCCCGCTGAGGTTTTTGTTACCACGGGCGTTACGCCGCAGGATCGATCCCTCGGCAATACAATCCCAGAAACTCCCAACAAATACGCCGATCGCACGATTGCGCCCAGATTGTGCGGATCCTGAATGCTGTCCAAGGCTAGCCATAGCTGGGTCGCATCGATGGTACTGAGTAGATCCTTCAGTTGTACATAGGGGTAAGCTTCGGCAATGGCAACCACCCCCTGATGATTCGCGTCGGCCGGCACCAACTGCGCAAGCGTGGCCCGGTCACTGACGACGACCCGAATACCAACATCGCGAGCCTCTTTGCTGACAATCCCACCCTCCCCTCTGTCTTTACCCACAACATAGACAAGCGAGATCGACTTGGGTCGTGCAGCCAGCAACGCTCGCACCGAGCCAACGCCAAACACCACACGGCCGCCGCCATGGGTTTGCTTTGGTGCAATGGATTGCTGCTTCCTGCCCCGGTCCTTTTTCATGACCTGACGATTCTCATGACAATGTCGCGGCAATCGCCCGCGCTGCCGCCGCGGGGTTTTCGGCGTCACGAATGGGACGACCGACGACAACCATATCTGCACCGGCCGATCGCGCTTGGGCCGGCGTCATGACCCGCTTCTGATCGTCACCACCATCGACAACGGGACGCACACCGGGCGTAACAATCAAAAAATCACTGGGCGCCCCCTTGCGTAATCTACTGGCCTCGTGTGGAGAGGCGACCACGCCGTCACATCCTGCTTCCATTGCGAGCTGTGCTCTCCGCATCACGAGATTGAGCATCGGATCGCCAATGCCAACAGACCGCAGATCGTTGTCATCCAGCGACGTAAGAGCAGTCACAGCGAGGATGTGTGTACGTCCGCTAGTACCATTTGCGCCGCTGCGAACCGCTTTGACGGCAGCTTCCATCATCGCGCGTCCACCACCGCTGTGGATCGTCACCAGACCAACCCGAAGCGCAGAGACCCGCAGCATCGCCCGCCCGACCGTTGCAGGGATGTCATGAAGCTTCAAATCCAGCATCACGCTGTGCCCGGCAGCCACACATTCGCGGACAAACTCCGGGCCAGCAGCGATAAATAGCTCGAGGCCAATCTTGAGCCAACTCGCCTCTCCGGCAAGAGTATCGATCAACGAGGTTGCGGCATCGCGATCTGGGACGTCTAGGGCAACAATGAGTCGATTTCCAGGGTCAAACATTGAGGCTTCCTTACTGGCTGTTCTTACTATAGGTAGCGAGCACGCTCTTTCTCGAGTGCCTCACAAATCAAATCTACGGCATCGGACACGGCAATATTGGTTGGTTCGGCATCCTTCCGCCACTTGAGTTCGACTTCACCGCCCTTGAGGGAGCGCGCGCCTATGGCGATGCGCAGCGGAATCCCAATCAGATCGGCGTCTTTAAATTTGGCACCCGGACGCTCGGCTCGATCATCCAATAGCACGTCGATCCCGCGCGATATCAGCCCGGAATAAAGCGTGTTGGCGGCGTCCACCACATTTTGATCATTCATTTGCAATGGCAAAACGGTAACTTCAAAGGGAGCGAGAGGAAGTGGCCATAAGATTCCATCCTCATCGTGATTCTGCTCGATCGCTGCGGCCGCAATGCGCGTGATGCCAATCCCGTAGCATCCCATGACCATAGGCACGTGAGCACCATGTTCGTCCAATACAGTGGCGTCCATCGCTTTTGAGTACTTGGTCCCGAGGAAAAACACGTGACCGACCTCAATGCCGCGAAAACTGCGAAACCGCCCAGAATCACATCGCGGACATCGGTCGCCTGCCTCGGCCAAACGCAGCGACGCAAACTGCGTCACCGTGACATCGCGATCGAGTTGCACTCCAGTAAAATGCGTATCTACTTTATTGGCACCACAAACTGCTCCGGTTGCGCCGCGAAGTTCAACGTCGGCATACACTGGAATCGAAACCCCGACTGGGCCAACAAACCCTGCTGGCGTACCGATTGCGGTTTTCACTTGTCCTTCTCGCGCCAGGAACAACTCTTTGGCCGCTAGCAGCTTTTTGAGTTTGACCTCATTGACCGAGCGGTCACCGCGGATCGCGACGACAACCGGACTCTCGTCCGCCATGTACACGAGGGTTTTGATCATGCTGTCTGCCGAAACACGAAGAAACTTTGCAACGGCATCAATCGACTTCATTCCCGGGGTCGACACCTCCGCAATGGGGCCAGGCGCACCCGCAATCCCGGGCTTCTCGGACACCGCAATTTCAGCTTGTTCGACGTTGGCCGCATAGGAACAGTTGTCACAGGCAACAATGGCATCTTCGCCCGAGTCGGCAAGCACCTGAAACTCATGAGACCGACTGCCACCAATGGCGCCGGTATCCGCTTCGACGGTGCGAAAGTCCAACCCACAACGTGCAAAAATCCTTCCGTATGCGGCGTACATTTGATCATACGAGCGATTGGCGCCTGCTTCGTCGACATCAAACGAATAGGAGTCTTTCATAATAAACTCACGCCCCCGCATCAGACCGGCGCGAGGACGAAGCTCATCGCGAAACTTTCCCTGAATCTGATACAGGTTAACCGGAAGCTCTCGATATGACTTCGTGTTCCGCCGCACCATGTCGACGATGACTTCTTCATGGGTTGGGCCAAAGCAAAAAGACGCCCCTTTGCGATCCTGAAACCGCAATAACTCCGGTCCGTACTCGTCCCAGCGCCTGCTCTCTTGCCACAGCTCGGCCGGAATCGCGGCGGGCATCAGCACCTCCTGGGCTCCAGAGCGGTCCATTTCTTCGCGGACAATGGCCTCAATTTTGCGAATCACCCGCCATCCAAGCGGCAAAAAATTGTACACCCCAGCTGCGAGTTGCCGAATATATCCAGCTCTCACCATAAAAATATGGCTCACCACCTGAGCGTCGGCTGGCTGCTCCCGTAGCGTCGGGATAAAGGCTTGTGTGCGTCGCACGCAGGCGGTTTAACGTGTCGCGCCGCTTCCGGTCAATTCATTCGGGCAGGATATAAGGGGGGGCCCGGTTTGACAGCCTCAGCATCCCTGTGCGACTCGAGAAACGTGCTTTCGAGTCGCATGCTCGCTGGAACTGTTTGTGTACTGGCGATGACGCTTGCTGCGACGATACTGGAGCTTATCTCCCTGGGCATCGCCCCGGCGACTCATCCCTGGGCATCGCTGGTACTCGTCGTCCATACCCTGAGCGTAAGTTTCTGTTGGACACTCGTTCTCAGTATCCCGGTATTTGGCTTATGGCGAGTTTGGCGACAGCTCATCGCTAACGGGATCCCGGCCTGGGTGCCCGTAACACCTATCGGACTGTTTTTGTGGCTCTGGGCAGGCCAGCGAGTGTATTGGTGGAGCACCAAAGCCTTTGCCCAGCCAGCATTGGCCAGTACCGTGGTCCCAGTGCTGCTGTTACTGCTGTCGCTCCTCATTGTCCTGGTGGTGTTTGTTCTTCATCGACTGCTCCACCAGTTTCTTTGCAACCTGACCCCACGGGTACGGATCGCCGTGGCTATTTTCGGATGCACCGGTGTCGGAGCAGTTCACGTTTGGAGATTCCCTGCTCTGCTCAACGATCGCAGGATTCCGATCCTTATCCAAATCGCTTTGGTCACGACGATTGGCGTAACCGCCCTGGCGTTGCTCCTCCGGACACGTTGGCGCCCTTCGGGCAAACTACTCATCGCAGGCGCTGCGACCCTATTGGTTGGATTCGCAACAACGCTGGCTCATTCTGTCATGAACTCCGGCGCGGCTCAGCTCGTCCGCGCTCGCATCGCCAACCACGGACTCGTAACCCAACAGATCGCAACGGGGCTTGCATCGGTGCGAGACCGGGATGGGGATGGCTTTGCCGGTTGGCTTGGTGGCCCCGACTGCAACGACCAAGACGCCAATATTCACCCACATGCCAAGGAGCTTCCCGGCAACGGCATCGACGAGGACTGTTTTGAAGGCGATCTCGATATTGCTGTTATCCATGCCGATCGAGATGCGCGCTCGGTCCTGGCCAAACGACCTGCCCAGGGTCGGGCAAACAATCTAATTTTGATTACGATCGACACGTTGCGTGCAGACGCGCTCCCCTTCGGCGGCTCCCAATACAATACTGCTCCCAACCTCAGCGCTCTTGCTCACCGGGGCGTTGTGTTTTCCCGCGCCTATGCGCAGGCCCCAAACACCCACAAGTCCGTCCCATCATTGCTAAGCGGCCGCTATCCTTCCAACATTCACTGGCTGGACCTACGTCCTCGCTATCCCCTTCCCGTTGCCCACGCAAACAACGTCTTTCTGGCCGAGTCTATCAAGACAGCTCAAATACAAACCGCTTTTGTTGTTCCATTTATCTATGCAAAGCGCTTGCGAATCAATCAGGGATTCACGACACAAATCATCCGGCGCGCCTCGCACCACAAACATGACATTACCGCCGACATCATTGCCAACGACGCGATAGCAAAGCTGCGCAAATGGGCAATCAAACCCGGCCAGCGCTTTTTCCTATGGCTCCATTTCTACGAGGCCCACTTCCCCTATATTAAACACAGCCAATTTGACTTTGGCGACAGTCCGCTTCAGCGATACCTTAGCGAGGTTCGATGGATCGACAGCCAAATTGGCCGGATCCTCGACGAGCTCAACCGCCTCCACTTAAGCCAATCCACCGCGTTAATCGTAACCAGCGACCATGGCGAAGAATTTGGTGAACACCAAGGCCGGTTTCACGATGACCTGTACCCCGAAGACTTGCACGTCCCGCTGCTCATTGCCAGTCCCGGAATTCCTGCATCTCGGATCGATATTCCCGTTGGCTTAACCGATATCGCCCCCACCGCACTCGAGCTCCTTGGCATTTCGTACAAACGAGATTTTGATGGCCAAAGCCTCGTCCCATGGATGGAACAGAGTCCCGCCTCGGAGCCGCGCTACATCTACGCCGAGCTGATCCCAGATCAAAAGGTCCCTCGCCGAATGATGACTTATATCGGTCCTAGGTGGCAGCTGATTGTCGACTTTGCCAACCAGACCAGAGAACTATACGATATTTCTAACGATCCAACAGCACAGCAAAACCTGGCTACAGAACACCCAGACCGCACAGACATCTTAGAAACACAACTCCGCCGTTATCGATCGCTACGAGTCAACGCAATTCGAACCACAAGACAGTAGAACCGCCCTCCCAACTGGACTCACTCGAGACCAATACAAAACACCGTTTCGTGGCAGGTGCCGAGATGGGAATTGACATAGAAGAGAACTAAACCAAGCGCTACCAAATCAACTGCTACAGCTGGGAAACGAGAGCGACATCATAGTCGCGAAACACAGCATCCATCGTCATGATAGAGAGTGTCTCGATTTGCGCTTGCGCGATCAACAGTCGATCAAAAGGATCCGCATGATGTAGTGATAACGACTCTACTCCCGCGGCATGTCGTGCACTGACGGGTAATTCTGCAAAGCCACTTTCGTGTATTAAGTCTGACAAATCAATTTGAGTCTTGATCGTAAGCTTGCCAATCGATTTTTTTATTGCGAGCTCCCAAATACTAACAGCACTAACATAAACTAGATTACGGCCATTTTTTAATTTGTCCTGCCAACCGGACGGCAATCGCTGATCATCTGCGAGCCACCATAGAAAGATATGGGTATCTAAGAGCATCGCTTACTCGTTTACCGGATCGATTCCGGAAGAATAAAATGCGTCAAGTAACTCCGCAGGAAGTGGTGAGTCAAAATCCGATGCAATGCTTACAGCGCCCTTGAGCAGCCCTGGCTTTCGATCCACCGGTGGGGCCTCCAAGCAGACCAACCGAGCAACCGGCTTGCCGCTGCGCGCGATGATGATTTCCTCACCGCTCGCCGCTTTGTCTACGAGCCGGGAAAGATGAGTTTTTGCGGCATGTAAGTTGTAAACATCAGGCATGAACTAAGCTTAGTCCGATCTGTATCGTTTGGCAAGCAATGATTTGGCTCTATTCCTTTGGTTGTCAAACGCTGAAGAATCCAAACAAGCCCCCTAAGTGGTATAAGGCGCAATGTGAGAGTAGGTATCTTTTCGGCGTTTTGCTTGGTGGTTCTGGGATGTGGCGCGGTCGAATCCGATTCCACTTTAAACGTCACCTTTGCTGGGGATGGGCGGGGCCACGTTGTTGCCAAAGATCCTGGAGTCGATTGCTCAGACTCTTGCACTGTGCAGGTGGAGGGGGGCATTGCTATCATTCTTGAGGCAATGCCAGAAGAAGGCATGGTGTTTGTGAGTTGGTCTGATCCGAGCTGCGGTACAACACCAATGTGCGAAATCACAGTCGATAAGAATCTCGATATCGAGGCGATATTTGCTACGGATCAATGCCCAGAGGACGACGCCAAGCATGAGCCGGGAAATTGTGGCTGCGGTGTCCCAGAGGATGACTGCATCCAAGATTGCAATGGGGTCTTTGGCGGTCCCGCGACTTTGGATAATTGTGGTACCTGTGATGACAATCCAGACAACGACTGCACTGCAGATTGCGCAGGTGATTTTGACGGCTCCGCAACCAGAGACAACTGTGGCACTTGTGACGACAATCCAGACAATGACTGTACCCTCGAATTTGTGAGTGCAAACCCAAGCGATAACAACACGACAGATCGTAACGTGAACATTCAAATTACCCTGTCAAGAGATGTCGATGCCGCAACCGTTGCAAACAGTTCTGTTTCACTGAACGGGCCTGATGGCTCGGTGAACACAACAGCAACGGCACAAGGTGCCAAAATCACCATCACGCCAAGTCAACCGTTAAAGCTGTTGGGCGACTACACAATTACCGTAAAGAAAGGCGTAAAGAGTGCGGAAGGTGCCATTTTGGACCAAGATATTGTATCTCGTTTTCGTGTCAACGACGGAAAATGGCGCTCTCCCACCAAGGTGGGGTCGCTCGAGGGGTTTGTGAGCGAGACATCGAGCAACCCACGTGGAGACATGATTGTCACCTGGAACCAAAAACAGGCGCAATATGCAGGTGTTTATACGGCTGAGACGCGCGTCTGGAAAGCGCAAAAGATCGGCAGCAACTTTCAGTCACAATCAAGGGTAAGCATGAACGACATTGGCGATGCCATTGTCGTTTGGAAAACAACGAATACGAAAGACATCGCTTGGGTTCGCTATACAGACGGGCAATGGGGAACCGCCCGCACGGCGACGTTTGGGACGACGGCAAACCATGCCGTTGGCCTTCCCAATAGTGGTACCGCGATCTTTGCTTGGACCCCTTCGCTACCGTCAAGTACAACGCCACTGGGGAACAAGGCGTTTTCCTCAATGCTCGCCCGCGTGAACACGACGTGGAGTGGTGCCCACACCTATAGCCAGGCAGGGAGCCCCTGGGCGGCAATTTCTAACGGCGATGTGGTACACCTGTTCTCTGAGACCCATTCGGCTACAGTCCTGTTTGGCGGCACCTACCAAGTGCTTCGTTTTACCAGTGCAAACGGATTGGGAGGGCCTGTCAGTCTGGGAAGCGCCAACACTGACAACAATTTTGTTGGCTTCTCGCGCAGCACACATGGCAATGTGATGGCCACTTGGTCTCAAAATAAGGTCGTTCAAGTCGCCTTAGGAAACGGCTCATCGTGGATCAAAGGATTTCCGCTCGGAAGCGGAACTACCGGAGGTGGCGCCTGTGAAGGTGCGGCTGGCGAGTACATCAGCGTGTGGGTAGACGCACAAAACAATACGCTCAATGCACGCCACACCGACACAAAAGGCAATTGGGGCGCCACCCAACCGCTCGGCAGCCGTGGAAAAATGGAGCTAGCAAGATGTGTCGCCGATTCTGATGGCAATGCGGTCGCACTGTGGCACAGCTTTAGCTCAGCACCACCGATGTGGAGTCGCTACATCCGCGACAAGGGCTGGAGCTCGTCACCACAGCCGATCCCATCTTCGGTAGGAGATATCAAGACGGTCGCGATTGACGCACAGCGAAACATTACCCTCGTCTATGCGGATGCAGATACAGTCTGGTCCACGACCTTTCAGTAACCGGTCTCCGCTCTCTCTGGGCTAATACTCAAGGACTACAGAGGTCACTTGATGGTCCTTTGCTGTTGACACTGGTCGATGAAATATAATGTGGCGGATCTCAATCTCGAGTGTAGCTCCATTTACAGTTGCGACATCCGCCATATTGGCCACAGCCTGACATTGCGTCGTTTGATTCAGTTGACAGCCAGCAATTTGCCGGCGCGCGCCATCAGCAGCAATCTCCTGCACAGTCACACCTATCCATGCCCCAGCGATACTCTCGTTTCCATTGACAATCAGTCGGGAAACATTCCCAGTCCAGTCGGCTGGGACTGCGCCCCGGCACCGAATCAGAGACAGTCCTGTCTGCGTGGGAACGAACACGGAACCGCTGCGGCGAAACTCATCCTTCTGGTAGCTACAATCTACAGGTCGGATGATCCATCTCCGCGGTTGCCTCCCCTGCGACTGGGTACTGGTCCGAGGTGAAAGTCGTCCAAGACTCTGTTCCCAAGCAGCTTGCACCCCAGAGAATTTCCGCAGTCGATCTTGGTACCATTCTACGCGCGCCGGGAACTCTGCGACGATAGAATGCGTCTCGCCTGGATCTTTGTCCAGGTCAAATAATTGCTTCGATTTCGTGCGATGATCGTAGATATACTTCCAATTGCCATCGACAAGGCCAATGAGTTGGTGCGGCTTGGCGGTAAACAAAGGAATCATCGGCCGATCGCCGGGGGCCATTGCAGACATCCCAGGATAGATACTCTGTGAAGAGATTCCAAGCATGTCGATTAATGTCGGAACAATATCGACATGACCAAACGATCGTGAATCAACCACCGGTGAAGATAGCGCGAAAGGCGCATACCACATCGCAAAGGTGCGCACAGCTTCCTCGTAGAGCTTTGTCCCATGCATATAGCTGCCGGGGTGTTCGCCAAACCCCTCACCATGATCTCCAACAAAGACAAGCAATGTTTTGCCTAGCTGTCCCGATGACCCCAGTCCGTCGACAAGATGCTTAATGCTTTGGTCGACGTAGTAGGCGGCATTGCGATAACGGGCGATATCGCTACCACCACGAGTCAAAGGGACGCCACCAGGTGGGAGTTGGTAGGGGTGATGTGGATATACCGGGATGTAGGTCGCAAACCGTGGCTGCCTGCCGGGCACTGAGAGCCAAGCTAAGAGTGCATCAATTGAGGCCACCTCTTCAATACCCCAGCTACCCTCATGATAATGGTCTCGATTGGGCATTGTCGTCGCATCGTGGAAGACCGAATATCCACGACCGCGCAAAAAGCGATCCTTATCGTAATATGAAAACCGACCTGAGTGCCACAATCCCGCGTGATACCCGTGCGAGACGAGCACTTCTGGCAACGACCGGCAATTCACTCGCGGGTTGCGTTGTGTGATTGGTGCTTGCCATGGCGCGCTGTATGAGCCGCATAAGATATTATAAATCGCTGGCATGCTGAGAGGAACATGAGCATAGTGTCGTGGCCACAGCACGGATCGTGCTGCCAATCTTGCAAGTGTCGGCGTGTTGTTTATCTTCCCGCCCATTAGCTGCAAGTGACGAATCGCCATTGTTTCTAAGATCACAAGGATCACATTGGGTTTGGTTATCTCCGCCCATTGTCGCAATCGTTGATAGGCAGTGGCAGGTGCTGTTACGTCCCCAGCACGGTCCGAACGCAATACTATGTCGAACCGAGTCTCCGTTGTCTTGGTCGCCCAGTGCTCCGGTTCGGCGGAGTCGCTACGCAAGATTGCAACAAGCCAATTCTGATCCAGATGAAGCGGGCTTTTGGCAGGAACGAGCACAAACGCGGTTGTCATCAACCCCACGACGGCAACGGAGAGTGCAACCCAAATAGCCGGCCGCACCGATTCAATTCGCCAACGAACCAATCTCGGACCGAGCACAATCCAAACAACAAAGACTGGACCAAGCAAGGTCAAGGGGTGCCACGCAAGCGCGAGCACAGAATCCACAACATCTGTTCCCCGGCCAACCTGACGCAGCAACGAAGAGCTAAGCGGAACGCCAAAGTGGACATAGGTCATTATTGCAAGTGCCGTTGCGACGGCTACGATCACGCCAAAAACTCCGACAAATGCCGCCTCCACGCGTTTTCCTATTTGCGCACGCAGGAATCCACCAAAACCACCAATGAGCCCACCGAGGACCACGCCGACAAATACGTCCTCGGCAAACCACGATACCAAACCGCTAGGGAGTTCTTCTGCTATCTTCGCGCGCCCGACAACTGTGGATGCTACGGCAGCAATGGCTACCACTTTGGCGGCAACCAGCAAGGCAATGTAAACGACACCACGGGTCAGAGCAGCTCGTCCGACGATTGAGCCAAGTGTCGCGCCGCCGTTTGTCATCTGACATTGTGGCGAATCAATCGATGGCAAACTCCATACACGGTCAGCGTTAGCCGACCAAGCCTACTGAACAATTCGTGTATTCTCTCGGCGCGGCCCTCGCATCCCCTTCTTGGGTTTCTTTTTCGGCGGCTCGAGATTGGGGTCTGGGTTGATACCAAGCCGCGCGTATTCGGTAACGGGTCGATACTGCAACGTCCACTTATCGGTCTTAACAACCTCTTCCCCTTTGTAAAATTTGCGATAGCGAGTCAGATTGTACCCCGGAAACCCCGGTTGATCGACGACCATCGAACCGACAGGTAGATTATCATCCTCACGAGTGACAGTGCCAAACGATATCTGGCTGCGAATATCTCGCTCAAAAGCAATCTTGTCATAGGGCCGCTCGCGGCCCAAAATCTTCACTTCCGAGACACCACGGGCGACGCGAAAGTAAATGGCAACCGGGAAGTCGTAGTCGTTGCGAAGCTTCAAATCCGTTGTCGGGTAGACAACGGTCGCATCGAGCCCCATTGCCGCGTAGCTGCTCGGTCGTGAGTGGGGAATCGACGTTACAATCCCAATCCCTGCGAAAAAGGCCGCACCGTGAAGAGTCGTAGAGATCTGGCAAGTCCCCCCAGCCAAGCCATCCACCATTTCCCCCGATTGGATCACGTGGGCAATTTTGTACCCTTCTCGCTCGGTGCGCGCGCCAACCACCTCGTTGAAGGAAAACTCAGCACCGGGCTGCATGACGTAACCATGAATCTTACTTGCTGCGAGCTTTAGATTATCGTTGCGAAATTTTTCTCGAATCACGAACTTTGTCTTAAAAGACGCCAAAACATTTGAGATGTCGTCGATCCCCAGTTGCTTGGTGGTTACATCCGCTGGGACGGCGACAGTTGGAAATGTCACTTGTGCAGCACCTGTCTGTGCCGCTATATTTAGCGCCGTAATTGCCCCATACAGATCGATGACTTGACCATTCACTTCGGGAACGATCTTGCGTGCCTCCAAATCCATCCGGGCATCCTGCGGCGACCGATCAAAACGCTGTTTTAGTTCCTGAACATAAGCCTCGGATTTGACGCGATCGAGCGAAACCTTGCCCGCGTCCGTTTGTTTTATACCGAGTTGGCGCCACTGCACGTTCTCCTGCGTCCCCAGCACTTGAATCACAACTGACTCATTTGGTGACAGGCGAGTCTCCGCTACTGGCACTGCAACGGACTTGCTCTGCTGGACAATTGGCACCGGCTCGCCCCCTTTATCAAAAACGAGATAGCCTCCTAGCAACCCACCGCTGACAAGTCCGAGGGCGATTCCTGCGCCAACTAAGATCGATCCCTTGCTGTGATTTCGGTTTGTCGTCCTATTCATGACCTGGTGATCATAGCACAGTTTACTGTATGTATCTTCTTACCTGCCCCTGCCCCGGACCTATAATTCCGGCGAGTTAGCTGTCTGTCGTGCCTAAGCTCTGAAAGACAGTGTTTGACAGATGTGTCTGTATCGGGCAGCGTTAAGATAGTGTGCGCCAAGAAGCTGCAATTTGCCAGCGGGTGCGCTGGGGAAACCCAGCAAGTCCCGTCTGTGGAAACACGTCAAAGGACGTCACAGTATCGACCCCCGCACGTATCATCGCGAGATGCTACGTGAAGCCGGGGCTAGAAACCATGCAGGCCGTAATGCGAAAGCGTGAAGGGATAGAGCCCCGACAAACAACACCGTTCCGTGGTGGCCGAGCTAGTACTGCGATGCGAAGGCAGCATCCATCAAGACTACGGTCAAGATGGGCACCACCGGGGTCCGAGACCATGGCATGTATGGAAGGTAAATTGCGGAACTTGGGAGATCTGCAGAGGGTCGGGTCAACTGTGCAGGGACCAGACCCAGAGTTCGATAGCAAGGGATGGAACCCAAGCCGAGAACAATTCCCCCTGCAGAAGTCAGATGTCTTCATAGTAGTGTCGAAACAGGGTAATGCCTGCGGAGCGAAGGGAGACACGGTGGGTGGCCTTACGGCCGAAAGCCCCATGCCACCGCGCAGCCGGCGGCAATTTCGGGCACGTAGACGACGTAAGATAAATCCAACTAGCGTATTCGGTGCGCTAGGTGCTTCTATCACACACTGGTCCCAGTGCGATAGGCCACGACCGCAGGTACGGTTTTGGAAAATCACTCACCGAGGAGCCCGATGCGTGAATAGCGCACGTCGGGTTCTGCGAGGGGCCCCGGTTACCTGACCGGGGTCTACTCTATGGCTATTATTCAGCGCAACAAGCAAATCGCAAAACGTAAGGGCGCAATTGCCGCAGCTGCGGCATGTGGCTCCGCGGCTGTGCTTTTGCTGGCGAGTCCCGTGTTGGGGGCTCTAGGGCTCGCGGGTGCCGCTTACCTTGGGTACGACTGGTTCTCCTTCCGTTCTCGCAACGGAATGCGATTCTAGAACGGTGTAGAGGTTACCTTAGATCCCCCTACCACCGACTCCTCGCTCCTACATACGCCGCTGCTGCGAGATCGCGAGAACTGTTCTGCCGGAGGTCCCAATTGACGAGCCGCGTAGCGCCAACCTAAACTAGACTAGGTGTAACACACCTTTTGAGCACTTTATGGCCAAGGAATCGGGATCCGGCGCAAACACATCCGGGCGACGCAAGGGATCGAAATCACCTGCCCAAGACCCAATCTCCGCGCTTGCAAAAGCGATCAAGGACCCCGAAGAGCGCTGGTTGGTTTGCAAAGACGGACTTGATTATGGCCCCTACAGCGTTGCGGCGCTGGTGCAGGAGATTCGAGAAGACCGTATCGTGCCAGGCCAGGTGATTGTTGATAAACACACAAGCGAGCGTGTTGCCATCGAAGAGCATCCGCTGGTTGGGCAAGTTGTCCGGCAAGCGGCGATTGATCGAAATCATCGACGCAGAGCAAATGCTGAGCATGCCCATGCCAGCACCGAAAAAAAGCGGGGGCTCGCCCTTTACGCAGTCCTAGGGATCGGCATCATCGGCCTTGCTGTGGCTGCATTTGTTGTCGTCTCAAAGGTAAAAAAGGCAAAGAAACAACACGTTGGCGGGGTCACTGCGCTCGCACAATCAGAGGTGTCCGTTCACTTTGGCGCCGATATGCGTGACAGACGTCCAAGAAAATCCCATAAAGGGACCAGCAGGACAAAGCGCAATCGAAAAGCAACCACAGCAAGTAATGATTCCGATATGGACACTCTTGATTTCTCAAAAGAAGGGGGAGATGAGCGGCTCGACAATGGGACGATCAACGCTGTCGTTCGCGGTCACACGGGTCGCCTTGGAAGTTGCCTGCGCAAGGCACCTGAAAGATACGCAAAAATTAACTTCTCGATTCGCGGCGCCGACGGGCGGGTGAGCTCGGTGAAGGTAAACGGAAGCCGATCGGGTGGTCTGTATAGCTGTCTCAACCGCGCGATGCGCGCAATGAAGTTTCCGACCTTTGACGGGACCCGGACACGGGCAGTCTTTGATATGTCGCAATAAGAGTGTTTGCATGGACAGTCAAACCGCCGAGCTACGTCCCGCTGAGCCACGACCAAAAACGTCGCTGATCAAACACAGACCCGTGGTCGGTAGTGTTACCGCGGTGCTGATCAGTATCGGTTTTGCTATCCTAGCGACGCCAATCGTCATGGGTGAGGCGATCCTCGAATCGTCCCGGCACATGCAACTCGTTGTCGGCAAACCATCACCGATCACCGTTCGAATCCCGCAATTCTTTCGATCGGGCCAATGGCAGGGGGGACCGATCGTCGTGAGGCGTGGAGAGATGGTCTCGGAAAAACAGCTGCAAGTGGCAAAAACACGTCGTTACCCGACGACCAAGAGCACTTGGCTCGCCCATTTTTGCGGTCTGTTTCTCCTTGGACTATTGTATACACTCTATCTTCGTCGCTCCCACAACGGCCGACTCCTGCGCACACAGGTTGTGACACTGCTTTTGCTCCTTTGCGTAGCAGCATGCATCAAACTCGCATTGATCTTCACTGCAGTGTCTGCACTCATCGCCCCGGTCGCTGGCGCGGCAATCATCGCTGCGGCGGTTGTCAATCTATCAGCAGGCGTTGTAACCGGTATCGCTGCTAGCGTGGTTGTCGGCCTGTTGACTCCATTTGATCTCGGTGTCCTGGGCGTGTTGATTGTCCAATCCTTGATATCTGTTGTTCTACTTGGTGATCGCCATCGCAGAGGTATGCGCACCGTGTTTGTTGGGATTGCTGGGGGAATCGCGGCAGCGATTATGTACACGGTAATCTACTATCTGTCGTGGCATCAGTTTCCTATCCACGAGCTTTCCCAACCGCTGCGCTCGCCCTGGCTTGCCGCAGCTGCAGGCGGCATCCTGTCTGCCCTCGTTGTATTGCCGGCGACACCGATCTATCAATTCTTGTTAGGAGAAGTAACGCACAGCAAACTCGTCACCCTGTCAGATTTATCCAATCCGCTACTCAAACAGATCGCCAAAAATTCACCCGGCACGTGGCAGCATAGCCTTGCGATGGCCAATATGGCTGAAACCGCAGCCAATGCGATCGGCGCTAACGCGCGCTTGGTCCGGGTTGGTGCCTATTACCACGATCTCGGGAAATCCTTACAGCCCAACTATTTTATCGAAAACCTAACACCCGGGCAGCCCAGCCCACATGATCAGCTCCCTCCTGAGATGTCAGCAGATGCTATCTTTGCCCACGTGACAGAGGGCGTCCGGCTTGGGCGCAAAAAGCGTCTCCCGGAGCGAGTGATCGATTTTATGCACATGCATCATGGAGACGGGATCCTCGAGTATTTTTGGGCTAAGTGCGAGGCCCAGGGCAACCCCCAACAACTGACACGAGATCACTTTCGCTACCCCGGAGTCCCGCCCCAAACACGCGAAACCGCAATTTTAGCCATCGTCGACGCCGTCGAAGCTGCTTCGCGAACGCTGCGTAGCTCCGACTCCAATGCCATCCGAAATCTCGTGCAACGAATTGTCTATGGAAAACTTCACCTCGGCCAACTCGACGACTCGGGCCTAACGGTCGCAGATCTACGCGGCGTTTCCGACTCGCTTATGGAAACCATCAAGCATGCCTTCCATGGGCGAATTGAATACCCATGGCAGAAAGAGCAAAATGAAGCCCAGTCTCAGATTGACTCCGAGCGCCCCAGGCAACCAAGCCCCGTTGCTCAGCTCGCACAATCCGGGGTGCGGGTCACGCAAAGAATGATGGCTGGACCACGCCTAGACTCGCTCGATATCCCCCGCCCCGACTGGACCCCGGCAACGGTATCCTCCGAGTCAAAGAATGGTCTTCCAGCACCAGCCACAACGCCAACTGCAAATCACGACCCACCTAGGGCGGATTCCCCCCGGGCCGCCCAAGCCCCTCCTGGCTCCAGTCCACCCTCCACAAAACCGCCGCAGACAAAACCATGAGTCTCGAATAACGCTTATCCAGGCTAACATTCATCCGAGTTGGCTGACGTCGACCCAAGCTGCTTCGTTTCGCCCCGAATCGTTGGTGACGCGATCGTAGCCGGCAGTCGCACAGCCTCACGAACTGACTCTAGCGTCCATGGTGCAATGAGTGCCGCGTCCATGAGCCCAGAAGACAAGTATCGTGCATAGCGCCGCGGCAAGATCGGGCCTGCAATCATGACCCGTTTGATGTCTGGGAACCAGTTGGCCACGGTGTTGGCGAGACCTGTAAATTCGGCTCGGAACGATTCTACGAAAAGGACTGAGATGTCTCGATATTCTTGAATCAAGATGTCGAGTGCGTCTTTGTAGGTCGTGGCCACGAGTTCTTGACGATCAGACATTCGTAGGTCTTTCACAAGTTGTTTTGCTGGCCATCCGTAGCTTGCAGCGACAAGAACCTTTGGGATAGGAACTTGTGTGGTTTGATTACGAAGCGTACCCGAAATCAGCTTCTGTGTTTCTTGCGATAGATTGTCAAACGAGACGCCAAAGGTTCGTTGCCCCAAAATGGATGTCCCATGCCTCACGGCCCGCGCCGACACAGCGATCGATGACGTTTCATTTTTGGCTAAACAGATATCGATTCGACTCCCAACCTTAGGAAGAGGGCTGCCTACCAATAGTGCTCCATCAAAAGAAAGGTTGGACACCGCATAAACACCTCCAACACCATTCCCTGAGCACTTTGCTTCTGTCCCGACGACATCGATGCGCGTACTGCGGCGCCGGTCTTTTTGTGTTATATGTTTAAAATCGATCATTGCAAGGAGTCTGTGCCTGCCAGGTCTGCCTGGAAACCGCAGCAGACCTTTACAAGCATGGTCATAATTCCTTCGCAGCACTACATTTACTCGCCAAAAACTGCTGTGACGCTCCGCAATTGGCCCTACCCTGTGCGTCGCTCGCCCTGATCAGGGCACTGTAAAATTATGGTGCTTTGAGGCCTAGCTCACCCGCAAGTTCGGGATCGAATCGCCACACGAGTCGGCGGAATGATTCGCTGTTGACCCCCGACGCTTGCGCTTGCGTAATCGCTTCGCGTGCTTCCTTGCGCTCAGCGTTTGTGATTTTTGAGCGACCGAGCAAAGCCGTGACAAAACTTAGATGGTCTTGCGGGGTGGCAATGCCCGCCCCGACAATATCGCGCAGAGTAGAGAGCGCACGCGAGAAATTACCGTTTCGGACAGCCAGCTGTGCAAGGATTCCTCTAACCGGGAGATAATCAGGATTATGTTTCAACGCAATCTTGGCGTGTTTTTGGGCTGTATCCCACTCTTCCTCGGACATCGCAATTCTCGCCAATTCGGCGTGGACACGATCGATCACCGGGTTTGGGAAGTCCTCGCTAATGGTCGAGAGAGAGCGCTCAAACGCTTCTTTGGCATCGTTTCTCTTCCCCGACCGGGCGAGTCCGTAGCCATAAATATAGGAAGCCAAGTTTGTCTTGGTTGCGCGGCGAAGTTTTTCTAGTTTTTTCGCCGCATCCTCTCGCATGCTTCGATTTGCGATCATCCGAGCGGCCTCTCGCCATAGTTGCCCTTCTCGATCTTGTGGAGCGATCGCCAATCCAGCCTCAAACGCGTCTAAGGCTGCAGCGCTTCGGTTTGCGGCAAGTAGCAGCCGCCCGAGCAGATTGTGCGCACGAGGAGAATTGGACTTCAGGTTTTTGTTTGGCTGGATCATCGCTAAGGCTTGTTTCCAACGCCCATCCGCGTAGAGCAGCTCGGCATCAACAAGATCGACAAATGGTTGCACGTCCGGCTCTGCACTACCATAAAAGCGAATGCGGCTCCTTTGTTTTTTGGCCTCGATAAGATCTCCAGCGAGAATATACCCGAGCACGATCCATGCTCGAAAACGTGGCTCTGATAAAGAGGTTGCTTTGCCCAAACGTTCGACAAAATCGTCATAGTCTTCAAGCGCATAGGCGGACAGCGCCCAGGCGAGATTGCGATAGGCCTGAACCTGCAGGGACTCGACATTGCTGAGTTTAACATTCAGCACCTCAGCTGCTTTTGCGATCTCGACGTTTCCCCCGGCCCATATCAGTGCTTTTCCTGCAAGCGCCAAAGGGTGGTCGGGGACCCGCTCCAACGCGGCGTCGTAATATTGATGCGCACCGTCTAGGTTCCCTTCATCAACAGCGAGATCGCCGAGCTGAATCGTCGCAAGAACTGGACCCTTGCCGCTTGCATGTACTTTCTCTAGCAACGCCTTTCCCTTTTCCCGTTGGCCGCTCGCGAGCTCAATCCGAGCCATGAGCCATTGGCTAAACGCGTCGTCCGGTTGCTTTGCGAGGTGTTCAGAGAGCTCTTTTTTTGCGTCCGCAAGTCGTGACTTTCCAGAATCCTGGGTGTCGAGGGTTGCCAGCGTCACTGCCCCCCGAGCGATCACAAGTCTTCTCTTGTCTGGCGTTTCTGTAAGTTGTGGCAACAACTCGGCGACTTGCACAAGGGCTTCGCGTGCTTTCTCGATTGGGCTGCCATGGACCACCCCTGAAACCCCCGCAGTCATGGCATATGTACACAACGCTTCAAAATTGTCCGGCACGCTGGACACGGCTTTGTTCGCAAGCAGCAGTGCAGCCTTAAAATCTTCTGCGGTTCCCGAGGTCATTAACGCCTCGGCCTGCGCGCCGTAGTCTTTGACATCCTGCACCTTCTGGCTTTTTGCTTGATAGTACCAAGCAAAACCTCCGCCAGCGGCAACGAGGGTAATCGCGGCGGTAAAAAGAAATCCTCGCAGCAGCATGCGTCCCCAGGCCGTTCGCCTTTTTCTCGGCAAAACTGTGCGTGGCACTGGGATGTTTGGAAAGTTTAAAAGGCCGTCGGCCAAGAGGTGATGTAAGTAGTCCTCGCCAACAGCAGCAGATGCGCGTAGTGGCGCGTGGGCAGCATCTTTGGGCTTGTGAGGGGAGATGATGCGCGGCCGAACCTTTCGCGAATCTGTGCTCAGATTTTCTTGTGAGGTGCGCGAGCCAGATTGTGAGCCAGCATGTAAATCGGATTGTGACGCGAGATTGTGGTGTGGTTTAGGCGATTGGGGCCTGGGCATCTGCGCCGACTGCTGCGGGGCAAAACCTTCTGGGTCGAGGAGAAAAGACACCTCTTCGTCCAACCCTCCGGGGTCCGGCAGCACATCCAAAATTTCACCCGTCTCAACCAAGTCGACGCCGCTGGTCACCTGCAACTGTTCTATTACCGATGGGTCCGCAACGCGTGTCGGAGATTCATCGACAAAATCGTTGATACCGCGGGACTCTCGCCCCTTTCGAATCGGGAGTGGTTTCGGGATTGGTGGTGGTGGCGGTAGGGGCTGTCGCGTCCGAGCGTGCTTTACAAGAGTTAGTACGTGACTGTCAGCCGGGGATAGGTTTTGCGCGTGTTGCAGAACTGGTAGCGCACGATCAAAGTCCTGCAATCTGAGCAATACTTCACCTAGGCATAGAAATCCCTGGGGGTGGTGTTTGTCCTTTTTGACGATCTTTAGAAACTCTGTTTGGGCTTGCTTCCATTGATGAAGCAACATAAAGGCACGACCGACCATCATGCGACCGGCGACGTCTGATGGATTCCCTTTCAACCCTTGGGCACCGATCTGGATTACCTCCCGCGGTCGCGCAAGCTCTAGATAGGCCAGTCCGAGCGACAGGTAACCGGTCGCTGGGTCGTTTTCAAAGTCAGCGGTCAGTTTGTCCAGTTCGGCTGCTGTTGGCAGGGGTTTTTTCGGCATAGTGCCAATCTTCAAGGTAAACGCCACGGGTGCTGGTTCCAACCATTGCTTGTCAAAAAGTTGGAAAAATCAGTTTGTTAGGGGGGATTCTTGGCGCTTGGTCGGAGATCTCCTTTGGTTGTTTCGTTATTGCTCCAAGCGAAAACACGGAAGTGGGTTGCTTGGATCGCGGTAGGGGGCCGTGCTCACACATCTTCGGCGAGTCTGGTGGGGGGAGAGTCTGTGGTGAGGGGGAGGTTGGCGGAGGACAGTGTGCGCCGAAGAACTGCGCGCGGCCCCCTACCGCGATCCAAGCTACAGACCTCGGTACGGTGTTGGAGTGTTGGGATTGCCCACCTTGGTCACCACGCCGGGCCAATGGGTGGGGGGATGAATGAGGGTGGAAGATGGGGACACGGTCCGGATATGGCGCCTGGTGGGTGGTGGGCCGGGCATTGATGGGATTTTGACAGCTAAGGGATGGGAAATGCTAGCGGTGGTGGAGGATCCGGGCTAGGTTGGGCGGCATGGGAAACAGTTTTGGTAGGCTCTTTCAGATATCGACCTGGGGGGAGTCTCATGGGCCGGAGTTGGGGGTGGTGATCGACGGTTGTCCACCGAAAGTTCCGATCCAAGAGCAGGACATTCAGCGCGAACTCGACAGGCGTCGTCCTGGACAGAGCAAAATTACGACGCAACGGCAGGAGCAGGATCGAGTGCGGATTGTTTCGGGCGTTTATGAAGACGTTTCCTTGGGAACGCCAATCGCAATGCTGATTCCAAATGCCGACCAGCGCGGACGTGATTATTCCGCGCTGAAAAGCCGTTATCGTCCCTCGCACGCCGACTTTACCTACGACCAAAAATACGGAATCCGGGCTGTAGAGGGAGGGGGGCGTGCAAGTGCTAGGGAAACCGTGGGCAGAGTAGCTGCCGGCGCAGTTGCTCGCCAGGTATTGGCATCCGCTGGGATTGATATCGTCGGTTGGGTTAAGCGAGTTCAAGATATTTCGACAGACGTCAATTATGACACGACCACCCAGGAAATGGTGGATGCCAATATTGTTCGTTGTCCTGTGCCCGAAGTCGCTGATGAGATGCAACAGCGGATCGAGCAAATCCGCAAACAGGGAGACTCTATCGGCGGGATCGTAGAAGCTGTCGCCCGTCACGTCCCCGCGGGCTGGGGGCAACCGGTATTTGATAAGCTAGACGCTTGCTTGGCTCATGCGATGCTCAGTTTGCCTGCCGCGAAGGGATTTGAAATCGGCTCTGGGTTTGCCGGCACGTTTCAGACTGGTTCAGAGCACAATGACCTATTCTATCGAGACGCCTCGGGACAAATCAGAACAAAAACAAATCACTCAGGTGGGATCCAGGGCGGAATCTCAAACGGTGAGAATATTGTGATTCGGGTCGCGTTCAAACCGACGGCGACAATCATGCAAAAGCAGCCGACCGTGGACTCCGCCGGTAATCCAACGACACTTGAGCCACGGGGACGCCATGACCCCTGTGTGCTCCCCCGGGCCGTTCCCATTGTCGAAGCGATGCTGGCCCTGGTCCTGGTCGACCACATGCTACTTCATCGTGGACAGTGCGGCTCGGAGATGGGCCAGCGATAAGTTCGCGTTCTAGGTGACTGGTGTTAAACATCCTCCGGCTGCAAATTCGCCATGTACGTCGCTAACACGCCACAAGATGTAGCCCCGTATTTCAATACGCGTCTACATATTGTGCGCGTTATCAACGCACCTAGCAAATTTTCGCTTCGAAGTCTGTTTGACACCAGCCACCTAGATGCCTGGTGTTCAACATCCTCCGGCTGCAAATTCGCCATGTACGTCGCTAACACGCCACGAGATATAGCCCCCCGTATCTAGGTCAGTAGACGTCAGAGCTGTACTGTAGAGTCCGGTGATGGGAACGCCTATCCAGGCTGATATTCACGACGTCCTATATGATGATGCGTTTGATGATGTGCCCCAGCCCCCTTCCCTTGCTGAGGCTCTCATCCGTTGTCCACGTGGCAAAATTCTCTCGGCACGCCATCAGGGGGTAGACCTCGTCGTCGGGGTTCTTTCGAGTGGCTATCGGTTTGCAGCTTTGGATCGATGTCCCCATGATGGCGGCTTGCTGTCTACAGGCTTCCTAGACGGGGACCGCTTGGTATGTGCGCGTCATGGCTGGGAATTTGATGTAAACACGGGGACTTGCTCAACAGCCAGCGCAGCGACTATCGACCTATTTCCTCTCGGTGTTCGTGCTGGGACGAACAATCCCATTTCCAGCGGTTAGATCGCCGGTTTCGCGCCCGTTTCGGGGTGGTACGTGACCAAGGATGCGTACGTTCTTGACCTGTTGCCATGAACTTCGTTAGCCTGCGAGATGGCCTATGCGTCCTGCACCCCACGCGCTCGAAACACCACAAGTGGCCCTGGCGTTTGATGATGCTGGTACCCTCGTCAATTTCGATGATGTCGCGACGATTCTCTCGTGCCGTGGGCTAACAACGACCCGCGTATCCCTCGAAAATTGCAGCTCTATAGAAGCCAGCGCACTGGCATTTGCTCCTGCAGCTCCACTTACTCCGGAGACCGCGCTTGTTGTAGGAGCAATTGCTCGGGAAGCAGCACTGGCCAATCGACCGATGGTTATCCTGGTTGCGCATTCGGCCGCATCATCTAAGATGGTCACCCTCAGGGCCGCCGCTATGGCCTACCTGCGAAGGGCCGGAGCAATTCTATGTTCAGATCCCGATAGCTGGCTTGAAACAATCGCTCTATTGGCGGGCCATGGCATTCCGGACGGGCCTACTCTGGCGCTCATTGCACCACCGGGGAGTTGGCTCGAAATCGGCGCAGAGGCTCTGGTAGCCGAGTATGCGGCGATAGGAGCTCGGTTTCCGGCAGTGATTCGGGAGCCAACGGCAGCGACAAACAAGACGGACATTGTGCTTATGGATTCCGATGCCTCGTCTCCCAAAATGTTTGGCAACACCATAGCAATCCCGGTGGTAACCCGCGCAGAGCTGGTATCCAGTACCCCTCCCATAGTGTTGGTAGGGCTTCGCTCGGCGCTCGCAGCGGCAACCGCTGTCGGCCAGTTCGCGCTCCGGCGACAGGATCTGGTTTCTGGAACTCCTGTGACGTTGAATCCTCCGCCAGATTTGGCGCGCTTTGACCGACAATTAGCCAAACTTGGCCCTCGGGGAGGCGACCATGAGACCAAGGTGCTTCTCGCAGCGTATGGTGTTTCGATTACTCGCCAGGCGGTCGCAACAACCCCTTCAGCCGCGAGCCGCATCGCAAAACAGGCAGGATATCCAGTCGAAATGAAACCGTGGGATCCGGAAACACCACCAGAAAATGACGGGTGTCCTGTCGAAACCAACCTTGTCTCGGCAGCTCAGGTAAGACGTGCATTCACCGCCTTGGCCCGATCAAACCAACCCGGCGCAGGCACCGCTGCAATCGTACGGGAAACCCCTCCTTCCGGATTTGATGTCGAAGTGGAACTCAAGCGAATTGAGCCCCTAGGGTGGATGATGACGGTTCAATTTCCTAACCGGTCGAAACCGATTGCTGCATCGATTCCGCTTCAGTCTGCCGATGCCAACTATCTTGCCGCTCAGCTCGAGGCGAGCCGGGCCCAGGACCGGACCCCAAATCGATCCGCTTTTGTCGATTTACTGATCCGTGTATCGCAACTGATCGTCGATCATCCCCATACCTTCAAGCGACTACATCTCGCGCGGGTCGTGGTTGCGCATGCTCCACAGGTCCCCGTTGTTACGGACGCGCACTGTTTGCGAAATACGCAGGTTTCATAGTGGCAGGAATGACCACCGGCTTTACCGGAAGTCATTCTTCTCTATCGTCTGCAAGGACCAGCGCTGTCAGTTTGGGTTTTGTATTGATGGTTGGATCATCGAGCACACAATCCAACAATCTTCTGAGGATCACCCCGATCTGAGGACCTGGTGCCTGATCAAGGATAGCCATGACATCTGCACCGGAAATCGCTAGATCGCCAATACTGAGCGGGTCTTTGCGATCTAAGATTTCTCGCGCGCGAGCAATGCGCTTCGCTTTGCTATTATTGACAACGGTTGCGTCGCCAGCTCGCGAGTTTTGCTGCGCGTCCCATAGTTCCAACAATTCCGGCACGTGGGCGCGGCCTATTTTTGCAATCAATCGACGAGCTTCAGAATCCGTAACGCCGAGTTGGTCATGCGAATGCCGATACCGAACAAGCCGAACCACAGTTTCGCGCATCACATTGGAGAACCGTAACTGAAGTAGCAATTTCTCGACTGCTAGGGCTTGGTTCTCCTGGTGGCTTGCCATGTCAAAGATTGCCCCCAAAAACACGGCGACGCGGACCTCGAGACCGAGGGCTAAATCGATCGTGTGATACGCATCTAGTAGTTGTTTTGACTGGCGTGGAACCGGAATGCCAAAAGCAACCGAGAGGGTTCCAGTTTTGCATCCAATCGCCAAACCAATAGAAGGCGACGGTGCCGCCATTAGCCTTAAGAAACTCGTCACGTACACGCTCCTTGGAGACTTTGGAGAGTGCCCCCAACGCGTTTGGAATCGCGCTGACAGTCTCTTCTGCCAGAGCAAACCCCAGTACCGCCGAAAACCGTATCGCTCGCATGATTCGCAAACCATCTTCCTCAAACCGCGTCTTGGCGTCGCCGACCGCCCGGATCGTCTGCGCCCGAAGATCCGAGGCCCCATCGAGAGGATCGCACAGTATCCGAGCGACAGGATCGTAGGCGATCGCGTTGATCACAAAATCCCGCCGACTCAGGTCTTCTTCAAAGGAAACCCCAAAACGAACCTCATCGGGACGACGTCCGTCGCTGTAAGCCCCCTCTCCACGAAAGGTCGTAACCTCGACAGTGATTCGCTGGGCCCCCTGTCCAATGAGCACCGTGACGGTACCGTGTTGCAGGCCGGTAGGAATGGTCCGAGGAAATAGCGACACAACCTGATTTGGATCCGCGTTCGTCGTCACATCCCAATCGCCAATTGGACGATTTAATAGAGCATCTCGAATTGCACCACCAACTGCGTATGCCAAAAAACCCTCCGACTGGAGCGTTTTACAGATCTCCCGTACTCCAATCGGAACAATTCGATCAAAGTCTTCCACCGCTCGCAGTTTCATCATCGTGTTTGGATACAGCCTATTCAGCGACGATCTTTGCAGCAGTACGTAGCGGCGCCATGATTCCATTTGCCTTCTGTCGATATTCCGCCGCCAGATCGCGATTACCAAGCAGTTCATGGAACGCTGCCAACGCATTGTAACATTTCGCCAGCTCCGGTCTACTGTCTATTTCTGCAAGAGCTTCTTCAGCCAACGCGAAGTGTTCTTCTGCACTGTCAGCGTCAGCTTCAGACAAACTCATACCTATTGCTTCGCCAAGCACGCGATGTGCTGAGCCTACCAATCGTTTGGATCCGATAGATTCACCAGCGGACAGCGCAAGTCGCGCGCACTCTTGCGAGCTAGCGGCTTTGTTCATTTGGAGATATATCACCGCTAGTCGCCGGCAACACTCCGACACAAGTTCACGACTAGCAAGTTGTTTCGCGAGCTCTGTCGCATCTCGAAGCCGCTGTGTCGCTTGTTTCATTTCCCCTGCAAGTCCGTAGCACTGCCCCATGCGCGACAGTGCAATAATTTCGGCCCGACGATCGCCGACTCTGGTCGCCAATTCAAATGCCTCCGAAAACATGGCCAACGCAGCCTCCAGCTTGTTGTCATCGACGCATACGCTACCGAGGTCGCATAGCGAATAAGCACTCCCCTTTAGGTCTTGAATCTCCCGTCGTGTCTCCAGAGCTTCCTTAAAGTGTCGAATAGCATCATCAAATTGGCCCAACTCCATGTAGACACGGCCAATATTTGCAAACGACTCCGCCATCGCAGATCTGCTCTTGCTCGCTCGGCGCAACTCTAAGGACTGCTTGTGAAAATCTAACGCGCCCTGATACGCACCCCGCAGCCAATGAATAGACCCGATCAGATCGAGTGAAGTGGCAACGCCAAGAGTGTCTTGGCACAGCCGAAATAGCATGTTTGCTTCCCGCAGATGCTCCATCGCCTGACCATACTGTCCGTGGGTTCGTAACATCGACGCAATGCGACAATGCGCTGTCGCGGCTTTTGCTCGGTTATCAAACAGCCAGGACAGCTGCAGCATCTCGGCATATCGTTTTTGGGCTGGCTCTATATCTCCAATCAGATCGAAAATGCTGCCAATCTGCTCAAGGATTTCGAGGCGGGCCGGTGCATCATTGCCCGCATACAACGCCAACGCGCGCTCGTATAGCTCAACTGCTTCTTGATTCGAGTGCCCTGCTTGGGCACGCTGGGCGGCAATGCGATAGAAGCGCGCAGCGCGCGTTGGGGACCCTGCTCGCTCATGTAGCGTGGCCAAAAGCTCATAATGCTCCTCAGAACGTCTCCTGAGGTTCATTTCTAACCATTGGGCTGCGTTTTCGTAGTAGCGAGCCAAGTGCGCATCCTCGACGCTTTTGATGATTAGATCACGCTCAAGATTGTGTTTAAAAACCAGCTCAACATCCCCGGCAATCGTCGAGTCCTCGGCATCCAGTTGAAGGATATAGTCGCGTGCAACCAGATCGTCGATCACCTCGCAAATCCGGCTCCGGATTTGTTCCTCCTCATTTGTCCACCGATAGTGCGTTTCGCCGGGTTCTGGAAACGCCATCGAAAGCTCCCTTTGCCGCGTTGGCTCATCAAGAAAATAGAGCCTATGAAGCGCGCAAACTGCACCGAGCCAAAATACATTGCCAAACACTGCGCCCACCTCAAGGACGTGACGTTCGAGGGGCTCCAGTCCCGCGATACGGGCGTCGATGGCTTCTTCGATGCTAATTGGCAAACTCGTTGCCTGTGCCGCCTCTACGTCAAAACAGAGCTGCCCGTCCTGCTCATAGAGTGTGCCATTTTCTTTGTACACGTCGACAAGCTGTTGGATGATTTGCGGGTTTCCACCGGTTGTTTCCACGGCCTGGTCAATGGCGTCTGCAGTGAGGCCTTGACAGTCTGGCATCAAATTGCGGAGCATTTCCGCGGCGGCGTCACCATGCAAATTACCCAAATCGATTCGCACAAAGTCCACCGCATGTGCTGCCCAGTCGCTACGGTCGCACCACCAAGTCGGGTCTTTCACATGCAATCACAACAACCGGTGAACCACCCAATCCAGTCGCCAACTCCGTCAACAGGAGCGTCGTATCTGGATCCATCCAATGGAGGTCGTCAAACACGAGAATGAGCGGACTCCGGGCCGCATCTACCTCAATAAATCTACGAAGTACAGTTCTAGCGATTGCATCGTACTTGGCAGGATTTTCCCGAATCACGTCAAGAAAAGGAGCCGATGGAAAATCGACTCCAAGAAAATCACCAAGCACCGACAGAATTTCTGTGACACGATTATCCTCAAACAAAGCAACGAGTTCGCTGAGAAGCGCACTGACCGCCGCAGGCGGGTCCGAGTCGTCCCAACAAAAGCGATCCCGAAGCAGGCTACGGATTGCACCATATCGCGGCCCCGCAGCAACCGCACGCCCCCAAAACACGCGTACCGTCGGGATGTCTAATGTGCCGAGCAACTGCGCAACAAGCCGGGGTTTTTCCGGTGCCGCGACTTCCGACCACTGTTACAAATTGCGGGGCCTGAAACTCGATCGCGCGGTCGATCGCCTCGCGAATTGTTGCAGCCTCGGTCTCTCGACCGACGAGAGGGCCAAATACCACGGGTTGTTCTGGTTTTCCTGGCGGTTTGTTTGCGGCGGGACCCGCAGATCGTTTCACAACGTGTTGGTTGACACGCGGCAGGGTCGCGCTGCGGGTGGCATCCACTGGCATGGCAGGCGGCGCCGCGACCGGTGTCCCGCCAACCTCTTGCGGAATGGCGGCTGTTTCATCGTCCGTGGACAATGGTTCCGTGTCTGAACCACTGCCAGAGCTCATCTTGGCAATCTCCCACCGTTGGGGATACGAGCCTCGCTCCCCGAGCCAAGCACGGTCGGACTGTTTGGAAGTATCATATTAATTTTGCACAAAATACCGCATTTTGCAGGAAATTCAAATCGGTCGTCATCGTACCGCGCGTGCATAGAATCTCCCACTGGTCGCCGTGGGCTAGCAATAGATCTATTACCGAGCTGCCCGGAGTCGGTACCTTCCGCGCTCCGCCTTGCATCTGGGGTCCCTGGCTAGTTTTGCTCAACACGAGACTTACACTGTACTCCTCGAACGTTGGACCAGGCAAGACTTTCCGACCATGGGTTCGAGTACCAAAACCTGGAAAACCAGGATTATAGCGCCCCAATCTGGTTCTGTAGTGGTATACCGTTGTGCGCGCCCACAGTGGACGCATCCTGATCAGACGCGCATTTGAGACCTCGCACCGAGCGGACCAGGATGCAATGGACGAGAGAAAACTGAAGAAAATGATACGATTGGATGACAAAGTAGCGGTGATTACTGGGGCGGGTCAAGGCCTAGGCAGATCCCACGCAATTCATTTGGCCAGCCTTGGTGCCAGCTTGGTGATCAATGATATTTCATCAGAGGGCGCGAACACCGTTGTTTCCGAGATTCTGTCTGCGGGTGGCAAGGCCATCGCCGCCATCGGTGATGTCTCTCAGCCGACAGTCGCATCACAGGTGCTCAAGACCGCTTGTGATCATTTCGGGCGATTAGACACTCTTGTCAACAACGCTGGTATCCTCAGAGATCGAACGCTGCTCAAAATGTCGAGTGCAGATTGGAGCGAAGTCTTGCGTGTCCATCTTGATGGAACGTTTTTTTGCATGAGAAACGCGATTCAACGAATGGTGGACCAGGGAAATGGCGGAAGCATCGTCAATACGACGAGTGTCTCCGGCATGTTTGGCAATTTTGGTCAAGGAAATTACGCCACCGCCAAGGCGGGAATTTACGGATTGACGCTCACCGCAGCAATCGAATTGCGAAAATACCACATCCGGGTCAACGCAATTGCCCCGATCGCATTCACGCAAATGACCGAGAATCTACCAATGATGAAACAAAGACCTGAAGCGAACCGAGAGTTTTCGCCAGATCATGTTCCACCCGTGGTCGCCTTTCTCGCATCAGATCAGGCCCGAGATATATCGGGCAAAGTGATCGCTGTTGAGGGACGCGCCCTCTCACTATTTCAAATGACGCAAACAGTCCCTTTGGTTGCCGAATCAGATGTTTGGACAGCGCAGCAGGTTCATGACGCCTGGACAAAACTGGTGCAATCCCCTCCCCGAAATATATCGAATCAATAACGTCTACTTTCGCACAAACATAAATTATTGTTGTCGTACTTATTGCGGTACAAATTGTATTTACGTAAAGGAGCCAAACTAGATGTACAAGAAAAGACGAAGGGAGGTACGATCAACAAGCTTTATATTAAGATTCTAGAAGCCCTTGACGGCAACGCTGCCGAAACAGCATCCGTCCGCGGGAAAGTTCGTATCGCTGATGGGACCTATCCGAGTGACTATGATGGGGACCTGACAGACTTTGATCTAACACCAGACACTGACCCAAACAGCAAAGGTCAAGAGATCGTACTCGATGACGCGAAGCTCAGTCGTATTGAGGATTTATTGTTCCCACCGGATGGCGACATCAACAACATCGATATCATGCTTGACGTCGAGCAATGCGCAAGACAAAGCCCACATGCTGCGCATGTGGGCTTTGATGTAATAATGGATTTGAGTCGCTTACATCAAATATCGATAACGATCACACCTCGATCAGACTCTTCTTTAGGAACTTCTTCGTAACGCGGTTGTTCAAGGGGGAGTTCTACGCGCTTATCATTTTCCCTGCGTCGTTCACTTTCCCGCTTAAGTATTTCTTCTATGATCCATGGGTCTAACATGAGTCACCTCGCTAAATACCGACGGTAGGTTGGTCCGATGTTCGCTTCGGCAGATTCGCCACTGGCTACCCCCGATATCCTTGCAATCTGCGGACCCTCTTGGCAGAAAATCTGGCTCAAAGGGTAACTTGCCGTAATTAATTGCTCTAAGTGTAAGTTTCCAAGAGTCATAATGAACACCTGCTATCAACATGGGGCTAAAATACGCGACACGCAAGTCCCAATTTGCAATTCTTTTGTGCGCGCAGCTGGCGTTTGTAAGTGATTCAGGCCACTTAGTGCAAGTTTTTGGACTGTGACAAAAATGCACAGCAGTTGTGGTATGTCGTTCCCAGTAACGGTCAAATAGGGAATGCATCCTAGGGTGTATTGTCCCCTATTGTGGCCAACCGACCTACTTAGAAGGACCTATTTCAGATCCCGGATCTTCCATGAGGCCCCTTCAAAAACGAATTGGACCTCATGGCCATCTCCATATGGCATGCGAGCCTCGTCGCCCTTTGTCTTCGATAGGCATATTGATACTCGCCGCAAGAATAGCCATCAGTCCGACAATATCCTCATGGCCGGTACCCTCGAATTGCTTTTTCACCTCTTTGACATCCATCCGCTTCCGATAATTACTCGGTGCAAACCGGAGCATGACATCCCATCGCTTTAGCTGATAGGCGCGAACGAAAGATCGAAGCGTTTGTCGCGGGCTCTTTTGGGAGTAGTAGGCGGTTGGATCACTCGTAATCTGCCAGCGCCCATTACGCCAAACGAGGTTTAGTGATTCGCCTAAGCCATACTCGAGCGTGGCGCCAACTTCCTTCGTGTTACCGATTTTCTTCATTTGTTCAATGGTGTACGCTACCTCTTTTGGGCTTGCCTTCAGGGTACGCACAAAACTGTCCTGCGTGTGACGTGCACGAAATCGGTCAGACATCATCCGATAAGCCCGATTGTAATCTCGTTTCTCCAACGCTTGCCGGTACTCGGCTACCGCAGCAGTGGGGCCACCAGAAGATGCACACCCGCCCATCATCAAGCAAACGAGCAAACAGCGCGATATAAGGTGTTTCATTAGGTGGTTTATACAGCGATTTTCCCCGTTGCGCTATGCCACCGCCCTTGCGTAGCGCTATGATGAACTACGATCTGCCATCGTAGCAAGAAATTGTGCTTGGCAGACCACGGCTCCATCGACCTTCGCTTCGCCCTTCATCTTCCAAATTCGTCCTTTCCGCAGCGGTGTTACCTCAAGGACAAGTTGGTCGCCTGGGGTGACGGGTTTGCGAAACTTTACTTGGTCCATCGCCATGAAGAATACTACTTGGCGTCTCGGATCAAAGTCGGACGTTCGCGAGGCTAGGATCCCGCCCGCTTGGGCCATCGCTTCAACAATAAGAACGCCAGGCATTATCGGCATTTTCGGAAAGTGCCCCTGGAAATAGGGCTCGCCCCAGCTTACATTTTTTACAGCGACGATACGTTCTTCTGAGAGTTGCCGAACTCTATCGATCATCAAAAATGGAAAGCGATGTGGCAGTAGCTCTAGAATCTCTTGCGCAGAAATTACGATCTCTTCAGACATGGCGGAACCGTACCACATCTAAACAGAGTCGCTTTGCTTGTCTGCCAGTGGGCTGTTCCAACACCGGTCGCCGCAGCGCCGACAGCTACTTTACTTGTTTGTTTACAGCATCGGTGATGTCAACTGCTTTTGCAGCCCACAAGATTGCACTGCGATCGACTACCATTGTCAGGCCTTTTCGCTCAGCAACGCGTTTGATTGCCGGAGATGCTTTCGCAAGAATTTCCTTCAGCAATTTTGACTGCATTTGTGCCAGTTCACGCTCCAACTTTACGTAAGTCTGCTGAACTTCAACATACTCTTTTTCAAGTTCGCGCTGTTTTTTTCGCCAGTACCTCTGGCTTGAGAACGGTTTTTTGCTTCTTCAGAGCCTCAAATTTTTTCTTGAACTTCTGTTGCACTTTGTCGAGCCTGCTTTGCTTCGCCTTTTTTTCCCGTTCAAACTTCTTTTGGGCCTTCTTTCCGGCATTCGTCTCCTGCAGGGTACGTTGCAGGTCGACAAAACCGACTCGAACATTCGATGGACTGGCAGCTTTTGGGGCTTTGGGAGCTTTGGGGGCCTTCGGTCCAGCGGCTTCTGCATGGCCGATGCCGGCAATGAGAAAGGCGGTTCCTAGCAATACAATAGAGAGTGATCTGTTCATGGGGTCCTCTTAGGGGTAAGCCTTGTCCTACCCTGCTCTGACAAGCAGGTCAATGGGATCATAGAAAACTGCCAATAGTAAACTCGAAAACGACAGAGTCTTCCCCGGTTTGACGATCCAAGGGGAATCCCCATTCAAATCGAAGCGGCCCAATCGGGGAAAACCAACGAAATCCAAAGCCAACAGACGATCGAAGCCCGCTTGTAATAGAACCCGGAAACCGAAAGCAGGGGTCAAATTTGGCCGAAATGGCACCGCTGGAGCTGTTACAGTAGCGATCTTCGAGATTGTAGGCGTTGCCGGCGTCGAAGAATACAACTCCTGAGACATGCCCATGGCCAAATCGGAACATGATGAACTCTACTTCACTATTCCAGATAAGCTGGAGATTACCGCCGAGCGGTAACCGGGACAGGGGTTGCCCGACTTCGCCTGGTTGGCTAACCAACAGAATTGGGCCAAGAGAACGGGGACGAAATCCCCGAACATCAAAGATCCCACCGATTAAATATCGCTCGGCAATGGGGACGCCCAGGGGGTCGCGGCTCGTCGTAAGTCCAAACTCTGCATTGGTCTTCAAAAATAAACGGGCCCCATAGTTTGCGGTAATGACGAATCCATCCGCCGTATCTTACGAAAATATTCTCTGATCCCGTTGCTTTGTCCGCGACCTCAACAAATGCATTGTGGTACCAGCCAGCGGTGGGGAACAAACGATTGTTGCGAGAATCCCACGAGATGATCCCCCGCAGGGACGATGTCACCCCACCTCGGAACAAATTTGCGACACTCGCTTCCTCTACGGGCTCGCGGACTGCACCAATATTTGAAAAACCGCTGCTGCCAGTGGTGATGTCGAGGTTCTCAAGTTTGTACGTAAGAAACACTTTGGACTCGTCCGAAATCGGATGTCCCCAGGTGAGATTCCCCCCTGTTGACTCACGTTGGAAGGAGCCAAATGCCCGGCTTTGGTTAAAAATATCAAACGCAAAACTCCACTCGGTATCGAGGAAGTAGGGCTCAGAAAATCGCAGCAGAAACAGCTGTCTAAGACTCGATAACTGCGCTTGTAACGACAGTGATTGCCCGCGTCCAAACAGATTGTTTTGCGAAATCTGCGCCTGCGCGATGAAATTCTCGACAGAGGAGAACCCCGCGCCGATCTGGAATGTTCCGGTGGGCCGCTCGGAGATCTCAACATTCACGACAATAAATTCATCGCTTGAGCCTCGACGAGTCGAAATATTCACCTCTTGAAAGAACCCCAAGGCTGTGACTCTGCGGCGTGACCGTTCTAAATTGGTTTGATTGTAGAGTTCGCCCTCTGCAATGCGCATCTCCCGACGAATCACTTTGTCTCTTGTCTTCGTGTTACCGCGGACATTAATCCGCTCGTAGTAAACCTTTTTGCCACGCTCAATTTCGAAGGTCAGCGCGACAATTTTGGTGTTCTCGTTTTTTTGCGTCGCTGGCTGAATGTTGACGTGGGCGTATCCTTTATCCCGATAAAAATCAGTTAATCCAACGATGTCGCGGCTCACTTTGCTCCGATTAAATATCTGGCCTTTCGCAATCGTAAGTCGCTTGTAGTAATCCGCCTTGGAACCAAATAGATCCCCCTTAAAATCAACTTTCCCAACAGAATAGACAGGCCCCTCTTCGATAGGAATCGATAGATACATGTAGCGCTTATCTCGGGACAAGCGAATCTTCGGTTCGCCTACCTGAACATCTAAAAAACCGCGATCGTAATAATAAAATTTCAAGATCGCCAAATCGCGCTCAAACAGCTCCTTGTGATACACGCCACCATCTGAGAATAAAGCGATAGCACCCCGTTTTTTTGTCGTAATCGCAGCACGAAGCTCATCGTCTGTCAGTTTTTCGTTGCCGACAAAGGAAACCTCTCGAACCTCTACCTTTGCTTGTTCATCAATGTGAAAGTATATGTCGACTTTGTTCTTGGCGTCCTCTGAAGGACGCACCTCGTAGGTCACTTCCGACAAATAAAACCCCTCCGCCACATAGCGTTCGTGGATCTTCTGGCGATTCTTTTTGACCTTGCTGATGTCCAGCACGGACTCGCGTTTAATGTCGAGAACCTCGTTAATCTTGTCTAGGTCAAGCTGTTTGTTGCCCGAGACAAAGACTTTCCGCACAGAGGGCCTTTCGGTGAGGACAAACAATAGTTTAACCCCACTCGTACCAACGAGGGATGCGTCGACGCGAATATCGCTGAAGAACCCCATTTGCCAAATCTTGCGAATGTCGCCTTGCAGTGCGGGTAAACGCAGTTTTTTGCCAACACGTGTCGTGAGATTGGCGACAATAGCGCTCTTTTCGACCTTTCGATTGCCTTCAAACTCGAGCGCGACAACAGTCCGGTCCGCTGGGGTCGCCTCGCTCTGGGCGTAAGCTTCCTGCGTGAGTTGCACAAAACAGACGAGCGTAATCACGATCCGCAACAGCAAATTGCGCATCCCTAAACTTCTTCCTCGAGACTTCCGCGATCTGCCATGCGTAGCCTACGCGGCATGAGCTGAGCTAAGTCGGGGTTATGCGTAACAACAACAACCGTGCTGCCGAACTCTGTATTCAGTTCTAAAAAGAGCTTGTGAATGGCCTCCCCTGTACGTCGATCCAAATTCCCTGTTGGCTCATCCGCTAACACGACAGAAGGTCGCATAAAGAGAGCTCGTGCCAACGCAACTCGCTGTTGTTCGCCGCCCGAGAGCTCGGATGGGCGATGCGTCACGCGATGTCCCAACCCAACCCGCTTTAGCATGTCCGTCGCACGTTTGCTCGCCTGCGCACGCGATTGACCATTGATGAGGCCCGGCATCATGGTATTTTCCAAAGCGGTAAATTCTGGGAGAAGATGATGAAACTGGAAGACAAAGCCAATTTTCGTATTGCGGAAGTCCGCCAGCCTTGCCGGGCGCATCTTCGTAACCTCCTCGCCATCAAACCGGATACTCCCAGCAGTGGGTAAATCCAGCGTCCCAAGAACCTGCAGAAACGTAGATTTTCCAACCCCAGAAGCGCCAACAATCGCGACCATTTCTCCGGCCGACAGCGAGAGATTGACATGCTCAAGCACCGAGACAATTTGGCCACCATGGTCATAGCTTTTGTTCAGATCGACCACATCGATCTGCGCGCCACCAACTGTCGGTTTGGGCGATTCACCAGGATTTGAAGGCACAGTTGTTGTCCAAAAATAAGGTCACTAAAGAGTCCTCAACCCACCAAATGAGTCTGCTACCCATCCAATGCGTCGCAACCTACCAAATGAGTCCGCAACTCACCGAAAGAGTCCCGGAACTTACTCATGGGTCCCGGAAGTGTCAACGCGTTGAGACTCCCTGGATCGACGCCGCGTTGCCCGATATCTGCGGCTTCGTTAGCGAGATTCCTGTGAGCCTAATGAAGAGGCTACAGCCCGAACGACATGCCCAAAACAAGTGTTCGGGCAGATCCGCTCAAATCGGGCAGGTCGGCTCCTGTTAGGCCAAGCCGTTGATGCATAAAATCCAGCCAAATTGCCCCTTGGGCGAGTGCTGGGACTTTGATGGAGTACTGCACGCCGCCCCCGATGCGATAGCCGCTCCCTTGCGCATCTACTGTTCGACGATCAGTGTCTGCCAGCCAGTTTCGGTGAAAACCACCTTGTAGATACGCCTCAAAACCGCCCTTTATGTTGATAAAATACTTGAGTTGAATGCCCAGCGAGATCGTCGAGTAGTCATGTTGCAAAGCGAGCGCAGAGATCCCGTCAAGACGACTGCCCTGAAGCGCTGCTTCTACTGCGACGGGACCCAATCGGTGCCCGATCGCAAATTGCCCAGCCCCACCATCGTCAGAAAAGTGTTGCCCGAGATCCCCAGAAATCTCGGCGTTGGTTCCAATACCGAGCGACAGATATGTTCCAGCATCGGCGAATTTCGTGTTTGTAGCCCCCAGAGCCGCTGCAATCAAACTGAGTAGTAGGAAACTGCGCCTCAAATTCGCCATTGTGTGACAGGATATGCATATTGCGTGCCCGATGACAAAATATTGATATGTCTTATCTCTGTCCTCAATGTAGCGGTTCGTTCACATGCTGTGCGATCTCCTGTTCATATGCTGCGCGAATCGCTATTCATCCCGCATTCCCTCTATGGGACGGACCCTGGCGGCGAGCGCAGCCGGATACACGGTTGCCACGGCGCTCAATATGACTCCGGCCATCGCAACTGCAAATACGATCAGGGGTTCGACTTGAATGGGAAGTCGATCAATATAGTAAACATCAGGATTTAGTGGAACGCCAATCTTTGCGATCAGAAGGCTAAACAATAGCCCCCACCCTACACCAAGCACCGTTCCGACGAGCCCGATTCCCAGGCCATGGGTGACAAATAGACGTCGAATACTGCTGTTGCTCGCCCCCATGGTTTTGAGTACAGCAATCTCTTTCGCTTTCTCAACCACAACCATGATGAGATTTCCAACAATCGATAGCGATGCGACCAAGATAATGATTACAAGCACAAGAAACATTGCAATCTTTTCAAGTTTCAACGCAGCAAACAAGCTGCGGTTCAATTCCTTCCAGTCCTGAACTCGATATGTTGCTCCTAGGCGACTACGAATTGTCGCTAGTATTTGCTCGGTCGTATCTGGGTCTCGAACCCGAACCTCGATTCCGGTGACTTCGTCTTGTACATCGAGAAACTGCTGAAGAGATGATAGCTCTACGTAAACAAACTTCAGATCGTACTCATACATTCCAGTGTAAAACGTTCCCGCAATGCGGTACGAACGGGTTCTCGGCACTGGTCCCATAGGGGTGTCTTCTGCTAGTGGCGAAACGACTCGAACTTCCTGGCCAACGTGAAGCCGGATCTTATTGACGAGCTCGTCCCCGACAATCAGTCCGGGAAGTGCGGCGAGCTCGGGCGGCAAGCCATCCTGGAGCGGCGCAAGATCTACGTCCTCGCTTTCCATCCACCAGCTCGTACTTGCAACTGGGGCGTTACCACTGAGATCGATTGGCGGTTCGTCCCCGATCTCCATATCTGAAGGGGCTGGGTCGATGATCGCAGGGGCTGGGTCACGACTGAGATCGACCGGTTCGCTGTCATCGATCTGCATGTCTCCGGGGGCGGGGTCGAGCGGCGGATTCGCGTCAACGCGAACTCTGCCGGCATCAATGCCTTTCACCTTCGGCACGCCTGCATCCAAACCATCGACGCTCGCGTCTGACAACGGCGAGAGTTGCTGCAGGGCTCCAGGTTCGTGAATATATTTGCCCAAATCGGTCACGGCGCTCACTGAACTGGGCTGAATCCCTTTGATCACGACGGTGTCCCAGTTGTCATCAACCACAACAACGACTTCACTCGAGAGATAGGGAGTATCTGCGGTCACACCAGGAACAGAGCGAACTTTCTCTGCGACTTCCCGGTACTCCGTAAACGCACCATCTTCCTTCGTAATGCGAATATGGGCATTGGACCCGAGAATCTTGTTACGAATATCAGTTTCAAAACCGCCCATGACACTGAGTACAACGACAAGGGCCCCTGTGCCAATCACGAGTCCAGCGATCGAAACGGTCGTAAAAAACGTGAATACGTAACGAATCATCCCAATCGTGAGCGTACGCTCAGCGAGGGCGACCAGAGCCAAGGAGACAAACAACACCTTATCCCGAAACGGCGAGCCAAACATATACTCGTTGGGCTGCTCTAGTATCAGCGTGGCAGTAATCAATCCCGCAACGGCCCAAACAATCAAACCTACGGCGATCCACAAAATTACCGGGCTAAACTTCTTCCGACGTTCCATAAGGTAACGCCAGGCCACAAACCAATGGAACTTGTTAGACAAAGGAGTCCTCAACTTGTGGAAAGTCACTCAGGGCGCAAGAGTGGAAACAAAATCACGTCTCGGATCGACGATTGCTGAGTCAGTAACATCGTGAGGCGATCGATCCCAATCCCCTCACCGGCCGTCGGTGGCATGCCAAACTCGAGCGCTCGGCAATAGTCTTCGTCGTAGTCCATCGTCTCATCCGCCCCACATTCCTTGGCGCGCAACTGGCTTTGAAAGCGAGCCCGCTGGTCATCGGGGTCGTTGAGTTCGCTGAACGCATTTGCAATCTCGGTTCCAGCCACAAACAGTTCAAAGCGATCAGACAATGCTGGGTCACTTTCCTTTTTTTGCGCCAGCGGAGACACCGCAATCGGGAAATCCGTGAGAAAAGTAGGTTGAACAAGCTTGTCCTCCACAAGTGCTTCAAAAATCAGAAACGCCAAGTGTCCGGCTTGGACGCGTCGCTCTTCATCGCTCCGATAGCGCTCGATCACGGCCTGTGCGAACCGTGGACGAACCGTCGGATCAGAGAATGCCTTGACCAGTCCTTGCGCATCGGACTGCCCCATATCGCCACCGACCGCAATCCGATCCTCGGCGGGAAGTGGCTCGAGCAAAACAGTGGCTACAGCGGCACTATCTACGCCACTTTCTATTGCCGCAGTGGCAGCAGCACTTGCATCGTCAAAGATCGTGGCTGACAGCCCAGCTATCGAAACGACTGCATCGCGAACAGACAAGCGCTTCCACGGTGGAGCGAGATCTATCTGTGCGTCCCCCAAAGCAGCTTTCGTGTGCCCATTCACCGCTTTTGCTAGGTCTACGATGAGTTGCTCCGTGAGCGTCATCAGGTCCTCGTAGGTCGCATAGGCCTGATAAAACTCGAGCATGGTAAACTCGGGATTGTGCTGTCTCGATAACCCTTCGTTGCGAAAATTGCGGTTGATTTCATAGACACGCTCAAATCCGCCAACGACGAGACGCTTGAGGTAGAGCTCTGGGGCGATGCGCAAATACAGATCCAAATCTAGGGCATTGTGGTGGGTCGAAAACGGCCGTGCTGCTGCCCCTCCGATAATAGGGTGCATCATGGGCGTCTCCACCTCGATAAAATCCCGCCCATCGAGAAAGCTGCGAATATAGCGAATGATCTCAGACCGCTTGCGAAACGTATCGCGCACCTCGGGATTCACAGCCAAATCGACATAGCGTTGACGATAGCGCAGCTCGACGTCGGTCAACCCGTGCCATTTGTCGGGAAGCGGCCGCAACGACTTGGTAAGAATTGCAAGGGATTTGCACAACAGAGAAAGCTCGCCCCGCTTCGTCCAAAACACGACCCCCTCGGCACCGACAATGTCGCCAGCGTCGAGATGCGGAACAATATTAGCAAAATCGTTTTCCGCCAGATGTTCGACGTTAATGAATAACTGCAGATCACCGCTGCTGTCGCGAATCGGCGCAAACACAGTTTTGCCAAATCCGCGTCGCGCCATCACGCGACCTGCCAGGCGTACCGTTTCCCCATCAACGGGATGAATTCCTGGCGCCGAAGTCTCGGGCTTCGTTCCCTCATAGCGGCTGCGGATTTCTTGGCAACTATGGCTGGGTCGAAACTGGTTTCCGTAGGGGTTGCACCCACCCTCTCGGAGCGCATCGGCCTTCCCCCGCCGCTCGTGAATAATGCGGTCAATCGTGCGCTCTGGACTCTTTACAAGTTGAGGACTCTCTGGTTGTGACATGAGGCCCCATCAGTAGTACGAAACAGACCGTAACGCAAGATAGCCCTAGGATCCTTCCATGAGCAAATAGGTGCGAATAAGGTCATCGAGTTGTCCGTCTAAAACAGCGTCGACGTCGCCGATCTTTAGCCCTGTCCGATGATCGGTAACCAGCCTGTAGGGCGCGAGTACATAGGAGCGGATTTGCGAGCCCCATTCGATCTTCTTGCGTTCTTTTGCCTCTTCGGCGGCCTTGGCTTCTTTTTCTTTGAGCCTGAGTTCGCACAAGCGGGACCGGAGGACACGCATTGCCTGCGCCTTATTTTTGTGTTGCGAGCGCTGATTTTGACACTGGACCACGATCCCCGAGGGCAAATGGGTAATGCGAACCGCGCTCTCGGTTTTGTTGACGTGCTGTCCTCCCGCACCTCCGGCGCGAAACACATCGATACGGAGCTCTCCTTCATCAATCTCGATATCTGAGTCTTCTTCGATATCCGGGGTCACGATCACCGCTGCGAATCCGGTATGGCGCCGTGCGTTGGCGTCGAAAGGCGAAATTCGAACCAGTCGGTGAACGCCTGCCTCGGCTTTGAGTAGACCATACGCATATTCGCCATCGACGACGAAGGTCGCGCTTTTGATCCCGGCCTCTTCGGCGGGTTGCTCATCGAGCATCTCTGCCTTCCACTTCTGCCGGTCGCAATAGCGAAGCAGCATTCGCATGAGCATCTCAGCCCAATCGGCGGCGTCCACCCCGCCCGCGCCAGAATTGATCTGAACCACCGCACCGCCAGCATCAAATTCGCCGGAGAGCATGCGGCGAAACTCCATGTCGGCGATTGTCGAGCGGATGCCCTTTGCCAACGCTGACGCCTCAGCCAGGGATTCTTTGTAGGTTGAGGACTCCTGATCCTCAGCCTCGTCGGCCAGCTCCAAGAGGACTTGCGCATCACCGAGGTCTGCGCTCTGCCGATCAAAAGCATCGACAATCCGCTTGCAAGCAGTCGTCTCTTTTAGGGTCTCTTGCGCTTTGGCCTGGTCGTTCCAGAATTCGGGTGTCGCCGCGAGTGCTTCTAGCTCGCGAATCCGTGTGCGTTGGCCGTCGACGTCAAAGATGCCTCCGGAGCTTTACAAGCTGTGCCTGCAACTCCGTGATCAACGCGTCGATTGCCTTGCGATCGAGAATTTCGTCGTCGGTCGTCATACACCCTTTACTATGCCCGAAACCTGGCCGTCTTGTCTTCTACCCTGCAAGTCGACCACTTGAGATTCGTCGCTGGGAGACCCAGTCAAAACCGGATAATTCCCAGTAAAACAGGCAGAGCAGTATCCCTCGCCAGCTTTGGACTCGACGGACTTCATCAACCCATCATGCGTCAAATACGCGAGTGAATCGCATGTAACATACCGTGCGATCTCTTCTACTGAGTGTGAGGATGCGATGAGTTCCGATTGGGTTGGCGTATCGATGCCATAATAGCAGGAGTGCGTCGTAGGAGGTGCGCTCACGCGCAAGTGAACCTCTTTTGCCCCGGCAGTGCGGAGCATTTTTACGATTTTACGAGAAGTGGTCCCGCGCACTAACGAATCATCTACAACTACGACGCGTTTCCCATCGACAACATCTCGAACCGGGCTGAGCTTTAACCGCACACCAAAATGGCGAATCGAATCCTGCGGCTCGATAAAGGTACGCCCGACATAATGCGAACGAATCAGGCCATTTTCAAACGGGATCCCCGACTCTCTCGCATATCCAATCGCAGCCGCAACGCCTGAGTCAGGGACCGGGATCACGACATCCGCTGGGACCGGAGATTCGCTGGCCAATTGCCGACCCATTTTGATCCGCGATCGGTAGACTGACAGATTGTTCAGGTGGCTGTCCGGCCGCGCAAAATAAACATGCTCAAACACGCAGAATCGCTTTGGGGGCGGCTTTTTGGGAACCAAGGCGTGGCTCGAGCGCAATCCTGTGTCGCTGACTTCGACGATCTCCCCTGGTTCGATTTCACGAATGAATTCCGCCTCGATCAGATCAAATGCGCTTGTCTCGGATGCGAACACAAAGGAGTCTTTTAGTCTTCCCAGCACAAGCGGCCGGAAACCGAAGGGATCGCGCACCGCAATCATTCGACTTTCAGTCAAAAGCAGCAGCGAATATGCACCGAGTAAATGCTGCAGCGCAGACACCAGCCGACCCACGGTATCGGAGTCTTTTGCTTGCGCCAATAGGTGAATAATCACCTCTGTATCACTGGTCGTTTGGAAGATAGAGCCGCCCTGCTCAAGCTCATGGCGCATTTTGGGTGCGTTGATGAGATTGCCGTTGTGCGCAATTGCAATCGTCCCGTGGGCATACTCAAACATGAAGGGCTGGGCATTCCGCGTCTCAGACCCCCCTGTTGTCGAATAGCGAACCTGCCCCACCGCAGCCCGACCGGGCAAGCTACTGATGGTTTCGCGGCCAAAGGTCTCGCTCACGAGCCCCATCCCAACTTGCCGCCGCAGTTGCCCATCGCCCAGGGTTACAATACCCGCGGATTCTTGGCCGCGGTGCTGGAGCGCATGCAGCCCTAAGTAAGCGAGATTGGCTGCTTCGTCATGACCGTAAATGCCAAATAACCCACACATTGTGCCCAATCGATTACCATGCACTGGTGAAAACGCCAAGGGGTACAACCTTTGGCGGAGCGCTGAGTATAGATCATGTCAAATAATTACGAAGAGTTGCACGATTTTTCTCGCAGAAACGTTCTTCTTTGCATGTTATTCATAGGTAAAACGTGCATCCATGGACTAGAGTCCTATAATATTTGTTGATGCATCGGGATGTATTGACCAAGCTTGCCCAATGGAAAGGCTCAACCCGCCGCAAACCGTTGGTGCTACGAGGGGCGCGACAAACTGGGAAGACATATGTGCTGAAGGCCTTTGGCGCGCAGGCTTACGAGACCACTCACTATTTTAACTTTGAGAGCAACCCCGCTTTAGGGCATCTATTTGCCGGTAACTTAGATCCCCATCGCATCATTGCGGCACTTGAAACGCTCGAAGAACGACCCATTGCTCCACGTACAGAACTGATCATACTCGATGAAATTCAAAGTTGTGCTCAGGCGTTGAGCGCTCTCAAGTATTTTGAAGAACAGGCGGGTGACTACCATGTGGCGACAGCCGGCTCCTTGTTAGGGATCCAATTAGCCAAAGCTCAGTCATTCCCGGTGGGCAAAGTGAACCTACTGGATTTGTATCCAATGAGCTTCGGCGAATTTCTCGACGCAATGAAACGGTCACGTCTGCGCCAGACGATCGACAATATCGTGTCCCTCGAACCATTTGCCGATGTTCTGCATGATCAGCTTGTTGATCAGCTGCGACTATATTATGTGATTGGGGGAATGCCTGAAGCCGTCAAGGCCTACAGCGACGGAGAGAGCCTCACTACGGTCCGGGCAATCCACCACGATATCATAAACACATACGTACTTGATTTCGCCAAACACGCTCCCGCCACCGATATCCCAAAGCTGTCCCTGATTTGGGATTCCCTGCCAGGACAGTTGGCGCGCGAAAACAAGAAGTTTGTATTCTCTGCCGTCAAACCTTCAGCCCGGGCTCGGGATCTCGAAAACGCCGTTTTCTGGCTTGAAAATGTCGGTCTGATCCACCGGACATTCGCCGTGAAGCATGCCCAGCTTCCGCTTACAGGCAACTTGGACAGAAGCTGTTTCAAAGTCTACGCTCTGGACGTTGGTCTACTCGCGACGATGGCGGGGCTTCCAACTAACGTTGTTGTCCAAGGAAATCGAGTTTTCGACGACTACAAGGGCGCCTTCGTTGAGAATTTTGTCGCCCAGCATTTGTCGCTCGCTGGTCATCAACCCCTGTGTTACTGGCGTAGCGGCCGCTCGGCCGAAGTCGACTTTTTGTGTCAACTGGGTGACCACATCTACCCCTTGGAAGTCAAATCGGGCATCAATCCAAGGAGCAAAAGCTTGCGCTCTTTTGATGAACGTTTTCGTCCCTTCGCATTGTTGCGCTCCACCCTGCTCAACCTGCGGCTTGATGGCCGCATCTGCAATGTACCACTCTACGCAATTGGCGCTCTGGATCGGATTGTTGCGAGGTTGCACGAGGTTTTCCCTGAGTGAAAAGGGGATACACAACCCATCTGTTTGGCTGTCGATCGCTAACGAGCCTCATCCCGACTCGCCGCCGCAATTGGCCATCGCCTAGGGTGACAATACCTGCGGATTCTCGAACCCACGAACTTGTGTCTCCGGCTACAATTGCTTAAGAATATTGGATTGTGGCTCAGGTTCTGTGGAGAGATGCGCAAGGGAATGAGGGATCGATCGAACTGACCGACGGTGAGGCGCAGATTGGTCGTGCGATGGATTGTGCGATTCGCACAGATGACGGCCTAGTATCTCGCTACCACGCCCGGATTTCCCATCACGCAGGCGCTTATACGATCGAAGACTTAGACAGCGCAAATGGCATTTTTGTCCACGAGCAGCGAGTTACGCGTCACATTCTTCGCCACGGCGATGCGGTCCGTTGTGGCAGCCTATGGCTGCGATTTGTCAACGCCGCCACTGCGGGGCAAAAGCAAGCGCTACCACAGTCGAGTTCGACGGGTAAATCCGCCGGAGGAAAACAACCGTCGACAAAGTCGTCGCGAGCAAAGACGTCACCAGAGCCTTCGGATACCGACGAAGTTCGCCGCTTGCAGCGCCGGATTGATCAGCTGCAGGCCGAGCTCCGTATCTACCGCGGGGGTGGCGCAAAAGCACTCAAAATCGAAGAGTTGGAGCGCGATCACCGCGCAGTACAAGAAGAGCGTGATGCCCTGAAACTGCAGGTAGAAGACCTGAAGTCACAGATCAAAGCCGAGGGCGCAGATGCAAAGGTCCATCGAGCGGACCAAATTCGCGATACCGCAGCGGATCTCGTTGGCCAACTCAACGACCTACTTTCCGATCTCCGGATTAACGTGACCGCAGCAGAGGGCGAATTTGACCTATTTGCTGATGCAATTCCCAAAGCATCTTTCGAGCTCATCCGTGAAGCCCTGCGGACTGCAGCAACGGATTTAGACAAAACTCGTGATTTACTTCGGGAACTTAGGTCAATTTCGTCGTAGTATAGGGGCATGCTTCCAATGCTCTGTACTCACCGAAGATAGGTGAGCATGCGCACACATCGAGCCGTCAGTGTAGTTATTGTCATGACGAAAAAATAATTAATACAAGAACTTCTAGTCGCTGTGTTACAATTGTAATCATGGCGCAACATTTGACCAAACGCGAGTGGATTCAATTTATTGCGATATCTGCGCTGCTCGCATCCTTGGCCGCCCTGGCAGTGCCAGGCCCAAGCTCAAATGTCACCGAAATTGCCGCGACCCTTGCCCTGGGCGCCATCGCCCTATTTGCTGGCCATCGCTGGGGCTTGCTAATTGTCGGCGCTGCCGACGTGCTCTTGCTTGGCCACGTTTGGCCCCTGCTGGTGTTCGGCAATGCAACAGGATGGACTTGGGCAATTGCCGGCGCTGTGCTTGCCTGCGCCATACCGGGACTCCTGTTTATCACCGTGATCATTCCTCGCACCGTTGACCTTGTTCTCGGTCCCCATTCTGAGTGGGCGCATTCCGCGGGGGTTACTTGTTGCGCATTGCTATTGGCCGTTGGCGTCCTGCTCCCAGCATTGCAGTTCGCCGATAGTGCGACGGCGATAGCTCTCGCAACGGCGCTATAGCCACTATGCTGTCACCCCGCGTTTGTCATCTCGACGTCATTTTGCAACGTCGGCAAATCCCGACTTCCACGCCTGCGAGGCCGCGTTCAGCGGAGTGGAAAACGAACGACCGCCGTGCAGCGTGACGTTCAAGCGGTCTCCACCAGTCGTGCCAATCTCATGGAAGGCAATCCCGTAGTTTGTTGCGAGCGCAGCCAAGTGTTCGACTTGATCGGGGGCAAACGAAATCACAAAGCGTGCCGGCGATTCGCCAAATAACAGGGCGTCGGGGCGCCCGGTATGGGTAGACAAATCGATCGTTGCGCCGATGGGATTTGGCCCGGCGATTGCTGATTCGGCAAGAGCGACGAGAAGCCCGCCGTCGGAGACATCATGAGCCGAGGCCAAAAATGGACTCATCGCAAGCAACGCATCGAGCACTTTTTGATGGGCTGCCGCAAACGGAGTGGGAACCCCTGCGACATCGCCAGTGAGCATTTGTTGGTATTCCGAGCCAGCCAACGCTCCGCCGAGTTCGCCAACGACGGCAATGTGATGACCTGGCTGCTTAAAGTCCAGGGTGACACTCTTGCCCACGTCCGGCATCGTGCCGACCATCGCGATCATCGGCGTTGGCTTGATCGCAACGCCGTCGGTCTCGTTGTACAAAGAAACATTGCCCGACACAATAGGCGTTTCGAGCATGCGACAAGCATCGCCAAGACCGCGAACGGAGTCGACAAACTGCCACATGGTTCCGGGATTCTCGGGGTTGCCAAAATTGAGGCAGTTGGTCACGGCAAGTGGTTTGGCTCCGACTGCGACCAGGTTTGCGTAGGCCTCGGCAACGACGAGTTTGGTTCCTTCGTAGGGGTCGAGATACACGTACCGGGAGGTACACCCAGCGGACACAGCGACGCCCTTCTCCTGATCTTGGTTTCGGTCTTGGCTTCGGTTTGCATCGGTGTCGCTTGCGGGGACCAAAACTCTGATCACGCCCGCGTCTGCAGCCCCGGGTCGGACGACGGTCCCGTGGCGGACATCATGGTCGTATTGGCGATATACCCACTCTTTGCTGGCAACGCCAGGCTGAGCGAGCAGCTTTAGCAATGTCTCGGATAGGTCCTCGGGTTGTTGCAGGCTATCCGAAGACCAGCTTTGGGTGCGCTCGAGATAGGCCGGTTTCTGGCTGGGGCGGTCGTATACGAGTCCTTCAGCCAAGACGTCGGCAGGAAGTTCTGCATGAACTTCTTCGCCCATGGTGACAACGACTTTGCCGCTATCGGTAACCGTCCCGACCACGGCGGCATCGAGATCCCATTTTTGAAAGATATCGAGTGCCTGCTGCTCGTGGCCGCGTTTGACGACCATCAGCATTCGCTCTTGGGATTCAGACAGCATGATTTCGTAGGGCGTCATGCCCTGTTCTCGCTGCGGCACCTTGCTCAAGTCAATCGAAACCCCCGAACCGGCCCGCGCTGCCATCTCGACCGAAGACGAGGTCAGTCCTGCCGCGCCCATATCCTGAATCCCAACCAAGATATCTGACTGCATCAGTTCGAGGCAGGCTTCCAGGAGCAGCTTCTCCATAAACGGATCACCAACCTGGACCGCGGGACGTTTGGCCTCGGAGTCTTCGCCAAATTCGGCCGATGCCATGGTCGCCCCGTGAATCCCGTCGCGACCGGTCTTGGCACCCACGTAGAGAATCGGGTTTCCAACCCCTGCGGCATAGCCGCGAAAAATCCGGTCGGCTGGCGCAAGGCCGAGGCAAAACGCATTGACGAGAATATTGCCGTCGTAACTACTGTCAAAATGGACATCGCCAGCGATATTGGGGACGCCAAAGCAATTTCCATAGTTACCAATCCCCGCGACGACACCATTTATAAGGTAGTGGGTGCGTGGATGTTTAGGCGACCCAAAGCGCAAACAGTCGGCCAATGCTATCGGCCTTGCTCCCATGGTAAAGACATCTCGACAGATCCCGCCAACCCCCGTGGCGGCACCTTGATAGGGCTCGATGAAGGACGGGTGATTATGACTCTCCATCTTGAACACGACGGCTTGATTGTCGCCGATGTCGACGACGCCCGCATTTTCGCCTGGACCTTCGATGACATGCGGCCCTTCGGTCGGGAGATTTTTGAGATGCAAGCGGGACGACTTATAGGAGCAGTGCTCGCTCCACATCACCGAGGCAATGCCAAGCTCTGTATAACGTGGCGTGCGCCCCAAGGCATCCACTAAACGTTGGTATTCTTCCGGTGTCAGGCCGTGTTCACGAGCGAGTTCTACAGTAACTGTTGGCGTACTCATATCATTCATTGTCCTGGCACCTATGATTCTGACATAGACGCGCGTGGTGTTGACCAGGAAGTCGCTGCATAAAATAGCGCACGACCGTCCTCGCCACTTCCGAGCAGGGTCTCGACGGCCCGCTCTGGATGCGGCATTAATCCGACAACGTTTCCCGCTGTATTGCAAATCCCAGCAATGTCGCCGTCAGAGCCATTGGGATTGGAATCACCGCCGACATGGCCATCTTTGCTGCAGTAGCGAAATATGACTTTCCCCTCGGCTTGCAGAGCGGCGACATTAGCATGAACGTAGCGTCCCTCGGAATGAGCAATCGGCATTCGGAGAATGGAATCTTTGTCCATCGAGTGGGTAAACGCTGTCGGCCGTCCACTTACTGTCAAGTACACATCGTGACAAGAAAATTTAAGGGTTTGATTCTTGGTGAGAGAGCCTTCTAACAGCCCGGACTCGCACAGAACCTGAAAGCCATTGCATATCCCCAAGACGGGACCACCCGCTTCTGCAAAGCGCTTCACTGCTGCCATTACTGGGGAGTGTGCGGCAATCGCGCCGGCGCGAAGGTAGTCGCCGTAGCTAAACCCACCGGGAACAATCACAGCATCGACGTCACAAAGCTCCGTCTCTTTGTGCCAAATCATCTTCCCGTTGGTGCCGGCATGAGCCAGCACAGTCTTTACTGCTCGCAGCGCATCATCGTCGCAGTTGCTTCCTGGGAAGCGCACAACGCCAAATTTCATGGTTTGCCTTTATCTGATGCAGTCGTTGACACCGAATCGATGCGAAATTCCTCAATGACCGTATTGGCGATTAAGCGCTGGCACATTTCGGTAACCCGATCGCGGGCTCGAGACTCATCAGACTCATCAAGTGTCACCTCGACATATTTGCCCATCCGAACGTCCTTTACCTCCTCAAATCCCAACCGTCCTAAGGTGTTGCAGACCGCCTGGCCCTGGGGATCGAGAATCCCCGGCTTGAGCGTGACAAACACGCGTGCTTTCATATAGACACTCCAAGGTTTTTGGCGATTCGCTGCGCGGGAGGATCGATGTCGGGAACAAATGTCTTCCCGGTCATTAACTCATAGTTTGCAATATAGCGCCGCGCCGCTTCCAAACGAACTTCATCTGGAACTGGTGGCGGTGCTCCATCTCCCCGATAATCATGCTCTTTGACGAGCCAACGGCGAACGTAGTCTTTATCGAGACTACGCGGCTCTTCGCCACGCGCAAAGCGATCATCAAAGTCGTCAGCAAACCAGTAGCGCGACGAGTCGGGGGTATGGATTTCGTCTATTAGGACAATATCACCGCTCGGGGTGATTCCCATCTCATACTTGGTATCAACGAGAATCAGTCCGCGCTCTCGAGCTCGGGCTTGGCCAAACAAAAATAGCTTATGTGCCATCTCTGCTGCAGCATCAAAATGCTCGGCCGAAATACAGCCCGATTCGATGAGCTGTTCGCGAGACACCGACACGTCGTGATCCCCCTGCTCGGCTTTGGTTGACGGCGTAAGAATCGCCGCGGGCAAGGGCTGATTTTTGCGCATCCCATCGGGCAGAGAATGGCCGCAAAACATTCGCTCACCGCGCTCGTATGCCCGCCAAATCGACGTAGACGTATTTCCGGTCAAATACGAGCGCATGACAAACTCTGCTTTTAGCGGTTCGCATTGCTTCACAACCATTGTGTTGGCATCAGGCACTTCAATGACGTGGTTGCCGACCAGATGGCTCGTCTCGCGAAACCAATATTCGGCGAGCTGATTGAGCACTTGCCCTTTGAATGGAATCGTTGTGATGATCACATCAAAAGCGCTCAGCCGGTCAGTGACGACAATCACGCGTTGGGCCTCGCCATTCACCCAATGGACGTAATTATCGCGCACTTTGCCCTCGTACTTATCCCCCAGCGTCGGCAAGTCGGTGCCGTCAAGCGTCTTTGAAAGTTGTTCTGTCAAAATTGAATCAAGTTGTCCCATGGTTTTCCCTGTTCTGTTTATCCGCGCAGTGCTCGGTCCAATATTCGGTCCACGTGTCTGAGATGGTGACGAAGATCGAAGGCATTATCGATTTGTTGTGGTGTCAGCGTTTTGCTTACCTGGACATCAGCACCGAGAAGGTCGCGAAATCGGCCATTTCCCTGGTGCGCCTCGAGCGCGCAACGTTGCACAATCTCGTAGGCCTGCTGCCTGCCAAGCCCGGCATTAATCAATGCGAGAAGCACCGCTTCTGAAAAAAACAGCCCTCCGCTTTGATCCAAATTCTGCTTCATCCGATCGGGGTGAAGTACCAACCCGCTCACCACGCGTTTTGCCCGCACGACCATAAAATCGGCCAACATCGTCGCATCTGGCAATGCCACGCGTTCTACCGAAGAGTGAGAAATGTCCCGCTCATGCCACAAGACAACGTTTTCAAAGCTGGCTCCAGCGTAGGCACGCAGCAGTCGGGCAAGTCCGGTGAGGTTCTCAGACAGGATCGGATTTTTCTTGTGTGGCATGGCGCTGGATCCTTTTTGACCGCGACCAAATCCTTCCTCTGCTTCGCCAACTTCCGTGCGCTGCCAGTGGCGTACGCCGACCGCAATCTGCTCGATTGCTGTACCGAGCAAACCGAGCGCTATCAGTACTTCGGCATGGCGATCCCTGGCGACAACTTGGGTAGCAACCACCTCTGGTGTCAAGCCCAATTTCGTCAGTGCAGCAGTTTCTACTTCGGGGGACCCGTTGGCATACGTACCCACAGCGCCGGCCAACTTGCCAACAGAGATGGCTTTTTGGGCCTGTCGTAACCGGGTCTCGGCACGCCCCAGCTCAACATACCAGCGAGCAAATGTGAGCCCCGCTGTGGTTGGCTCGGCGTGAATGCCATGAGACCGGCCAATCATAGGCGTATGGATATGCTCTCTGGCGCGCTCCGCACACGCATTGCGAAGCTGCGCCAATCCATCCAAAATCGCGCCCACTGCCTGCTTTGTGAGGATTGCGAGCGAAGTATCCAATACATCCGATGAGGTAAGGCCAAGATGAAGCCAGCGCGCCGGCTCCCCTGCTAATTTCTCCACATGGGTCAGAAATGCAATCACATCATGTCGGGTGGTTTCCTCGATTTGACGAATCTTTTCCGGGTCTAGCTGGCCCGCAGCTTTCGCCCGGACAGCCTGCGCGGTCCCCTTGGGGACACTTCCTTCAGCCTCCATAGCTTCGCATGCTGCGAGCTCCACTCTAAGCCAGCATTCGTATCGGGCCTGCTCCGACCACAAAGCCTGCATTTCTGGCCGACTGTAGCGCTTAATCATCGACTGCCTCGTTTTTCCCATGATCCCGAGCGAAGGGACTTTCCCGGGGTCGCTGCATCACCCCGGAAGTCCTACCGGGAGGTCTTTTCCCTATTACGAGGAGCCTCTTGTACCACGCCGAGACGACGGAGCAACGCCCGAGAGGCAGCAACCCGGGGATTTTCGCACGGGGCGACAGAAGGTCGTTCAGCAGCAGGGCAGGTCCTTGGGCTCGGACTATCTCACAGGAGCTTGTCCCAGCGACTGGACGTAAAGACGGCTCGCGGCTGCAGCACCGATCGGAAGGACAATCAGATTGACAACCGGGATCATCATGAGCAACGCAACCACAGCCCCAATGCCGTTGGCGCGCGCTTGCCAAGTCCTGAGAAAGCTCTTCTTGGCCGCATAGGTCATTCCTTTGCGAGCGAGCGTGCAATCCACAGTATCGAAAGCTGCGGCTCGAATCGTCACCCAAATCCCCCCGACTAACGATATGAGGGGCCCGACCACCGGGAGTAGCGCGCCAACGACAAAGAGCAGCAACATCGTTGCGAGATATATTACCAATCGGCGCGCTGCATGACTGATGCCCAGAACCAGATCGCGGGCGAAGGTCGAAAATGCAAACGCTGGCGGCGATTGCCCAGTTTGAATTGTTTCGACGTCTTCGGCGAGAAACTCGCTAAATGGCCCCGTCACAATCGAAGCGACAACAAAAAACGCAACGTATGCCAAGACCAAACCCAGCAATACAATCGTTCCACGTATGATCGGCACAAGAAAGGCTAACCAACCCGGCAACAGCTCGACCAAGGTTTGGCTCCATTGCCCCGAGAAAGTCCAGACAGCCCCTATGAGCGCAACGATCGTGATCCCAGCGATGATCGCGGGGGCGACCAACCACTTCCATAATCGCGGATTTGTTGCGATCAGTTTTGCCGCCCACCAAAAATCGTTAACACCGCGCAGGTAGCGGTTCATGGTTGCGCCTTCTCTTTCTTTAACGACATGCAGCAGCGATAGCCAACGTTTTCGATCCGCTTCGCAGAAGGCTGCCGACTCAGAAAACAGCTTCCATGGCGCTTGCGCTGGCGGACAAAACCGCCTTTTATCACACCCTCCTCTACCCATTCCGCAACGTTCCCACTCATATCATACGCACCGACTGCGCTTTTACACTGCGGATAGCTTCCTGCCACGGCGACATCGCGTCGACTCGCCAAGTTGCAAACATCCTTGCGGTAGGTATCGCCATAGGGCCAATCGGTCGCTTGTGGCCCCCCGCAGGCTTGTTCCCACTCAGCCGTGGTGCATAGTCGCACATTGCGAGCTTGGCACGATGCTCTGGCTTCGTCGAGACGAATCCCTGCCTCTGGTTGACGCCCTTTCCCTGGCGCTTCATACGCGTCAATGCAAAACCCCGCCTTGCCACCCACGAGCACCATGTTTGGTGGACACACCCCGGTTGCGTGACTTGCAGCAGTGACAACGATCTCGGGCGGCTTGGGCGAGACCGTCTGTGTACCGGCATCGAGTGCAATCAACTGTGAAATTTTTGGCAATGCGGACGGTGCCGCTTTCGCCACCCAAACACCGACAGCGCCACCGAGAATTACGATGGGCACGGCAGCGAGCAACCAAATACTGCGGGAGGAGCGATTTCGCACATCTCCACTGTGCGTCAGAGGAACCGAAACTGGCTCTGTTAGTGCTGCTTTGCGTGTCGATGGTACTTGCGCTGCAATGCCTTTGGGACGACTCGGTTTTGCGTCGCTTCCAGCACCGCTTGCAAATTGTGGCTCTGGGCTAACACCGCTACTTGTAGATGGGGCTTCGCTAGGCGTCGCGCCGACGGGTGGATCGGGATCGACATCCGTCGGCTCTGCTTGATCGGGAATATCGCTATCGCGATTTCGCGTCCACTGCGTTTCCGCAAGAACGACCTCTGAAGGCTCAGGTTGGAGTCCGATATCATTTAGCATCCTCGAATAGCCAGGAACCGTTGGGACATCGATATCGTCATGCGCACCTCGAGCGTGCCGTTTCTCAAGTGGCAAAATTCGTGTCGGGCTCGTCGTCGCCTCCTCCAGTGCCTGCTCATACACAGGCATTGCAGCTTCCAAAGGGCGATCGAGTTCTCTCTCTGTAATGTGAGAGTGGCCGGCTCCAGACGTTTCCAGTTCCCCAGGACCAACTTCAGCAAATAGAGCGATGCCGTCTTGCGTCTGCGAATTTGATATCGCTTTGGGCGAATCAGTTGTTGCTTTTGATATTGTTTTAGCGGGACTTGTTTGTGCACGTGATGGTGCTCGCTTGAAATGTTGTAACATTTCGCGAGCACTCGGTCGCCCCTCCGGCAGCTTTGCTCCGGCAGCCTCAAGCAGCGCGGTAAGTTGCCCGTGCGTGTTTTGCAAAACCCCAAAGGGGCTCGCTTCCGTAGCACCTGCAAAATAGCGAATTAACATCGCGACCGAGTAGATATCTGCCGCAGCCGTCGGCAGTTTTCCCGCGTCCACCTCCAATGCAACAAATTGTCGATATTCTTTCCAGCGTTTCGTCGCTTCTAGCGCGTCCATCCCGTGCAACAAACCAATGCCACCGATTTTGATCTGACCGGCAACTTGAACCAAATCAACCGGCGCAAGTCGGCCGTGAATGTAACCGGCGTTATGCGCCTCATCCAGTCCGCTCACGAGCGCTTCAAAAAGCGCAACGAGTGGCTCCGGCTCATTTTGGGCTACGTCCTTCATTGTAAACGGTGTCGCTAACTGCCACGTGACATACAAAATCCCATTTGCTTCGCCTGCGCCAAAAATGCGACGGAGGTGCGGATGTACCAACGAGCGAAGCCCATGGGCGTTTAACAGTAATTGTTCGCGATAGGTATCCTGCGGAAACAATGCTAAGTGCATTTGCCAAAGCGATACATCCACCTCAACTTCGCGATCGAAGGCACGGTACTCAATATACGCGGGCGTCTCAATCAAACGCTGACGAAGTTCGTAACGTTGATCTATCGTCGTCCCGGGCTCTAGTGTTTCACTCATCGCCCGGTACCCGTTGAGCCGAAACCACCGTCTCCACGCTTGGTCCCGGCAAGTTGCTCAGCTTCACGGAGTTTCACTTGAACAATGGGGGCGATGACCAGCTGTGCGATACGCTGTCCGCGCCCGATCGAAACCGGTTTCACTCCAAGATTGACAAGGATCACCTTGATTTCACCACGATAATCCGAGTCGATGGTCCCTGGTGCATTTGCGACAGTGAGACCTAGCTTTAGTGCGAGACCAGAGCGCGGGCGCACCTGTCCTTCGTATCCCTTTGGGAGAGCCAGCGCCAAACCGGTTGGCACCGCGATACGCTCACCAGGCCCGAGCAAAATCTCTGTCTGAATCGCCGCAGACAGATCGAGACCCGCTGCGCCTTCCGACATATACCGCGGAACGATAGCCTCAGGTGTCAACCGGACGAACTCTACGAACGGACGTCGCACGGAGAAAGTATAACCTGCCTTTCCTCCCTCACCAATTCCTCATCCGCAACAGCTTACGGATAGGGAAATGCCTGCCCGGATAAATCACGGATGCGCGTGTAAATCGCCAAAGAAATTGGTTTCACAAGGAGATTTTTCGATCGCAGCGAATACTGATTGTATTTGCAAGATCGAAAATCTTTGTGTGGAGCCAAGAACTTTGGTGAGGACGCGCGCAGAGCGTGATTTGTCCGGGCTAATCCTCAGCTGAGAAAGTTTGCTACTTCCTCTGTGGGTGTCTCAAGTGCCTGTTTTCGACTGAGACGAATTTTGCCATCTCGATCGATATTAATGCACTTTACAACGATGTCATCACCTTCATTACAAACATCGCTGACTTTGCGCGTTCGCTCTTCAGCAAGCTCGCTAATGTGCACCAGTCCTTCGGTTCCCGGCATAATCTCTACAAATGCACCAAAATCGACGACACGACGAACCACACCGCCGTAAGTCTGACCGACCTCGGGGTCAATCGTTAGACCCTTAATAAAATCGATTGCTTGCTGTAGAGATTTGCCATTAGAAGAGGCAATAGACACCGTTCCGTCATCCTGAACGTCAATTTGAGCACCGGTTTGCTCGATAATTCCGCGAATCGTTTTGCCTCCTGGGCCAATAATATCGCGGATTTTATCGGGCTTCACTTGCATGCTCACGATCCGAGGCGCATTTGGCGACAAATCATCACGGGGTTGCTCGATTGCGGCGGCCATTTTATCAAGAATATGGGTTCGGCCCTGCCGTGCTTGCTCCAGTGCCTGCTCTAGGATCTCCCTGGATAACCCTTGCAGCTTAATATCCATCTGCAGAGCGCAAATCCCACGCCGTGTCCCCGTCACTTTGAAGTCCATATCTCCCATATGGTCTTCATCTCCGAGAATATCAGAGAGGACTGCAAACGTATCCCCCTCTTTCATCAGCCCCATCGCAATCCCAGCGACAGCATCTTTGATTGGGACCCCCGCATCCATCAACGCCAAAGAGGCGCCGCAAACAGATGCCATCGAGGAACTCCCGTTAGACTCGAGCACCTCAGAGACCACTCGGGTTGTATAGGGGAAATCCTCCTGAACCGGAAGCACGCGAGACACCGAGCGTTCTGCGAGGGTTCCGTGGCCAATTTCGCGGCGACTTGTTGATCGAACCATTTTTGCCTCTCCCGTACAGAAAGGCGGGAAATTGTAATGGAGATAAAACGACTTTCGAACATCCCCCTGCAGGGTATCAAGCCGTTTTTCGTCGTACTTCGTACCGAGGGTGGTGGTAACGAGCGTCTGGGTCTCGCCGCGGGTAAACAGCGCTGAGCCGTGGGTCATCGGCAACACGCCAACCTCGCAGGTTATCTGACGAATTGCATCATGCGCACGACCATCAATGCGCAATCCAGTTTCTAGCGTTTGGGTCCGCGCGAAGTCCTTTTTAATCGCGCCAAAGACCTCGCTGACCTCACCTTCACGACCCGCATACTGCTTCCCTTCGCCACAGAGTTCAGCTTTCAGCTCGGACTCGACTGCACTCAACGCATTCGACCGAACATGCTTATCGCGCTCTGCCATCGCGGTACCAATGTGGTCCCAGCTGCGCGAACGAACTTGCTCGACAAGTTCTTTGTCAGTCTCTTCTGGGGTAAATTCTCGTTTGGTTTTCCCGACTGCAGCGCGCAGCTTTTCTTGCAGATCAAGAAGCGGCTGCGCGGACTCATGCGCAAAAAAGAGCGCATCAATAACCTCGCTTTCGCTGAACTCTTGCATCTCCCCTTCGACCATCACAATCGCATCCCGCGATGCTGCGACAATCAGATCAATATCGCTCTGCTCACGCTGTTCAAACGTGGGCATTGCAACCAACTTACCGTCCACGCGTCCCACGCGAACACCAGCGATGGGGCCCGCCCACACGATATCAGAGAGATGCAGCGCACACGAGGCCCCTGTCATTGCTAGCACATCGGGGGGATGCTTGCCGTCGAAACTCACCACGTTGGCAATCAGCTGCGTCTCCGCCCGGTAGCCTTTGGGAAACAGAGGGCGAACAGGCCGATCAAGGAGTCGGCAAACGAGAACCTCTGCCTCCGACGGACGTCCCTCGCGACGAAAAAAGCTGCCAGGCACCTTCCCCGCAGCATAAAACTTTTCCTGATACTCACAGGTCAGCGGCAAGAAATTCATTCCTTCTCGAGCGTGTTTGGCGCCCGTAGCAGTGACAAGCACCATCGTGTCGCCACTGCGAATCACAACGGAACCGTTGGCCTGCTTAGCCCACTTCCCGGTTTCAATCGTTACTTCCTTGTCGCCCACGGCGACCATTTCGCGTACAAAACTCATAAAAACCTCTCAATCTGATAATGGTTAAGTATGCGTTGGTACGCTTGCGGCCTGGTCCCTCATCCCTGTTTACGTGCGAAAGCTACGTGCAAGAGTTACATTGCTGCCACGTAAATACGGAAGAAAGATCAAACCACCCATCCACGCCCAACGCTAACGATTCCTGTCCCCTAGTCTCCAGTAGTTGTATCCAGCCACTGCACCTAGCGCCTAAGGCCAAGTGATCCGATCAGCGTTTGATAGCGGTCTAGGCTGTTTGATTTTAAATAATCGAGCAGCCTCCGACGCTGCCCAACCATCTTCAGCAAACCACGGCGCGAATGATGATCTTTGTGATGAACTTTCAAATGTTCGGTCAAGTGTGCAATGCGTTTTGTGAGCAACGCGACTTGCACTTCGGGCGAACCCGTATCGCTATCGTGAACGCGGTACTGATGAATTGCTTCCAATTTTCGTGCGGGTGAAACAGGCATAAAACTTTCCTACTGATAAGATGGGTTCTCGGTGCTTGGTTTAAATATCGGCGGTAGAGTGAATGATGACAACAGCGACGTCAAGTGTAAGTAAATACTCTCTACAGGTTGAAGACTCTTATGAGACGTAGTCGGCCGGCTTTTACACGAGCCAGGGCGACAACGACACCCGAAGGGCTGAGCAGCACGCAGATGTCCTTTGGCGGCGCCCCTGAGGAGATTCTTGACCAACACAGCTGTTGTCCATACCGCACTAGGGGGACACAATCCACTGGAAGAATGATTTCGGGCAGATGGGCGACTGCCTGTGCTGGTGAAACCATCCTATCTGTGCAAGATTTAAGGCTAAATTGTCCAAGTGATACGGCATGCTCCAACCCAAATGGCCCTACTTGGGTCCGTCGCAATTCGCTCAGATGTGCTCCGCAGCCCAGTCGGGCACCAAATTCCGCCAACAAGCTGCGGACATATGTCCCTTTGGAACATGTAACGACGAAACGCAATGCGGCCTCTCCGTCAGGAACAACGGCCAGACGATAAATATGAACTTGCCGAGCATCACGCTCCACCGTCTGTCCTGCTCGGGCAAGCTCGTAAAGACGTTTTCCCTTGTGCCGAATCGCCGAGTACATGGGCGGGGTTTGGGCCAAAGGACCGGTGAGATCCTGGGCGATCTGAGCCAAAGTCGCCGCCGACAATGCTCCAACAGGGCGGGTCTTGGTGACCGATCCTGTCGCATCGAGGGTATCGGTCTCCGTTCCGAGCTTTGCGACCCCCTCGTAGGTCTTGTCAGCGCCGAGAATATACTCTGCCAGTTTGGTCGCTTCCCCCAGACATAGCGGCAAGACCCCGGTTGCCATTGGGTCAAGCGTTCCTGTGTGGCCAATCCGTTTGGTCCGCGTTCGCTTCCGGGCGATTGCAACCACTTGCGCCGATGTCATTCCAGTCGGCTTATCCACGACAATCACGCCGTGCAGAGATTTTTTGCCGGTTGAAGACTCTCCGTTGGGCTGCATGG
>CBDCWZ010000008.1:0-80505 GCA_965223575.1 Kofleriaceae bacterium
CTGCAATTTGCCCCGGGGCCACTCACCGGTGTCGACAACACAGCACAAATCCACCCAACAGCCACAATCATGCCCCCGGTTCGGATCGCAGCGAACGCGAAAATCGACGCTCGAGCGCAAATCGGTCCATACGCTGTAATCGGCCACAACGCTCATATTGCCGAAGATAGTGTCGTCAACCATGCTGTCGTATGGCCAAACTCGCAAGTCGCCGGACGCAAACAAAGTTGCGTCGTTACCAACCAAGAAACCGTCCCCGTCAATCTGAGGAATAGCTAGCCCGGAAACATCATGGATGCGTGCGAAGATCGCCAAAGGAATTGTTTTCACACGGAGATTTTCGATTGCAGGGAATACTGGTTGTACTTGCCAGATTGAAAATCTTTGTGTGGGAACAAGAAATTTGGTGAGGGCGTGCGCAGAGCATGATTTTTCTGGGCTAGTTCAACCAAAGCAGGTAACGAAATTTTCGCTCAAGCGCGTCTTTGTCGCGATCGATCTCCTTTTTCATTCTCGCCAACCGTCGCACCAATTTGCTTGGTTTCATCTTTGCAACATAGTAGTCACCCAAAATCATGCCAAGGTGGGCGTGACTCAGTCCATCATCCGCATCGCCGTGTTTTTCCAAAGCGGGAAAATCAAGCACGATGGATTTTGGCTCGCGGAGCATCTTGCCAATATCTATAAATCCACGCGGTGGGTCTTGCCACTTGTGGTCTACCATCTGCGCAAGCTCAGCCGCGGAGATCCCGGTCTTCCCCTTTGCGAGCTGTTTTAGATCACGAAGGATTTTTTTCCATGTTCGATAAACAGCAGCGTCAACTGGCAGGGGGAGTGGATGGCTTTTTTGACTGGGATTGGGGACCCACTCGCGATCGTCATCGGTCTCCTTCAAATAGGCCTTGCGTGCACGACGTGCAAATTTGAGCCCCTTTAATATTCGTCTTTTCGCGCGGTGGACGCGCTTGGGATTGGTAAGGGCAATGGTGATTCGCGGTGAGGGGCCGAAAAGCGACCACTTTTTTAGCTCGTCCCAGCGATATGCAAGAGCAAGCTCTAAGACTGCGCGCTGAAATGAAACCATCGCTCTCGCCCAGTGAATATCGCCGACATCGAATCGAAACGTCGGCTTACGCCGTGGGTCGTCCTTGGGGATTTCGTTGCCGTTTGCGTCGATTTCGATTTGAAATAGATTTCGATCGCCCGCATCGATGGAACCATTTTGGTTCCAGTCTCTGTCCCAACAGGCAAGACAGAGTTCCAATGCAAATGCCTTGTCTTTTGCCGCCATTTTCAGATCTTGATTGACGCTCGAAAGCGCCCGTAGTGCTTTCGCCAGAGCTTTGCGCATCACTGGAAGATCTATCCCTTGTGCGCTCTCAGCCGCCTCGAGCTGCGTTCGCAACGCCTCTGCGATTTTTACGTAGCGCGCCAGAGCCCGCACCGCCGCGGCAGTGGAGCTCGTAGAGTCACCCGAAAGGGCATCGCTGGCATGGGCATAGGCCGCAGAAAAATCTGCCTGCTGCAGTGCCAGGATCGCCTGGGCAGTGTGGTTCTGCGTCGCTTTGACTGCATCCTGCCCAGCACACGCCGCCGCACACAAAATTGCACTAACGAATAAAGGTGTCATCCGCATACGGCGAAGCATACACGCGTTTGTGCACAAGAGAGTCATCGATGATTTACGACGTCGGTTGGGATTCCGGCCACGAAACCGATACCGTTCCTCGCACAACCTGTTTGAGCGTCATTCGGACCGTTGACACCGCTCGCAGAGCAGTATCAACTGTAAGAATATGTGCCGTTTGGTCACGACAATGCCGATTGTTGAGACGTTTTGGCTTTTGGCTTGACTGCCCGCCAATCCCACTGCAAAAACAAGCCATGACACACATCTACTCTGTCTGCCGTCATCTCTCCCTCGTTTTTGCACTTCTCTGTCTAACGCTCGTTACCCCACCGGCAGCGGCGGCTATGGGCAAAGGTGGCGGTGGCAATGGCGGTGGCGGTGGCGGTGGCAATGGCGGTGGCGGTGGCGGTGGCGGTGGCGGTGGCGGGCTCAGCGGAGAACAGGGCGCACTCGCGTTTATCGCCAGTCAAACCGGTCCACTCGGACTGGTCGACTCGTTTCCCGACGACGGTGTTTCTTACTCGTACACTTATGATAATGCGATGGTAGCGTTAGCGCATATCGCAGCACAGGATCTGACGTCCGCAGCACAGGTGTTAGATGCATACCTAGCCATAACGCCCGATGCCAGTGGTGGATTCGTGCATCGCTATGACTCTAATACTGGCCAGCCCGTCGCCGGCATCCTGGGTACGGGGCACAATACGTATCTGCTACTGGCCATGACCTTATATACATTGGAAGCCAGTGACCCTCGTTACGACAATGTTGCGGCAGACATCGCCAATTTCCTGCTCGCGCAACAGGATAGCGATGGCGGTTTATTCGGACGACCAAACGTAACCTGGAAGAGCACCGAGAACAACGCGGCTGCACTCAGCGCCCTGCACAACTATGGCGTTGTATTCGCTTCGCAAACGCATGTCGACGCAGCGGTCGACGTCCAGCAGTTTCTCACCTTAGAATGCTGGAACGGTCAACGATTTTTGGCTGGAGAAAATGATTTAACCATCGCAACAGATGTGCAAGCACTGGGTGCGCTGGTCTTAGGGGTCGGCTTTGAAAACGGCATCTATTGGATCGAAGGCCACACGCGAAACACCCAACGCCTGGTCAAGAAGACTCGCGTCACCGGTTTTGACCTCAACGCAGATCGAGATACCGTATGGACCGAAGGCACCTTGGAGCAATCGTTGGCATTTTCATCCGTTCAAGACCAAGGAAAATCCGACGAGTACCGCTTAGAAACGGAAAAAATGCAGCAATCCTCCGGCGGATTTTGGCAAGCGAGCAATACCGGGACGACTGGATTTGGCGAAAACTTTTCGCGCGAAGAAGCGGTATCCCCCACTGCTTGGTACGTCCTGGTAAGCCGTCAATTCAACCCATTCACGATGCTCTAGAGAGCTGAACACGTAAAGTTGCTTATCGACGGTAAAGGATCGGAATCGTTGGCGAGGCGGACACTGCCAATGCAACCGTCTGTTTCCAGGCGAAAATCAGGCGCAACCAACATAGATTCGCCCGTATTTGGGCGTGGGCAGGCGGGGTTGGGTCCCGTCAAGGAGGACAACGTAGCCAGCGATTTCGAGGGGTAGCGTCGAAAAGTGAATTTACGTGTTCAGCTCTCTAGAAACTGCAGAAACTCATGGGGACTTTCCACGTGCGCAAAATTCGCACTGACAGTGATTCGCATGCGGCAAAGCATGCACCTGCGATTACAAACGAAAGCGTAGCAGAAAGATATCGTCGCTACTGGTATCCACCGTCGATTGGTTGCCAAATGGAACTACACCGCGGTAATCGCCAGTCACATATACAGTGCCTTTGTCGTCGACACCAATGCCAAAGCCCTGGTCATTAAAATCGCCACCAAAAGTCCGCGACCAGCGAAAATTGCCGGCAGCGTCGTAGCTGACCGCAAACCGGTAACCCGGTTGTCTATCCCAGTCCCCACTGATTGTGCCCAACGCGGGGATGAATCTGCTTGATAGGCTGCTACATGCATTCCAAACAGGGCGTCGCTAGGAATATTGCCGGTACCAAAGTTGACCGTCCCCTCAAACCGCCCTGTTGTATAGACGTCCCCTGTGAGGCTATCGATCGCAACCCCCTCACCTTTTTCATCGGGCTGGTCGCTCCCGCCGGCGAAAACGATGGTGGGAGGCTCATGCTCACCCGAAAACACCGCCTCAACACGCTTCGCTCCGTCTACAGTCAGCTCGCAACGAGCGTCAACGCTCGCCGCGCAATCGCCAAGCCAGCGTTCTAGCCGCTGCCCTAATTGTGGCGTGGCGGTCACGGCGCCATGGCTAGATTCCAATGGCCACGCTACCCGGGAATCAGGCAACAAAAGCGAGTAATCGGCGTGCGTACCATGACGACCTCGGGCTAGACTCCCATATGCTTCGCGCCGCGATCGGATTCTGTGTCTTGCTCCTGTGTCAATGTGCAACGACAAACAGGGCTACGACAACTAGCACACCCTCAGAGCAATCAAATTCCGACAACATCATCACGCGATTGCGGGCACTGGAGGCCCAGAGTGCGAGCGAAAAGCGAACGATTTCTGAGCTGTTGTCCAGGCTTGATGCACTGCAAAATCAACTGCAGCGATTGGAGACACAGGCCCAGGACCAACTCGCGAGGGGACAACAACACCGTGCCAAACGAGACCGACGAGACCAACAACGCGAGCGAGATCGTCTCGCAGTCTACGCTATTCCGATCGACGACGACCCCTACGAAGGGAGGCGATACGCCAAAGTCACCATGGTTGCTGCTCTCGAATTTGCTTGCCCCTATTGTGAAAGGGTAATCCCAACTCTGACAGCTCTAAAAAGGGCCTATGGACGTGATCTGAAGATCGTGTACAAGCAATACGTCGTCCACCCCAGCGCGAAACTCGCCTCGCTGGCGAGCTGTGCGGCCCATTTGCAGAATAGGTATTTCGCAATGCAAAAACAGCTATGGAAAAACGGGATCCGAGCAAACCTAGACCTAACAACGAAGGGTGCAGTACGCCTGGCGCGGGCAAGCCGACTCAATATCCGCCGCTTTAAACGCGATCTAAAAGGTCAAACCTGCACTGCTACCTTAGCAAAACACCAAAACCAACTAAGGCCCGTCGGTGTCCGAGGCGTCCCAACATTTTTTATCAACGGACGCAAAATCATGGGCGCAATGCCAGAGGGCGCGTTCCGCAAAGTTATCGACGAAGAACTAGCAAAAGCCACCGCAGCAATCAAATCCGGGGTTCCCCTCAAAACCTACTACGACACCATCCTCGCGACTGGGAAGCGAACAATCGCAAAAGACTAGGGGGTGGTCTGCTAATCGGGGAGCGGACCTACCCATTCGAGTCGAAAGGGAACTTCAAATGTGATCGTCGGCTGCGCAGCCACGGTCATTGTGTCCGAAATGGGAAAAAGGGGCGCCTCCAACGCCTCTACCTGGCAGTTCCCATCGCTGTCTCGCTTGGACTGCGCCGTCCTTGTTGTAATCTGTGCTGCCGTATCAATGGGAACATGAATCACGCTATCGTCGGCAGTCTGAAAGGCAACATTCACAATCGTTTCTTCTGAGATGAAATCTGGGTCGAAAAGATCCGACATATACACCCAAGCATCTCCGCTACAGTCTACATCGAGAAAACGTTTTTCGAGAGTACCGAGGCTGACAACTCCGGTCTCTGGATCCAGCTGCCAGAGGATTTCCTCTCCGTCCAAATAGGTCGGTTCGCTGAAAAGAAACGGTCCGGCAACCGTGTCATTTTGATCCATCCAAAACCATCCTGCGGGATTTTCGTCATCACCGCACCCGGTGACTGCCAATAGCAAGCATGCTGTCATCACCCAGTGTATCGATATCAAAGAAATTCTCATCGCCTCGTTTCCCCACCGCAGTTATCGTTTCGCATGACACAATAAACACCAAGGCTGCAATTCGCTAGTCTGTACTTGGGAAATATCGTTTGGACTGCTCTACAGCTCATTTAAACTCTAAGATCCGGGGATCATCTCGACTGCAGTTTTGGATACAATACGCCCGAGCAACACACGATAAATTTCGCCCCATTGTTCGACGATCAGGAGCGCGTCTCCTGCTCCTTTGTAGCGCCACCACCGACACCGCTCAGCGGGTTGACCGGGTGCTGCGCCCCGGGGTTTGGGCATCGCTCCAACATCTCCATCAAACATCCCATTGGCTGTTCCCCGAACGTCTAGCCGAAACTGTATATCGCCAACCAAAATTGTATCTGTTGGGTATCCAACAATTTCGACACTGGTGTCTTGACGAAGCCACCCCAACGCCGTTGCGTCGCGCTCTAGGCCGACAAATAGCCAATATTCGTCTCGTCCATCGACGATGCGTCCACCGATCCAGCGATGCCCGTCCTCATTGTATGCGACCGTCCCCTCCACCAGATAGTCACGACCATCGTGTTGAATGATGTCCCCAACGCGAAGTTCCAAAATGGGTCGTTCGAGCAACAGATCTTGGCCGTCACCGGCCAAAAGCGGTGTATTCTTACTTTGCAACGCTCGGCGCCGAGCAAGCGCGAAACCGCCTCCGACGACGGCGGACATTCCCGCGATGGCAAGAATCGCCAAAAGCAACCCGATAAACATAGGCTGGGCATTGTCCATGGCAGGCGGCGAAGGGTCAAACCAGAAGCGTCAATTGAGTACAATTCATGTGACTCCGGAGGTGGCGCCAAGTGCTTGAAACCGTTAACATGCATAGTGTTATAGTCAGCATTTCGTAACCAACGCGTCAAGGATGCCCAACATGGTAGACATGCAGCTGTCGAACACCCCCCGCAAGGTTCTCGATGCGGATGGGAAGGTGATTGATGGGGCCAGAGTCCCGGACATTCCCGCGCAGGATCTCGTACGCCTATATGATCGAATGCTCATGGTCCGCGTCGTTGACGATCGGATGATGCGCCTACAACGCCAAGGCCGACTCGGTTTCTATATGAAATCAATCGGTGAAGAAGCATCTCATTTTGCTGTATATCCGCTGGCGCCAAGCGATTGGATCCTGCCGAGCTATCGTGAGCATGGCGCTTGGTTTTGGCGGGGCTATCCCCTCGAGACGTACATTAATCAACTATTTGGCAACGAGCGAGATCCTGTGCAAGGCAGGCAGATGCCAGTCCATCATACGGCACGCGAACTCAACCTCGTTTCTATCAGCTCGCCCGTTGGGACCCAGATTCCACAAGCTGTGGGCGTTGCGCATGCAGCTCAAATCAGTAAATCAAGTGACGTTGTCATGACCTATTTTGGCGAAGGAGCCACGTCCACCGGCGCTTTTCACGTGAGCATGAATTTTGCGGGTGTCTACAGGTTGCCCATTGTTTTTGTGTGTCGCAATAACGGCTGGGCGATTTCTGTTCCCGCCGAGCAACAAACCGCCGCAGCTAGTTACGCCTCTAAGGCGATTGCCTATGGTATGCCGGGCATTCTGGTCGACGGAAATGACGTCCTGGCCGTGATCCAGGTCGCCCGTGAAGCTGTTGATCGCGCGCGGCGTGGTGAGGGCCCGACCCTCATCGAGGCGCGTACCTATCGCCGCCAGGGACACTCGAGCTCAGATGATCCCTCGGCATACCGCGATCCGCAAGAGCCCGCGGCTTGGGAACAGCTTGATCCCGTGCATCGATTTCGCAATTACCTCAAGCACGTCGGGCTTTGGACAGAGACTCTAGAGCGAGAGATCCACGACAAACACGACGCCGAAGTGACGCGCGTTTTACAAGAAAATGAAACCCTCGGTTTCCATCCGCTGGATACGATGTTTGATGATGTGTACGAACAACCACCTTGGAACCTAAAAGAGCAGCGCGAATACCTTCGCGCACAAAAGCGAGTAAAGTCACCGCACAATCACTAACATAGAAGCGAAGAGACCATAGAGAACCTTTTCATGTCGACAATGAACATCATCCAAGCTGTCAATGACGCGCTTCGTACCGAGATGACGCGCGAGGGGAAGGTCGTTTTGCTCGGCCAAGATATTGGCAAATTTGGCGGCGTATTTCGCGCAACAAGTGGTCTGCAGCAAGAATTTGGCGCGGATCGGGTCATCGATACGCCATTATCTGAGGCCGGCATCATTGGGACCGCGATCGGTATGGCCCTGTACGGCCTCAAGCCCGTACCCGAGATTCAATTTGCCGATTTTATTTATCCCGCATTCGACCAGATCGTGAATGAGCTCGCCAAGTTTCGCTACCGATCAGGCGGGCAGTTTCCCTGCCCCGTTGTGATTCGAACGCCGTACGGTGGCGGAATTCGTGGCGGTCACTATCACTCGCAATCTCCCGAGGCGCTATTTACGCATACCCCAGGGTTGAAGGTGATCATTCCATCCAACCCCTACGATTGTAAGGGGCTCTTGCTAGCGAGCTTGCGCCAAAACGACCCGGTATTATTCATGGAGCCCAAGCGAATCTATCGAGCCTCCCGAGGCGATGTCCCAACCGAGGACTATACGATTTCGATCGGCAAGGCGAAAGTGGCGCGGGCTGGGACAGACGTTACCCTGATCGCGTATGGCGCCATGGTTCCAATCACCGAACAGGCCGCCGACAAAGCTGCAGCCGATGGGATCTCCTGCGAGGTAATCGACCTGCGAACGCTGCTTCCGTTTGATATTGATACGCTGATTGCGTCTGTGCAAAAGACCGGCCGCGCCGTGGTCGTCCATGAAGCACCGCGAACGTGTGGTTTTGGTGCAGAACTTGTCGCTTCCATTTGCGAGCGTGCGATGGAATACTTAGAAGCACCGGTTCAACGTGTCACCGGGTTTGATACACCGTTTCCTTATATTCATGAGCACGAGTATTTGCCCAACGCCGACCGGATTGTCGGTGCGGTCAATACTGTGATGGAGTGGTGACGTGGCGTTTCCGTTTCACTTGCCCGATATTGGTGAAGGAGTCATTGAGGGTGAAGTTGTCAGTTGGAAAGTAGCAGAAGGCGAGTTGGTCAAGCTGGACCAAGATATGGTCGAGATCATGACCGACAAGGCAACGGTAATGATCCCCGCACCGCGAGCGGGCATCATCGCCAAAATTTACTTTGCCGAGGGTGAAATCTGCCCCGTAGGAGATATTTTGGTTGTCATTGATGACCAAACGGAGAATCAAGGCGCCTCACCGATGCAGCAGCAGGCGGGAACTACGCTCCCCCAAAGAGAATCGCAACTAGAAGTAAATGGTCGGACAAGCAGCCACATCGCGACACATAGGGCGCCCATGGGGCAGCGTATTTTGGCAACGCCGGCAACGCGTCGCTTGGCTCGGCGTTTGGGCGTTAATTTAGCCCAAGTATCAGGGACTGGAAAACGCGGCCGGGTAACATCCGAGGACATCCGCCGTCAATCAGGAGACAACGGTGTTGTTACGCAGCCGGCCCCGGTGGTGTCAGGGGTACCCCACGCGAAGGATTGCCAAGGAGTGTCTGCGGAGGCAGGCGTTGGAACAGAAATTGTCGAGACACGAGCACAAAATCTTCCGGCCCGAGTCCATCACGAAGATGAAGAACGCATTCCCTTACGCGGTTTGCGGCGTCGTATTGCCGATCAGATGACGCGCTCAAAGTTTACTGCTCCTCATTTTACATACGTAGAAGAGATTGACGCGACCCCCCTGGTCGAGCTGCGATCGCGGGCGAAGATTCGCGCCCAAGAGCGCGGCGTTAAGCTGACCTACTTGGCATTTATTGTGAAAGCCGTTGTCGCAGGACTCAGGCGCTGGCCACAGCTCAATGCCGTATTAGACGAGCAAGCCCAGGAGATTGTCTACAAACGATATTATCACATAGGCATCGCGGCCCAAGGGCCCGGGGGCCTGCTGGTTCCCGTGATCCGGGACGCGGATCGGCGATCCATCTTCGACATCGCCGTAGAGATCGAGCGACTCGCCCACGCTGTAGAAGATGGATCGATCGACCGCCAAGATCTGGTCGGATCGACTTTTACCATCACTTCGCTTGGCAAGCTGGGTGGTGTGCTTGCAACACCGATAATCAATCATCCCGAAGTCGGCATTCTCGGCGTGCATAAACTCGACGAGCGCCCAGTCGTCGTCGACGGCGAAATCGTGGTTCGCTCGATGATGAACTTGTCGATATCGCTCGACCACCGCGTCGTCGATGGGTTTGACGGGGCGATGTACCTTCAGTATGTAAAGTCGCTACTCGAGGATCCGGATATGATGTTTATGGAGACGATTTAACCCATCGCGAGAATAGCGAGGAGATGAACTATTTTTCGCAGAGTAGTCTGCAAAAAGCCTCCGGCCTGTTTCGGATTCTAAACTGAAGTTCCTAAGCAGATACTGCAAAAACCACTATGGTTTCGAAAAGATAGCGTCGAAACAGCTGCAGCATTCTGCCTACACCGCAATGGTTTTAAGCAAGTCGAAGGCTTGTTTCTGTTTTTGACTCGGAGTGGTTACGATTTCAAAAAAGTGATCGTGGTTAACGTGGCCAGTGAGTTGGCAGCGGTTTTTGACAATTTGGCTGAGGAGTTTGAGAAGTGTTTGGTAGCTATGGGCTTCGGTCTCGTTGTCGAGGGATTTGGAATGGACCTTTTGGAGTGCCGGATCCGATCTGACTGCCGGCGCGACGGGGTCACGATTCTTTTTTGCTTGCTGATCTTCATCCGCAAACAGCAATGGCCGCCATGCTTCTATCATGTGCCACTGGACATAATAGGCGAGCATGCACAGAAAGATGTGAGCTTGTACGCGTCGCTCCAAGTAGTGACGAATGGGACGGATCTTGAGGTCCATCGTCTTCATGGACCGAAATGCACGCTCGACACGGCTGAGATTCTTGTAGCTTCTCACGGCATCCGCGGCAGAAAGTCTCTTGGCCGAGACACTCGTGCGAATCACATAGACCCCATCGAGAGCAGCTTCTGCTACGGCAGCGGATTCATTGATTCGAAAGTGGAAGGATTCATCATCAATATCTAGGATAAAATGTTTGGCTACCTTGTACTTGTTAATAATCTTTCCCACACGCACACCAATTTGGTCTTTGCCAAGAATTTTGTGTTTCCGTGACGCAGTAGATTTTTTTGTAGAAGTTGCTGCTTTGTCACGTTGAAGCTTAGCTCGCCGCACGCTGGACTGAATCTTCTCAAGTTCCTTTTGGGTTGCCTCTAACAACGACCGGCGTTTTCGAGCACGCAGCTTGGCCAGCTCGGTATTTCGGCATGCGATCAATCGTTCCTCGGGATAGTCTGGATGAGATAGCTCGAACAGGTCTCTTTCGTCAAAGAGACCGAGTTGAAGATGTTTCTTTTCGACAAGGGTACGAATGGTCTCGGATTTGAGTGCCGTAATCCACTCCACATTGTCTCGTTGTCGGAGAGACTCGTCGATTAATTTTCCTGAGATCATGCCACGATCGCCAACCAAAATCATAGATTCGATGCCAAAGCGATCTTCCATGGCTTTGACCTGAGGCATGAATGTTTTCGTGTCGGCTGTGTTGCCAGGAAAGACAGAAACCGCAATCGGTCGACCGACCTCGTCGGTGAGTACGCCATAGTTCACCTGTAACTTGCCCTTTTTCCCATCGCGGTTATATCCCAGTGCAGCGAGAGGACAGCTTGTTCCCTCGAAGTAGCTTGAGCTCAAGTCGTAGAGCACCTGTCCCCCTTCGCAAAGATGCCGTGCTGCGAGTTTGTTTTCGATCGACCCTTGTCTTTCTAACAACCAGTCCATCGCTGCGTACAGATCGTCCTCGTCTGTCTCCCCTAGGTTGAGCATTTGCGGCAGTGTCGTCACTTCCCACCACCGAGTATTGGCTAGCTTACTGTTCTTGTTGTTGTCGGGTTCCAGAATCCGTCCCACGATCATTGCCACCACCAAATCCCGTTGTCGGCTCCGCCGTGCGCCGACTAAGGATTCCAACCGCAAGCGTTTGATGGCGCGCATCACGGCCTCGACATGGCCATGATGCCAAGATTCGACTTGTTGAAACGCGGTCTTTGGCGACCAAAGGGGCTCCCCTTTCAGCGACCGACGTAATGCTTCGATGGCTTCCTTTGGCAATTTTGACAGGTTTGCCAGGGTGCGGGTTTTGACCTTGCCATTCTCGCGATATCCTTCCCGCAACAAAATGGCTGGTGGCGAATCACGATTGGGGATCGTGGCGATATACATGCCAACATAGTATATGAATATAACCATAGATCAATGTCTATGATGATAATTGTTTGCAACAATAACAACTATTACATGCCAACAGACTGCGGCGCGAGTCACTTCTTATTACGCACAAAAGCCCTGATTGCGCCGATACTGGCGCAATCAGGGCTTCAACAGCCTAGGAACTTCAGTCTAAAGGAAGACGGCACCCTGGTTGGAGACATCCCCACGGGCATCGACAAACAACTGGGCCTGTCTACTTATCGGGGAATGCTCACGCTGCGGATTGTCGATAGCCGGCTGTTAACACTGCAACGCCAGGGCCGCATCGGGTTTTATGGCGAGGCCAATGGACAAGAAGCCGCTGTGGTGGGCTCAGCAGCAGCCACGCACCCGCAGGACTGGATCGTTCCCGCGTTGCGCGAAGCAGGCGTGGGCCTGTATCGCGGCATGCCGCTTGCCGACTACGTTGCCCAAGTGTTTGGCAATGCCAATGATCCCAGCAAGGGGAGACAAATGCCATGCCATCCGAGTGATCCCAGCCGGAACTACGTCGTCATGTCGTCTTGCGTTGGGTCTCAGCTTCCTCACGCGGTCGGCATTGCCTGGGCGATGCGTTTGCGTGGTCAAACCGGGGTCGCATGCATCGGTTACTGTGGCGACGGTGGTACGAGTACCGCAGACTTTCACGCCGCTCTCAATTTCGCGGGGATCTCCAAGGCACCTGTGGTACTTATTTGTCAGAATAATCAATGGGCAATATCCACGAACGCAGACCGTCAAACTGCCTCAGAGACCATCGCCCAAAAGGGGCTCGCGTATGGCCTGGAGTCTTTGCGTGCCGATGGCAATGATCTTCTCGCTGTCTATGCTGTGTCTGACTACGCCGTGCGTAAAGCACACCAAGGTGGAGGCCCGACCTTTATCGAGCTCGTTACTTACCGAGTTGGCGCACACTCGTCTTCCGATGACCCCGCTCGCTATCGCGATGAAACCGTCACAAGTCAATGGCGCAAGCAGCGGGATCCTGTCAAACGGATGCAAGCCTTTCTATTTGCAAAGAATTGGTTGACGCAAACCCAACATGATCAGATGGTCGCCCAGATTGAGCACAAGGTGGCAGAGGTAATTGCAACCCAAGAAACAATTGGTCCTCCGGCGAAATCTACGCTACTTGAGGACGTCTACCAGCACCCTACCTGGCTGCAAACCAACCCGTGGGAGTTTCAGTTGCAAGGAGGGGGACAGCGCGGCTGCCTAGATTGATATGTAAAGCAGTATCATTTCCGCTTCGACCTTCTCGACCGCACGAGACCAACTACATCGGTCGACTGCAACGGACCAAGGGGAGGTGCCGGTTACACCGGCCCTCCCCTTTTTGTCAGTATTATGAGGTTTGCGCGACCACAGTTACTGCCAGATGACAAGTTCGGCTGGCGCAGCGGGTCAATTATTGTTTCTGTGTGGGATGGAACACTTTTATTGCGGTTCATAAGAGTTGAAAACGCCGATTTCTTGACATGTAAAGTCCTAAGTAGGATAGAGAATCAATGCGGGTGGCCACAGCACTTGTACTATTATTCGTGCTTGGGGTTGGTGGATCAGCTTGTGACGATGGCGCAACTGCTGAGGTAGTGTGTTCTCACGTATGCGCTTGCCAGCATCCCTCCCCTACGGCGCAGGACCAATGCCAAACAGAATGCGTCGGAGGGTTGGCCGGAGTTTCTCTCCCCAATAGTTGTCTGGACTGCGTTGTTTTGACGGAGTGCGGTAACTCAGAAGAATTAGAGGGTGCTTGCGCAAGCGAGTGCAATGGACTACGACGATTCGAAATGGAAAGGAAAAGCGAGTGAAGCACCTACTTGTCACGTTACTAGTTGCATCGATCTGGACGCTGGAAGTTGCACCGGTTTTCGCACAAGACGTAGTTGACGAAACGAGCACCGGCGATTTTGGTGAAGAGCCTGCGCCTGGCGAGTCTAGTCAACCACAATACTCTGCGTTGTCAGAGCCGGTTGGCGCCCAACAACCAAGCAATCACCCCATGGCTAAATCAATCGGGCTCGGTTTTGGTTATCGACTGCCGGCGGATGTTCAATTGATTAACGTAACCAGTGCTCGGATTGTTCTTACACCCAGCATCATTATCGAGCCACTGATCGAATTTAGCATATCAAAGGATGAGCAAAGCGTTGGTGCGGTCGATACGAAGAACACCGTCACGTCAGTTGGTGCGGGTGCCGAACTGCGCTATGCCTTGTGGCAACGACAACGTGCGTCTCTTGCGGTTGTAGGCGGAATCGAGTTTGCCTATACCAAAAACAACCCCACAGGCAGCAACAACGATACTAAGACCACTCGCTTCTCAGCGTCTTGGGGGGCTGGACTCGACCTCTGGCCGTGGAGAAATTGGGGATTGAGTTTTACGCTAACCAATCCGCTTGTTTCTTATACAAAGCAGACCCAGGAACAAGTGGTCGATGACATTGAGAATAAAGATTTGTTTTTCGGCGCCATCTGGAATGATAGCCAATTGCGGATCATGCTTCACGCGTATTTTTGATCGCCACAACGGGGCACCAGTGACTGTACACAAAGCTCTACTCATAGGCAGTCGCCTCCCTCACATCGATCCATCACCTTTTTTCAACAAGGTAGGGAGTAAACCTGTTCCCGATTCACTGTTCTGTATGCTCATCTGTTAGAGTCACAGTCAGCCTTGGAGGAACGCATGACAACAATCGAAATTGACGCCGCCGTAATTGGCAGTGGTCCCGGAGGATACGTCGCGGGAATTCGCCTGGGGCAACTCGGGATCAAAACAGTCGTGGTAGAGCGGGAAAAGCCCGGTGGTGTATGTCTCAATGTTGGCTGCATTCCGTCTAAAGCGCTCATTCATGCCGCGAAGACTTTCGACAAGCTGTCGCATTCGCAATCGATGGGGATCGCAGTGTCCGCACCGCCAACGGTAGATATGGCCAAAATGCAGGAGTGGAAGTCGGGCATTGTTGCAAAACTCAACGCTGGCGTTACCCACTTGCTCGGCGCCGCGGGCACAGAGCTGGTCACAGGCACGGCGAAGCTCGCGCCGGGGACCCAGGGTAGGCATCATGTGGTTGTCCGCAAGGATGGCGACGAGCGCACGTACCTTGCCAAAAACGTGATTGTTGCCACAGGGTCGCGGCCGATCGAAATCCCGGGGTTTGCAATCGACCAAAAACACGTCATCGACTCCACAGGCGCACTTGGATTGGCCAAGATCCCGCAGACCATGGTGATTATAGGCGGCGGCTATATCGGCCTTGAGCTCGGGACCGTATACGCAAAACTCGGAAGTCGGGTCACTGTTGTTGAGGCGATGGACAGTCTTCTCTCTGGCATGGATGCCGATTGCGTTGCCGTTGTGGCGCGAAAGCTTCGCAAAATGGGCGTGGAGGTATTACTCAATGCCAAAGCCAAGGGTTGGGAGCAGAAATCGGGCCACCTTGTTGTCACTGCAGATGTCAAAGGACAAACGGTTTCGATCGACTCGGAAGTCGTCCTCTTGAGCGTTGGTCGGCGTCCCAATTCCAAGGATATTGGCCTTGAAGACGTAGGCGTCAACGTTGATGCGCGGGGGTTCATTGCAATCGATCGCCAACTTCGCACCAACATCCCAGGCATCTATGCCATCGGCGATGTCGCCGGCGGCATGATGTTGGCCCACAAAGCCTCAAAAGAGGCGGAAGTCGTAGCCGAAGTCATTGCCGGTCACAACGATGAGATGGACTCGCTCACGATTCCCGCGGTGGTGTTTACCGATCCCGAGGTGGCGAGTACGGGCATGACCGAGATCGAGGCCAAACAAGCCGGGCATCAGGTCAAAGTCGGCAAGTTTCCCTTTGCAGCCCTTGGTAGGGCACTCAGCGTCAATGACACCGATGGGTTTGCCAAGATTATCGGCGATGCAGAGACGGGGGCGATTCTTGGCGTCCATATCGTTGGCAACGGCGCCGCCGACCTGATTAGCGAACCAGCCCTTGGGATCGAGATGGGGGCGACACTTCGAGACATGGCGCTGACCATTCACCCGCACCCCACCCTCTCTGAGTCTCTGCGGGAAGCTGCAGCGGCAGCACTCGGCGAGGCGATCCACATCGTCAATCGTTGAACCGGGACTGCGAGTTGTCTGCCAATCCCGCAACACCGCCGACGGTGACCGTGCGAGATTTGGGCGTAATGGACTACACAGAGGTACGATCACTCCAATTACAGTTGGTATCGCAGCGCCAGCGTGGGGAGTCTTCAACTTGTGGAGAGAGCCGTGATGTCTTGCTGCTTGTTGAACATCCCCACGTCATCACTCTCGGCCGCGGAAAACAGGCGCAAGCAAACGTGCTCGCAGCTGCGGACGTCCCCGTCGTTTCGATCGAACGCGGTGGCGACGTCACGTACCATGGCCCAGGCCAGCTCGTTGGCTATCCGATTTTTTTGCTGCGCGAGCACGAGCGCGATTTGCACCAGTTCCTCCGTAACCTAGAGCAGGCCATGATTCACACACTCGCCGCCTGGGGCATTGCCGCAAACCGCTCGCCCGGCAACACCGGCGTGTGGGTCAGCGACAAAAAGATCGCATCGATCGGAATCTCCTGCCGCCGATGGGTCACCTTTCATGGCTTTGCTCTCAATGTAACGACAAACCTCGACTATTTTCGCCGCATCAATCCGTGTGGTTTCGATGCCGGAGTCATGACCAACATGGCCCAGTGCAACCCCACGCGTCCGATCACAATGCCAGCCATTAAGGGCGAACTGTCCAATCAGTTGGCGCAGATCTTTGAACGGGAAATTGCCGGTTAGTTGAAATCATAGATCTGCGGTTACCACCACAAAACAAGCGCGGTGATGGTGATTGCGATGTAGACAAGTGACTTCCAAATCGGGACATGATGGTGGTCATCGGGATATAGTCTCTCTAGCACGGCTTAGATTCGATGCATGGCTTGGGCCAATTTGCTACTAGAACAATTGGCCCGCCGCCGCGGTTTGTTGGCTCGGGAGTGGTTACGCAGGCCCACATACTGGGGTGATTGTTCCCAGTTTAAAACTCAGAGCAGAAATGAGCAGCGTTCAACATTTTGCGCTGAGTCAGCCTATTTCTTTTTGCAAAACAATCAGCGCGTTCGCACCGAGAAATCGCGAACGGCAACGACGCTTTGCTCGTTGATGTCGACAAGAAAGCTCTGGCCGGTACCAACCTTGCCGTCAAAGGCGAGCAGGTACCAAACGTCTATCGTCCAAGTGGCGTGGTCGGATTCACATGGCGGCGTCCAGGAAACGGCCTCTGGATCGCCAAGGTGGCTTGGCCGGTCGCCCTCGTTGGCGGCAATCACGGCAAACTGGTTAGAAGCCTCGGTAATCATGACGGCCTTGGCAGCAAAGCTCGGTGCGATGGTACGCCGCCATAGAGACACAAGTTTGCACTTACCAATTTTTCCCTCGATGCCGAGCTCGACTTCGTATTCTTCGTCCGCGGGAAGATTGTCGAATCCCGGGACATCAAACTCAGGGTAGAGGTCTTGTTTGGCTATTTCGCCCAGTCGCACCTCGAGTGCAGCGTATCCTGCCTGATAGCTGTCCTTGCTGTAGTATCCGTACAGCCGCAAGGTAAGTTTTTGAGAGGGAAGACGATGATCCCAATCGACGAGGCACAGTGCATTAAAATACTCCCCGTGAAATGAAGGGATGCGGGGGAGCGATGTGGCGATTTGTTTGACCGCCTGGTCGCCGGCCACCAATTTTTGGTAACTAACACGCGGATGACGTCGAATCTCCGGGACAATGTAATTGCGCAAGTCGACGTTCATGGGGCGCCTATTGTAGTGCCTTGCCAGCCCTAGGGGGACCCAATCTGCTTATTTTTGCTGCTTCAATTCGGGCGATTAGATCGGGAATGACCGGACCGAGGAGTTTGAGACTCGCTGGATTGACGATCAATCGACTCGTTACGTGACAAATGGTGCTCACTTCGACGAGGCCGTTTTGGCGCAGGGTTTCGCCGGTTTCGACGAGATCGACGATCTGATCCGCCAAACCGAGCAATGGTGCCAGCTCAATGGCGCCCGAAAGCTTGATGACTTCGGCGGTGAGTCCGCGTTGTTGAAGGTAGCGATGCGTCATTCCCGGATATTTGGTCGCGATACGAAGATGGATATCCGAGCGTTCGTTGATGGGCTTCGAACCCAGTTCGGCGACAATGAGCCTGCAGGCACCGATTCCGAGGTCCAGTGGCTCGTAGAGGTCGCGCATTTGCTCGTCCAGCACGTCGCCCCCGGCAATCCCTACGTCGGCCGCGCCGTGCTCAATATAGGTGGGGATATCGGAAGAACGAAGCACGATGACCTTGAGGTCCCCGCAATCAAAGATCAGTTTTCTCGTTTTGACATCCACTTCACGCAAGTCAAATCCGGCCGCTTCAAACAGCGGCAACACCTGACCAAGCATGCGGCCCTTCGGCAGCGCCAGGATCAGGGGTCTGATTGTCTGGGGATGTCTGCGGGGAAGCGAGCCCATATCTTATGCTCCTACGCGTTGGATGCGCGCACCAAGTTTTTCGAGTTTGGTTTCGATTCGCTCGTAACCACGGTCGAGATGATACACGCGAAGGACCTGGGTTCGGCCCCGAGCGATCAAGCCTGCGAGGATTAGCGAGGCAGATGCGCGCAGATCTGTTGCCATCACGGTTGCCGCAGATAAGTGCGAAACACCACGGATCACGGCAATCCGGTCACTGACATGAATATCTGCTCCCATACGGATCAGCTCTGGAACGTGCATGAAGCGGTTCTCAAAGATCAGTTCTTTGATCACGCTCTGTCCCGGTGCACATGCTGCCATCGTCATAAACTGCGCCTGCATATCCGTCGGAAATCCCGGGTAGGGTTGGGTTGTGATGTCCACCGGGTGCCTCTGTGCCTCCCCATTGACCCGCATTCCGCCTGCTTCTACGGTGATGGTTACGCCGCTGGCACGAAGTTTAGCAGTCACCGCATCGAGGTGCTCGGGCCGCGCTCCTTTGAGCAAAATGTCACCACCAGTAATCGCTCCAGCGACGAGGAAGGTGCCGGCTTCGATCCGATCGGGGAGGATCGCATGGTCGATAGCTTGCAATTCATCAACACCCTCGATTTGAATCTCCGAGGTCCCCGCCCCCTGGATGGATGCACCCATTTTGTTGAGGACGATGGCGAGCTCCTCAACCTCTGGTTCCCGGGCAGCATTTTCGAGCACGGTCCGTCCTTTGGCGAGGGTCGCCGCCATCATGAGGTTTTCTGTGCCGGTCACGGAGGGAATATCAAATACGATATTCGCCCCGCGGAGCCTATCGGCACGCGCCTCTACATATCCATGGTCAAGGTTGACCGTCGCGCCCATTGCGCGAAGGCCACGAAGATGTTGATCGATCGGGCGCGCACCGATCGCGCATCCGCCGGGAAGAGAGACTTTTGCCGTACCAAAGCGGGCCACCAGCGGTCCGAGTACCAATACGCTGGCTCGCATCGTTTTGACCAGTTCGTAGGGGGCAACAAAGGTAGCCGTTTTTTGTGAGGGCGCAGCGATAGTGACAACCCTACCCAGTTCCAATTCGCAACCGAGCTCTGCGAGCAACTTGCCCATGGTCGCGATGTCGCGCAACTGAGGAACGTTGCTGAAGCGGTTCGTCCCCGTCGCCAATAGTGACGCCGCTAAGATTGGCAAGGCAGCGTTTTTTGCGCCGCTGATCTCCACCTCGCCGCACAGGCGATTTCCTCCCTCGATGACAATTTTATCCATGCAATATTGTTGGTTGCCCGTCGCTACCCGGTGACCAAGTCCTTCTCTGCAAGCCAAGCAATGTAGTACTGCGCATCTCTGCCCGCTTCAAGTTCTCCTGCTTCGACCGCCTCTTCAAGTGTTTGCCTCAAATCGCCTATCTTTCGGGATGGGGCAAGTTGAAAGTGTTCCATGATCGCATTTCCGAGACCCGTGGGAAGCGGGGGCGGTTTTGCGTCTTGCGCAAGGAGCGCCTGAATTCGCTGCGAAAGGTCGCTGATTTGCCGAAGCAAGGCTTTGCGGCGCCCCGGGCGCTTGGAGGTGATATCGGCCCGGGACAGATCAAGCAGATCGCCAAGATGGGCGTGCATTTCGCGTTCAAAGCGACGGACCGCGTTGTCCGTCCACTGTGCGCTGTATTGGTTCGAGCGCAAATGGTACTTGATCAGAAAGCGAATTTTGGCTCGATCTGGCTTTGCAAATGGAAGTCGCTGCGCAATCTTGTCAAACATGCGGGCACCAACCTCGGCGTGTCCATGAAAATGGACGCCCTTGCTTGTATAGGTACGCGTCGGGACTTTTCCGATGTCGTGAAACAACGCCGCCCACCGGACTGCCGGCCGCGGTACGGCTTGTTTTACGACCAAAATCGTATGCTCCCAAACATCTTTATGTTGTCGACCGCCTTCTTGCGTGAGGTTCTTGGTCGCTTCCAGTTCTGGAAAGATCATTGCGATGACGCCGAGCCGCTGAAGCCATTCGAGCGCACGATCGACATCTCTGCCGACCAAACAGCGCTCGAGTTCCTCGCGTATCGCCAATGGGTCTACGTGTTCGAGCAGTTTTACCTCTTCATGACATGCGCGAAACACCGCCTCGCTGGGGTGAATCCCCCGATTATGTGCAATGGCGGTCGCGACTTGCAGGATTGTCACAGGATTATCTTGAATCGCCTTGCGCGTTTCTTCTGCGACGTGCAAATCATCGGATTGGGACAAGAGCTCCACTTCGTCCATACCTATCTGTTAACGAGCCCGATGAACACGGTCAACCCAATTACGTTTTGGCGCACGATTGTCAAGAAAACGAGCCAAATTCAGGAAAATTACTTGCATTTGGCTCGGGCATCGCCTAGAAAGCCACCGTGCAGGGGCGAATTACGGAGGTAAATCTACCTATGGCCGAAGAGGCCTTCCCGGGGATTTGTCAGATGTATCGCGATCTCCCTAAAAAGCCGGCGACATTTTTGCAATTGGTTTGGCTGTACGAAACAGATCGGCGCGATCGCGGAGCCCCACGCGCCTAGGGGATCGACGTCGAATGACCGGCAGCGCCCAACCGATTGGCGTCTTTGATTCGGGAGTGGGCGGGCTTACGGTCGTTCGCGCGTTGCGCGAAGCGCTGCCAGCGGTGGATATCGTCTACTTAGGGGACACCGCCCGGGTGCCCTATGGGTCCAAGAGCGCTCGTACGGTGGATCGCTACGCGCAAAGTTGTCTTCAGTTTTTGCTTCAACACGACGTCCAGCTGGTCCTAGTGGCTTGCAACACCGTCTCAGCCACCTCGGTCCCCTCTCTTACCATGGCGTGCTCGGTACCGGTGATAGGCGCGGTGGAGCCAGGAGCAAAAGCGGCACTGCGGGCCAGCCGCAACCAGCACATTGGTATCATTGGGACTTTGGCCACCCAGCGGTCCGGGGCCTACAAAGTAGCGCTGACCAGGCAGAGCAGAACAGCGATGGTGACGACGATCGCTTGCCCATTGCTGGTTCCGCTAGCAGAGGAAGGCTGGACCGATGATGCAGTCACCGCTATAGTCGCCCGTCGGTATCTACAACAGCTTCTCGAAAAAGACCCAGATATTGATGTGATTGTCCTAGGCTGCACCCACTATCCGCTGTTGGCTGAGGTATTGGGACGGGTCGTGTCCGAGCTCACTGATCGGCCGATTGCACTCGTAGATTCGGCGTCTTCAATGGCAGCCGAGGCGGTTTTCGTGATTGCCGAGGGTGCAGAGCCCCCACGACCTCGCACAAATCGACCTGGAAGTTTGCGATGTTACGTGACCGATGCAACCCGGCTACAAGAGCTAAGCGTTCGCTTTTTGGGGGCATCGTGTCCCGTCGAGGTCGTGGACCTGTAGGAGTCTTTTCCATTTGCATCTCCTTTTGTTGAAACTGGGTTGAGATCAAACAGGCAAACCCGACAAAGTCATATTATCTGAAAGAGAAACCTGCTGTGCGCGAAGCCCTCAATACGTTAGAAGGTTCGTCGCGACAGACAGCAGTTATTTGTTCGCGGCGAGGTGTCCCTTGCTGCGATCTTCGTCGTCTTTACGCCGCTGAATCACGTCGATGACTGTCGATGCCTTTTTGAGTTTGTCGGCGAGGGTCTCCTCATCGACGGGATACTCGGTTCGGAATCCAAGTCCTTCTTCGTACAAAAATTCGCTCGCCTCGTCATCGTCGATGAACTGGGCAACCTTCTTTCCCTTGTACTCTCTCGTCTTCAACTGATCGACTTTGGACAGCAGCCAAGCATACAGGTCCGGCATCGCCTGCTTGCAGATATCGAGCTCCCCGGCTGCCTTTTCAAAAAACTCAGGGAACCGACTCTTGAACAACTCGGTGTCTTCGTCGGTGCCCTTGCCGATTTGCTCTAGCGCCATGTGCAGGAGCAGGCAATCGTCAGTGTAACTGAGAAAGGACTCGTTGCGATCGCTAATGAGGTCGCTCGGCGCCATGATGTAGATAATCGCACCTACAGCCAGCTCCCTGGCATCGCGCGCGAGGTTTTCATCGGCGGCGGCTTCATAAAGAATCTTAAGGTCGTGCGGCAGCAAAATAAGCCACGATCGGATGGTTTCGACAAATTGGCGCTGGATATCCACTGTTTCTCTCTAGTTCTGTAGGTTTCGTTGGGGGCGCGAGAACTACAGCCTACTACCTGTGTTGAATATCAATGACTTCCAAGAATTACAAGACCAGGCTTTCAATGCTAATCTTACTATGGTGGTGACAAAGCGTTCGCCTATCCTTGGCTACAATCATAATATTCGCCATCGCGGGGTCGTTTTCCATATCCAGACGGAAGATTCTGGCGTGGCGAATCCGCATATCTTCACCCATTTGTTCCACGGTGGCGTTATTTTGACCTCTCGCAAGTGCGAGTATGAGGCAGAAGCAGCTGAAGGATCGGTCAAAGCGCTGATGCAAGGGCAACATAAGGCGGTATTGCGTGACCTCCTTCGTGGCCGGTTTCGCGAAAAAATTAACAGCTACCTTGGGAACAACCCGGAATTATTGCCAGAAAAGCATGCTCCCGGTGCTTCAGAGCAGGCCGAAGGGTCGGTGCCAAGCCATTCGCCCCTAGCGCAAAATCCGCCGGTTCCCGCTACTACTGAAGCTCGTACATATGCCGCCGTCCCGGCACAACAGGAAGAGCCACTAAAGGCTCCCATTTTGCCACCGACCGTCGATGCGCCAATTGTCCCCGCCGTTTCGCCAAACCCGGGACATTCGGAGCCGATCCCGGCCCCCGTTCTCGCAACGCCGCGCGCGGCGCAAGCCCAGCCCAGTTCGCTTACGAACGATGATTTCCGAACGGCTGCCGCCAGTTTGCCAGAATCGAATGTTGTTGTGCAGACACCAACCGGCCGACAGCGTTCTCGGCGGCCAAGACGGCCAACACCGCGAGCCAGCTCGACCGTCATTGTGAGCGCCCCTCCCCGCGTCATTGGGGCCAAACCATCCCGGGAAAAACCACTGGACGACGTCCTGTTTGGCCGCGACGTGATCTCCGAGAAGAGCCTAGACGAAGTGATCCTGGCGTATCTCAGCGATGATAGCCGAGACGATTAGGCGAGTGTTCTTAGTCCGCGATGCGCCAATCCACACCCTTCCCTGTATCCTTCACCTCGACCCCAAGCGCGGTCAACTCGTCTCGAATCGCATCGGCGCGGTCAAAGTCTTTATCGCTACGCGCTTGTTTTCGTGCGGCCAGGAGCGTCTCGATGTGGTGAATGTCGAGGTTGCGTTTTCGCGCCAGTCGTTCGCGCCGCTTCTGCAAGAATACTTGTGGTGGGGTGTTGAGGATACCCAGCGCCCCTTGGGCGACATTGCGGATGTCGTGAGCCAGTTTGTGTAGGGATCTTCTGCGCACCGGCTTGGGAACAGTTTTGGGCTCATCCAAAAGCTTGTTGGCAGCCCGCGTTGCCTCGCCGATGGCCGCTAGCACAATGGATGTATTGAAGTCATCGGATAGCGCCACGCGCGCTTTGGGCAATAACTCCTGCGCCTCGGGGATCGTTTCGCCGGGGTCATCATGAGGTAGTGGTTTCTTTTGTGAACTGCCGCTCATGTAGGCATCCAGCCGCTCGAGAGTCGAGTAAAAATAGTCGAGTCGGCGATCACATGCCTCCAAATCGCGAAATACCGGCCCTTGTTTCGTATCCTCGATCTCAAAGGTCACCGGCGAACGATAGTGATGGCTTACGACAAAGAGCCGCATTGCCTCAGGGCCAGCGGCGCTTGCAATTGTTTCGCATCCCAGCACGTTGCCGAGCGAGCGGGACATCTTTTGGGCATCGCCGCCCAAGCTGAGAAAGCCGTTATGCAACCAAAACCGGGCGAAGCTATCAGGTCCGAAAGCGCCTTGGGATTGGGCGATTTCGTTTTCGTGATGGGGAAAGATCAGGTCTTTGCCACCAGCATGGAGATCAAAGGTCTCACCCATATGGACCTGGGTCATCGCCGAGCACTCAATATGCCAGCCAGGTCGCCCTTTGCCCCAGGGAGATGACCAGGCGGGCTCGCCAGGTTTCGCAGATTTCCATAGCGCAAAATCAACCGGAGAACGTTTCCGCTCGTCCACCTCGACCCGAGCCCCGGAGCGCAAGTCAGAAATGGATTGACCACTAAGTTTGCCATAGTCAGGAAACGAATCGACGTAAAAGTAGACGTCGCCGTCGACTGCATATGCTTTACCGGCCGCAATGAGTCGCTCGATCAGCGCGATGATAGCAGGGATATGGGTCGATACTCGGGGTTCAACGTCCGGCGGTAAAATACCAAAGCAAGCCATATCGCGGTTGTATTCGTCGGCGTACCTCGCTGCCAATTCGAGGGGGGGTTCTCCGGTTTCGCGGGCCCGGGCGATGATCTTGTCATCGACGTCGGTAATGTTGCGAACAAAGCGAACATCGTAGCCTAACCATTGCAAACTTCTTCTGACAACGTCGAAGCAAATGGCCGAGTAGGCATGACCGATGTGAGCGGAATCATAGGTCGTTGGGCCACAAAGATACATTGAGACCTGGCCCGCTTTCAGCGGGACAAAATCGAGCTTTTGGCGGCGAAATGAGTCGTAAATCCGTAGGGGCTGGGTCACTGAGTCTTCAACCTGTGGGGAGTCTTCAACCTGTGGGGTGTCCTCAACAAATAGAGAGCGCGCATCCTATCTCGAACGACGGTGTCGGTGCAGCTACGCGTTTGTACTTTGTGTCCGATTGGCCCGCAGCTGCCAATGATAACGGAGTCCTCTGGCCAAAGCCCAAACGAATAGGAGCAGTAACAAAGAAAGCAGGACAAATATGGGTAATACGTGGGCAAAGTCCGAAGGCTGCTCATCGGTGACGAGGATCCATGAATCGCCGGGGACCGGTCTTGAGACAGTCACAGCTGCATGCACAATGTGATCCCAATGGATGCGGATTGGCGGACTCGATGCGACTTCCAAAGCGTCTGTTTTACCGCTGAGCTGCCCCCACAGGACATGGTGCTCGCGGCGTTTCGGCTCCGCTTGCGGGCCAAATAGCCGGGCGGTCACAAGCCGTTTGTTGATCTCAGCGATGCCATTGGGTGCAGTAATGTGAAAATGGATCCAGTCATCTTGCTCAATACTCTTGGTGGTCTTAATGCCAGCTTGCTCCAAGCGTTTTGGCCACTCGTTACTGGTCGCGGTTTTTCTGGGGACCCGCAAGATTGCGTTTGTTGGATCCAGTTCGGAAATGAAAACAGGCGTCTCCGATGACAGTGGGACGTTTGGTAGGACTTGGGCGGATGACGTAACTGCTTTGCGGAGCAGCGGAGTAGCCAAAACGCGCGGTTTCGGTCCCCGGGCCGTGCTGTAGGCGGTCATTGGCTGTGCGAGCCGCATTGATTTTGCAGATCGCAAACGTCCGCGAAATGTAAAGGTTGTCTGGCCGGCGTTGGCCCAAGCGTTGCCCTTCGTTAGAATCCACAGGAAGTCCCGATCTAGACCGAGCGCGGGTCTTAGCCGGAAACCATCGGCGGCGGGACCGGGTCTGATCAGCATTGCAAAGGTATGATCGACGGCGCCGGTATAGGTGACAAAGGACTCGGCACCAGCGTAGGTCAACGTCATGTCGTCTATTGGCACCGGGCTAGAGGACTGTCGAGAAAATATCAGGTCTGGCCAAAGTGTCGCCAAGACGTAGGCACAAAAGACAATAATGCTCAGAGAAAGCAGGGCACTCGGACCGCGATAAGGGGGTTTGAGCGCGAGCAACTCGGGGTCGAGTTCGGGGCTTGCGTCAGCCGAGGCACTGGGTGGGTGAGAGTCGCTCATTCGCGGATCCGGATCGTATCCTGGAAGATTGTTCAGCGCCAGATTGTCGGAAAATGAGGCTGACGAGACGCGTGGAAGCGTGTGTGGGGACCCGTGCTCACACATCCTCAGCGAGCGGAATTTCGGGGAGAACCTGCAGGACGGTTTTGTTGTGCGGGGTCACAAGGTCGCTGAGGAACTGCGCGCGGATCCCCACACGCTGATTATCGGCTGGTTTGGATTGGGGGAGGTAGTCGGCACAAGTGGAGGATTGGGGAAGCAGTGCGGCGTGGGGCCTGATCGTTCAGGTGGGGGGTATCGTCTCTTAGGAGAGTTTGCGCTGGGGTGGTAGGGTTGGGTGTGTCGTCGAAGCCGCCGGAGTCGGGTCGTCAGGGGGATCTGTGGTCGCCAGAGGTAGTGGAGCGGTTAAAGCGGGTTCCCAAGGGCCAGGGAGCCCGAGGCAATGGTGCGGGGAATGCCGAAACGGGTGGGGGAGCAAAGCCAGTAGGGGCGCGGGATCAGCCGTTGTCGGTTACGCAGGCGGTTCGTCGGGCGATGAATGCGCTGGAGGCCCTGGGCGCATTTTGGATTGAGGGAGAGGTCACGTCGCTATCACGCGCTGCGAGTGGGCATCTCTATTTTGGGCTGCGGGATGATCGGACCCAACTGCGTGCGGTGATGTGGCGCTCGGACGTCCAGCGCTTGGCGTTTTCTCCCGAGGATGGGATGCGATTGCGGTGCCGTGGGCGGCCGGGAATCTACGACCGGGATGGGACATTTCAGTTCTATGTCCAAGCGGCTGAGCCCGCAGGTGTTGGTAGCGACGCGCTCGCGCTCGCTGCGTTGCGCAAAAAACTAGCAGCGGAGGGGCTGTTCTCGGCCGAGCGCAAGCGTATATTGCCGACCTTGCCGCGTCGCATCGGGGTCGTCACCTCCAAAACGGGAGCGGCAATTCGCGATATTATTCGGGCGGTTCAACGTCGGTTTCCGGTGCCTCTGCTGGTCGTGGATACGGTAGTGCAAGGCAGCTGTGCGCCGACGCAGATCGTCGCCGCGTTGCGATCGATCGCGCGCACCGACGTAGACGTCGTGATCGTTGGTAGAGGGGGTGGGTCGGCGGGTGATCTGTCCGCCTTCAACGCTGAGGAAGTAGTTCGCGAGGTTGCCGGATTTCCGATTCCCATTATCAGCGCAGTTGGCCACGAAGTCGATGTGTCTTTGACAGATCTCGCCGCCGACTGCCGTGCGGCAACACCGACGATGGCCGGCGAAATGGCAGTTCCCGTGCTAGTCGATCTCGCTTCCAATCTCGAAAAGCAAAACCGACGATTGCATCGCGAGATCGGATTTTATCTTCGCCAATCTCGGCACGATCTAGAGCGTGTGCGCGGACGATTGGAGGACCAGCTGAAGGATACGCTCGTCCGGAGGCGCTCTCTTATCCAGCAGTGGCAGCACCGACTCCAAATGCAGCATCCGCAAACGCGACTGATATCCGACCGCGCAAAGCTCACCGCTGCCGTCACCCGGCTCGATTCGAATATTCGTTCTCGGCTTGCGAACTCCGGAAATCGGCTCGCTGTTCTCGGGAGTCGCCTGGACGCCCTGAGCCCGTTGCGGGTTCTCAACCGTGGCTATGCGGTGGCGACACAAAATCGTAGGGTTATTTCCCGCGCGGATTCGTTAACGATAGGCGATTCCTTGCTGTTGCGCCTAAGCAGCGGTTCTGTAGACTGCACGGTGCAAAAAATACACACACACGATGAAAAGAGTAGCGACGAAACATGAGTCATCAACCCATTGAGAACCATCAACCAATCACCGCAGCAACTCGGTTTGGTGTTGTGATCGGGAAACCCGTCGGTCACAGTGCTTCCCCCGCACTTCATAACGCGGCTTTCGCAGCAGCAAAGATAAACGCGGTATTTCTCGCCTGGGAGGTCGCAGATCCCGATCTGCACACGGTGATAGATGGACTTGCTGCAGTATCAGCGCTGGGTGCAAGCATAACGGTTCCGCATAAGCAAGCGGCGATGGACCGCTGTTCGCGGCTTGCTGCGTTGGCCGCCGAGATCGGCGCAGTGAATTGCCTGTGCTTTGAGAAAGGAGGAGAGATTGTCGGCCACAATACCGATGCCGGTGGTTTTGTCGATGCACTGCATGCTGCTGTTGAAATTTCTCTTGCCGGAAGCCAAACCGTATTGTTGGGTGCCGGTGGCGCTGCGCGCGCCGTGTATGCCGGGATCAAGGCCGCGGGCGCAGCGTCCATACAAGTGATCGCGAGAACTCCAGCGAAAGCTGCATGGGTCCCGGGCGCAGCATTGCCGTGGCAGGGAGATGTTCTCGAGCAATGTTTAGCGAGTTGTGACCTTTTGGTCGATTGTACATCCAGCTCCCTATCTGCATCTGCGGAGACGCAGCTCCCAGTGCCGATTCCGATTTCTCGCCTTCCCGCGCATGCTGTAGTGTCTTCGCTAGTCTATCATCGTGAGCCCGCATTATTGGCTCGAGCCCGGCAGCGATCGCTACGAACGGTCGACGGCGCTGGAATGCTAGTTCACCAGGCGGCCCGCGCGTTTACACTATGGACGGGAAAGCCCGCGCCGATCGAAGCGATGCAGCGGGCGATGTAGGGCCCCGCAGGCGATTTGGCATCTCAAATGTGAAACACCAAATCGCCGTGCCGGAAAGCTACTCCCTACTACAGATCGTGTGCTCGTACAGTCTTGCGATTGTTCTCTTGTGCACGCGCACAAGCAGCTTCGACAAGATCGTACACTTTCTCAGAGACGGCTTCAACGAGTTCACCCGAACTCTGGCAGCCCTGCTCCTTGATCAAATCTTTCACTTTGCTGCCTACAACCAATACTACTTCGCTCTTCGCTTTTTTCTTTGCCATGTATCAAAGTCCTCCAAAAGACGTGTTGTTGAGGCCAAATCCCCGATTTGAATAATCACTCTAAGCGCCGGCATTCTAGCCCCGAAAGGCAGCTTAGCAAGGCTCAGAAACGCCGAAAATCGCCGCTTAGCGCCATTTTAAGACAAAAAGGCCCACTTTGTGGACGACAATGGCCGAGATCACCCCAAATTCCCAATGGATCGGTAGCTAGAGACGACAATTCCAACGATTGCCCCAAACCAGGTCGTCGCTGCCTGACCGACCGCGAGGGCGAACACGATCGGTGCAATGACCCGGGAGTGCGGAGAGTTTTTGGATGGATTCCAGCGGTAGACAATCGCGGCACACGCAAACGACAGCGCCAACCCCAACGACATCCAATGTTCCTTTACATCGAACCAACGAGATACGGATGCCATTCGCATCGCAAGCGCAACTTCATCTGTTGGGCGGGATGGTGTCGGGTGATCCAGCACCCGTTGTCGCGCTTTTTGTCGGGACACATAGTCTTCGACCAAAGCACTTGGATCGTCAAGATACTGGGCGCGAACGTTCACTTTATACACAGGATAGATGACGTTTCCCACCGCGAATGTAGCGAGGTACAAGCCGAGACTCAGCGCCGCAAACGTTTTCACCCCTCGGTGGCGAGAAAACCTCCCTCGGAGGTATCCGCGGGTCCACATCACCAGATGCGTCGTCACCGCTACAAGGGCCGCGGCAAGAAGCGTGTGGCAAACGAGGAGAAATCGGGCGTACTGCTCAGCGAACACCGATGCAGGCTATCTGACTGGGTTCCGTGCCGCAACCCAATCAAACCTTCCGATTCGCGAACGGAAGCAACACGAACCTAACCGTCGACCACAATAAGCCGGGAGGAGAGTCTTCAACGGGGAGGAGAGTCTTCAACGGGGAGGAGAGTCTTCAACGGGGAGGAGAGTCTTCAACGGGGAGGAGAGTCTTCAACGGGGAGGAGAGTCTTCAACGGGGAGGAGAGTCTTCAACGGGGAGGAGAGTCTTCAACGGGGAGGAGAGTCTTCAACGGGGAGGAGAGTGCCGGCGGATAAACGTCGGCACATCCAGCTCATCGTCCCCAGTATCATCAAGAACACGTCGCAATGAGGGATGGATCGCCGGAAATTCTTGTTTTCGGCGCGGTGTATCCGCTTTTGTATACACAGAATGACGAGATGGTGTGAAGCGAGACGAAAATGGATCTTCTTCGCTTTCCTCAGTGAGCTCATCGAGGGTTTCTTGGACGGCACAGGCCAGCTCTTCAGGGCTTTGCTCTTCATCCACTGGCAAGCCATCATAGCTCCCAGCCTCGGCCTGCGGATCGTATAACGGTTCGCAGGGCGCTGGACCAACAACGACTGTTGGTTGCGGTGGAGCGGGATGTTCTACAGTTGTTTGTGTTTCTTCCTTGTAAGGAAGGGCAATTTGCGCGGCACCAGAGGTAATTGCTTCCTTGCTCTCGCCGCGCACACTGTCAGTTGCGCTAGCACGATCGAATCCGGTTGCGATGACGGTAATCCGAACATCGTCACCGATATTGGGATCGATGACCGATCCAAAGATAATATTTGCATCTTCATGCGCCGCTTCTTGGATCAATGAAGATGCCTCGTTCACCTCATGAAGGGTCAGATCTGGACCACCGGTAATATTGATGAGTATCCCAGTTGCCCCCTCAATGCTCACATCCTCAAGTAACGGAGAAGACACTGCACACTCAGCTGCCTCCATTGCACGATGCTTCCCGTTGGCGGTACCACTGCCCATTAAGGCGCGACCCATATCGCTCATGATGGTCCGGACGTCGGCAAAGTCGACATTGATAAGCCCCGGAACCGTCATTAGGTCACTAATGCCTTGGACAGCATTGAGGAGCACCTCATCGGCTTTGTGAAAGGCATCCATCATGCTCGTGTTATGGCCGACAATCGATAGTAGCCGGTTGTTGGGAATGACGATCAGGGTATCAACCGCCTGCTCCAGCGCATCAATCCCTTCCTCGGCTTGGCGGCGACGTTTCTTTCCTTCAAAACTAAAGGGTTTGGTTACAACCCCTACGGTAAGGGCGCCCTGTTCGCGAGCAATTTGCGCGATCACGGGAGCTGCCCCGGTCCCGGTGCCGCCACCCATTCCAGCGGTAACGAAGACCATATCCGAACCGGATACCGTGTCTGCGATCAACTGATTGCTTTCCTCTGCAGCCTTTCGCCCAATTTGTGGGTTTGCGCCAGCTCCTAGGCCCTTGGTGAGATGATCTCCAAGCTGTATCTTGCAGGGCGCCAGGTTCGCCTCCAGGGCTTGCATATCCGTATTGGACACAACAAACTCGACACCGTCCAAGTTCGAAGAAATCATAGTATTGACGGCATTGCCGCCACCGCCACCAACCCCAACAACAATAATTTTTGCGTGGGACAATTCATCAAATTCAAGCAGAGCCATCGGTGCCTCCTAGACACGCCACCGAACTGGTGACATGAAGTACTTATTGGTTATCGGCGGCCGCGAAGATCTGGGCAAATTTTTTGCGCATAAAGTAGAAAATGTGTCTCGATTACAAATGTGAGTCCCGATCAGAACATCTCAGACAGTCGAGACCACATCCGTTTCCACATTCCAGCGTCTGTCGATTCGTGACCTACACTACGAAGTGGCTGTTTGAGCAGCCCCGCCCCATATTGTACCAATCCGACCCCTGCGGAGTAAGCCGGCGACCGGACCACGTCGGTGAGCCCACCAATTCGCTCGGGAAGACCGCGGCGAGCCGGCAATCCCAGCACGTCTTCAGCCAGCTCTGGAATTCCCTCCATGATCGTGGTTCCACCGGTGAGCACGACACCAGCGGCGAGACTGTCAAAATGACCGCTGCGGACAATCTCTCGCCGTGTATGCTCTAAGATCTCCTCAATCCGTGGCTCGATGATCTGAACCAACAGCTGCCTAGACAGAACGCGTGGCGCACGACCACCTACCGACGTAACCTCCATCGTCTCAGATTCCTCAACGAGAGCAGGAATCGCGCAGCCGTACTTCTTTTTGATTTTTTCGGCAGCTTCAAGCGGGGTCCGCAGACCAACAGCGATATCGCCTGTTACATGACTGCCGCCTAATGGCAGAACTCCCGTATGCACCGTGGCTCCGTCGCAAAATAGAATGACATCCGTTGTGCCACCTCCGATATCAATCAACGCAACGCCAAGCTCTTTTTCGTCCTCTTCAACAACCGATACCGCTGCTGCCAATGGCTCTAGCACAATATCCGCTACATGTAACCCGCATCGATTTGCGCATTTCACGACATTTTGAGCGCTCGTCACGGCGGTTGTGACGATGTGCACCTTTGACTCGAGCCGAACCCCGGCCATACCTAGCGGGTTTCGGATACCGTCCTGATCGTCAATAATGTATTGCTGTGGTAATACATGAAGGACTTCCCGGTCCATTGGGATGGCCATTGCCTTTGCCGCTTCAATCACGCGAGCAATATCATTCTCGCGAATCTCTTTGTCTTTGCAGGCAACCACGCCATGAGAGTTTGCTCCGCGAATGTGACCACCGGAGATTCCCGCATATACCGTCGAGATTTCGCAACCTGCCATATTTTCGGCTTCGCCAATCGCAGTCTGGATCGCGTTGACGGTTGCATCGATATTCACGACAACTCCTTTGCGCAATCCGCGCGAAGGCGCTGTTCCGATGCCAATGATATCGAGACCATCGAGAGTTACTTCGCCAACAACAGCGGCGATCTTTGTGGTTCCGATGTCAAGTCCAACGATAATTTCGTCGTGTTTGGTCTTGCCCATCAGTGTGTTGCCCTTCCGCGGCGAAAATCGACCGCGATCCGATCGGTTTTCGCATTTTGAGTTAAATAGATAGTATGCGCCAACGCTCGCTCTTTTTGCTCCAACGTTGCCCAAGCAGCTTGCAGTGACCAAATCCGTCGCTTGATCCTTGCCGTGTCAGAAATGTCACCGATCCGTATAGCGGTTGCTGTGTTTCGTGTCATGAATGTCGCCCCGCGTTCGCGGTCGAGATGAAGTTCACCAATCTCAGGAAGGGAAGGTATAGAACGAAAAAGACCCAAGGCCAACAATCCGGTCGCAATTCGCTGCTGCGTCTTGGTCGGATGGTTCTGATACTCTTCCCTGGTAAGACCGGTGATCACTGGGAGCCCGCTCGCTTCGCCGCGGGAAATGGCAGCGCGTTTGAAGATCCTGCCTGAGGCAGTAGTAAGATACAGCCCATTGAGGGCGACGATTCCACTTGCCTGTTTCTCCTTCACTGTAACGACGAGTGTATTGGGCAGCGATCGTTTGATATCGGCTCGTTCAATCCAAGGGTCCCGTTCTATCGCTGTTTCGAGATCACTCAGAGCTAGGCGGAAGATATTCTGCTCGGGTGCAACAAGAGCAATTTGTGCTCGCAGCTGATCGTCAGATACACGTTGATTCCCTTGTATTTGAATATTGGATACGGCAAACCGATCCGAATGACTGAGCCACCAATATCCGAGTACAACGCTGCCGAAAATCGTCACACAAATCGACAACTTGAGGACAGGTGAGGCAAAACTCGCGATCACACGTCCTGTGTTTTTTAACGTAATCTGGGATGCGATTTGGCGGAAGAATCGACGGACTCGGCGGTTCTTGGAGATCCGAGGCGACTTGCGTCGGACGCGGCGCGCGCGGCGGGGCATTAGATCTCATTAGCCATGCCTTGCCGTTATGGGCAATTTTTTTGCCCAATTTCTCTACAATGAAACGATTTTATCTTCCACCAATCACGTACCATCTCAGCGTTTTTGGGGGCCAAGTCCCCCGGGGACACTACCGGCGCAACCACTTGTTTTCAGATGTTGGGTTCCCTTGTGTACGACTGTGGGTAGATGGGGTACCCGCTGCATGTTTGGGATGGCTTCTTTGGGATGACTTTTACTGAGCCTGAAGTTGCAATGACAACGTAAACGTAGCATCTGTTGCCGCGCCCTCTTCTTTTGGCGGAGGGAATCTCCAACCGGTGACCCTCGACTTGATGCACGAGTTTACGCCTGGATCAAACCCTTTGACCGCTGCTCGGGTGACCCGACCACTTGCCCCGACTGTAAATCGCAGTCGAACTTTTCCACCTGCGGTTGGATTCTTCTTAAGCAGCTTCTTGTGACAGGCCTGAAGCTGACGGCGGTAGACACTATTTATTTTTCGCATGACGGCATCAGGTGTGAGTGATGTCGAGTCCGAAGCTGTGGGCCGACTTAATCGTGCTCGACTCTTGATCTCTCTTTCTACCTTTGGCCCTGCGTTCTGCGTACCCCCTGGGCCAGAAACTGACGTTCCCGTGACTTTTCCCGTGCGCGCTTTCCCAGCAGATTTTGGGCCACGATTTGTTCCACCCCCGAGCGCAACTTTGTCTCCACGTTTGCGAATATCTTTTGCAACACGGCTCAGATCATCGCCCGGACTCTTGGAGTTCATGCCACCAGGCCGTCCAGTGTCGCTGAATGCAGACCCCAGCAAGTTATTGACTCGCCTCGTGACGTCCTTTTTAACCTGCGCTGAAGACGGACCAGGCTTGCCAGCAGGAGGCCCAGACGCGGGTTTTGGATCGGTTTTTCGTGGCGTGACTCTTGGCTTTTTAGGTGTGGTTCGCTTTGGAGGTTTGGCAACCGGTTTCTTTGTCGGAACAGGTTTGTCAGGTTTCACTTCAGGGTTGGCCAATTTGGGCTTAGCGAAATCCGCCTTTGTAACAATTGTCTTGTCTTGAAAAGTCTCTTGATAAGTGCGCTCAGCACGTGTCAGTACCCGGTCACGAGAATGCGCGTAGATCGCCAAAGACAGATGGGCGATCAAAGAAATAGCAAGAATGATAGACAACTGCGGGTCAATGCGATCCGCTAGAGATCCCCGTACCGACGCTGGAAGTCTTGGTCGGGGTTGAAGAGGCGGCGCCGTGACAAACTGGAATAAAAGCGTCATCTCACCGACAACGATCTTCCCACGCGCGGTTTCTGGAAGGGTCATCACCCAACCATTGCCGCGCTTTTTGGCATTACTAGATTTTAAGCCAGCAAGTGGTTTAACCTGCGAACCATCGGAGATTCGCCCGTCCATTGCGTCGGAAAAGTGCAGCTGATATTTACCGCCCTCAACGAGAAAGAGGGACCATTGATGCGGCAGATCTTCAATCGGTACAGAAAATGTGTTTTTCGCAGATTGTCCGATCGTGATCGGGTCACGCTGCCTAACCAATCGCTCTTCAATAATCTTGCCGCCGAGAATTACGCCGATACGCAAGCTCCGCTGCAAAGGTTGCTTCGTATTCTTAACGCTCCCCATTAGAAGGGTGCCTTCTTAACTGAATTGAGAATCTTTGGAAGAAAGTCCTGCTTCAATGATTCCCATTCATAGTTAATATTTCGCGCCTGCAATACATAAACAACACTGGGACGAGGGACCTTTCCACAGACTGTAATAACCTTGTCGATCACATAGACCTTTTGTCCGTTTCGCTCCTCGATGTGAAAATTTGCCTTCCCATCGTTTTTCTTTTGACCTTCTTCTTCATCGCAGTCCTCGGCAATCACAGGAGAAGGGATAGACACAACCATTCCCATGGCAGCGATTGCAATCGCTGCCATGAGCCCACGTTGCAATCTGGAACCGGTCAGCGCTCTAGAAATCATCGAAATCATCCCCCTTACTACCTTTCGATCCTGCATCCTTTTTCTTTGCGCGTCTTTTCTTTTCACGCTTGATTAGTCGACTCACTTGCTTTTTTCGTGCGTCGGCGAGCTTGTGATTTGCGCCCGACTTACTGCGATACTCGTCAAAGTAGGTCTTTGCAGTCTCAAGGCGTCGCAAATTATCGAGCTCACCTTTTTTGGAAGGAAACGGCTTCGCATCCAAGTATAAAAGGCCCAGGTTATAATAAACATTTCCATAGTTTCGATTCACACTGATCGCCCGTTTATAAGCAACCTCAGCCTTCTTCAGAAGGACGTCCCGGCGCGCTCGGCTTGTTGCTGCGCTGGCCGATTGCCCGCGATATGCCGAGGCCAAATTCGTCCAAGCAACCGCGGTTCTCACACCAAGCTGACCGGTGAGCCGTTCGTAAACCTGGATCGCTCTATCAAATAGATGGTTTTTTAAGTAGTGCACCCCGACATTTGTTAACGCTCCTTTGGCATTCGGATCTAGACTAACCGCCTTTTGATATGCTCTTAGTGCCAGAGAGGGGCGATCTGTTTTTTCATAGATGAGTCCGTAGACATAAAACAATCGCGAAGACCGGTTTGCTGCGGCTTTTCGTGCGTCATCGCGAAGAACGAGATCCAGAATTACCTCGGCAGTGTCGTACAATCGTTTTTGATAGTTCGCAAAGGCCAAAATTACAACCGCGTCGATATTTCTTGGCTCTTCTGCGAGAACCTGTTTCGCCTGAAAAATGGCCGCGTTTGAGTCCCTGCGACGAAGCGCCTGATTCGCAAGTATGATCGTCTCTGAGGTCTGCTTCGTCGCCTTTTTATTCCGCTTTGGATCCAGATTTGGCGGCGCTTTTGTCGAACGATTCGCCGATCTTCCATCTTGGGGATCTGTATTTGCTCCCGGCGCGTCTGGGTCCAAATCCCCCATCGATGCGGGATCACCACTGCCTTGGTCGCCTTGAGTAGTTGGTGTCGTTTGCTTTTTTTGCGACCCACCACATGCCGATGCGGCAAGCATTACTCCGAATACGACCAAGAATGTCCGAATCCACGCCACCTCATTCATAACGCTACTCCCTCTCAAAAGATCTACTTTCATGGAGCCTCGGTTCCCTCGACAAGTGCTTGGTGTAGGATGGGGAATTCGTCGGGAAATTCACGGTTTAAGTTTTCGCGGGCCAGCTCAACCCACTTGTTATGGACACCAGCATCTTTGCCGGCTTTGATGACGGCGGCCCAGTTCTGTTTGGCCGCTTGTACGTATGTTTCTAGGCGCTTACCCAGGGCCTCTTCATATTGCGCCATGATATCTACATCGGGATTCCCCGCAGCCAAGGACTCTATGTATCGAGGAATAGGCATCGCATAGAGCTTCTGCGAATATCCCATCGCGGTGTCACCAATGCGTACTTTTGACGCCATCAAGAGCTCTGGGACACCATATTTGTGAAACAGTCCGCCAACGACATTGCCACTTTTGTCGTAAATCTCGTATTTGTCCTGCGTCGCATTGCGAACAGACTCGAGTGATTTGATGAGTTGCTTCGCCTGCTTTTCGTTGCGTGCCTTTTTCTTAATTGCAAACTTCTCCCAGCGTGACTGGTAAAAGGCTTCGGCTTCAGCAAGCGCAAACTCACCAGCCATCTCTGCCCCTTTCGATCCTCGCTTTTTCCCGGACCTCTCCCAAGCAGTGATCGTTTCTTTTCGAAAACGCCGCGCATCGCTGCTTCTGCCGACTCGTGCAGCAAGTTTGGCCAAATTGTAGTAGCTGGCCACGTAATCATCTTCGTTGCCGGGATTGCGGCCATACCTGCTGCGCCATTCTTTGTAGGCATTGTTGGTTGCTCGCAGTTTTCCTGCTGTTTGGTATATCCGAGCGACAGACCAAAGTGCTCGGTCCTTTTCCCGGGTCCCACTCGCTGGATCTTTTGCGTACTCTCGGTAAAGCTTTACGGCGCGATCGAAATCGCGGTCCAATTCTCGCAGCGACGCCGCATTGTAGAGTGCCTCGACTCGGAGCTCACGAAATGACTTCTTCTTTTGCCCCGGTAACGGGGGTGGTGGCTTCAGTCCCGCACGCGGGTTTCGCGTGATTCGGTAGATCTCCAAGTGAACGCTAACCGCTGACTTGTAGTCGTATTTGCTCTGATAGGACTCGGCTGTTTGTCGTAGCGCGACGAGATAGTATTCACTTTCGCGAAATGGTTTGCTCGTATTCTTGGTGAACTCTTGAAACAGATGAATGGCTGTTTTGGGCTTTCCGGCCTCACGGTAGGCGATCGCAGCGTTGTATAGAGCAACGGGTCTATTCTCGTCGTCCTGCTGCGCTGACTTATAGTATTTGTAGTAGGTATCACCGGCTTTATTATGTTTGCCCGCCGCAAATAACTCGTTGGCCTCCTTAAGGGCCATCGAACGATTGAGCACAATGGCATTTCTGATTGCAGCGGCATTTCCACATTTTGATTTGATAAACCGATTGTTTGCATTGCGAAATTTTTCTTTTTGATTCCGTGCCTGATAAATCGCTAGCATTCCGTCTTTCGCTCTCTCCGCCGCATCGTTGCCGCAAAAACGGCCCAACACAACTTCAAAACGCTTTAGTGCATCGTCTAGATGAAGGTATGCAAAAGACACCAAGGCGGCGTTCAGACCCATTTTTGGAGCAGTCGTTTGGTCGTCGACAAGTTTTTGATACTCATCATATGCTTGCCGCAATTTCTGATAGATTGGCGGAATGGGTTTCGACCGAATGGGCTGAGACAATGATTTTAACGCGTCTGCATCGGGAACCTTTAGTTCTGTCAGCTGACCGGCTTTGACTTGGGCGGCCACCTCCGCCTCGTACGATTGAATCACCGACTTCGCAGCGTCCTTAAACAGCGATTCGCCAAGATTTCGATGGTCTCTTACCCAACGATAGTGTTCGACAGCACCCTCTTGCTCGCCTTTTCGGACGTACTTCCCAGAGAAAAACAGAACCTCCGCAAGTCCATAGGTAAACTCGTAGGTTGCTTTAGACTCTGGATATTGACGCAGAAAGTTTCGATACAATTGTGCCGCTTTCGCGTACATTTCTAGATACTCTTTTTTGAGTTCGGGATCATTAGCACCGTCCTCTTCGTAGGCTTTGCGCGAGTCTGTCGCACTTTTGTGCATATTTCGCGCTGCCCCAAAGAGTAGTCGTTCGCCAATGGATGCCTGGTTTTGCATCGCTTCTCGATTTTTTTCATTCGCGACATACCAAGGCGTCCCGACTGCATAACGAGTCGCGAGTTCTGCTGCAGCTTCATTGGCGGCATAGTCATCGCCTTTGCCCTCATAGGCGTCGATAATGCGTTGATGAACAACGGGATTCTCTGGGTGGAGATGCCAAGGTTTGCCGATCGCTTTACGAAAGGCATCAATCGCCTGGTCATGTGCTTGTAGGTCCGAAAACGCTGTGCCAATTGTCACCCAAACATCGCGGACGTGTGGCTCTTTTTCGCGTCCCTCATAGAACTTGCGAGCGCGCTCTAATGCCTTAACAGGGTCGGTATCGGCCTCGCCTTGCCAAGGATCGGTAAAAGAAACAGCGATGTACTGCAAGGCTTCCTCACGCAGATGGAGGCGGGGTTCTTTGCCTTCGGCGATCAGCTTGTCATACCGGATCACTGACTGATCAAAGCGTTGGGCGGCTTGGAGCAAAAAGTCTCTTCGATAGTAGGACCAGGCAAGCTTGTACACGGCTTCTTCATAGAGAAAAGCCTTCTCATTGTTGGCGACCAGAAGATACGCGCTAATCGCCTCGTCTAGCTCGCCCGGTGTCGCAAAATGGTGGTCAGCAACACCACGGATCCATGCATGGCGAATGAGCTCCTCGTCTGCTCCAGGCCACGGTTGACAATCAAAATAGGGCCGCAAAAGCTCTCGCCGCGCATACCGTTGCCGAGCCTGCTCAGGGGTTATCGTACGGGGTGGGCGACCACCCGGTTTGTACTTATTTGCGCACACTAGGCTTAGAAATAGCTGAAGCGATTGACGCTCGTCTTTGGTTTGTCCGTAGTATGCAAGGAGATACAGGGTCCCTGCGGTCTGGCGATATTTGGGAAACTTATCAAGGATTTTTTGCCACAGCTCTAGGGATTTTGAGTAGTCTGCGAGGCTCTCAAGGTCTCCGGCCTCTTCGCGTGCTTCTAATTCTAAATCGGCCTCGTCCAAATGGAGGTCGGCGAGGCGAAACATCGCGTCTGGCGTAAACTGTGGATGCGAAGGATGTTCTTGAATAAACCGCTCGAGCAGAGCAATCGCTTCGAGATGTCGTTGTCGTTTTACCGTCTCGGTCCTTGCGATCCGCGTTGTATAGCGCTTCTTCAGGGCGCTTTCACGACTTTTGAACTCGCGCATCAATAGTTGTCGCATACGCTGATGGTGTTTTTGAGCCTCGCTTTTGTAGCGGGCAAAGTCCCTCTCAACCTCGCGGAGTGTCTTCATTTCTGCGGAAGTCAAAGGCGCTGGGACTATCGCTCTGCCGCTTTGATCCGGTTTCGCTTGAGTGCTGGTAACGATACTGCCAAGTCCGATAGCGACGAGAGGAATCAGTAGCTGTGTTTGGATCCTATTTGCCATTCTTATTGGTCTCCATCGTCGCTACTGGAATCTTCTTTTTTTTCGTCGCGATCGTCACCCGGGGTGTTCTCCGATAGAACGTCATCGAATTCCTCATGAAGCGTGCGTAATTCGCGTTGTTGGTCTAGTACAAGCCGCTGAGAAGCCTCATCCGCAATTTCTTTTCGTGACCACGTCACATCGATGATGCCAATATCCGCACGAACCAAAATGTCATAAAAGCGATTTCGCACCGCGGAAAAGCTTTTTGCCAGAACGTCGCCGCCAAGTCGCCGCGACTCCGCCTCATAGGTTTTAAATTCCTTTTTGTAAGCTGCGAGTCGTGCTTTTTCCTCGTCCACTGCGGTACGGACGTCTCTCAGGCCCCGTTCAACCAATCCGACGATTGTTGCATCCACGTCATCGACCTGCAGCGTGATACGGCTAGCTTGTTGCAACAATGATGCAATTCGTTGGGCTTGGTTTCGGTCATTTCCGCTCATCCTTTGGATGATCCGCATTGCAAATTGGTGTTCTTCTTCGAGCGCGGCACGAAGATTGCCACGGACCGTTCGGGCACGAGTCGCGACTTCATCTCCGGCGCCGGTGGCGTCTCGTGCTAGTACCATCTGTTGGCGAACCGTTGAGAGCTCTGCTCGCATTGCATCTAATTCCTGTTTTATCGAAGTGACCTCGTTACGAAATCCTTCGTCTTGTTTTTGTTTCTGGGGATCATTGGTTGCTAGGTAGGTTTCTAACGCCTGCAAGGTCTGATCGGTTGTTTCGACGATCACCCCGATCTTGCTTGCCTCGTTGTCCAGTCTTGTGTAACTGGCTCGAGACTCTTCAATACGACGCCCTTCAGCGACATCCCCGTAAGGCAGGGTTCGTAAGGTCCGGGCATGGTTCTCACGGCGTTGCGTGAGTGTCGATAGTTGGGATAACTCCTCAGGAGTCGCGTACTTTCGCACCAATGCGAGCTCGCGGGTCGTGAGTTTTTGACGAATGGTGACGAGTTGGTCGCTTAACTCCGTCCCCCGAACTCTTTTTTTGGCGAGTCCAGGGAAGGCGTTGACACCCGCATTTGTGTTGAGAATCTGCTCCATTCTGTTGATCACTTTGGTTGTAATATCGATTTCTTTTTCAATCGCTCCGAGGTCTGTCTCAATCTGAACAACGTGTGCGACATCCCCTTCTTCTCGCAACCAAACGGCGGCGATCTCGGGGAGCTTGCGCTCCACGCGAAAGGTCTCTGAATTGCGGCCAGTGACATGTGCGACGTATTCTCGGGCGCTACGACGGTCTTTTAGTAGTCGTCCAATCTCTATGTATGGTTTGCGAAATATCTTCCGGGCTTTCTCAAATACCGCGAGAGCCTTGTCGTACTCCTCAACGCTGTTGCCTTTTCCTGTTTCTGCAATGGTCTGCGCTCTGCGGATTCTTAAATTACCCTCGAGCACGCCTACCTGAGGAACCGTTGAAGATGCCGAATCATTGAGCGACAACAATTCCAAAGCGCGAAGCGCTTTGTCGAATTCTTTGTTCTTGACATATACCCAAGCGACTTCGAAGAGCGCCTCATCAAACATGTCAGATTTTCTAGAAATGGATAGGTATTCGTTAATTGCCTTCGATGGCCGATTGAGCTCATAGTTTAGTCGGCCTAGGGCCATATGGGAAAGTTCAACGATACGGGTCTGGGTTGGCCCCTTGGGTTTTATCGCGGTAATCCCCTCATAGATTGCTTGGGCTTGTTTGAGTTTCCCGAGCGCCACATACGTTGTTCCGAGAAAATAGCGAGCCTGCATGTAGTACTTTGAATCACTTGTGATTCGCGCAAATTGCCGGAGCGCGTTGGAATAGTCGCCCGAGTTGTAAGAAACCTTTGCACGGGTATAAAACAAAGACTGTATTCGGCTGGCTTCAGGAATTTGATCAATGGCCTGAAGCCATTTGTTGGTATCTTGATCGCGTACACTCATCGACAGTTCGATGAGCCGCTCAAGAGACTGTTGATAAAAGGAACTTCTGCTACCGATACTATCTACGAGCCTGCGAAAATAGGTTCGCGCCGCAACGTGATCCTTTTTTTGAAACAGTGACTCGGCGAGATAGTACAACGCCTTATCGAAATCTGGCGTATTTGGGTACCGCTCGACGTAATCATATAGGACTATCGCGGCTCTGTCGTAGTGACCGACGCCAAAGGCGACCTGCGCATCAATCAGACGCCGCCGCGCTTGGTCGCTCGATCTTACCTTGCCGAAGTTTGGTTGCCGCAGTCCTTGCTTGAGCCGCGTAACCTCGGCTTGGATTTGGTTAAGATCCCGGGCGGTCTTGTCCACTTCGTCTGCATCGACGGAAAGCGGCATCGCTATGGCGACACAAATTAGTAGAAGCCATCTCAAAGATGCTGCGGGCACCCATCTGGCTTCCAGCCCGAGTCGTGGTCGGGTGGGGTGGCCTTGCCCAACACTTTCCAGCAGAGAACGATGCATCACTCCGCTATTTGTTGGACTGTGCCCAGTTGTTGAACTGTGCCTAGGAGGAAACGTGATTGGCACGCTCATCCCTACTTGCGAGTCCGAAGTGCGTGATTGAGTTTGAAACCTATTGCAGGTCGTTTTTCGAGCGGGGTAGCGATGCCACCGCGTTCGTAGCCACTGACGATTACGTTTGTAGACTTCCCTTCCGTAATCGTAAGTGTATGGCTTGCGCGAACCGTAAACTTATATCCCTTGAGGTAAGCGAGTACCCCGTGTCCATTCCCTCGATAAACGGCGCGCACGTTCAGCGTGTGGCTTCCGGGAGCAACCGGCGCCGTCAAAATATCAATCGTCTTGAGTTTATGCAGACTTCCATTTTTGTCGGTACGCGTAAATATTTGTGCACCATCGAGCGTGTAGGTAAGCTGTACGAGACGAAAAGCACTGCTCATCTTGTTTTTGTGCACGACCGTGGCACGCGAACCAATGCCACCACCAATCACCGCTTCTTTGAGCATCCCGACGCGGGCCTTCGCACGCCAAGCACGCTCTTTGAGCGCCTGGACACGCTGCTCGAGACTGCGGAGACGAAGATTGACCGGTGCCTTGCTGCTCGGCTTCGGACGCGCAGTGTCTCGTGTTTCTGGTGCTGGTGCTGGTGCTGTACCTCCAGCTCCGGTCGTTTTCGGCGAACTGTCCGATTGTGCAGCAGCTTGCTCTGTAAGAACCAACGCTACCAACGGAAGCGCGAAAATAGCCAATCGAATGGCACAACGTGCGGCGTTACAATATGTACGCATGCGAGAATCCCCCAAATCGCTAGGCACAAACCCAGGGGCTAGTCCCTGAGTGTGGGCGCTCGGCCTGTCCTTATAACTGTGTAACTGTTTGTAACATTGGCAGCCTTGTGGCGGCAAGTCGCCGACGGTCTGAGTGTTCAAACTCGTAAAGAGTCTTTGGGCTTCATCCCAGAGTTTCCTGTTTTCGATGCAGGCAAAAACATACTCACTCGGGCACTGGAATACAGTTCATTTCATTTGTTCGCATGAACAGTTTTCCAGGTCGCCTCTAGTAGCTCCTCTAGACCTTCGCCTGTCGCTGCCGAGATCTGGTAAAATGGCATTCCCCGTTTGGCGAAGTCGTGCGCAATTTCTGGGGCCCGCTGGCGAGTATCCGTCAAATCGACCTTGTTGAGAGCGACTAATTGCGGTTTCTCGCTCAGCTCTGGGGCATATTCTTTGAGTTCCCGATTGATCGTTTCGAAATCTGAGATGGGATCACCACTCGCACTACCTGCCGGACTTGCATCGAGAATATGAATAAGAACCCGCGTGCGTTCGACGTGGCGAAGAAACCGATGTCCCAAGCCTGCTCCCCGTGATGCCCCGGGAATCAGCCCCGGAATGTCGGCGATGACGAGCGCTCGATCACCTCTTAGAGGGGCTACACCAAGATTCGGGATCAGAGTTGTGAACGGGTACGCGGCAATTTTGGGTCTTGCACGTGAAACCATTGAAATAACTGTTGATTTTCCAACGCTAGGCATTCCAATCAGCCCGACTTCGGCGAGCAGTTTGAGCTCCAGGCGAAGGGTTCGATGTTCTCCTTTTGTGCCCGGTTCGGATTGGGTAGGCGCCTGATTCCAGGGACTCTTAAAGTGAATGTTCCCGCGTCCGCCTTTGCCTCCCTGGGCGACAACGAAACGTTGGTGAGCAATGCTCATGTCAGCGAGAACAGCGCCGGTTTCTTTGTCGCAAACGACCGTCCCCACCGGAACACGAAGAACCGTATCCTCTCCCCCCTTGCCATACTGATCTTTTGAGCGGCCATCTTCGCCTCGCTTGGCGCGATAGTGGCGTTGGTAGCGAAAATCAAGTAGCGAAGACATTTGTGGATCGGCAACCACAACGACGTCACCGCCGTTGCCGCCATCTCCACCACACGGCCCTCCTCGCGGCGTGTGGGCCTCACGTCGAAATGCTGCACAGCCGTTGCCCCCGTCCCCCGCGAAAACCTCGATATGCGCCTCATCAACAAAGTTCATCGACAGGTCTCGCTTAACATGACTGCCTGAAATAAATGCCTTTTTGGAGTCATGGAGTCGACTCACATCGATCGACACACGAAGTACAAAACATTTCTGTTCAGCTGCTATGTCATTTGGAACATCGCGCAGTTGACGCTACGCAAACTGCTTAGGAGCTGCTATTAGGCCGCTGGATAGACCGATACCGCTTTTTTGTCGCGGCCGCGACGTTCGAATTTCACAACCCCATCAACGAGCGAATACAGAGTCCAGTCTTTGCCGGTGCCTACATTTGCACCTGGGTGAAACTTGGTTCCAACCTGACGAACGAGGATGTTGCCCGCGCGCACTTGCTCGCCTTCGTATCGCTTGACACCACGTCGTTGCGCGTTTGAATCGCGACCGTTACGGGTCGACCCTTGTCCCTTTTTGTGTGCCATCGGTATTGCTCCTAAGAGTCTTCAAAAATCTGGTTGTGAGGCTCTACTTGTTATGAGGGGGCGACAACTTCGCGAATGCGCACTGCGGTATACATTTGGCGGTGTCCACGTTTACGGCGATAGTCTTTTCTGCGCCGAAATTTGTATACGATGACTTTGTCACCAGTTTTTGCGCCGACAATCTCACCGGTTACCTGTGCTCCCTCGAGGGTTGGTTTCCCCAAGGTAACAACGCCGTCATTTGCGACGAGTAATACGTCGTCAAACGAAACGGTATCTCCAGGATTTCCCGCGAGCTGCTCAACGACAACCATCTCACCGGCCTGAACCTTATACTGCTTGCCACCTGTCTGAATCACTGCATAAACGGACATAATCCACCCATTGGGAAAACGAGCCGCCGAGTGTAGTCCTCAGAGGCGTATCGTCAAGGGAAACGCTAAGAAAACTCTCGGTGCGCCAAGAGCTGACAGCGAATATGCACAAGAGCGCTGTAGTTTCGGGAAGTTAATGGTGTACGGATATCGCTTGGACACACCGAATCCGGACTTAATGGTACCAGTAGGGTATGATTAGACGCTCAGCTTTGTAACTCGTAAGTAAGCAGATTGAATCGGGCGCAGGGATTTCACCTTCTAATTTGGTCGCAGTCTCTGTAGGCCCTCTGGGCTCGCTTCGACCACCCCCTGATCGGTAATCAGCTTGGTCACGAACCGCGATGGAGTCACATCAAATGCCGGATACCGAGCTGCAACACCGACAGGTGCGATCCGGGTACCTGCAATCACTAGCACCTCATCGCCCTGCCGTTCCTCGATAGGGATCTGGCTACCGTGATTGGTATCCCAGTCGATTGTCGAAGTCGGGGCTGCCACATAAAACGGAACTTGGTGTTGCTGCGCCGCGAGAGCGAGAGCATAGGTTCCGATTTTGTTTGCTACGTCACCGTTTGCAGCGACCCGATCCGCGCCAACGATTACACACGTGACATCGCCCTTTGCCATGATAAAGGCTGCTGCACTATCTGGTAGCACGGTCACATCATAGTTTTCTCGGGCAAGTTCCCAAGCGGTCAGTCGTGCACCCTGCAAATAGGGACGTGTCTCATTCGCTAAGATCCGTAGCGTCTTGCTCGCATTCCCTGCAGCGCGAATGACACCCAATGCGGTCCCAAAACCACCAGTTGCCAAGGCCCCAGCGTTACAATGGGTAAGAACAGTCGCCGAAGATGGGATCAGTGGAGCCCCAAAGTCCCCGATGCGCAAACACCGGTTGATATCATCCTTATGGATCTCTACCGCTTTTGTTTCTAAAGCGCGGGCCGTTTCCCCAGGGGGGCTGCCTTGGCCCGCGTCAATTACCCGTTGCATGGCGGCGAGTGCCCAAAACAAATTCACAGCGGTTGGGCGAGTGCCCCCAAGTCGCTGTTTTACTTGGGCCATGTGCTCGCAAAATTGGTCATGGGTGGCCCTTGGTTCCGTCGCGACAAATCTCAGCGCTGCCAGCGCCATCCCATAGGCTGCGGCACACCCGATCGCCGGTGCGCCACGTACTTGCATCGTTACGATCGCCGTCGCAACTTCGGCATCCGTTTCGCAGCGACGCCAACATTCCTCACCCGGCAGCTGGAGCTGATCCAGCAACTGAAGAGTCCCGTCCTCCCATCGCATTGGGCTAAAAACTTCCATTGCATTTCCCCTATTCTTCTAGCAGTTCTTTGAGGATTTGATTGACGATACCGGGGTTTGCTTTGCCCTGGGTTTCTCTCATAACGCGACCGACAAAAAAACCAAGCAGCGCCGTTTTCCCATTGCGGTAGTCGGCCGCTTGTTTTGGGTGGGCGGATACGATTTGTTCAGCGATGGCGGCAATGGCGGAAGAATCGGTAATTTGCCGCAACCCCTCTCGCTTGACGATAGCCTGGGGCGAATCACCAGTTTGATACATCGTCCGGAATACGTTTTTAGCAATTTTGCCGCTAATTACATTGTCAGCAATTAGGGTTGTTAGAGCGGCCAAGTCGATTGGAGTAATTGGGCATTGGTCAATCGATTTTTGTTCGCGATGCAGTTCGCGAATCAATTCGGTTTGGATCCAGTTTGCAATCGGTTTGGCGGACTTACTCGGAGCGGTGGTCGCAGCCACCGCCGAATCAAAGTAGTCGGCGAGCTTTCGTTCGGCGGTGAGTGCGCGAGCATCTTCGCAAGGCAGTTGATACGCCGAAATGAGCCGCTGCCATCGGGCAACTGGTAGCTCAGGAAGAGCTTGTTTTTCAGTCTCGAGAAGCTCCTGGGAGACGACAAGGGTTGGCAAGTCGGGATCTGGAAAATAGCGGTAATCGTCCGCTTCTTCCTTTGTGCGCATCGTTTTAGAACGGCCGGTGTCCGCGTCCCACAGGCGCGTCTCGCGCTCGATATGCCCGCCTCGCTCGAGTATCCCAACCTGCCTTGAGATTTCGTTCTCGATGGCGTTTTGGACAAAGCGAAATGAGTTGATGTTTTTGAGCTCAGTCCGCGTTCCCAATTCAGCCTGGCCCATGGGCCGGATCGACACGTTTGCATCGCAGCGCAGATGGCCTTGTTCCATGTTTCCTTCAGAAATGTCGAGATAGCGCACGAGTTGATGAAGTGCTCGCATGTACTCGGCAGCTTCGTGTGCCGAATGGATCTCGGGCTCAGAGACAACCTCGCATAAAGGGATCCCGGCGCGGTTGAGGTCGACAAGGGAATGTGCACCACGGTGGATATTCTTGCCGGCATCCTCTTCCAAGTGGATCCGCGTGAGCGGTACCCGTCTGACCTTCTCGTCCAACACAAACTCGATAGCGCCCCCTTCGCACACTGGCTCGTCAAACTGCGAAATCTGGTATCCTTTGGGCAGGTCGGGGTAAAAGTAATGTTTGCGGGCAAAGCGAGAACGACGGCGAATCTTACATCCGGACGCAAGACCTAAGCGAACCGCCAACGTGAGCGCACGAGCGTTGAAAACCGGCAGTGCTCCTGGAAGGCCCAAAACAGTCGGATCCGCAAGGGCATTGGCAGGCTGGCCAAATTGGGTTCCAGAGGTCGAAAACGCCTTTGATGCAGTGTCGAGTTGGACATGCACCTCCAAGCCAATCACGGGCTCCCATTGCGTCATTGGCAACCCCCAGGCAAGTTGGGGTGACGAGTCGACCATGGCGTGGATCGCTCATATGCATGGGCAACGCGCAATATGGTTTGTTCGGCAAGGGGTTGCCCAAGCAGCTGAAGGCCGATCGGAAGATTGGACTTTGTAAATCCGCAAGGGACGCTCAGCCCAGGAAGTCCCGCCAAGTTGCAACTCAGAGTGAACACATCGGCCTGATACATATCAAGAGGGTTTGCGGTCTTTTCGCCGAGCGCGAAAGCAGGCGTTGGGGATGTTGGCGACAAGATGACGTCAACAGTGGAAAAGGCGGCATCAAAATCCTGTTTGATCAGGGAGCGAACCTTTTGCGCCTTTACATAATAAGCATCGTAGTATCCCGAGCGAAGCGCGTAGGTGCCAAGCATAATGCGACGTTTTACTTCTGGGCCAAACCCAAGCCCGCGGCTGCGGCAATATAGATCAGACAGCGAATTATTGGCCGAGGTTTGTCGTGATCCGTAACGAATCCCATCGTAGCGGGCCAGATTAGAAGACGCCTCCGCGGGAGCGACCAAATAATACGCGGGCAGGGCATAGCGAGTATGCGGAAGCGAAATCCGCTTTGTCACCGCGCCGCGCTGCTCGAGGACCTGAATCGCAGCTTCAACGGCCGAGGAAACTTCCATGTCAATATGTTGAGAAAAGTACTCTTCCGGCAGTCCGATCGAGACTCCAGTGAGGTCCGGCAGGGCGTCCTCAACTGATGGAGAGCCCTCAGCCTGTCGAGAGTCGCCTCGGTTTTGCATAGATTCGGCAAGTCGCGCGGCGTAAGCAGGAACAGGAGTATCAATTGATGTAGCATCGAGGGGATCAAACCCAGCTACAGTCTCGAGGGCCAACGCTGCATCTTCTACCGTGCGCGCTAGCGGTCCAACCTGATCGAGCGAAGATGCAAACGCGATCACCCCATAACGCGAAACACGTCCATAGGTTGGTTTGATCCCGACAGTGCCGCAAAATGCGGCAGGCTGACGGATCGATCCACCGGTGTCCGTCCCTAGTGCGATCGAGCACAGGCCGGCGGACACCGCCGCAGCACTACCACCGGAAGACCCACCAGGCGTGCGGCGAGTGTCCCATGGGTTTTTACACGGTTTCACACTCGAATTCTCATTGGACGAGCCCATCGCAAATTCATCTAGATTGAGCTTGCCAAGAATCACTGCACCGGCGGCCTTCAGGCGAGCAACCACAGTTCCATCATAAGGGGGAATCCAGCCAGCGAGGATCTGGGAAGCAGCGGTTGTGGCAACCCCCTTGGTGACAAATAGATCTTTGAGCGCAATGGGAATCCCAGCGAGAGGCCCAACAGTCTCCCCAGCGTCGAGTCGTTGATCAATTTCGTCTGCACACTTGCGAGCAGTGTCTGCACAAACACTTAGGTAGGCACCGATCGTGCCATCTAGTGCCTCAATTCGGTGAAGATATGCGTCCGTGAGAGCTCTTGCGCGCAAAGTCCGCGCGCGAATCCTGCGTCCTTGCTCAACCGCAGACAGGTACACGAGTTCGTCACTAGAGCTCATTCGTCTTGGCCGCTAATGATGTGGGGGACACGGAAATGGCCGTCCTCCCAGTCGGGAGCTTGCTCTGCAATTGCTTCAAGAGAAGTTGATTCGGCGATTGCATCGGGGCGCAGGCGGAGATCCATTGGGACTGCATGGGTCATCGGCTCAATCCCATCAGTGTCAATGCCCGCAAGCGATTCCACGTGGGTCAAGATCGCCGCAAGCTCTTTCTGCAGCTTCTTACATTCGTCTTGGGTAAGGTCAAGATGGGCGAGTTTTGCAATTTGCCGGACGTGACTCGAATCGAGCGGCTCCATAGACGACCGTGTTTACGCTGTCTCGGTGCAATGAACAAGGGAGATTCGCAATATGAATAACATTCTACATCGGTTCTGAATCCCGCCTCATGGTTCGCCTAGACCGCTCACCGGTTGAAATGGTCCTATCCGACGAAGGGATCTTGGCCGAGCGGAAGGCGCGAGCAAGACGCACAGTAGGCCTACGCAACGAGAGAGTAACGCTCCGATCGGCCGAGAGAATCAGTCAGATAGGAGCAGACCAATCGGTGAGCGGTCTAGACGCGTTGCCAGTTGCCCTGTGGTCAATTAGAGTGGTTGAGAACTCGAATGAACGCGGACCAAAAAACGGCAACCACCCAGGCAAAATATACAGTAGCGCTCGTTCGCGACGCGAGTGGCGCGGAGCCCTACGTTTACCCCATGTTCGAGCGATCTTATCTGTCAGCGACTGGGGGCTTTCTCGCTGGGGAAGTATTTTTAGAGGTTGGAGAAGTTGTTACCATTCAAATCACCTTTGACGACGCGGCTCTCCAAGTGACCGCACGAGTCGACGGACTGCAATTTGGTGACGCACCAGGTGTAACGGTCACTTTTGTCGATTCGAGCAACGCACAAAAAAAGGCGTTAGCTGCGAGATTCCCGCAGCCTCAGAGAAGGAAACCCAAACAGAAAAGGACGAGACGTCGAAGTCGCTAGCCCGTTTTGTCACGCTCGGCGGTCTTTGCTGCGCCTCTGGATGAGTCGAGTTTCTAGTTCTGCCTCACGATGTCCAGGTTGCAGCCGTAACACTTTTTTAAAGCATCTAAGGGCGGCATCGACATCTCCCCTCTGTTTGGCGACCTGACCACGATAGTACACTGCAGAAACACACTTTGGTGACAGTTTTGTCGCGCGATCGAACAAATCGATCACTGCTTGGTAAACACCCTCTTTATTGCTGGTCACGCACCAAGTAGACCATGCCAGAAGCGCATGATGCTCGCCCTCATCTGGATTCAGATCCACGGCAATTTGAAATGTCTTCATGGCTTCGGTGAAATTATTTGCCCGGATCGCAATCAATCCATGCTGAAAGGCGGATTCGGCTTCGATGATCCGTATCGCGAGGTCTTCGGCATTTCGTTGCTGTTCTTGGTACGCTCGTAGCCCACCAGCTTCCAATACTTTCATATAGTGGGCCCGTTTGCCCTTGTCGCTGAGCACTGAGTATGCCTGATTCACATGAGCGAACAGGCGGTGCGCGTCATGCTCGAGTTCGGTAATTTGTTGCGCTTGGAGCCGGTCGGGATGGAGTTGTTTTGCCAGAGCAAAGTAGGCCGTCTGGAGCTCTTCGGTCGAGCACTTGCGCGAAACCCCGAGAATATCGTAGTGACTTGCATCGTCTGCGATTTGCTTGAGCTTTTTTGTGATGAGCTTGCGAACAGCGTCGTCGGCCATCGCGGTCGAGTTGCCTCGAGCCGACACCGCAACTTGATAATTGGAGCCCCTTCGTGCCGGCTCTCTGGTCCTATTTTGTGGTGGTACAGCATTGGGGACAGTAGAAGCTGCATTGATCGGTTTTGGTGTTGATGCACTTGCCGCCGCGTGTGCGACCCTTACGGGGGTTGGCGTCGGAGCCCCTACTTTTTCGCTTAGCTTTGGTGATTGCATTCCCGCGACAGCCACGCCGGGGCCAGTTGCTTGCTCTAGCCCGTTTGTCGCAGCCAGCGCGTAAAAGATTGCCAGAGCTTGCCGATGATCCGTGTTGGGCAATCGCTCTTGCAGCTGCGCCAATGTCATTGCTGTGGTTGCCATTTGCGTCAACAATGCAGTTTGCTCATCCCCAAATTCAAAGGCAGCTAATCCTGGCAACGCATGGGCGGCTAACCTCACGTGTACGCTGGCAGCCGTTGATAATTCACGAGTCAAACGCTCCACACTGTAGTGCGTCGCAAGACCATGATAGATCAACCAGCGTGGATCAATCGGACGTAACCGCTGATTCGCTGTTAGGCTTGGACTATTGTCTAGGGTAAAAGAGGCTCGTTCCAACGCAAACATGCGAATCGCATGAGTAGTGAGTACCCGCTGTTCAATGAAACTAATCTGTTCTGGGGACAGTGAGGCCACTTTTGTGATGACCTGAATCTGAGATCGTCCCGGATCCGACGCCGCATTACGCAAGGCAGAGCTCAATTGGCTCGAGTTGATCATCCCTGCTGATAGCGCAATGCGAGCCACAGTATCCGCCGGCGCTGGACTATAAGCCGCAACCACGTAGCCGTGGTGCCACGTCGTTCGATACGTACGCCCACTTTGTTCGAGGGCAAAATCACCCGAGAACCGTTTGGTCGCAATCGCATACACGGTTTGTGCAAACGGGCGATCACTGACATTTCCGCTTGCGATGTTGGCCACTCGTTAGGCCTTTTTCATTTTTGAGAGGCGACGGTGCTTGTTGCTCAAACGAGGGGAACGTAAAAATCGGAAGCGATCAAATCCTGTCGTCCATCGCAGGGTGACGTATGAAACTCCAAGCACAGCAATCACGGAAATAGCGACAGCAAGGACCGTAGCGTTGGCATTCGCATACCCCCAAACCGCACCGACCACTGTCCGCGAAAACGTGATCCCCACATAGCTAAGCATGCGTAGCTACAAGTGAATTGTCAATGTAGGTGCGTTACACTGGAATTGCTAGTGGTGGCAACTCCGGTAGTCATAGGTGGGACTTTCTCTCTGCACGGATATATGAACACTGGGCAGTGCTCGCTTCCGCACCACCGCATTTTGATAGGAAATTCAAACCGGTTGCCAGGCTAGCCCGGAAACATCACGGATGCGCGCGATAATCGCCGAAGGAATTGGTTTCACACGGATATTTTCGAGCGCGGCGAATACTGGTTGTATTTGCAAGATCGAAAATATCCGTGTGGCGCCAAGGACTTTGGTGAGGGCGCATGCAGAGCGTGATGTTTCCGGGCTAGCCGCTAGGAAATGGGACTGGTATGATGAGGGCTCGAAGTCCTAGGTACATATGAGTACATCCTTTCCACTAGAAGAGATGCGTGTTCGTTTTGCCGGTGCAACCGACGTGGGCTGTACCCGCACGCACAACGAGGACTCCATTTACCTACCGACAGATCTGCGCCTTGCAATCGTTGCAGATGGAATGGGTGGTCATGCAGCCGGAGAGGTCGCGAGCAAGCTCGCGGTCGACACTGTCGTGGACTACTACTATCGTACCTCCGAACTTAACCCGCTGACATGGCCCTATAAAGTTGATCGCGGGATTCGAGCCGACGTCAACCGGATGACCTCAGCGGTCATGCTGGCCAATCAAGAGATTGTCGATTGCGCGAAGCGAGATAGCAAGAGTAAAGGGATGGGGACCACTTTGGTCGCGTTAAGCTTTTTGGACGATACCGCGGTTGTTGGACACGTTGGGGACAGCCGCGTGTATCGCATGCGCGGTGGTGATATCGCGCAACTTACCGAAGACCACTCGCTGATCAATGACTACATCAAAATGAAGCGTGTCACGGCCGAAGAAGCCGAGAATTGGCCTCATAAGAATGTGATTGTCCGCGCGCTAGGCATGAAGGACACCATCCAAGTCGACATTGTGACGAGCACACCGAGAGTTGGCGATTGCTATGTGATGTGTTCCGATGGTCTATCCGGCATGCTAAGCGACGAGCAGATCGCCCACATTGTCCGCAATCAACCCGACTTAGACCTCGCGGTTGAAAATCTAATTCTTGCTGCAAACGAAGAAGGCGGCGAAGACAATATTACTGTCGTTCTCGCGCGGGTTGAGCCGTCATGAAATGGATTGTGCTTTCTTTGTCGCTGTTTGCCTGTTCGCAACCTACGGATGCACCAGCGAGCAAAAAGGCCCAAGTGCAGATGTCGCAAGCCGAGGCCGATCGCGGCGTCGAGGCCTGTAGCACGTACGTTCAGCGGCTTTGTCGTTGCGCAAAAGGCAACCAACAGCTGGCCGAGCAATGCCAGACGGCCAAAGACATCCCCGAAACCCTGCGCCTATCATTAGAAGCATCTCGCTCGGGTGCTATTAGTGAGAAAGATCGCTGGAAGATCGTTTACAATACGCGAGAGCGGATCAAAAACTGCATCGAAAAGGACGCGCAGCTCGATCCAAAATCGTGTCCTCGCACTGCGCCCAAGAAGTAACACAAGCCAAAAGCGAATCCCTGTTTACAATGCTACCGAGAACGATCTGTTTTCATGAAGAAAACACGAACGTTCAATATGTTTCCGATTGAGCGGGTGACTTGGCAAGGTGTCCACCTCTGAAGAGGCGATGGGAACAAACCAGGTTTCGGTAACTTGGGCTCGGAAATTGGAAGAAATGCCCGAGATGCGATTTTTCCATACCTATTGAATGACAGTCACGGGTCTTTTCTAAGGAGGCAACGTTTCTCTGGGCATCGCTTTCGGCGGCCCATCGCGTCTTAAAACCCATCCGCAGCAATCTGTAACCGAGAGGGAATTCAAATGCGTAGTTTGTTACTCGTACCACTTTTCATCAGCGTATCCGGCTGCATGGAGCACGACACCGAGGCCTCGGCCGAAGATTTATTCACCCTCGACGATCGCAATGATTCGCCCCTGTCCTGGGACCAAACCGTCTCTTATCAAAGCGAAATCACCAGCGGGCAAGACCTACGGATTGTGTTTAGCCCAATACAAAATCGTACCTTTCAATCCCAAGGCGTTTATGCGTTGGTCGTGATTGGTGGTATCGAATTCTACAGCAGCGAATTCGGCGACTCCTTGACAACCATTGCGCCCTATCGTTCCTCTCAACTATCCCTCTCGATCCCCGCGACGAGTCTAAGGCAGCGTGGCGTCTCGGTCGGCGAGCATACCCTGGCGGCAATCGTCTACTCCGCCAGTGACGACGAAGTCGGTCGCACTTACGGGAGCTTGTCAATCGAAAGCACTGATCGCCCTAGGGTGCAGTACCCCATCGACCAACAGCCGGACCCACAGCCACCTAAGCGATCTGCCAACATCCGCTGGGGTGGCTCGACTGCCTACGCAAAATCGATCCACTTCGGTGACGGTCTCCGCATTGTTTTCCAAGCCATAGAGAACCGTAGTCATGCCGTGGCGGGCATCGTATACGGGCTGATCGTGATCGACGGAAAAGAATTCTACAGTACGGAGTTTGGCACATCTACGCTACGCATTGCCCCGGACCGCCGAACCGACTACTCGTTTACAATTCCCCATTCGGCCCTGGCCTCGGCAGGAATCTCCGTCGGCTCCTTTCACCTAACGGGAATTGTTTATGATGCAAATGATCGTGAGCTCAATCGATCCTACGGGTCAGTCTCCATCGAAAAACCACCGCAAACGTTCTCTACGAACCTCCGGTGGCCTCAAAATGCTTCGTACCAAAACCGACTGCGTCCTGGTGATCGTTTCGAGTTCACTTTCAAAAATGTGCGTAACGACCACAGAGATTCGCCGGCGATTGCATACGGACTCGTGGCGATCGCGGGGACTGAATTTTACAGCACCAACTTTGGATCGGAGTTTCATATCCCCGCTGATGACGCAAAAGACTTATCATTCACCATTCCTTATGATCATCTGGCCGATGAGGTCGCAACGGGTTCTCACCCAAGTGTCGCCATCCTATTCGATGCAAACGATCAAGAGCTTGGTCGCCACTACTTTCCACTTTCCGTTTTGGGCGCCGAAGCAGCAGCAATCGCAGCTTACGATTTTGGCAGGAGCAAAATCTGGTCGCTTTTTTCGATCGACAATCACCGAAACAAAATGCCCCAGCGAACATCTCATTCGTTTGAATCCGATCTACCCCGTTACTACCGAACGGTTTTTGAGTACCGGGCCCCTTCCGGACTGCTTCACCAATACTATCGCTATATCGCCAAAGAAAACCCTGCCGTAATCCACGAGGGTTGGTATACAGAGCACATCCATGATGCCGAGCACCAAGTGTTTGCGGCCAAATATCTCGCTCCAGACGCCCAGTATCCGATTCGGGACGGAGACATGCAGGTAGAAGTCGGCGGCCGCAACGAAAACACCTTTGCCCGACAGTGGTGCTGGTACGGCAAAGATCTACTCTTAGAAGCAAATTCCCTGATCTTTAGCGTTGTCGCGCGGACCCACTCGCGTCAATTGCGCGGCTATCAAAAACTATTCATCGACTATATGTCCAATGCGGCAGCAAATGTGTTTCTCCAAGACATCCAACCGTGGGATGGCGCAGGGCAGGGGACGAGCTATTGCACATCCGTTGGACTTGTCGATCCAAGCGATCAGACCTTGCTGATTGCAAAGCCCCCGCCGATTGTATTGCCAGTCGTATCACCGACCGAACTCTAACCAACAAAACCTCATGTATTGAATCGCACTCGCTAGATCCAATGCTCGCTTAAGGTACTATCCCTACCCATCGGGTATGAAATGGCGGCTGAAACTGAACATCCGGGACTGACGACGCCGTTGTCGTGTCGACAAGCAACAGCCGGGTTACATCAGCCCCAGGATCTACATCGACGCACCCATCTGCAGTGAGCCGTGACTCGATGGTTGAGGTAATTGCTACGTCGCTCATGTCACTTGGGATTCGGATGACATTATCTCCAGCGGTGCGAAACGCGACATGAAACGTTGTCCGCTGTCCGGTAACCGGTGCATCAAATAGCCCCGCAGCGTCAGCGGCCTCTTCTCCGCCGCAATCGTCCTCGAGATATACTTTCTCCAGGACCGGCAACGCGATCGAACCGCTTTGCTCATCAACGCGCCATAACACGCGATCGCTATCCATGTGCGCCGGCTCAGCCAGAAGCAATGGCCCTATTTCCTTTTCATCCTGGTCAATCCAAAACCATCCCGAAGACGTATCGTCATCGCAGGCTATCCAAACAGAACAGACACTAAACAAACACACATAACGGATCAATTGCTTCATATTACAGGACCCAACGTTACCCGTATATACAAGGAAGTGCGACCAAGATGGAGCCAAATCGCCTACAACAACAATGCCCCAGCAACGTTCGAGAACATGTTTTCTGTAATGGGATTCACGATTTTTAGGAGCCCCCCAATAACACTTGCCGATATTGGAGCTTTAAAAGGCGGCGTCGCAGCGCACATGGTCCACTGTTTCTCGAAGCATGGGTATCCAATCACCGGTCAAAAGACTGATAAAACGCAGATGGATTATCACGCAGAAGAAGAAACCACACGGTGGGTGCGATGCTCGGCCACTCGTTAAATTCTTGGCCAAAAATGGGATCGTCTCGTAAGTCGGTCTCCGGAAAAGCGTACAGGATTCCCCCATCGGGGGATAGTAACGTTTGCATTTCCACTCGGATTCGCTCGGCTCGTTCTTTCTCACCAAGACGACGCCATGCCAACGCTGCTGCCAATGTGGTCTCTGACCATAAAAAGGGCTGATTTGGAACCGGCAGGGCACTCAGTCCGTGGATCGACCCCTGTGCGGTTTGCTCGCCGTGACCAAAGTGAATGTCATTGAACTGTAGCGCCGCCCGGGCGTCATCGACGTGATAATCCGCTAAGAATGCCAAAGCACCGAGTGCATTTGCATCTGACGCCAAATGCGGATCGATACCAGCGGTGAAATGATCGATCCGGAAGTGATTTTTCCTTAGATTGTCGCGAATCAATTGAGACGCGGCCGCATATCGCGGCGCATCACTGCTGCGACTCTGGCCCAACTCAAACAGAAAAAACGAAGCGTGCACTTGGTGTTCCGTTGTATATCTGTCCTTATCAGGGCCAGCCCGAAGAGCCCCAAAGGCTGGATGCTGTGGATCCCGCTCTTGCAGAGTGAGGAGGTAATCGGCGGTCGCCTCTTCGGTAACCATAAAGTCCTCATCATTCGACAACCGCCGATACAGTGAAAACGCATAGCCTACCCAGGCGATGTTCCCGGTAAATCGACTATTTTGATCTTGAAAGTGATCGGCGGTATTGAAAGATCCGTCAAAAGATCCATCATCGTTTTGAAGCCGAGCGAGACTTGTTAGCATTTTTTTTGCAGTCGCAAAATCGCCCTTGATGCTGAACAAGACCACCGCCATCGCATTATCAAAAATGAAGGACCGACTAAACAAGAACGGATAGGCCGGATCAGACTCGGGAATCTCAAACGTCAAAATCAAATTTTCGCGACCTGCAACTGGGTCGGGCACGACAGGATGTTTTTGCCCGGGCGAGTCACTCTCATCGGATCGAAATACGATTCGTGATTTTAGCCAAGCCAAAAGCCTATCTCCGAAGACCCCCATATCGACCCTCAGTCGCCCAGTGTTTCGTGACGGAGAACTGTCTTGGAGACGAAAGTCGTTTTCTGCAACAAATTCCGGTGGACTGGAGATGTTACCTTGGTCTCCCGTCTGGTCGGGAGTATTGTCGTAATTTACGCGATTTCCGTGAACGTTACTGAAACGAATCGAGAGTTCACCGCTGCCATCCAGTGCTAAGAAACCCGAGCGATTACTCGCAACGATCGTATTCTCTACCGTCATTTCGCTATCTAGGAGCCATCCGATACCAGCGAATTGATGCCCGGTGACTGTAAGATTGACCAATGTTGCACGGCTTCCTCGCGCATAGATTCCATACCGCGTCACCGGCCGGCCAAGGCGCTGCCCTGTCGCTGGATCAGGCACCTCGTGGGCACCGATCAGGGTATTTTCGATGCGAGCATCCGCATCGTATAAGATTACGTTGACCCAACGATTGGCAGTAATACTACAATCGCGAATCAAAGGCGCTCCATGATTCACCAACAATCCGTGCGTTCCATTGGTAATCGTAAACCCTTCTAAAAGGGTTGCCCGTGATGCGCCTGGTTCAACCCGGACGCCAACTTTCCCGCGGCAAAAGCGACTGCGATCGAGTTTGATATCGCAGCCGCCATCGATCAGCGTGTTTTCCCATCCTGCACCGACAAGACGAATACCGTTTCTAAGCACGATCTGCTCGCGGTAGGTACCAGCGGCAACCAACACCATATCTCCCGAACTGGCCTGATCAATCGCCTGCTGAATCCGGGGAACGTCGGCGGGCACTCGGATCGTTTTCGTTCCAGCATCGTCAACCGCAGTCACTACAGACTTATCAGCAGCTGGCGACAACGATTCTGGCACCGATAACTCTGTCTCCTCGTTTAAGGCCGCGTCTTCAGACAGCGCACACCCACTCACCACACCTAGCACCACCGCAATCACAACGATCCAACTGTGAACTCTCACCATAGCTCTGCCTCCACACAGAAGACTGCGTGAGGACCAAAAAGATGCAGGGAAAATCAGCCTGTCCGTTGTTATTGAGTTAATCACGATTTAACTCCTGCCGTTTGCCCAGCGGAGTCCGAAGGATCCGCAGCTTATAGAAGTATTGGCAGGAGAAATTTACGGCTACGAAATCCTATGCTCGCCAGCTCAAAAATACGATGCAGGTATTTGAACAGCGAACAAACACCCAAAAAAACGTTAATTGGGCTCTGGTGACCTCTCATGGACTCGTTCGGAACACTTGGTCCGAAGATTTAATCACCAACGTGGTCACTGCCAGATCTCTGTTTGAACAAAGTCAAGAACTAAGCAGATCTCTCTGGAATGCAATTACGTTGGCGATGTTTCTCCGGTTACTCCGCCTTCTGGCAGAAACTCGTTCCGATAGTCACTGTATTTGCCCGGACGCTCCATGGATTCATGGTAACGTGACAATCTCGATCCTCGCCATGGACGACGGTAACTTGCCCAGGCTCCATTGGAGAAAACCAGCGGAGAAAAATTGGTGAGAACCAAAACAGATCTGATTTTGCCACTGACAGCCACTCTCCTGCCCATATCTTTGTTGTGTCACTCCGGCGAAGCTCGGCGGTTGTTGACTCTTCAGGCGAGGACAACACAAAGATCCCGAGCGATTTGTCATCTTGCCCGCCGTCAAAGAATTTTTCCTGGACAAACGAGTCTCGAAACACAGGATAACTGCGATCATCGTCTTGATCTACATCCCCATCATCGACATCCTCTGCGTTGATCTCTAGCATCGACACGCTTCCCCAATGCCGTTCCTTATCGACACGGACGAAGTGTCTCCCAAGGGGAACAGTAATCGAGAAATCCCCATCCTCCTCGGTCGTAAATTGTAACGGTTCCCGATCCCACACCTTATTGAAATCGATCGAATAGTTACCGATTTTATTGTCAAGCTCGACAGTGACACTTGCGTTAGAAACGTTGTTGTCCTGATCATCAACAACTTGTCCACTGACTTGAACCAACTCAGAGCACAGTACGAGAATATAGGTGACTGTTTTCGTTAGGACTGGCCATTGGAGATTTGTCGGCAGTGTGCAGATCGATCTTGGACCGCCTTCGACAATCACGTCCGTGTTTCCGGCATCAACTAGCGGGAAAATAATCTCCGCCCTGTGACCGATATCGTCGGATAGGCGATTACCAGGGATCTGTTTGCCGGATTCAAGGGAAAATGGCCGTTTACTCTGCGCGCTAATCGTAACTCTCTCACGGCCCTTATGTCCCCAAAAGTGTATATCAAGTATCCCCTTGGTTTCGTCAATGGATAAACCGAGTGCCCTGGCAAGAACTTCGGCCGTAACCACGTGCATTTCTAAAGAAGCGGAGCTTGGAGACACCGGATCAACATACTCCAGGGCCCCCCAATACCCCGGCGCGCGAACGTGGAGAAATGTCGGATGTCGGTCAACGCGAAGCTGAAATCTCCCCTTACTATCGGTTGTCGCGCTTGCTGTAGAATTGCCCCCGTGAACCACGACAGTCGCCCCCTCCAACACAAGCTGATCAAAATCACTTGATGTAGCAAAGACCTCACCACGAATCAAAACCTTCTCCAGCTTATCATCATGCTCTGGGTCGATATCGAGATCCGGACCAATGGTCGTACTGCAGCCGATAGCGGTTATTAGAGTGATGAGAGCGATATCCAATACCACCTTCGCGGAAAACCAGCATTGTTTGTCAATCACGCCGAATACGCTTGTATTTTGAAAACCACTCGCCATGGTTACTGCGCATCCTGGCAAATACTCGTTCCAATCGTCACTTTATTGGCGCGCACCTTCCATGGATTCATTGTCACGTGGCAAATACGACTCTCGTCCAACGGTTTGCCAGGGACAACTGTCACTTCGCCAATGGACACAGGTGGGAACCAAAAGGATCTTGAACTCGGCGACCATGCCCCGCGCAATATCCTGCTGGAGTTGTTTCTATGAATTTCGGCTTGCCGCAGCTCTACTGGCGACGATAGCGCGAAAATCCCACGTGACTTGTTGCTTTTCTCACCGGCAAACATCGCCTCCTCGATGACCCGATCAGGATAGACAGGATAGTCGCGTTCGGCCTGTTGGTCTTCATCCGCGTCTCCGATCTTGAGCACGGACACACTTCCCCAATGGCCAATTTTGCTAACGCTAACAAAATGCGTGCCAGGGGGAACGCGAACTGAGAAATTCCCGGCTTCACTCGTAACAAATTGCAGCGGGCCGCCATCCCACGTCTTGCCTTCAAAGTCGACCGTGTATTTACCTATTTTTCCAACTGAAAGTTGGACGGATACGTACGCAAGGAAAATGTTATCTCCAAACACATCAACCACTCGTCCGCGAACTTCGATCAGCTCGGCACACTCTGCGTCCACGGCAGTAACTGTCTTAGCAATCACAGGCCACTCGATGCCCTCGGGCAGGGTGCAGACTGTCTCTGGACCGCCTGCAACAACGACTTTCGTATCTCCGACATCGACAAAGGGAAAAATCAAATCACCCTCACGCTCAGGTAAATTCTTGTCTGGCAGACGATTGCCAGGAATTCGTTTACTGTCAGCAAGAGAGTACGGTTGCTGGCTTGTCGCTTCAATTGCAGCGCTTTCTCCGCCCTTGTCACCATGAAAATGAATCGCAATAAACCCCTTGGTTCCATCGCCGGTCAACCCTAGCGCACTGACCTCATTTTGGATAAATTCGTCTGTGACCAAAGACATTTCGATAGCCGCGGAATGTGGTGAAGCAGGATCAATATATTGGAGTAAACTCCAGTATCCAGGCGCGCTGGCGAGGAGGAATTGTGTGCTTCGTGGAATGCGAAGTTGAAACTTTCCCTCGCTGTCCGTTGTCGTGCTTCTCGTTACGATGCCGCCATAGACCGCGACAGTAGCTCCCTCTAGTGGAAATTCCTCGGAATTGCGAATCTGAAGCGTCACCCCACGAATCAGAACATGATCGAGCTCTGCACCGCGAAGATCTACCTCAGGTTGGAGATCTGGCTCAACCGAACCATCGCAGCCGCTCATCGTTATCAGAGAGGTGAAGACGACAATATCCAATGCTGTTTTCGATTGGAACCACGATATTCCTCCGTTTCGTCCGAACACTTTGTTATTTCGAAAACCGATTGCCATCGCTACTCCGCATCCCGACAAACACTCGTTCCGATGGTCACAGTATTTGCGCGCACCTCCCAAGGGTTCATGGTAACTTTGCATTTCTCGCGGCGGCCCGGGACATCTCCATGAATCGCCGCAACCTGCCCGGGGACCATCGGTCCAAACCAAACGTGAAGAAAACGAATGGGGCTTCTACCTACAAACCAGTTCCCGGTCCACGATTCCATTGTGTCACCTCGCCGGATTTCAGCGTTCCACAGTTCTGCTGGCGAAGACAGAGCGAAAATGCCTAGCGACTTATTTGCTTGTTTAGAATCAAAAAATCTTTCCTCGATTACCGAGTCATGGAAGACGACGTACTCTCCCTCGTGTTCTTCCTCATCCTCGATCTCTATCATAGATAAAGTACCCCAATGCCCGTCTGCCTGGACATGAACGAAGTGTGTACCTGGAGGTACCGTCAGCACGAAATCTCCATCTGTGTTAGTAATTGCCTGTAGCGAACTGCCCTCCCAGGGCTTGGTTTGATAATCCACCGTATAATTGCCTATTTTTCCGTGAGAGAGTTCCACGGAGACATCCGCATTGGGCACTCCATGGTCCTGATCATCCACGACTCGACCACTCATTTCAGTCAACTCGCTACATTCTGCTTCCACGGAGGTCAGTGTTTTCGCGATCACTGGCCATTTTATGTCGGTGGGAAGAGTGCAGACTGTATCCGGCCCACCGTTAACAGCAACGCTAATATCTCCAACATCAACCAGCGGAAAAATCATTTCACCCTCACGATCAGGGACGCCATTATCAGTCAGATGGTTGCCAAGAATCCGTTTACCATCTGCGAAAGAATAGGGTTGCTCGCTTTGCGCATCGATTGTAATACTCTCGCTTCCCTCGTGGCCGTCGAAATGAACGGCGACAAATCCTTTAGTCTCGTCAACAATCAAACCGAGTGCACTGCCTTCATTTGCAATAAATTGGTCTGTGGCCAAAGCCATTTCTATCCCAATGGAACTCGGTGCAGCAGCGTCAACATGTTGGATGTTCCCCCAATATCCCGGGGCACTGGCGTGGATAAATTGCGTACTCCGCGGAATGCGGAGTTGAAATCGCCCTTCCTTGTCTGTGGTCGCTTTTTCCGCTACGGCGCCACCATAGACGGAGATGGTCGCTCCCGCTAACGGAAATTCATCGGTAACATCAATATGCAGAGCCAACCCACGGATCGTGACGAGATCTCCGTCACGACGATCGGGTTCGAGATCGGGTTCGTCGGTACTGCTGCAGCTTCCCATCATCATTAGAGCTGTGCTTACGACAATTTTTAGTGTTCTTCTCACGTTTGTGTTCTCCGTCATTGTCAAACTCTCGCTCTACCCTGAGGCCGGTGGGACCTCAAAGATGTTTAGAGATTGCCTTGGTCTGGCGGCGATTCCGGGGCGATCTCTAGGCACGCCGCACGCCCGGAAATGTCGGCCAATTTGTCTAGTACATCGCGGGCAAATGGTTGGTCGCTCACAAAAACACAGACGGTTTGCTTGCTTGGTCCAGTGATTTGAAACGCCCCCGGATATGGCGTCCCATTGCCACACTGAACTGACGCTGGTGGAAGCGGAAACGCTACTCCTGTCTCGTCATAAACGACAACGTCCGCAAATACCTCACCGGGCAGTGAGCAGGTGAGCAAAAGCTTAAAGCGGTCCCCTGCGGAAAACTTGTCCAGCGTATACGCAATCGATCCGTTCCGTTCGCGCACAAGTTGTGCAGAAATTGTGTTGCCTCCCTTTGTCCGAAATTCATTTGACACTATCTGAGGCTTGTTTGCTTCTTGCGGCCAGACAAACAAAAGGAGAACTACTGCAAACGCAGCGACAGCAGTCCACGTATATGGCCGAAACCATTTTCTTCGCGGCCTATCGACGGCTGGACGGTGTTCTTCAGCGGCCGGCGCTTTACTACCGATCCAATGCGGCAGTGGAGGCAACTCGCGATTGTCATTCTCTCGAATAAAGTCACGGCACGAGCGGCAAGTGTCGCATTCGGCCAGATGCTCGGCGATCGAATCCGACTCGCGCGGCAATGTCTCACCCAAAACAAATTGCTCGAGGCGGAGCCACGAAATGGGCTGACCTGTGCACGTATTGCTTTCGGTACATACATTGCTCATTGTGACTCCTCCTTTCTATTAAGCGCGTCTACGGCGGCTCGGATTTTGGCCAATCGTTTTCCAACCATGCGCCTACTGATAGATAACACTTGGGCGATCTCTTCTTGGGACATCTCATCGACATAGCGATAAACAAACACCTCCAAACATTTGCGGTTGAGACTCTTTGCTAAGGTGCCGATCCATTTCCATTCGATAATCTGTTCGTCGCAACGGATCGGTACAACGTCCGATAGCGTCGATTGATGCGCTTCCAAAATGCGCTTGCGGTTTTTTGTGTCGCGGAGAAGATTGAGGCAGCGATTCGTTACTGCTCGATAAAGATAAGGGAGTTCGATATTTGTCAGTGGACGATTCATTAAATCGGCAAACAATCCGTGCACCACATCCTGTGCGTCGTCAGAATTTCGCAACAGACGCTCTGCCTTTCGCAACAAGGGCCGCGCATAACGCTGATATAGGTCATCAATGTTATTGATGTCGCGTTCGGCATTGATGTTGTCTCTGTCATTGGCAGACGCCACCGTGGATCCCAACCGGTCTGCATTTGTCCTCAGGAGTGGAGGTGTCCTCCGTGTTGGTGTCCACGCCATTTTTTCTGGAATCGCCACTCTTGAGAGCAAACGGGTGACTGGCGCAGTCATCATCGGTCAGACACGTTTTCCCATCACGCTCACAGACTCGCAGTGAAACGCTACCCACACAGCGATCGCTTTCGCAGTCTGCGGCGACCAAACACGGCGACCCGGGTGGCGCCGGGGTATTGCATTGAAACGCCACCTCAACAAAAGGCCCCATCTCGGGGGTGCGCTCGCCTCGCTCACAGCGATCGGTGCAGTCCCCGTGGCTACAACAAGTCGAACAAACACCATGGCAACATTCACCGCTAGCGCATGCCTCATGATTGACGCATGGCTGACCGAGCACCTGTCGTTTGGGCGCTCCGCATTCTCGGTAGACTTCGAGATGCGGCGGAGCATCGAGGGCAAAATCGCAGATCTGTTCCTCTGGACAATCAGAATTTCGAACGCACTCGCCACAGGCTTTGCGCTCGGCGAACTCAGACCACCACGGCCCCGGCGTGCAAAACCCTTGAGCACACTCTTCGTTGGATGTACATAACGCGCCTACGGGGCGATGGGTCAAAGACACGGAATTAACGCCGCAGTCTTGGTCGGCTAGTGGTGCTACGGTTGGAAATGCGAGCGCGACCTTGCTATCCGAGCGCTTGCGGATGCGCACACGAAGTCCATTGTAAGCAGGTGGCATCGCTAACTTGTAAGAGAGTCGTTCCCACGCAGCCTTCGTGACGGCAATTTCTTCGTCGACAATTTTGTCGTCGTAGTAGTCGATCTCGACGACCGCATCACCGTCGTTGGCGAGCTGCGCAGTAAATTCAATTTGGATACAATCCAAATGCTTACTTGGAATGAACCGCGATATGGTCGTCCCGGCCGTTACCAGAGCAACGCCGATTTCGTCCTCGGTCCAAGTCGCTACCTTTTCGATCTCCCCCTCATCAAGGTCCCACTCACACAATTTGCTGCCGCACCAAAGTTGGGATTGTTGCGTTGTTTGCTCTGGCCCGTTGCCACAGCCAAAGCCGATACCCGCTAGGATTGCTACTGTCCAGATGGCTTTCATGGATTTCTCCTAGAACAGCGTTCGCATCCCGGCTTGGACTCCAAAGCCGCCACCGTTGTGGGTTTCGCCAAATTCATTTTGCAAAACTCTGGCACTCGTAAAGGAGCCCGACAGCGAGAGCCCCAGGCGCGGCAAAATCATCAGCTGAGTGCCAAGCTCGCCGCGAAAGTACAAGCCAATTTCCGACTTGCTCTCAGATGGCTGGGCAGCAGTTTGGGTATCGAGAGATACAAAGGCAGTCCCACCGCCAAGTTGGGCATAGGGAATCATCCGGCCGCCAAGCAGCGGATAACGCGCTCGGCCATGCAGTCCAAAACCAAATCCATTCCAAGAAACCGTCGAGGCATCGGATCGCTTATAGGTGACCTGCGGTAAACTGGTGACATCCACTACCGCTTGCAGGTAGCGAGTTAGGTCGTGGGTAACACCCACGTTTAGAAGAAGGGGCAAGGAGCCAGACTCTGAATAGCCAAACGTCGCCAGGCGATCGGTATAATCATCGTTCACGCTCAACCATCCCCCAAGGCCAAATTCGACACCCCAGGGCCGTGACCTCGCGGCAAACTTAGAAGAGGCAGTCACCGAACCGGTGACATCCAAGCACTGAGTTTGATCCAAACTGTGGGTCTGCTTTGCTGGGATCGAAAACTTGCAACGCAGCACGCGCTTGTCGCCTCGGACAGTTGCCAAATAACGGCCCGGTGGGACCGCCAAGCGCACTTCTTTGCCGACAACTTTGTGTACCTCCGCCAGGACCGAGCGCCCTCGATGCCGCTGCACAAGAACCTGTCCAACCAGAGAGTCGGGCAAAACAAGCTTGGCATTTGCCTTCACTGGGTAGGTCAAAAGAACCGATCCCTTGCCGCGCAAATTGGTCTCGAGGGTTACATGTTGCGGACCCGTCGCCGTTGCGGATGTTGTCGTCAACGTGTGGGCGTAGGCATATTCATAGGCCTCCTTGACCGAAACGCGCCCATCGCGATTCCGATCTCCCGCGCCGCGAAGCCCCACCAGTAGGTGATGGGTAAAAAACGAAGCTTTTAGCTGATCGGACTCCTGGCTGAGCTCGGTACCACTGCTCGAGGCCATGACCACCATACCCTCGGTATTGAGTTTCGCCACGGAATTGTACGAAAAATCAGGCGCGGCACTTGCCCCCTTTACCCGAGAAAAAGCCCCACTCTGGCAGGCATCCAGGACAACAACCTTTAGATTGGCGGGGAGAGACGAAATCGTGTCGCGGAGTTTTCGCAACGACAACGCATCATCTCCCAAGGTAAGTTCGTCGGCACGTGCGTGCCCCGAGTAGTAAAAGAACAACACCGATTGGCGGCCATTTGCGGCGTGGCGGTGGATTTTCGTTTTAACCTCCGCAAGCGCCGCCAAAAGCGCGCTCGCATCAGGCCGGACCACAGTGCGAATGTTGCTTCGCTTGTACCCGCCAAGTTCGCTGAGGATATTGGCGACCCGTTTTGCATCGTCTTCGGCATAACGAAGCGACTGTTGGCCCCGACCAGCAGCGTTTGTTCCGACGACGATTGCGTAAGCGACGGCATCTGCCCGCATGGGAAGCATCAGGGGATCTGCCTGGCTTATCGGTGTAGCGGAGAACACCAATAACATTGCAATCGTAGCTAAAAATGTCCCTCGGAATTCCTGGCGAGGGGTCGGGCGAATCTGTCTTTTGGTCAAAAAGATGTTGTTATTTCGCATACTTCTACATGTTTTGGATGCCTCCCCCCGAGTGATAGAGCTTCCCATTTCGCTGGTTAGACACACAACATGCCAGAATCCGGAACCAAAAAGATAGAGTTTTTTGTCCACCGGCCATGCCCTAGCCAATTTTTGGACCAGTGTACGAGCGTTGACGGGTATCCATACCGTTATTACAGGTAGAGTTTTTCTGATTAGCAATCCTCGCTTCCATCCGCGCTAAGCCCAGGGCAATACGCGCCATCGAGCGCCGCTTGAAGAAGCAAGACATCAACAACAAGGCCTACCGCAGCTCCGATCACCATGTGGGCAATCACCGATCTGCGTGTCTTTTTCCTTGCTTTGACTGACGCCATCGACTGGCCCTGGGAATTCGCCTCTCCCTTTAGCATCCAATCCCCAGCATGCCTGTCATTATAGTTACGTGCTGAAATGCCTCCGATTGTACCCCCGATGACCGTACAGGCGGAAAAGGCAAAGGCCAGTGCAACAATCATTGTCAATCTCACAATTTCGACCTGTAACAACTTCATTTGTTTCGCGTCTCCTTTGGTGTTAATCTCTCCTTCCTAGAACACCTCAGTCAGGCAACATAGGGACCACTTGTACCCGCCCAGTTCGCTGAGGATATTGGCGACCCGCTTTGGCATCGTCCTCAGCATAGCGAAGCGACTGCTGGCCCCGGCCGGCAACGTTGGTTCCGGCGACGATTGCGCAGGCGACCGCGTCTGCCCGTATGGGAAGTACCAGGGGGCTCTGACTGGCTAAAGCCGACTGAGCACCCAACGCTGTGGGTTATAGCTTTTTAAGTTCAGGCCAATTCAACGCGTAGCCTAGGGCTCGTTTTACTTCTAGAACGCGACTTGCCGCGAGTCTGCCTATGGGGTCTCCGAGAACAGACTTTGCGACAACATGAATATTGTCGAAGTTTGCAACGGATGGTTTCGTCATTCCTTCTTGCCGACTAAGGTGCACCTCCTGAGGAATGGATCGAATCCGAGTGGTTACCTCCACGATGATGATTTTCTTAAGGTATTCATAGGCGGGTGATCGGCTCAATAGCATTACCGGCCGACGCCCGGTAGGTTCCGGGAGGTGTGCCCACCACAACTCGTACTGTTTCATGTCTTAGAACCTACGAGGATTCCCAGACGGCGGGGTCATAGTAGATGTCATCTTCGGAATCTGGATCCTGCTCGTACGCCCTTCTCGTTGCCTGTTCCTCCAATACCCATATCGCCTTGCGAATCGCGCTACGAACGAACTCAGAGCGGCGCCGAGATCGAGCTGGTGCAACCCGCTCAAGCTTCGCAGCGGTCTCATCATCAATCTCAATCAGAAACGATTTCATATTGATAACTATATAGTGTTTTATATAGAAATCAAATGACGGTAGCCGTTCCTCTAATTCCGCGTCATTCAGGCAAGATAGGAGACCCCGATGAAGTACGCCGTGGGGGCTTAAAACCAAATTCTGCAATGGCATCCCAAAGTCCGTCAAAATCGCGCGCGAGTTCCCAGTATCTGGGAATCCCTCCCCAAACTGCGTAATACTATATCGCTTGGACCTGGGTTATCATGGGAAACGCTTTGGGCAGCCATCCCGGCGCGAGCGGATTAATCTTTAAGATCGCGGTTGCAGAAACCGTCGAGCGCCGCTTGTCGGAACAACACGTCAACAATGAGGCCGACAGGTCAGTCGAGGATGTGGATCTGGTGCCCAGGCGTAACGACGAGACGAATCGATTTTGATACTCCGTAACGAAAGTGCCACTGCGGTGTTGATTCGATTTCCACGGTCTTCCCCTTCAGCTCGTGAATAGGACGCAGACCGAGGTGTTCATGAGAAATAAATACAAGGACGCGGGTGATGGACCCGCGAGCGGGGGCCTCTAGGGAAAAGCGAACTTCGCCATAGAGGCTGGAAACTTTGCGGCTAGATAGAATCGTTCCTCGAACCAACGCTGGTTGTCCTAGCGCAGCGATAAGCGCCGAATGCTTTGTAGCATTTACCTTCCTCCGACCAATAGTGGTCCATCGGGATGTCCATGTTTGGCGCTCGTTCTGCCAGGTTGCAGTCACTCTGGTGGTATATGTAGTGGACGTCTTGAGCGCTTGTTTGGGAATGACGCCAACGAGTCCAAGCTGTTGACTATATTTGCTCGCGGGATTTTCGGGTGACGATAGCCAAAACGGTACAGGGGTATCGTCGGCATCGGTGAACGTTGCCGTTACATTCGAGATTTCGTCAGACACAGGGAATTGCAATGTGAAAGGATAGCCCGCGTACCTGGTTGGGGGTGGGATAGGGTTGGGGCTCTCGCGTACAAAATCAACCGGGATACCTCGCTGCCCATCTGCTGGGTACATCACTGGCCAGCGAGCGGAGTTTGTACGGGATCGGGAGACAAACATTAGCGCGACAGCACGAAATGGACTACTTGGTACCGATGCGTAACCAATGCCGATGCTTTTAAGAGTTGGGCTAAGAATTGGTCTGCGATGATAAATGGTTGCCATGAAGTCATGAACCGCATGTTGTAAGTCATCCATTTTTTTATAGAGGTTTGCGCGGCGTCCACATTTTGCTCCGGCGGGTGTAGCACCTGGGAGTGTGGGGACTTGGACGTGTGCGCGAGTGCTGTATATCTCTGGCTTCCCTCGGTTGATTACTAGGTATCGAGCATGTTCTGTACAACCCTTGGTGAGCTCACGGTCGAGCGTAATGAGCGGAACCCCGGCAGCCGCGCGATAGGAATTAATTAGTGCCAACATGCCTTTGTCTTCAGGCTCGCCGACCCCCACCCTCCAAGGAACAATCGGAGGGTTGTGTACCATTTGCGGTTTGCTACTGTTTGCGGCGCTCCTAAGTGAGGAAGGGGCCTTGATAGGCGCGTTGCATGCAAAGATGACCACAGTAAGAATCAGGGAAAGACGTTTACTACTCCTCATTGGCGCTCATCTCACGTTGGGGAGTCTCAGGAATACGATATCGTCGCGAACCACCGTGTTCCAGCGGTGACGATGCAATTAGCGAACAACGGCAATACCACCCGATCTGCGAGACATTTGCCGCAGGATTAGTGTGACTTCTGAAGTCGGGTCGTCCAGGCTTACGGTATCAATGCGAATCCCACGAGAAGCATATTCTTCTGCCTGGGCGAGCAAGTCTTCGGGGTTACCACCGCGATTTGCTCTACCATCGGACAAAAACACAAGGTGGCGAGCGCCCAGCCCGACTGCGCGCCTCAGTGCTGGAACTGCAGCTGTATGTCCATAAGCCGTGATCTCGCTAATAAATTTGGCCATCTCTTGACGCGATGCTGGAGAGAGTGAGATGAGCTCTTTTTTGGGGATAGCGGCTTTGGCCAATCGTCCGCCAAAGAACCTGGCTACGTTGTGCTTCAAGGGTGTTTTGGGCCAACTGCTGACATGATTCCCAAAAAACAGGACTGCTACTTGTGTTCCGTCGGGGAAGGATCGCAGCGCATTGATTAGTTCGCGCTTGGCCGCAGCTAACTTTTCTCCCTTCATCGAGCCAGATCGATCCAGAACGAACGCAACGTAGTTGCTACCACCGAGCGGTACGCCATAAAAGGACACCTCCATTGAAACACCTACGGAGGCTTGTATTGGCTGCCGAGCTATCGGTGGATTACAGTTGGCAACAACAATAAGAAAATAGATAGTCCCGATCGTGAGGCGCACTTGAAGTTGACAGTCTATCACCATTTGCTGCACGATTGACGCAACCATAGCTCTAGGGGGGGTGTCCCGACCACCTCTTTTGTGGGGGATCGTGGTTCCGAGGGCTACGTCACATGAAAATTGAGATGGATCTAGAAAGCGATTTGCGCGCGAGTCTATCTATGGGAGACCGGCTAAAACTCGCGCACATTATGAATCGGCGAAGTATTGCTCTAATTCGTTGTAGGCTTGGGTTACGCGGACACTCAGTTCGGTCGCGGCTTTCTGCTTTTTATCGGAGCCACCATGCAGATCCGGATGATATTTGCGCATCAGGGTCCGGTAGGCCTTTTTGACCTCATCAAACTCAGCTCCATAGGGCAAATTGAGCGTCTTGTAGTGGGCGGCGATTTTTGGATCTTTTCGGATTGAGCGCGGGCGGCGGGGGCCATTTGAGCGCGTTGAGGAGGAAGACTTAGCGTTCGACTTACGAGCGTACTTCTTCGCTTGTTCGGCCGCTGCAGCAGCGGCGGCCGCGTCGCGCGAGCGCTGGGCGTCGCGACGCGCGCGGCGGATCTTGGCGACCCGTTTTCTCCGCTGATCGGCTTGCTTGCGACGCTCGGCCAATGCCTGGCTAGAAGCGCCGGCCCATTTTGCGACGGGATTGTCCCCGGGCGATCGGTTGGTACGCTTACGGCTTGCTACGCGGTAGGCGACCTCTTTTTCTAACACCTCCTCGTCAACGTGAGAAAGTGGGGTATCGTCGGCTGCAACTCTCTCAAGCAGCGTGTTCAACATGTCGCGCGGAAAACTCATCTAGGCGCGCACTCCGCGAGATCGAGCTGGACGCTTTGCAGCCGATTCTTTCGGCTTGGTCCCGGGCTTGGCCTTTGCCTGAGGCTTGGCCTTTGCTCGTGGCTTGGCCTTTGCTCGTGGCTTGGCCTTTGCCGCAGGCGCCTTCGTTGCTGCCTTGGCAGCTGTCTTTTTTTGGGTTGAATCGGTCGTCGCCTGCTTGGAGGAACGTGAAGTCTTGGTTGAGCGGGTCGATGCCTTGGCTGCGTTGGTTGCCGCTTTTGACGAGCGGGATCGCGAGGCAGAGTCGGACTTTGCTTTGGGCTTTGCTTTGCCTGCAGAACGCTTTTTTGTAGCTGCGGATCGGGATTGGCGCTTGGGTTTTGATTTGGCGTCCGGCGACTCGTTTAGACCGTTCTTTTGGCCGGCGACAACGTACTGATCGGGCGGCAGTGTCGCATTTGCGTGCACTTTGATTTGTTTTTGGAACCTCTTCTCTAGATCGTCCAGATAACCTCGCTCCTGCGTATTAATATAGGTGGCGACTGCAGGGGCGCATTCTACCTCGATCTTCGCCTCTGATACGGCGCTCCCGAGCCGACGAATTTCTCGCAGGATTTCGTTACCGACGGTCGTCGTCGACTTGATCGTCGAGCGACCCAGGCACGTTGGACATGGCTCGGTGAGCATCTGATTGAGAGACTCTCTCGTCCGTTTGCGCGTCATCTCGACAAGACCGAGTTCGCTGATTTTTGTCACGTTGCAGCGAGCCCGATCGGCAGCAAGAGCCTCGTTAAACGCATCGAATACTTTCTGGCGATTTTGCTGTTTTTCCATGTCGACAAAATCGACGACAATAATGCCACCGATATTGCGCAACCGAAGTTGGCGGGCAACCTCGACACTTGCTTCTAGGTTGTTTTGGGTCACCGTCTCTTCAAGACCTTGTGTCCCGACGAAGCTTCCCGTGTTTACGTCAATCGCGGTGAGCGCTTCATGCTGGTCGATGACAAGCGATCCGCCTGAAGCAAGAGGAACTTTGCGGCCAAGCGCGTTTTGTACCGCCACCTCTGTCCCATAATGGTCAAAAATCGGCCGACGGCCGGTATAGTGACGAAGCCGGTCGACGTAACGAGGCAAAAAAGCCTCTAAGAATTTTTTCGCACGAGCAAATTCTTCCTCGCTATCGATGATGATTTCTTTGGTGTTCTCACGGAGCAGGTCGCGAAGTGCACGCAAAACGAGGTCCAAATCATTGTAGACGATCCCAGCCTTCTTTAGTGTCCCCTGTTTTGCACGAATCTGATCCCACAACTGCACGAGGTAGTTGACGTCATCCCGCACTTCCTCGGAGCGAGCCGCCTCCGCGGCGGTGCGAACGATCAATCCAGCACCCGTGGGCCGCACCTCATCGATAATCTTGCGCAAGCGGCGGCGTTCTTTATCCGACGAAATTCGCCGTGATACCCCAACCTGTTCGAGACCCGGCATCAACACGCTATAACGACCCGGTAGTGTCACGTGACCGGTTACCCGGGCCCCCTTTTGGCCTATCGGGTCTTTAACGGTTTGCACCAGTATCTTCTGTTTTGGTTTGACCAAATCGCTAATCTTCACGGCGGCGGCTTGCCGTCTCGATTTCGGCCGACGAGAATTCTCCCCACTGTCATCGCTGTCCGCAAACAACTTGTGTTCTTGACCGCTGCCGACGATATCAACAGCATGAATAAACGCAGCGCGTTCGACAGTCTCACCGAGATCGATGAAGGCCGCTTGCATCCCTGGCAAGACTCGGTTGACCTGGCCGAGGTAAACATTCCCTGCAATCCCGCGATCGCGTTTTCGCTCTAGGTAGTACTCTGCCAGGGCGCCGTTCTCAACAACGCCGACCCGAATCTCGGGGCCCTCGGCGTTTACAACAAGCAGATTCTCAGACATTTGCTCACCAAACCTTGGGTGTGGTTGGCACCGCGCTGCGGCTGACATAGATGTCCTGGCCAGGGCTCGCTTCCGTCGGTGCCAAAGGGCGTCGGTAACATAAACCTCTATTAAAATCAAACAATTATGACAACGAGGCTCAGGTGGCTTATACCTTGCTTACTTGCAAGGGAACGCTTCCATCTTATGCAAAATTTGGTAGCACTCTCTGCTCTACTCTTTAGTTAGTTAATTTCCTTTGTAGTTCGTTATTCGTAGTTCGTTAGGATTGTTCTTCTGATTAGGGACGGTGTGAACGAGCCCCACGAACCAGCCGTAATGTGGGGCTCGTTTCAATCATGCACCGAGTACTCTGTGGCAGGATCCGGCTTGACCGGGACTTTCGGTAACCGTCACATCGAGACTATGAATATGCTCGGATATCTGCGCCAAACTCGGGATCAAGCGTTCTGAAACGTGAGCAGCGAGGTCTTCCACTGCGATGTTCTCTATGGGAAGCAGGCGAACATCCGACCGCGGCAATACATACCGCTGACCACATAGCCGAAACTCGATTTCGGTTGCAGAATCCTTCACGACTACAAAGTGGGGATTCTTCGTCGCCAGTAGGGTGGCCTCCTTCCACTCTGCGCATAATTGCAAGATCGCCTGTTTGACTGGGGCAAACGCAATCATGCGATCAAACCTAAGGTCCGAAAGCGCGATGATAACCCCGATTGTAAAATTGTGGCCATGAAGGCGTTCCTTGCTACCGTCCGGAAACACTGTCATGTGCGCGCACGAAAACTTAAACTCACTGCGGGCAAGATGAATGCGGTGCTCAACAATCAACGGACGACTACCCTAGCCGCTCAATTGCCGGCGAACAATGCACAAAACTACGATATTTTGCGGTTACGCAGCCGGCTGTTCCCCGCGGGACAATGACCGGCCCATGACAAGGTGGGCAAGGCCCAAGCATCCGAGTGCATTGGCGACCAACCATATCTGATCCGCACCGAGAGCGTTGGGAATCCACCGAATATCTGCCAAAGGAATGACCGCATAAAACGCTAGATGCGCCGCGACACCGACGCAAAGCCCCGCTAAGATCGGTCTCATCGGACGAATTCCTGCAAGGACCGCGACGAGACCAAACGGCAAGAGAGCACTAAAGAATAGCGGATTGCCGTGTGCCAAGGGCCCGAGAAGGGCCATGTCCCAAGATGGTAAACCTCTTGTGAGCATTTCGACCCCGGGAAGCGACGACGCACTGCCGGCCAGATAGGGCAGAAAGAACAATCCACTCGCACCAACCATGGTACCGAATAGATACCGAGCACCGATGCCAACCGATCGAATGCGCCCCGCCGCTAACGCTGCGGCCATCAGAATTCCCAGCAACAACTGCCATCCACCAGCGTCCCCGCGGGCACCAAGAACCGCCGCTTCTGCATCGACGATGCCGGCACCGTATCTCGCAGTATCAAGTTTGCCGGCCGCTGGTTTTCTTGCGGTCTTCTTGAGCATCGCCTCCACCGCATCAGGCTCGGTAATTCCTTCTCCGACGATCAGCGCCGCTACACCAGCAACATGAGGCGACGCCATCGATGTCCCCATGTAAGCATAGTAATCATCTTTTGTTGGATCACCGATGGCAATCGTATTCTGCAATACGCCGTCGGGCATCCCGTCCTCGTTTTGGTCGACTTGGGTATTTCCACCCGGAGCCGCAATATCAATGTGCTTACCGTAGTTGGAATAAAACGTCGTTGTCTCATCAAATTGCGTTGCCGCGACGGCGATCGCACCGGGATACGCTGCCGGATATCCTACCTTTGAGCGTCCCTCGTTCCCGGCGGCACATACGACAACGACACCCTTATCGTATGCGTATTGTACTGCTCTTCGTAACGCTCTTGATGGAAATGGCCCCCCCAAACTCATGTTGATGACGTGCGCCCCCTCGTCGGCCGCATAGCGAATCGCATCCGCGATCCCGGCAACGGAGCCAGAGCCCGAACCACTCAATACCTTGAGCGGCATAATCTGGACATCGCGTGCAACGCCAGCAACGCCAATCCCGTTGTGTGTTGCCTGCGCAATGGTCCCAGCAACATGAGTGCCATGACCATGGTCATCGCCGGCGTCCTTACCGTTGGTGACAAAGTTATACGGCTTTACAAATTTCACACCAGCTAAGTCTGGGACCTGATGAAACTTTCCGTAATCTTTGTAGGCAACGCCAGTATCTAAAACGGCGACAACAACATCCTTTCCGTCCGCAAGCTTCCAGGCCTCTGGCATTTTGATCTGGTCAAGATGCCACTGATATTTGTATTGCGGATCGTCGGGGTACCCTTGCCACTGCGACTCTGGCGCGTCACTTCGGACCACCTTGCCTGGTAAGGTGAGGAAAGCCAGCGAGTCAGGCTCGGCGAACTCTACTTCGTCTAGGGCAGCCAGCTGAGACAATACTTGCCGTTGGCGGTTGGCATCGACATGAGCGCGATAGAACCGCTCGTCCATAGACTGAGACGATACCAGCTCAAACTTGATACCGAGTGTCGACCCAAGAGCCGCGACTCGGTCTGGAGAAACATCATCTTGAAAATCCACCAAAATATCGTCCGGATCTGCAAACTGAGATCCCACCAACGCGACTTCTGAACTAGATTTTGTCTCAATCTCAGGTGAAGCTACCTGAAACGCCCGCCAGGCGAGAAAAACTGTGACGAGGGCTACAAGCCACAAAAATGGAGAGATTTGCTTAATCGAGTTGGGTGCCATTGTCTCTCATTATAGCCGACCTGCCATAGATGTGGCGAATCGAATCGTCGCAGGCTTAACTTGCTGATTTTACTGCTCTCCGAAGATTGTACCGGCCTTCGTTAGAGAATCGGGGTATATTTCCCACATGTGGGATTGTATTGTCTCTGTAACTACTCAAATATATTTAATATCTTGAGATTTGGTGCCGATCTTGGCACCAGAATTTACATTGACACGCAAACCGTCGATCAGCCTATACTCCGCCCAATCTAACATTCTTCCCTTAATTCATCGTGCGAATCCAAAACTCCAATTCATCTAAGGTCTGCGGGCAATGCCATCAAGAACTTCCGCCGCTGGCCGCTCATTGTGTGTTTTGCGGCGTGAAACTGGCAAACGATCCACCGAAGACGATTCTTGGGTATCCCCACGGGCTTTTTGAGCAACCGAGCGACGGTCCAACAAAGCCTCGGCCTGGCTTTTTTACCGAACCACCCATGCCGGCCCCACCGATGGAGATCCCAGCACCGCCCGGATTGCCACAAACTCCGGGACTGATAGACCCGCCGACACAAGCAACTGTACAGACTGTCGCGCAAACACCGCCGCAACCCCCGGCTATCGATCCGGACGATATGCTGCCACTGCCCTTACCACCTCCACCACCCATCCAACCCGAAGATCAGCGCTCGGTACCCCGTGTACTGAGTGAGCCCAGTGTATTGGGAGGGCCTCCACCTCCGGCGCCACCGCTTGATCCACACGTCGTTTCCCACGGCGGTTTGCCACCACCAGCGCCTCGCAGCGGGCAAATGCAGGCCGCACCAACCGCACCAACTATCGCACCGCTCGATATTTCTGCGATTCCGGAGCTCGCCCTACCCCCACGCCCAGAAACCGAACCGGTCAAACCGCTTACCGTGCCACCCTTCCTTGCGTCCGAAACAGCGACCCGAGCCCACGCTCCCATTGAGCCGTGGCGCGAAGCCCTCAAGCTGCTGATGCCGATCGCGGGAATCATCCTCCTAGCCGGTTTCGCGGCACCATGGGGTGTGATCGACAGCATCACAACGTTTGGCTGGACGGGACTCTCCGCCTTGGCGCCCTCTGAGGCAATCGTAAGACTACTCCTACCGGGAACTGGAATCTTGGCGTTGCTGTTTGGATTATTGCCAATGACCACGACCAACCGCGGAATCGCAGCCATCGCCATTGGTACTGTTCCGCTTGCAATGACCGCGCTACTTGGCAAATCCGACGGGATGACTATTGGCGTCACAATTGGTGCTGCGCTATGCATTGTCGGATTGCTCATCCGATCGCAATACAAAGCTGCGCTGCTTGGCAGGCTGCTTGCGACATTGGGAGTGCTGTGCATTGGTGTTACTTTGGTCGTTCCGATCGAGGGTGCGATGCCAATCAGCACAGCGTTCACCTCTATTCAAACGGGAGCCATTTACCGGGCAGCAAGCACACTGGGCCCACTGATTCTCGCCGGCCTCGCGCTGCTTGCCTGGCTGCCAGCGAGCAGCGGCGGCGGAGCGAGATTCGTGGCATGGCTGTGGATCGGCTGGAGTGCCATTGCCGCCGGGCTCGGACTTATCGCATCTAGCGATGTGTTCCTTGCGTTTGTGACCAATATCCACACCCATCTTTGGGCACCGCTAGCGACAGTTGCGTGGCTTACATTGGTCGGATTTGGCGTTGCAACCGTTGCCGGAAAGTTACTCGAGCACCGTTGACCCGGAAACATCCCGGATGCGCACTACGATCACCGAAGAAATGGTTTCACACGGAGATTTCTCGATCCCAGCGAATACTGGTTGTATTTGCAAGATCGAAATTTTCGTGTGGAGCCAAAGACTTTGGTGAGGGTGTGCGGAGAGCGCAATTTTTCCGGGGGAAATCCTCACCCTTTTGCAGAGAAGCCAACTTGAAATAGGCAAGAGTGTTTTAGGTCGGCCCATCGTCGCGTTTCACTTCTCGCCAGCCCAATATGCCAAGCCAAAACCAAAAGCGATCCTCTTTGGGGCAATTCACGGAGATGAACCGCTGGGAAGCCATTGTCTCGCGCGGCTGATTCGAGATCTCATCGAGCGACCACCAGGACGCGAAACATGGATTATTCCAGCACTCAATCCAGATGGCGTCGCGGCGGGAACCAAAAACAATGCCAATGACGTCGATCTCAATCGAAACTTTGCGGCAAACAATTGGTCTGCAGACCACAAACCGGGGTACTCACCCGGAACGGCTCCCGAGTCGCAGCCCGAAACGCAAGCCCTGGCCCAACTGATCGAAGCGGTTCAAGCCTACCGCCTGGTCGCCCTACATTCTCCATTTCACTGTGTAAATTGGGACGGGGCTGGTCAGAAGCTCGCCCAACAGATTGGGGAGCGCAATGGTTACCCGGTGACTGCCGAAATCGGTTACCCGACGCCGGGTTCATTTGGGTCCAAGTATGGAGTGGACCGCAACCAAGAAGTCATCACCCTCGAGATCCCCTTCGTCGATGAAGAGATCGCCTGGCAGCAGAACCGCCTGGCGCTGCGGTGGGTCGTTGACCTACCCGAACTACAGCAATAACCTCAAACGAGGTTTTTCCTTGCACAGACTGTGACTATTGGTCACACTGCTGTGTCATGAACGCACGTTCATCTCTTCCCTGGCCAGAGCTTCTCGATCTCCGAATCGTAAGCAAAATCGCCTCGATATTAGCAAAGCGGTTCGGCCTCGGACTTGGTTACGTGGATACCCGGGGCCAAATTGCCAGGCCCCCCAGACCGAAGAGCAATAGCCTGTGCAGAGACATCCAAGAGCGGGTTTCTGGGCATGCCGCGTGCGAGCAAAGTGGCCACGATATCCGTGACACGCTGACCCAAAACAAGGACGACACTCCTTGCCGCCAGGCTTTTGTCTGCCACGCTGGACTGCAAGAATTGGTCGCGCCGATTTGCATCGGTGAGCATACCTTAGGCGCCTTAGTGTGCGGTGGCGTACGCACCAACAAGGACACACCCCTTGTCAACGCTGATGATTATCACGACGCACTCGCAAACCATCGCGTCCTC
>CBDCWZ010000009.1:0-4805 GCA_965223575.1 Kofleriaceae bacterium
CAAGGGGGTTGACACCCCTCCTGCGGGCGGCACCACTACTGCCAGGGGCAAGGATTGTTATTGCTGGTGCTGGCCCCCACCGCGGTCAGCTGGAATCGATCGCCCGTGCATCGACCAATGTGGAGTTTGTTGGCGAAGTGTTGGGCAAACGCCGTGACGATTTACTCGGCCGGGCGACTGTGTTGGCGATTCCATCACTTCGCCAGCAAGACGGAAGGACTGAGGGGTTTCCGCGTGTTGCCCTGGAGGCGATGGCGGCTGGCAGCTGTGTGGTTGCATCGGAAGTTGGCGGTTTCGCAGAGGTTTGGCCCGACGCGATTCACCGGGTCCCCCCGGGACGCCCCGATTTGCTGGCAGAGGGAATCCGAGTCATTTTAGAAAATCCACACCAAAGCAATCGCCAGGCGGCGAATGCCCTGAAATTTGTCGCCCAGCGAGATTGGTCGATTGTCGGCCCTCGGTTAGTTCCCAAGATTTGGTGAGATTTGCTCTATCTAGTGTAGTGGCAAATTTCATCATCGCGATCCAGCCCGGAAACATCACGGATGCGTGCGAAGATCGCCAAAGCAATTGTTTTCACACGGAGATCTTCAATTGCAGGGAATACTGGTTGTATTTGCCAGATTGAAAATTTTTGTGTGGGAACAAGAGCTTTGGTGAGGGCGTGCGCAGAGCGTGATGTTTCCGGGCTAGAGCTTGCTTGCCTTCCCACTGGTACTGGTATACTGAGCCTACATGGTTTGGATAGGTGCAATTATTGCCCTTGGCGTTTTGATCGTCGTCCATGAAGCGGGGCACTATTTCGTGGCCCGCTGGTGCAATATGCGCGTGGATCGATTTAGCGTCGGCTTTGGGCCAGCAATTTGGTCGTTTACCCGGGGCGAAACCCAGTTTCAAATTGCGCCGATTCCATTTGGTGGATTTGTTCAGATTAACGGGATGTTGCTCGCGGACGACGCCGATCCAGACGATCCCCGATCGTATCCCAACCGACCCGCTTGGCAGCGCTTTGTCACGATTTTTGCTGGACCAGGAACAAACTATTTGTTCGCTGTGGTCTTAGCTTTGGGGTTGTATTCGATCGCTGGGGTGCCCACGGGCACTGCGTGGCTGCGCGTTAGCGCTGTGGCGTCTGATGTTGATGCCCATGGAAAACTCAAGCCCGGTGACCGGATCTTGTCCGCGGGTGGCGAGCAATTGTATTGGAGTCATCGGACGATTCAGAGCAAGAGTCTGGTTGACATTGTCCAAACCTACGATGGTGCGCCGGTCCCAATGACAATTCTTCGCGATGGCCAGACGATTCAGCTCACTGTTACACCGCGACGAGACGAGGCTGTCAAAAAGGCAATGGAGGAGCGCGACCAAAAAGCCCTTGAAGCCGCGCCATGGGGGCTTGGACTTGCGCTCCAACCAGATGAAGAGCGGGCATCGGTCGGGATCTTTTCGGCAATCGGTGAGGCAATTATCTACCCAGTTGCCCAGACCAAGCGCATCGTAACGATGCTGGTCGCTGCGATTCATACTGGGAATGCCCAGGTGACCGGACCCGTTGGGATCGCCTCCATGGTGAAATCGACCATCGAGATCGGCTGGGTCGCCGTCATCCAATTGTTGATGGTTCTCAATGTTTACCTCGGCTTGTTCAATCTATTTCCACTTCCCGCCCTTGACGGTGGCCGGCTTGTTTTTCTGACCTACGAGATGATGACGCGGCGGCGAGCGAATCCTAAGATCGAATCCACCGTGCATATGGTGGGGATTATGGCATTGTTTTTAGTGCTGATCCTTGTCACCTATAGGGATATTGCGCGCCTGTTATCCTAGCGCTCGCTCTAACACAGTGGGCAACCAAGGCGATACACCGCAACTTCTTTCTCCCTCGCCGGAATTTTTTGAGCGGATTCCGACGTCGCCTGGCGTCTATTTGATGAAAAATCAGTCTGGGACGGTCGTGTATGTCGGGAAAGCGAAAAATCTACGAGCGAGGGTTCGCCAGTACTTTCGTAGCGGCGCCGATGCCCGGTTTTTTGTTGTTGCCGGTTTGCTGAGGAGAGTCCTTGCCGATGTAGAAACAGTCGTTGTCAATAACGAAAAAGAGGCTCTTCTCCTTGAAAATCACCTGATCAAAAAGCATCAGCCGCGTTTCAATGTCAACCTGCGCGACGATAAGCAATATTTAGTTTTACGGATCGATCCATCCGCACAGTTTCCAAGGGTAGAGGTTGTGCGCAACATTCGTGACGACAAGGCGCGCTATTTTGGCCCCTATCATTCTGCCACTTCTTGCCGCGAAACGCTGCGAACCCTCAATCGCCATTTTCAGCTCCGTACCTGCAGCGATCACGTTTTGAAGACGCGTACTCGGACGTGTTTGCAGTATCAGATTAAGCGGTGTCCAGGTCCGTGTGTATTTCCGATTGAGGAAAGCTCGTATGCAGAGCAGGTCGATGATGTCATGATGTTTTTGACCGGCAAGAGCGATGCTCTGGTTACCCGGCTTAGCCAACGGATGCGACAAAAGTCCGAGTTGGAGCAGTTTGAGACCGCTGCCCAATTGCGGAACACGATTCAAGCAGTTGAGCGAACGCTTGCAAAGCAGCATGTGGTTCAGGAGGCGTTTGTCGATCAGGACGTGTTTGGAATTTGGCGAGACGGCGCCACCGTTGAGCTCGTTGTGCTATTTGTGCGCTCTGGGAAGCTCGTTGGACATCGCCGATTGCGCCAGCGCGAACAGGAATTTTCGGATTCGGAGGTGATGACAAATTTTGTTCAACAGTATTACGCGAGTGGCACTTTGGTTCCGGGTGAAATTGTCGTTCCAACGGGACTGAAGCACGAGGATGTGATTGTCGATTGGCTATCAACGCTGGCGGGTCGGCGAGTGAAACTGTTGATTCCAAAGCGAGGGACTCGAATGAGGCTGATCGAACTTGCAAACAAAAACGCCAAAGCCTCTGCGAAATCACGATCAGGGACTGACGGAGATCAAGTCGCACTGCTTGAAACCCTGCAAAAGCGACTCTCGCTTCGACGTGTTCCCCGTCGGATTGAGTGTTTTGATATTGCGCATATTCAAGGCGCACAACCGGTCGCCTCCCGAGTCGTGTTTTGTGACGGCGTCGCGGATCGCTCTTTGTATCGCAAGTACAAAATTCGGACAGCTTCCAATGATGATTATGCCGCCATGTACGAAGTTCTCTCGCGCCGGATCCGACGCATAGGCGGTAATACAAACTCTAGTGGAGAGACCCGTTCGGACGCTTGGGAGCAGCCAGACTTAATCGTTGTTGATGGTGGAAAAGGGCAGCTTCGAACGGCATTGGCTGCACTTGCAGATGCCGGGTGGAACATTCAATCGGAGACCTGTTTTGACGTGATCGGCTTAGCAAAGCCGACCGAGAATAGGCAAGGAGAGACAAAACCGGATCGGGTATTTTTGGCGAACCGCAAAGATCCGATCCAGCTGCGCCCAAACACAACAGAATTGTTCCTACTGGCCCAAATTCGAGATGAAGCACATCGGTTTGCGAATACCTTTCACCAGCAGCGGAGAAAGAATGTCACATTGCGTTCTACCCTTGATAGTATCCCAGGGATCGGGACCAAGCGAAAACGCGAGTTACTTCGCCATTTTGGAAGCATGTCGGCGATGCGAAGGGCAACCGAGCAGGAGCTCTCTGCAGTCGACGGGATGAACACCACGTCTGCCCGTGCGATCAAAGCCTTTTTTGACAGTGAGGACGACAAATGACCATGGGCACAACTGCAATACAATGGAACGTTCTTCTATTGGTGCTCGGATTGACGTCGGGGTGTGGATTTGGAAATCCGGAAAAACCTGCCAACAAACCGGCTGTCCTCGAGCATAGTCACTATCGCTGCTCGATCGTTTGGACCCGAGACCTAAAGGACAAACACTATGTGTTTTACGATCTAAACTGTCTGGCTAAAAAAGCCGGTCGAATCAAAAATGTTGCCGTGTATACGAGAAAACTCAATCGTAAGTCGCACCGTAAAGTAACTCTAGATAAAAACCAATTTGTCGAGTCTCGCGACCTAGCGCCCAAAGAAGAGTTTGTCAAAACCGGGCGACTTAAGGCGACCGTCAGAAGCTCCTACCGCTTAGAGTTGGTCGCCCGGGGCGAATGGACCTGGCCGGATGAAATCGTGAAGGAATCCGGCAGCAGAGAGTCGACGACATGCTGTCGATCAGGAAGTCGACCCTATCAAGTACGACTTCGGCTTGATCACCGAGGTGTTCTAGGGGGTGTCCCGATTATGAATGTACCACCAGATAAACCCCTGAAACCGCAGGGCGCGTTGCCTCGTCGGTCACGTAGAACAACTATGCTCCCCTCCTCGCGCCTTCCCTACAATTCCATGTGCTTATCTGGGAGGCACTGGCACAATCGAGACACCCCCTAATTCTGACCGGAGGCGGTTTGCTTGCTAAGCTTGCCATGAACAACTCCGTCGGTGACGGGAACAAATCGATATTGTGCCGTCTCAAATCCCTTTTTTGAAAACGTGAAATCGTAGCTCTTGCCCGCTTTGCCTTCCCAGTAATGTTGGTGTTGGACCGAGTAGACGACCATTTACCGCGGCGACGGCCCCCGGGGGAGAAGATCGTAGCGTTAGGCCAACGGTTCGTGCCGGTGGTGCGTAGTGGCGGGGATATGCGCCAACGATTCCATCGACAGCGATCACAGCGGCATCCGGAGATACCTCGATTGCGCTGGCTTGTTTGGTGCTGTGTTCCGCGGTCTGATGGGGCCGATGACGAGGAGCGTTATCGCCGCTGC
>CBDCWZ010000010.1:0-65422 GCA_965223575.1 Kofleriaceae bacterium
AGTAGGCCTACTTCATGCATCGCGTACAGCGTCTTACGGGATTCGAACCCACGACCTCCAGCTTGGGAAGCAGCAACTGCATAGTTATAGTTGTCGAGAACAACTGCGATTTTTAACTATTACAAAATGATAGCTGTGACCTGCCGTGGCAGCAAAGGTCCCAAAGTGACGGACAAAGGGGGTGAAATAGGGGGTGAAATTTCTGTAGCGCAACGATACGACCAAATTCTTGCGCAATTGGCCCTCAGGAATCAAACTGAACGGGCGTTATGAACTGGGAACAAGTTAGACAAGAATAATCCAAACCAGTGGCTTCTGATTGAAGCAGTGGCGGCGCATACAGACAATGGTACGCGCGTTGTTGAAGAGATTGTCGTCATCTCCTCATTTGATGACTCCAAACAAGCGCTACAAGCGTACCTTGCTAGTCATAAACAAAATCCAACGCAAGAGCTTTATGTTGCTCACACGAGCAGAGAAGCTCTGGATATCAAAGAGCGTAAGTGGGCTGGTGTCCGAACAGCCGCATGACACCAATAAAGCTCACTCTCCAAGGTGGTTTACCCTTCGTCTCTGCAACAATTGTCCATCGTGGGCAACAGATTCACGTTAAAAACGTTCTGGTCGACACCGGCTCTGGTGGAACGGTCTTTGCTGCTGATGACCTAGTAGAAATTGGCATTCTTCCTGAGCCCCGCGGATGAATTGCACCGTCTTTCCGGGATTGGTGGGACCGAGTACGTTTACAGCAAGACCATCGAAAACCTTGCCGTGGGTAGACTGTCCGTTGACAAATTTTGCATCGAGATTGGAGCACTCGACTACGGGTTCGCTATTCAAGGCATTCTTGGCGTTGACTATCTGAGAGCTGTTGACGCTGTCATTGACCTAGAGCAGTTAACCCTGCATGCCAACTAGGGGGTGTCCTCATTAGATCCAGAGGATGGCGCAGGCCAGGAGAAGGAAACCGAGGTAACTTGTTGCCGTTTTTTCATAGCGTGTTGCGATCCGTCGCCAGCGCTTGATGGTGTGAAAGAAGCATTCCACAAGATAACGCTGCTTGTACATCTCCTTGTCATGCCGGCGTTTCCTCTTCCTTGATTTGCCTGATGGAATTACCGGTTTCAGGCCGCGCTCTTTGAGTTCACTAATGATTCGGTCCGAATCGTACGCTCCATCTGCGAGAACAGCTTCACCGTGAACATAGTCGATCAGTTCCTCGGCCACGGTGGAATCGTGCTGCTGTCCTGGGGTAACAAGGATATGGATAGGTCGTGCTTTCATGTCGACCGCAACATGGATCTTCGTGGAGAAACCGCCCCTTGAGCGACCTATTTCGTTTTTTTTGGACCGCCCTTTCCACCCGAAGCATCCTGATGAGTGCGAACAACGGAACCATCTAGGATCGCACCGATCTCATCATCGTTCAGGCACAAGGCGCGAAATATGTCACGCCAACGGTCCTTGTTCGCCCAGCGCCAGAATCGATTGTACACAGTCTTCCACGGACCAAATCGCTCAGGAAGATCTCTCCACGGTGCACCCGTTTTTCCAATCCAGTGCACTGCGTTGATAAAACTTCGGTCTCCCCTTTTCGACGTTTGACCGTGTGGGGGCGGAAGGAGTCCCTCTATCTTGTTCCACTGTTCATCACTGAGTTCGTGGCGCCTCATATAGTGATGTTGATCAATGATCAGTTCCCGGCGCCAGTTTTTGAACCAACGGCCGGCTAACCGATCGAAATGATCCAGTTTCTAATAGGGACATCCCCTAGTACTTGTCTACCAGTCTACAAAGCGCGCATAGCCATACCAACGGACCAAAACGCATGATATCTGACCAGCTAGGTATAATTCGCAGGAAGTATTTTCCCACGAAAGTGTTGCAGTCCATCAGCCGAAATCGGGTAAGAGAAAATCCGGGCCAATTAGAAAACTATGTTCGGGCCCGTCACTTACTGTTATCAGGTGATCCGAACATCACGAGTATCGCCCAAGCTCAATGTGCAAAATGGTTAAAATGGATTCAATATTGCGATGGGAAAGGACTGATCAGCGAGGCAGCAGTCCCCCGGGGACGTTCTCAGCATCTGCCGACAGTCTGTCTACCTCGCTCTGAAGCAGTGAGCAGAAGTTTCAGTCTGGCGCGGTTAAAAGCCGTTCCCGCGCCCAGGTTGGACGCCGGTGTTGTACCGGTCATCCGAGCCCCGTCCCCATTCCTGCGTCACGACTCCCAGAAGCGGAGGGCGATGGGGTAATCGACGGGTCGCCGCCTGTGAAGCGAACGCTGGCGCTGACAACGGGGGCGCGGACTGGGACGAGGACGGGAACAACACTGACCACACGTACTACGACCCCAATGTACTTTGAGTTCGTGCAGCGTGGCGGCGACGCGCATTGGGTCTGACTATTTGCCGCGCACCAACAGTATTTGCTGTCGTCAAGAACTATTCTTTGCTATAATCGTTTTCACGAACGAGACGAACAATGACTCGCATGTTTGACATAGCCGCGACACAACCAGCGCCGAGAAAACATCTCGAGCGGCAGGGTACGTGCGCGCGCTTTAGCGATTCCGGGTTATCAGCCAGGCCAGTAGAAAGTTCGCGTATTTATCTCGCCGGCAACCTGATCTGGAATCCAGAAAGTGGGGCGGCTATGTCATGAAGCTAGTCAAATAGCACCGAGACACAGCCGTCCCAGGAAAACCTCGGACGGCTTTTTCGTGTTTCGGGGGGCACTCCACGGGTTGGTTGCCGCGGCTGTAAACCGCTTGCACGAGGGTTAACTAGGGTCCTTCGGACCCGTTGCCAGGGCCGAAAAATTCCATTGCATGGAATTTGTTCACCAACCTGGTCGAGTCCTTCTGCCCCCACGACGGGAGACGTGCGCCCAGAAAATGGCGCACACGAAAAACAATGACAGCGAAGCGAAAGGAAAAACGATGACGATGACAAAACGAAAACGGATGTGCGGACAACTTCTGCCTCCGTGACGCAACGGTAGCGTAACCGACTTTTAATCGGAAAGTTGGGGGTTAACTAGGATGCTTCGCATCCGTTGACGCCACGGTATAAATCCAGCGAACTGGATTTATACCGTAAGGCGGACGATTCCCTCCGGGGCACGACCGCGTTGCTGAAGATTTTGCAGAGCGTAGTGGACGCAGTCCACGGAGCTGCAAAAGTTCAGGCGCGTTAACGGTCCTGTAGGGACCCAGTTAATCATTCGGAGATCGTCTAACGGTAGGACGACTGGCTCTGGACCAGTAAATCGGGGTTCGAATCCCTGTCTCCGACCGCGTTGCTGAACAAATTCAACGAAGTGGAATTTTTCAGCCGCGATAACGGGTCCGAAGGACCCTAGTTAACCAGAACGAAACTGCGGTGTTCGCGACACGAGTGCCTTGAGTGGCCAGGGTGAACGACATCATCGGTGGATTCGCGATCTTTGACAACTGAATAGCGACGACGACAACGCGGGGCGTTTCCCGACGCCCCATTTCCCACTTTGGCGTAGGTGGTCCGCGCGCCGGTCTGAAGAGCCGGAGGACCTGGTTCGATTCCAGGAGGGTGGGACTTTTGCGGGTTCGTGGTGAAACAGGATCATACCGGGTTCTTACCCCGTGAGTGAACTGCGCGCGGCCGAAGGCCGTGCTCGTTACCGCGGTTGAAAAATTCCAGTTTGTACTGGAATTTGTTCAACAACGCGGTGAGCGTGCAAATCGTTCCGGACCCACTACTCGCGTTTGCCCCTGGAAGCATCTGGGCGAGGCTAGCCGGCTGTCTACCGGCCGAGGAGGGTTAACTAGGATGCTCCGCATCCGTTGACGCCACTGTACAAATCCAGCGAACTGGATTTGTACAGTAAGGCGGACGATTCCCTTCAGGGGCGCTTTGGAAGCGCAAGCCAACTGGCGATGGCACCCGATTCGACCGGGTTGCTAAACTTTTGCGAAGCAGAGCGGATGTTCGTCCGCGGAGCTGCAACAAGTTTAGACGCGGTGACGGGTCCGAAGGACCCTAGTCAACTCGGGGCAGGTTAACTGCGCGCGCCTTCGGCGTGCTCGTTAACGCCGCTGTACAACTCCAGTTGCTGGATTTGTACAGCAAGGCGGACAACTCCTGTCGCTTCCGCCGATGGAAGGTAATCAGGCTGCGGAGCCTGGCCCGGCTGCTACCCGGTGCGCGCCAACAGCGTCTGGCTCGACTCCAGTGCCTTCCGCAATGGCCCGGTCGTCTAATGGTCAGGACACGAGGCTTTCAATCTCGGAATCGGAGTTCGATTCTCCGTCGGGTCACCACGGGCTGATAGTGATAGTGGGAACACGCTGCTTTCGCACGGCAGAAAGCCGGGTTCGAATCCCGGTCGGTCCACTTTAGCTCCTTCAATGGGCACGCATGTACCAAGGGGGCGAGCTGGCCTTGCAAGCCGGCTGTGGTCGGTTCGATTCCGACCGTGTCCACCATCCAATACCAGGTGTAAGTCAGCGGCAGACGGCATCGTTTGGGACGATGCAGACGGAGGTTAACTAGGATGCTCCGCATCCGTTGACGCCACTGTACAAATCCAGCGAACTGGATTTGTACAGTAAGGCGGACGATTCCTCCAGGGGGCACCACACGCATCGATCTTCCGCCGGTAGTTCAACGGGAGAACTGTCGCCTGATAAGCGGCCAATGGTGGTTCGATTCCACCCTGGCGGACCATGGTGATCGTAGCTCAAAGGTAGAGCACTCGGCTGTGACCCGAGCGGTGGGAGTTCGATTCTCCTCGATCACCCCAACTTCCTTTTCAGCGGGCTTGGCGTAACAGCAGCGTATCAGGCTTCCAACCTGAGGGTACGGGTGCAATTCCCGTAGCCCGCACCAACGCCTTCGTAGCACAGGGGCAGTGCACTGGTTTCGTACTCCAGGGACGTGGGTTCGATTCCCGCCGAAGGCTCCGCTTCGGTGTCGTCCAACGGCAGGACAGCGGTCTTTGAAGCCGACGACCGGGGTTCGAATCCCTGCACCGGAACTGCGCCTCTCGTAGCCATCTGGGAAGGCACCTGCCTTGTAAGCAGGCTAGGCGGTTCGATTCCGACGAGGGGCTCCATCTATTCCTCCGTGGCTTAACGGTAGAGCACCCGGCTGTTAACCGGGGATGTGCAGGTTCGACTCCTGCCGGGGAGCTATGTCGCTATCGTCCAGTTGGCGAGGACGCCGGTCTCTCAAGCCGGAAACGGCGGGTTAACTAGGATGCTTCGCATCCGTTGACGCCGCTGAACAAATCCAGCGAACTGGATTTGTTCAGCAAGGCGGGCAAGTCCCCCTCCCCTAGCGACGCCATGCGATCGTCGACCGCGTTGCTGAACAAATTCAACGAAGTGGAATTTTTCAGCCGCGGTAACGAGCACGCCGAAGGCGCGCGCAGTTAACAAGAGCTATTGAGGCCAAGGGGTTGACTAGGGTCCTTCGGACCCGTCACCGCGGCTGTAATCCTCCAGTAAACTGGATGATTACAGCAACGCGGTCGATTCCCACCGTCGGCTCCAATCACTATGCCTCCACCCAAGGATGGGACGCGGCGCTACGAACGCTGTCGATGAAGGTTCGAGTCCTTCTGGAGGTGCCAATACCACCGCACGTGGACTCGTGGCCTGGGGTTCCGAACCTTGGTGAAGCAGTTCGATTCTGCTCGGTGGACCGGGTTGCTGTAGTTATGCAAAGCGGAGCGGACGGAAGGTCCGCGAAGTTGCAGAACTACAGGCGCGATAACGGGTCGAGCGTAGCGAAACCCTAGTTAACTTCATGGGCGACGATCTGGGATCAGCTTGGGCTCCAAATCCGAGCAGCGGGGTTCAATTCCTCGGTCGCCTGCAACTCTTGCAGTCGCGTAGCCCAACGGAAGAGGCGGCAGGCTTAGAACCTGTGTGTTGGGGGTTCGAATCCTCCCGCGACTACTGCGGTACGTAGCCCAATCGGCAGAGGCATCCAGTTTAAGCCCGGACCAGTGAGGGTTAACTAGGATGCTTCGCATCCGTTGACGCCACTGTACAAATCCAGCGAACTGGATTTGTACAGTAAGGCGGACGACTCCCTCCGTACCGACCTTCGAGCCAACGTAGCCCAACTGGCAGAGGCACCGGATTCAAATCGCGGACAGTATCGGTTAACTAGGATGCTCTGCATCCGTTAACGCCGCCGAACAAATCCAGCGAACTGGATTTGTTCAGCAAGGCGGACGACTCCGATCGTTGGCACAAAACGCGGACGTGGTGGAACGGGATACACGCAACGTTGAGAGCGTTGTGAGCCACGTGCTCAATGCCGGTTAACTCGGGGCCTTTGGACCCGTTCTCGGGGCTGAAAAATTCCACGATGTGGAATTTGTTCACCAACCCGGTCGAATCCGGCCGTCCGCACCATCCAGAAACATCAACCCTCAACGAAAGGCAGCCATGACGGCTCAAACACTGTTGTTGTCCGCGGGCTATGAGCCGATCAAGGTCGTCTCTTGGCAACGCGCGATAACCTTACTCACGCTCGGCAAGATCGAAGTTCTGGAAGAGTATGATCGCGAAGTTCGATCCCCGACCATTGCGTTTAAGATGCCTGCGGTCGTTCGACTTTTGCAGGTACTCAAGCGCAACAAGAAGGCAGTCAAGTTCTCGCGCATCAACATCTATGCGCGGGATAAGTACCGGTGCCAATACTGCTGTCGAAAGCTACCCATCGCCGAGTTGACCTACGACCACGTCGTTCCGCGCGCGAAGGGTGGCAAGACGATTTGGCAGAACATCGTGACCGCATGCGAAACGTGCAACAGCCGCAAGGGGAACCGGACGCCGGAGCAAGCGCACATGGCGTTGCTCAACCGGCCAACACGGCCGACTTGGGTCCCGGTCATGACGCTTCGGGTAAACCGCAACACGGCGCCCGATGCCTGGAGAGACTATCTCTACTGGACCGGTGAACTGCAAAGCGGCTGACCGCACACCGAATGCCACGGGCCACAGATCGGATCCGCGAGCCCGCCGGCATTCACTGGAGAGACAAACCGATTGGCGACGGTGCTCGGCTTGAACCCGAGTGAGCGTAACTGCCTTAGGGGTTCGACTCCCCTTCTCTCCGCCATGGAAGGCATCCGAATGGTGAGGACCCCGGTTGGAAGCCGGGCGGGCGACAACGTTGCCTTGAGGGTTCGAGTCCCTCGCCTTCCGCTGCGCCTCGCGGGACGGATCCCAGCTGGGTCTTCTAAACCCGGCGCTCCAGGTTCAATTCCTGGGCGAGGTACGGCTCCTCTGATGGACCAGTCCCGGCTCTTCTAAAGCTGGAGAGAGCGTTCGATTCGCTCAGGAGCCACTTCGCGCCCCGAACACGCGAAGACTCCTACAGCTTCGCGCGTATTTCGCCACCTCAACCGTACTGGTCATTGATCCGGGTGGATGTCCGCCCATCGCACGCCGAACTTCGCAAGGTACTTGCGAACACGATCTGAATCGTTGGCGCTCGAGACTTGGGCGAAATCGATACGTTTCGAAATACGGCGAAATAAGGGGTCAGACTGAAGTTATAACTTCAGTCTGACCCCACTTTTCCCGTCAACCAATTCTCACGGCTTACTCCAGATTGTTGCCAGCATACGGTTCTCCCGCTATCTCTACTATAATCAATCAATGCTCTGCGTGTTTTGCAATTCTCTGTTGCCTTCGAAGAAGCCCGAACATGTAGTGAGCGCCTTCCTCGGTGGAAGACGAAGCTCAAGGAATCTGCTCTGTGATCTCCACAATGAAACGTTCGGCGGCTCATTTGAACGCCACGCGGCCAAAGGACTAGCCTCTCTGGCGAACATGCTTGGTGTCAGGAGCGGTCGCCGGCGAGCACCGCCACAAATTCAGGGCATTAAGGGACCAGACAAGTCTGAGACTTACACGCTCTTGCCAGGAGCAAAGATCATTCAACCCAAAGCGAAGGTCGAGATCGACGAGTCGGAGAACGGGCAGGTTCGAATACGCATCAGAGCTGATGCAACCAAAGGCCATCAGATCCATAAGATTCTGGAGAGTTTCGCAGCCAAGTACGGAACCACGCTAGACGAAACGATTTTAGCCCAAGCCAACGTTACACAGATTCAACTCCCATCGCCCATTGAACTTGATATCACCCTAGGGCCGGACCTGCTGCGTTCACTCTCAAAAATCTCGTTACTACTTCTCGCTACCAAGACCGGTACAGTCGCGGTTCGAGGCTCCGCCTTTGAGGATGTTCGCAGGTTCATCGAGATCGGCGGACCAAGCAGTGAGTTCATTCGGATGAATTCGGCAGCAAAGCTACCAACCATAGTAGGTCTGCACGAACCAGCAGTAGCCGTGCATCGTTTTTTGGTGTACGCAACTCGCGAATTCGGCTGTTTTGCGACAATCGAACTGTATGGATGTTTTCTATTCACAGGCCTTCTTTCCAAGGAGTGGAACTCTGAAAATATTAGCGTTGGCCACTCGGTCAACCCCATCACCGAGCAACACTTCGTAGCTTATAATTTCAGTTCATCACCAATTTCGATTGACCAATTTGCTACTATCAAAGGCGATCAGGTAGCCACCAATGGCCGGCTGGACAATCTGTTGAGCTTCGCAATAAGGCGTATGCAACAGCAAGCTCTTGAAGAAATGGTCGCACGATGTATTAATGAAAGCATTGGTAAGAGCGAGGATGTCATTACTGAGGAAATGATCGCCAAATTGACCATGTCCTTTGCCGAGCAGTTCGTTGCTACGCAGAAGGGATACGTTCTAGAGCGACAACTCACCATTGACGACGTTATTCCTCGAACTCCGACAGGAGAGCCCGACGGCCCTGATGAGTGATATGGGGATGGTCGCGGTAGGAATGGCCCTTAGCACTCAAGGGTTCGGGCCACCCCCCGCACAGATCCCGGCGTGCACTACCAATGCACCGGGCTCCTGCCTCGGGTCAAACGCACAAGCGCTCGTTTGGATAAGGATGTGTGATGCGGACTGTGGGGATCCATTTGTCTGCCAACCGATACATTCGCTTCCAGGTCATCCTGGTTTTGTCGCTTCGCCGCCTCAGGCTACGATACCACAAGTGGAGGGAATGGGGACGCGTTTCGACGGGAATGGGGACGCGTTTCGGAAGTTCGGAACTTCACAATTAGATTTCCGAACTTTCGAAACACGTCCCCATTGTTCTATATGGTCTGCCAATATTGGATCCTGGTTTTCGTGGGGTGCGAGGGACTGGTGCCCTACGCAGCGAAATCTTCTTCAACTACCCAGCCTTTTTTAGCTGAACGGAACCCAAGCCTGAGTGGTATTGCTTCTTCTTCGATTTCTTGCAGTCGATCGATAGGATATTGCTGAATTGGGTCAAAGGTGGTTGCTGCGAGTCGAAGAAGTCTATCTGCAGTCGAGTTCATTTTTTGCGATCCCGACTCCCATCGCGAAACCGTCTCACGCTCGACGCCAAAGTGTCGGGCGAAGTCAGTCCCAGACCAACCGAGTGATTTTCTGAGGAATCGGATTTCCTCCGGTGTGAGACGAGCTGATTTGGTACTAATGGCATAGACGATGACCCGATGAAGTTCCTCGACTTTGGGAATCCCAACAAACGATTCACCGCACGCACCACAACGCTTTACATTCACACCAATCAAGGTGACGCGAACTCCTTGGGCGTCGTACAGGTGATTTTCTCTCGCTGACTTGAGTTGCCCACCACAATGTATGCACTTCATGTCCATCTCCTTGATTCAGCGGCCCATACGCCATGCTGTAACGGCCACAAGCTCCAGCTCACTCCAGAAAGCAACCACAACAGTGATGCGCTGCGTTCGGACCTGATATCTCCAGGAACCATTTTCCCATTCGCCCTCGCCGACAACGCCGCCACGCATGACGTTGCTACAATCAATTTCCGACAAGTTGTCGTTCGCCATTTCCTGCCGTGCATGCTTTGAGTAATAGACGGTTCCATTGGTGATGATTTCTCGGATGAGCCGTTTTGCGTCCGAACTACTGAGTGGCTCATCCATATGTGATCTTATATCACATATTGACTTATAGTCAAACACTGAATCGAATGCCCCCTACTGATTGAAATATCAACAATTTCGATCGATTGGGAACTAGGGGGAACGGGATGGGAACGGGATGGGGAAACGGGATGGGGACGCGTTTCGGAAGTTCGGAACTTTGCAATTAGATTTCCGAACTTTCGAAACACGTCCCCATTGTTTCTTCCTCATTGTTTCTCTCTTTCTGAAAAAAGGGGGTGAAACGAATAGACGTTTGTACCGAGGACCTTAATACATTGATCTCTGAGCAACTAAATATTGTTCGAAGAAAGTTTTTTCCTGCAAAACGTATTGAGGAACATCAGCCGAGGGCGAGTAGAAACGAATCCAGAACAGTTGGAAGACTCCTCAACGACCCATTCTTTCTTAGCTGCACGAAACCCAACCCCCCATAGGTATCGCTTCCTCTTCGATCTCTTGCCGGTCAGGATCTCACCCGTCCGCTGAATGTTCCAGAGTGGCCGGCTTGAAGAACCTGGAAAGGGCGGGTGACGTACCGGACGTTACAGGGATCTGGGGTACAAGCATCCGGATATTTGGGTTCCTGGGCATGACGGTAGTATTCTTCACTATGAACCCAACGAGTAGACTGGAGCGAACGCCCTCTTCGCGATAGAATGTGTGGATTGACCTGGGTATTGCAGTTTGGGAACAAAGGGGGGCATTTCTATGGTTCGTAAAGTTCTCATTGGACTGGCAGGATTAGCTGGTGTACTTGCCACAGTTGCCTGGTTTACAACTTCGTCTCCCAATCAAAACGAGCTGCGAATGATCAATATTAAGAACGCCAAAAATTATTTGGGAGTGTTAGTCGGCGGGCAGCCCAGCGATGAGGAGCTGAGGCATGCCGCAAAGTCCGGCTATCAGACGATTATTAACTTGCGTACGGCTTCTGAACCGGGGAGCGCTGAAGAAAAAGTACTCGCGGAAAAGCTCGGCCTTGTTTACGTTTCGATCCCGACAGCAGGGGAGGCCGGATTGACTCGGGAAAATGCAACAGCTTTGCACGAGGCACTCAAGGCGGCATCAGGGCCAGTCATGCTTCATTGCGGTAGTGGAAACCGCGTCGGTGGTCTGATTGCTTTGCGCGCACACTATTTGTTAGGAATGCCCGCCAACACTGCGCTAGAGGAAGGCAAGAAAGCGGGTCTCACAGGACTCGAACCCGCTGTGACACGCATCCTCGGCCTGTAACGGAACGACCAACTCAGGGGGGATGGGGACGCGTTTCGGAAGTTCGGAACTTCGCAATTAGATTTCCGAACTTTCGAAACACGTCCCCATTGTTCCATTGTTTTCCCATTGTTTTCTTCGGGCTCGATTAGGGGCGAACATCCTCACCGGAGCTGAAATGGAAAACGCCCGACCAGGAATGGAAACCTAACCGGCCGTCTTCAAACTGCTTTCGCGTGGAGCGGGATATGGGATTCGAACCCACGACCTCCAGCTTGGGAAGCTGACACTCTACCACTGAGTTAATCCCGCGATTGCGTTGTAAGTTACTGCAATACTTAAAGTTGTCAAGAGGCAATCCGGCATCGTTTCATTCATAAGTGCCTAGTCCCCGGTTTGGTCTCCGGTTTTTGGCAACAAACATCGGCACAATTTGGCGAATCCGATGCTACTGCTTTTCATCAAGCCCAACATTTGAATAGTGCTCTTGCATCTCGACGGTGACATGACCGGTCAACGCCCGCCGAACGACGGGGTCAATCTTCGCCCTTCGAATCATATCCGAAAACACGCACACGCTACGCTAAAGGTTCGCCAACAGCTACCAGTCAGGTGGTCGGATTCGCCCCAGGGCTTCGTCGGTTGCGAGTTCAAGTTCGGCTAACTCGGTTACGGCACCACGACTGGTCGTCTGCCCGTTTGCTCAAGTGGACGATGGGCTCCTAGGTCCGCCCACCAGATTTCACCGCACTTCATCTAGCATCTTCTTCATCTAGCATCTTCTTCATCTAGCATCTTCTTCAGCCAGCATCTCGCACCACTCATCTATTCCTTGATCGGCAAGGGCAAGATCTTCTTCCTCGCCGGTATTAGCGAGCCTATTTAGGTCCCACCGCGCGGGGTCGGGATGACGGAGCACAATCACAGAGACATGCTCGCCTTGGCGAAGATCTAGACGTTGGCTGGGTTTGAGCACACCGTCACTGTATTCAGCTTCGATCGGCTTCACATTCAATAGATTAGCACGTTCGGCAACTATGGGCTATCGCCGTGATTTTAGCCCTAGAAAAAGCAACAAAAGCGAGAATTTCAAACAGATCGAGCGGTGTCTTCCCAAGAGGTTCCTTCGTCGGGATCCCGTTCGTACTCTGCTAGCCGTTCGTCCAATACTTCGCGGTGCGACCGGCTCGTAGAGCTTATCGATCTCGGTGGGACTCATCGCATGTCTCCGCGCAAGTTCGTTGCTCTCCTGCGCAAAGTTGTGACCTTTGAGCGTTGTCGCCGATCCTCGACGTGCTGGTTTAAACCCCACGAGTCACCGCATATGCACTATCACTTGGCCAGCCGCTCAACAGCTGCCCCCGAGGCCGCGGTTACTCCGAGTGCAGAAGGCCAGACACTCGGAAAGAATTGTCCTGCGCAGCTCATTGCCGTTCGTCCAGTTCGGCAAGCAGCTTGGCCAGCACTTTGCTGCGCTCTGGATCGCGCAGTAGTGTTTCACACGCTGCAAGTAGCTCTGCGCGGTTGCCCAAGTAGGCATCGGTTGTCTTCTCCAGGTACCGCGCTACGCGGAACAAGTCTGAGATCGGGACGGCACTTTTCCGTTTGCGGGAAGCCCGAACTGGCAACCAGCGTGGTCTCTGTGCGGGCTTGCCGGTCGGGGCAGGCGCCTTCCACGGACCAGGAGGCCTTGGGCCGACACGGAGGGGGCGACCCTCGCGGGTTGACGCCGCGTCCACAGGTAGCCAGCGCGAACCGTCGTTTGTTTCAACCAGCGCCATTGCCCACAGGTGATCCGGCTCGTCTACGAAACCGCGGTCAAACGTCCAACCCGTAGCGACAACAGCGGGAATGCCGGCGCGCCGGAGCAGTTCGCAAGCCAGTGCGTTGAGCTCATAACAGACGCCACGCCCCAGGGTGTCGGCGTCACTGCTTGCGTGCAGCGCCGCGACGTGTACATTGGAACGGCCGCGGCTTCGCTGCCGGAGCCAGGCTGCAACAGAAGGATCTTCGAGATAGGTGGGATCGTAAACGTAGCGCTCTCGAATGAAGGAACGCACCGTTTCGGCCGCTGTGAGTACATCGGTCTCGTTGCGCGCGCTCGCCGCAATATCGTGCACTTCGTCCGGTAATTCCGCGTCCGCCACCGTGGGTTCCAGAAGTGCTCTGGGCGCACGACGCGGTCGGTCGCCGTTTTCCATGTTGGGCGGTTCAAAGAGCTCAACCTCGACAGTCACGACGGCGTCCTCTTTGTTAAGCCAAACAGAAAGCCCAGCGGCGTCAACCAGATGATCGAGACCATTCCCCATACCGTCGGCCTGTAGGAGAGACACTTGACCAAATAGGGGCACGGGTATCACCGCCTCTCCACCAGGCAACTTACCCCGCAAACGGACTCGACCCACAGAATCGGTGCCACGAAACCACGATCCATCGCCCACGAAACGCTGCCAGCTCTGACTCCAGGAGCTAAAGCCCGCGTAGAGGACTTGTGGCGCGTACTGGTATGGAAGTGGCAGCGACGCGGGCGAGTGGGCGAGACCGAAAGTTCCCGCCCGCTGGCGGTCAGCAAGCCAGCCTGTTCCGTCGGCTAGTTGTTCCTCGAGATTGCTCCGCGATCGAAACCAGCGGCGATCGCGCTTGGGGTCACGACGCGCTGGGGGCGGACGTCTTTGCGACCTCGACCCAGACGGACCGCCAGCTGGCGGCGGAGCAAAAGAGCTTGGCTCGGACTTCGTGGAGTCCCGGCGGTCTGGCCGCGGCTTGGTCTCCTCATCTTGTTTGTCGTTTCCACGCAGCCATTGCCGCATGCGTGTCAAGAACCCTGGGCCCTCTTCCCCTTTGGGTGGGCTGGGCTCGCTCGGCTTCGGCTTGGCGGACTCTTCTGGCTCTGCGCCATGCTGGAACGTCTCCTGGATTGTGGGGCCGGTTGCGTTCTCCACAACGCTTGGGGGGCGACTGGTTTCTCTCGCTCCAATGCTGCTTACTACGCCGTAATGAGCTAGGTAGCTGGCCCAGGCAGAATGTTGCGCACCGTCAGCGAGTACAATTTCGAACTCGCCTACGCCTTCATCCCCTGCGAATCTAATCCGCGCCGCTGCTTCTGGTAGCAGGCATACGTACAATTCCTCGTGCCTGTGGCATGCTACAGCAAGTTGAGGAGGCTTGTGGCCACCACTGTCTACCAGAAGATCGAGGCACCGCGGCAGACGTTCGGCCCAAAGTTTCCCTTCGGCCTTGGCGACGCCATCGGCCCAGTCCACGGTTGCACACAATTCTGAAATAAAGGAGACCACGTCGCGCTTTCCGGGCCGGCGTGCGATGCGCAAGGCCGACGCGAGGCGCCCGAGCTGTGCTCCCCGTGACCAATCGCCTCGTTGGTCTCCGAACCGGTAGCGGGCACCTTCGATGACAACCTCCCCGGGTCGCCGGAGCACGCCCAGGTCGTCAACGAGCATTGGAACATGACTGAGCGCATCGCGTAACTTGGTGCCGTCGATGCTGCCGGATGTGAGACCGGCATTGAGCCATGCCAGTACCTCGCTGCTCGCAGGCGGCTGAGCGGCGATGGTGGCCAGCACGTCCTCGAGGTCCGCGCTGGCACTATCTCGGGTGCCGATCCATTCATGTGCGTTGGGCACCCGATGAACGACTTCAGGATGCACGAGACGATCTTCGCGTTCCCCGATGAGATCAGTGAGGTTATCCGAGGGCCAGTACAGTGCCTCGGGACGATGGGGTGTGCCATTCTGATCGACGAGCCACGTGCGGTCACGAAGGGCCAGGGCATTTCGCAACTCCGGAATGCGGTGACCCAACCCCGCTACGTAACACGCAAGAGCGACTTTGGCGTCCGGGCCCGGTTTCAGCGCATTGCCGTCGAGAAATGAGCGTAAAGCATCTTCGCTGAGTTCTGCATCGGCTCCCGCGGCGACAAGCAGCGCTACCGTTTCGGCGGCCTCGTAGCGGCGAGACACCCGCTGGGGCATCGGGTCGGCGAAGCGCGCAATCAGATCACCATCGTGCGGCGTAGACGCCAATAGGGTTCTGGGCCGCTTAAACTCGCCGCTGGCACTTTCGACTCGGAGACGTTTTCGCAGCTGCAAGCGGCGCACACGATCACCGAACCCCTCTTGGTCGGGCCGCAGCGCCCGCGCGAGATGAGCAATGATCGACGCGAGCCTGTCGCCATCACGAGCGTCAATCGCCGCATCGGCGGCATCTAGCAGCTTGTCGCTCAGGGGGCGTAGCTGTTTGGTTGCGGGTCGATAGGCTGCGCGTAGCCATGTGACAAGCCGACTGGGCAGCTCGTCGGCGGGATTCCAATCGATGCCCAGGTCGGGCAGCTCGCGATCAAACAGCAACTCTGTTGGCGCGCGCTGGGCCCCCTGCCCTGAACGGACAAACGCGATCTTTCCCAGTAAGCCACGACTCTGCTCATCGTCAGCAAATGCATCGCACCGCGCCTCGAGCCACTGATAGAAAGCACGGCGGATTTCGCCGTCGGCAAAAACGGTGCTGGCGTGGCCGGGAGTATCGACCAGCGCGGCGAGAACCTGCCGCGGATTGGCTTTGCCGACCGCATCCGCGTCGGCGGCATGGACGATCGCCGACCATCGCGGATGTCCGATCCTTTTGGCGAATGGAAGCTCGGCGCAGAATACAAGCTCATGTTCATCGCCGAGGAGCAGATCGCCCGGCACGAGTTCACCGACGAGATTGACTCCAACCGGCAGAGTTTCAAGAGTTGGACAGGACTCCGCAGCTCGGCCACGAACGAAGGCGACGGCAACCGCTGCTGCTCGCTCCGGTGTCGCCAGGAGCTCGGCCTGTTCGGCTACCGGGGTTCCCACCTTGGCGATGCGTGATAGTGCTCGCTCAAACGCAGTCAGAGGATTCGAGAAAGTGAGCCACGGCTCGAGTTGCTCAGCCTGCACGTCAGCTTCCGCCAAGAGCAAGCTCGCTTCGTCGTCATCGAGCGAACTTGACCACAACACGAAAGTATCGTCCTCAACCCAGCGAGTGATGTCCCGGCGGCGAAGGACTTTTGAGGCGGGCAACAGACCTTGTCGTGTCGGCCAGATCGGTAGTGCGTGCAACGCATCGACGTGCTCTTCCGCCAATCCCGGTAGTTGGTCGCGACTGTTGATGAGGGCTTGGCGCAACGCCCATGGATCTGCATCGGGCGCTAGGCCGCCCCCCGCCACCTTGAGTAGATCCACAAAGCTCGCCGGCGGGCGACCAGCCGCTGCAAGAAAGACTTCCAGTCGGCGAGCCTCTGTCTCGGAAAGCAATGGTAATGCGGTGCCAGCAAACGCTTCGCGCAACTCCGCCGGCACGTGATGCGCAGAGTTAGCGGCCGGTGCGTCCCAACTGGCCAGTGGCCTGAATACACTGTCGTCACATTGAAAGATCGCAGCGTCGCACACACGGGCCAGGCGTACGCCGGGAAGATGGCGGCCCGCAGCCGCGAGCAAGTCCGCGATCGCGGACCGTACGTCAATATCCGCGACCGGTAGTGTAGACGTGGCATCACGGTTCTTGGCAGCGGGCTGCGTCGTCGCAGCGACGAGATCGTCCAAGGCAGTACCGAAGTTCGGGATAACGACCAAATGATCGAGAGCAAGAGCGCGCGCCAGATGCTGAGGACTGCCAGGCTCAGTTCCTTCGGTAATGGTGGGCCGATAAGGCCAGCGCTCGTAGAGCGCAGCTACGGCGGGCTCTGTACTGGAATGGCGAAGCTGATGGATCGGATAACGACTGCCATCCTCGCTCCGCCAGATCGGCGCAGCCGCCAGTGCCGCGATGGTTGTGGGACTGAGCGCCTCGCGGTGCGTTGCGAGATAAGCAAAGGCGGCATCTTGGAAGCGAACGTCTTCCTCGCCACCCAAAAGGGCGTTTGCCACTGAGTCGGCATCGACGATCTTGACACCAAGTTTTGCGACGTATGGTAGTTCGGCAATGTCGCGGCGGACCCACGCACGCTGGGGCCACAACGACTCGATTTCTTTATCGGCGGCAATCTCAGCAGCCCTTCGCCCCGCAACGGGCAGAGCTTGGCTGTCGCGGTCGGAAAAATGTCCGCGGCCGCGACCCGCTCAAACAGGGCTGCACTGATCTCACTCGCTTGCTCGTCGATGGCTCCATGAAGTAGGGCCACTTGCTCATGGGCGAAAGCGAGCTCGCCCCGCTCGAGGAGTGCAAGCGCTGCACGTAAATCCAGCAAAGGCGTACCGAGATCCGACAGCCCCGGACCCCACCGGTCTTCGATCTCCCGGCTCACCAGTGGAGGCCGCGTTTCAGCGTCGCGTACAAGATCTGCCAACGCGCCTTCGCCAGTCAGAAACGCGAGACCAACGCGGGCCCAATCGGCGCGGTCTGTGGGCACGAGAACCGCCTGATCGATACCAGACCGTTGGCCCAGAGGGGCAGCCAAGACGAGTTCCATGATCGGATCGAGACCAGCAGCTTCGACCGCGGCGAGCGCCGCTTTCGGATCGGCAAGTCGCGAAATGAGATCCGCCACGGTTGCGCGTGGAACGCCAAGTCGCCTGACGAATGGTCGACACTCGGACGTGTCGAGTTCAGGCGCAAGCATTGGGCACAAGGGGCGCAGAGCGCTGGCGAGCACGCCACTTCCACGCAGAAGCTCGGTGGGGGAGCGTGCGCGGCCGGCGTGATCGGGTAAGCAGGGAAGTAACCGTAGGGGGGCGAGGTCGATGTCGGTAGCGCCGAGAGCGACAGCAAGCTCTGGAAGGTGCTCACGCCAGGGCGCCGAAAAGGCCGCACCAGATACTTGCGCTTCTGCTTCTCGGGCGAGCAACGCAACAACGCTGGACCAAGCGAGATCCCGTGCACCCAGTTCTTTCGCGACTTGTTGATGGCGCGCACTGAGTACGTCAACAAGTCGCCTTTCATCCGCGATAACCAGCCCAGCAAGCGCACGCACCACACCAGTATCGGCGCAGAGCAGAGCCTCCAACGGCGCGAGCCATCCGCCCCCAGCTGCGGGCAAGAACGCCACGGGCGCAACCTTGGCGGCGATTGACTCATAAGCCGGATCTCCAAGCTCCGAGGGTAAGGAGAGGAGGTCGAGCAGTGAACTCGAACCTTGTTGCTCCTGATTGGTGAGCGTGGAAATGAGCTCGGCGAAGAGCTCGCCCGCTTGGTCGATTGCCCAGCGGTTCCACGGAGATGAAAGGTCCAGTCTCTCTCGATCTACGGGCAGGTCGAAGTGCGCGTGTAACAGCATTCGCAGGCCCGAGCGTTCGTTGGTAGGAAGGTAGCTGTACACGGTGGGCCGATCGCCCAAAGGCTCCGGCGTACCATCACCGGCCAACGCAATTGCGACCAACACAGGTGTGGCCGTTGTGCGGCTGGCATCGCGGGGGCCCTCGTAGCGGCATTCTCGTGAGCCAAGAAAGTAGGAGCGAGCGGCGTTGTTGTCGCGCAGGGTCACGTACTGATCATCCGCACCATGGCGAACGACGGAGCGTCTGCGACTGCCGTACCGTACATGAATCTCTCGCAACGAGTTTAGAGTTAGGAGCACTTCCGCTGGCAAATCTGCCATTCGTCCGAATAGGCGTTCTCCAGAGCGAGTCTCGTCAGTTGGGTCGCGTAGAGGCAGAATCAGCAACGTACGGTCCGGTGCGAGACCCGAGCGAGCTTTGAGCGGACGGGGAATCGAGACATCCGCAATCTCGAAGGCGTAGGCGCCAGAGTAGACCTGGGGACGCTCGCAAATCTCGTAGACCGACTTGAATCCGACACCGAAGAAACCGATTTGGTCTTTGCTCTTCGTCGTCTGGCCAATGGAAAGGAGACCGACAACGTCGCGAGCGTCAAAGGGGGCGCCGTCGTGCTCGACCTCGACGCGATCCTCTTCGAGACGCAGGTGCCACACACGAGCGCCCGCGTCGTCGGCGTTTTGTAGAAGCTCGATGAGAAAGTGCCCGGGGTCGGTATAGATCTGACGTGAGAGAAGCTGCTCTGCGTTGGCCTGGCTCAAAGACTTGGGTTGCGCCTCTAGTGTGTCTAGCAGTTCTGCCGCGAAACTAGCCAGTCGCGCGTTCCACGCTTCACTCACGTCCGCGTTCGCGGCTATTGCTGCCAGCTCGACAGTGTTTGCGCCGGGTATGCGCATAAGCTCGCGATCGCCAATTCTGTCTAGGGCCCCGGTACCCAGTGCTTCGCGACAGATGTTCAAGGCCCCGTCCACCATAGAACTGCGTGCCGATGGCGCGACGTTCTTGAGCCACCGATCGATGACGGCAAAGGCCGTGATGCGCGTGGCCGGCAGTTCTGCAGCACACCGCACGAGAGCTTCAGCGAATTCAATCACAGCCGGCGCCCCCTCGAGCGCGCGCAAAACCCTCCGAAGGCCAGTGTCGGGTAGTGCTGTAACCACGCTCGCGATTGAGTCCGCTGAGCCGACGAGCTCGCCGCTAACCGCGAGATTCGCCAGCATCCGTGCCAGGGGTTCGTGATCGCGAAAGGAGGCAAGTTCAGTGACCAGATCGGGTCCACGCCCCTGGCGAAGAGCTTCGTCAATGGCGACAATCTGCTCGGGAAACGGCAACCGCCGTAGTGCTGATGGCTCGCTGGTCAACTGGGCCAATCTACCAGCATGATCAGAGTAAGGCCATACCGGCAGCCACAGGCGTATTGTCACCCAAAGGGGCCGCTCGAAAGACGCGATCCGCGGCGTATTCGTCGGGCGATCACCATGCTGTTCCATGCATGGGCGAGTGCATCGACCTGGTCGTCGTAGCGATCACGAACGCCGGGGAAGGCGTTGAGTTCGGCGAGGAAGTCGGGTAGCCAAGGCGCTGCAGTCGGGACATAGACGCGCCCGTCGTTCCACCGAGCGGGTCATTGCCCTCGGCCAGCGCGGGCAGGTTGATGACCTCCCAGGAGCCCGTCTGTTCGAGGCGACCGATGAGGTCGTCTTGATGCCACCGGGTCTGGATGACGATCACGGAGGCGCCTTAGAGCCTGGTGAACACGACTTCGTTGAACCATTGCCAAACGGTCTCGCGACGCAAGGCGCTGTCAGCTTCCTCGCGGTTCTTGAGCGCGTCGTCCACGACCATCAAGCCCGACACACCCTGCCCTGTGAGTCCGCCACCGGCGCCACCCGCAAGGAGGCCACCGCTATGGAGGGTTCGCCACTCGGAGAGATTGTGAGAGTCACTGGCCAACTCGACACCAGCATCCAAAGCCAGCCGGCGAGCAATACGTGACTTCGACTTGGCGAGGTCATCGTTGTAGATTGCCGGCTACATAGAGTTGCGAGGAATCGTCAGTCGACCTCCGGTACCGCCGTTTGCGAAAGGCATAGAGGCCCATTTCTCGCATGATTCGAGCGACGCGGTGACGACCAGCAATGCAGCCTCGCTCTCGCAGCGCGTGAGTCATACGCGGGCTCCCATAGCTGTGGCGGGTTTCTTCGAAGATTTCCTCGATGTGCTCGCGCAGGTCTGCGTTTTGCTCGTCTCGGTTACACGGGCCTCGCGTGAGCCATGCGTAGTACCCGCTCCGTGAAACTTCAAGAGCGTCGCATAACGCACGGATGCCGTATTTTGCCTTCTGCGCGTGAACGAATGCATATCTCACTCGTTTTCGCTCGCACAGAAGGCCGCGAACTTTTTTAGAATTTCACGCTCTGTCTCAAGTTTTGCCACCCGCTTGTGTGTCCCCTGTTCTACGGTGACGTGACCGGTCAACGCCCGCCGAACGACTGGATCAATTTTCGCTCGGCGAATTATATCGGAAAACGTGTAGCTTAATCCATTGGGCGTAAATCGCTTGGCAGGATGCTTGGCGTCCTCAGGGTGCCCACGCTTGATGGGAACATCCAACCCGTCTGAATACCAGCGGATTGTTGTTTTGATCATTGCACGTCGATGTTCACGGAGAATATCAGCAACTTCCGACTCCACTGGATACTCTTTGGGGGCTCTTTTTTTGTTTGTAACTTTTCCAATTCTACCACGCACTTGTTTGCGTCTAATGTGCAACACACTATGCTCATCATCCCAGTCCTCCCAGCGCAGAGCACTCGCGTGACAAAATCTCAACCCGGTATAGGCAAGCACCACCACCAAGGCAAAATGTTGCGGAAACCGATCTCGCATCGCCACAAGAAACTGCATCAACTCATCGGCTGTCAGAGTGTTCGGTTCTTTGTTCTTGTTAGAGTGTTCGGTTCTTTGTCAACTTGGTTAGTGTCGGGTACAACAACACCGACCGTCGGATCTCCTTCAAGTCGAAATTTCTTGACTGCATCCTTTGTCATCGTCCGAGTCCCCTGGTTTATTCAGGAAGCTTATCAAAATGAAATGCGCCAGGGCGAATGCGGTAACTGGCAGAATAACTTTCGAGTTGCAAGGTACTAAGAGTCGTCAGAGATTTTCTGATGGTTGTTGCGAAGCTAGTTGGCCAGGGGCAGATTTCTGGATTGCCGATCAATATGATGCCAGACGTGCAGTGTCGTGCATCCGTAGTTTACTGACAATGCTTTGTTGGCACCTGATTCACTCAAACTACGGATTTTTGTGAAGTAGAATTGGCCATTTTTGAGGGTAACGGGTTAGTTTGGAAGTATACTATACGGATAGACCATAGAATGAGATCCATGAAATGAATGTTTGTTTTAGGAATGACATAGTAAGATTTGCGGTTCTTGGATGGCTAGTTATGGGATGTGGAGGAGGTGGGGACGGATGAGGTTGGTGACTGTGGCGAAATCAAATGCCATGAGCCGTTCGTCTGTTTGGAATGCCAAGATGCATCTGAGTGCATCGAGGAAAACTTAGGGGAGTCAAGTTGCATGAGTCCTTCGAGTAAGCGACCCGACTGTCAGGGCACTCCCGATGGACAGCTGGTACCTTTCCAAATCGTAGGAAATCGACCCCTACATTGGCCTCTTGAAGCCGGTTGTATCGCTACTTCATACCACTCTAATATCGCAGATCGGGTTGATGCCATTACTGCCGCTCTTCAAGCTTGGGAGGATATATCGTGTAGTCAAATTTGTTTTGAGGATTTGGTTCAGAGGGACGATGCCCCGGATGTTCCTTCAGCCGAAAGACGAATTCACTTTTATGTTGGCGACATTTCAGTAGGAGATGTTCCTGCTCTTACCGAGCTTAAGCACGAAACAAAGCCTAACACTGGATGGATTCTCAATGCGCATGTGATTATTCGCTCCAAAGACGATCCGAAGTACGAGCCTATTAGTGATTTGCTGTTTCTCACATATGTTGGTTTTGCGATTGGGTTGGAAACTACCTTTGAGACAGAAGACAGTATCATGTCTGTCCTTCGTTCGTCTGAAACCATTACTACAAATGACGAGACAGCAGTCTGTACGCTTTATGGAACCCCCTCTTACTGTGGGGATTAGAAAAAGGTCTTCCACTTCTTCTTCGTTACTTTGGCCCCATTGACTATCATGCCCGGAGCTTCACCCACGTGTATAGTCATGTTCCTCGTTTTTGGGCGGACCTTACCTGCGTGCGTAATGTTACGAGTTGGACGATGTTAGAAACGGGGCCACAGCTCCAGCGTCTACCCTCGCGGGACTCCATGCGTAGGGAGGCTAGTCGAGCAAGCATAATTTTTCACCCATTACCAGATTGAGATTGCGAGATTTGAAATGCCAAAGCGACTGATGTTTCAAGACCATCATCCTCGTGACCGGTCGGCGGCGAATCGGCAAAACTACTTTGATTCAGAAGGCCCTCGGGTCTGAACGGAAACACGGGGTTTTTTACATCCAAATTCCCGACTCAGGTCCTGCTGGTGTTCTGTCTGGAATTGCAGACGCTATGGATACTTTTGCGATTAATGAGGACGCCTTTCCTCGGCCAACGAATCTATCGCAGCTCGCCAGCATAGTGGGCCAACTGGCGCGCGCGGGCTATATTGTAGCGCTCGATGAGTTTCAGTATTTCAATCGTGCGAGACTGAAGGACTTCTGCTCACTGCTTCAGAGCGAGGTCGACAGACTATCGTCAGATGCCGAGAAGTATGCGCCCAATGCGCCCCATGTAGCATGAATCATCTGGCGGCAGTATTGTCGCTACATGGAACCATGCGGTTCAACAAACTCGATCGGTTTATTCCTGATCGACAATCTTCTCAGCGAGCCATTGAGCAGGGGTAGCGGTTCTCAGCTGGTTGGCGGAGATGCCGGCGGCGATTCTGTGAAAGATGTCTCTGAGATACTCGTAGGGGTTGGCGCCGACAAGGGTGCAGTTGAGCACAGCAGTCATGATGGTGGCGTAGCGTTGTCCTGCTTCGCGAGAGCCGACGAAGAGTGCATTTTTGCGAACCAGCGTAACGATCCGGAGCGCACGCTCGACATGGGCATTGGAGATCGGCACCGAACCGAACTGCAAAAACAGGCCCAGGGCTTCGCGCTGCCGAGTCCAGTAGGTAAGCGCTTTGGCCAAGGGGGTACGAGATTTCCTCTGTTGGGCAAACTTGGCAACATAAGCATCGATGTCCGCAATCATGGCAACAGAATGTTGTTGACGAAGCGCGAGGCGTTGTTCGTCAGTCATCTGGTTGTCCTGGGCGTAACGCTCCACCTGATACAGTCTTGCCATCAAATCGATGACTGGTGCAGCTCGTTTGTCACCACTGTCGAGCGCATGAACAAATTTTCTACGCGAATGGTCCATACAGCCAGCCTGCCGTGGTGGGGCCAATCCTCGATAGAGTTTTTTGATTCCCGCATATCCATCATGTTGCGTGTTGCCCTGAAATTCGGCGAGAAGTTTACAAGGGTAAATCCCTTTCCAGTCCGGCGAAAATTCACAATACGCGGTCCGCCCGCGATCGCCCAAATAGATCCAAAATCGCCCACGCTGAATGTTTTTGGGATGGGCAGGATTTTGCATTGGCATGGGGGTATCGTCAAAGCTGATCAGTGCGCTCTTGAGTAGGTCTGTCTTGGCGCCTGGGTTAAAAACGGATAACAGCTCGGCCCCTTGCGCATACCACTGTCCCAATGTTTTGTCAGATAGCTCGATCCCGCGTCGCAGCAATGCGGTGCTTTGACGATACAGAGGCATCGCGTCGCAGACTTTGCTCGTCATGATTTGCGCCATCAGGCTGGGGGTTACCACGGAGCCTGGGATCAGTTTGGGCGTTAAATTCCCGCTGACAATGCCGTCTTTGCAGTCACGACACGCGTATTTATGAGCGCGTTCTTCGCGGACGAAGGCATGTTGCTGGTTCAAATTCTAGGTGCACTGTTTTGTCGAAACCAATGTGGTCCTTTTCGCGATTGCAGCCATTACAGTGGCGTTCCGAATCAGGGGGATGTTTGTCGTCGATCACTCGCTCGAGATTGTCTAAATTTGTGGTCCGCTTCTTACGCTTTTTTCTCTTGTGAGCAGGAGTCTTCGATCGTTTCCTTTGGTAAGTCCGAAGGCCCCCTCGGCCACCATGTATTCTAGGAGCGCGAGTGACAACTGAGCCGGGGAGATTTTTTCTGAGCTCGGACGATATTTCGACGCAATCTGCCTCCGCATACCATCGATTTCTTGTTTCATGCGCTCAATGATCGGCATGGCTTCGGCAAGAACTTCTTGGCCGGCTTCACGCTCCTTGTCCGTTGCCAGATTGGCAGTGACCGAAACAAGAAATTCGTGAATCGATGCCGTATCGATAGAGCCTTCCCACGTCCCCACACCTCCTTGTATCACGCGTGTCCGACATTCTCACCTTTACGAAACTCTTGATTGCGATTGTTTTTCCGCGAAGAAGTTTCGCCAAATCCTCTGCTTTGATCTCGATCGTGTTCCTGATCTTGTTTGGGAATCGGAAATGTCCCAGACTCAAGTCGCTTCGCCAAAATGCAATATCCCTGCTGATCAAAAAACAAAATCTTGAGCAGATGACGCCGACGATTGGCAAATACGTATAGATGGCCGGTTTCTGGATCTGCGTCCAGCGCTTCACGAACAACCTTCGCAAGACCATCAAACTGTTTCCTCATGTCAACAGGATTCACTGCCACAAAAACGCGGACCTTCGTCGGTAGCGTTAACATGAGCCATCCAGAGAGTTTGCCCACTCGCAGACATTCTCGCCGATCCGACTTGGAACAAAACAATAAACGCCTGCCGTTTTTGAGAACGAGCTCGTAGCGGGGTTCTCCGCTCAAAGCAATCTCGTCACGAACCTTTACTTCAACAAATTCTGTCTGGCCAGATTGTTTTTCACGCCTCTGCCAACTCCATAACGCAGACGCCGAGATCCCATGATGTTTGCCAAATTCTACCGCAGACCGATTGCTCTTCTGCCATGCGCGGAGAATCTTTCGCTGCTCTGCACGACTTCTTTGAATCCGTTTTTGCATTCCATGCGGTTTAACTCGACAGGCTGCTGCGCGAAACATGGGGCTCACGGGGCGCATACGCCGAGAACGTCTCTGGGGGGACTGCTCGTTCTGGGATCCATTCACACCGAGATGTCCACGCTTCTAGAAGATCGGAGCGCTCCGTTATTCAATCGCACCACCGACGAAATCGCGCTATCTCACCTGGACGTTGGTTCCCTAATCAAATTGCTGGACGCGCATACTGATTCGACGCCAGAGCGACTGTTATTTCTTTGGAATATGTTCGAGGGAGTGCCGAAGTTTTATCGCGACTGTTACGAACAAGGAGTAATAGATGAGGATCGCAACAAACTGCTAAAGCGGGTTTTCTTTCAGAGTTCGTCTCCACTCAGAACCGAAGCCGATAACTGGTTCTTGAAAGAAATCCACGGACGCTATGATGTGGTGCTCAAATTCATCCGCGCGAAATGGTGGTTGCAGCCATGGAGAACTCGTAACCCACGTTCGTAACGTTAGTGGCGAAGAAAGTGAACAGGTTGGCGGCTATCTGAAGGGGTTGATAGAGAAGTATGGACTAATCGAGAAGAAGCTACCCATCTTTGCAAAACCAAAAGCACGCAAGGGTCGATATTACATTTCCGATAACTTCCTGCGCGCATGGCTGGCGGCTATTGCAAATCAGGTGGCTGCACTCAATTTCGTTCCGGCGGACAAACTCATTGCAACAACAAATGATCGCCTTGCGGAAGTTGAAGGATTCGCTTTGGAGAAACTGGTTGGGCAGATCTACGAGGAATGTAGCCGCAAAGGAGTGGGCGATTTCCTTTTGTCCGACCGAGTTCAAGGTTTTTGGGATCGCAATGACACGGAAATCGATCTCGTGGCTCTCAATGAAACAGAGCGTCGGATCAGATTTGGCAATTGTAAGCGATCAGCCACAAGACTCGTTGCTGATTTCACAAAATTCGACGGCCATGTCGCACGATTTCTTAAAGCTCACAAAAAGTACCAAGATTGGACTGTAGAAAAAGCGGCTATCGCACCGACTATCCCGCCGGGAATCCGAGAAGTCATTCTGTCTCACCAGTACCTTGCTCAGGATCTAAATGATTTAACTCGTCCGTTACGGTAGATTCCTATCGCCATCGGTTTTAGCGAACTTGTTTAGAACCCAGTGACACCAAGAGAACTTCACCCCCTTTTTCCGTCACTTTTGGACCATTGCTGTCACACAGGGTCTCGTTGCAACTTAGCGAAGTATTTGACCCCTGATGTGAAATTAGAAAGCTAACGTCGTCTGCTTTCAACGTAGATCGGCACCTGCGCCTCCTTTCTTGCTTGGGCGCTCCAGGGTCACGAGCTCGATGCGATCGAACAGGTGGCGCAGTTCATCGGCTTCCTCTCGAATAATCGCAAAACGCTTGGGTGCACCCAAATCCTCCGCTCCCAGCTCCGAGCAGCGGAAGCGCCACCGTCCGTGCTCCCAACCAGTGTGCCAGGCGAAGGGATGACTGCGCCGCTTGTCTGATCGATTGCTCCGACGCTCGCCACGCCAGATCAATCGCGTCGGCGTGGATCACCCACTTCGCCGCAAGCTGGCCGGCGTTTGTTTCCATGGCGTTGCCCAGCGGCAGTGGGCCTGCTCTGCCGGCGGCCGCAATGACTGCCCGCCCGCCCGCACTGCGGATCGCCCGCGCCACTCCCTGGGGTATGACAAGCCACGGAGGGATGAGATTTCGATTCCACGCGTTCACGATGGCATCGACTTCGCGAGCGGCGATATCTCCCTCAACCTCGATGATCTCGGCCCGGGTGGCGCTCACCGCCTCCTGAACGGCGAGTCGATCTGCCAGCCAGACGAGGGAATCGCGATGCTGAACTGTGCCCGCCCACTTCTCAGGGAGGGCTAGGACTCCGATTTGGGCGCCGATGCACGCCGCTACTGTGGCACCAATGCTGTCGGTATCTCCGCCTGCGCGGAACACTGCATTCATCGCAGCCTGAATATCCGTGCCGTGATCGAGGAGAGTGTGAACCACGGCCGACATGCAACCGCAATGGTAAGCTGTGTATCGTCGGATACATCTCCGGGACGGCGCAAGAAACGAATTAGGCCCCGCCGCATTCGTACTGCACCAGGATAACGAAGTCGAGTCATCCAACGCGGTAGGCTCTCCGCTGGCAGGTTGAGCGCATCACCGACACCCAGGCCAACCAAGCAACCACGGCATCGATCGATGCGCTCACTCACCTCGCGAGAATCGGTTGGTTCAAGCTCCGGGTAGGCGTGTCGAGCCCAGCGAATTCGGCACGCCGCCACGAAAGCTCTCCAAACAAGATACCCGGCGCTGACGATCCACAGCGCCGTGAAGGCGAAGCGCACCAAGTCCACCGTCATTGTGCTCCCTCCCAACGCCTGATGCCCAGGCGCTCGCTCGTTTTCCGATCCGATATCGGAAATACGCTCGGTCGCCCGGACTTTGGCCAGTGATCATGCAGCTCTACATACTTTTCCGTGCGGAGGTTCATTTGGATCTTGCCTTTGTGTACTTGGTACATTAAGCTATGTGTATAGAGTACACAATAAGAAACCATGACTGTTACCTACAAATATCCGCGCCCCGCTGTCGCGGTCGATTGTGTGGTCTTTGGTGTCGATGATGAGGACCTAAAGGTACTCCTGATTCAACGAGATCTGAAACCATTTGAGGGCTCGTGGGCGCTGCCCGGCGGCTTCGTTCACATGGACGAAGGCCTCCCCGATGCTGCTCGTCGCGAACTCAAAGAGGAGACGGGCCTCGGGCGTGTGTTCCTGGAGCAGCTCTTCACCTTCGGCGCCGTCGACAGAGATCCGCGAGGCCGCGTCGTGTCGGTCGCCTACTACGCGCTGGTGCGGCTTATGGATCATAAGGTTCAGGCCGCCACGGATGCCCGCGACGCGAAATGGTTCCCCGTCTGGGACACGCCATCACTGGCGTTCGACCACGAGCGGATCCTGCAAACAGCTCTCGACAGGCTCAAGGGCAAGGTGCGTTATCAGCCCATCGGCTTCGAGCTCCTGCCCAAAAAATTCACCTTGAGTCAACTCCAAGGCCTCTACGAAACCATCCTGGAGCGCGAGCTCGATCGGCGGAACTTCCGCAAGAAAATCCTGTCCATGGACATTTTGGAGGAGCTCGATGAGGTTCAGGAAGGCGTCGCCCACCGTGCGGCTCGCCTCTATCGCTTCAACGAGCGCAAATACAAGAAGCTCGTCAAAGCGGGCTTCGACTTTCAAATTTGAGGAATCAACATGTCGCAGATTTTATACAAGACAGGTGACGCAACTCAGCCCACGACCACCGGTTGCAACATTATCGCCCACATCTGCAACGACCTTGGTGGCTGGGGGAAGGGGTTTGTCGTAGCAATTTCTCGGCGTTGGCCTGGGCCAGAGAAGGAGTATCGACGGTGGCATGCAGAGAAGTCGCCTGCGTTCGAGCTTGGGGCGATGCAACTCGTAGCGGTCAGCTCCACACTTGCCGTGGCGAATATGATCGCGCAGCGAGGAATCCGTAGCACATCGGATGGTCCTGCCATTCGGTACGCGGCCCTTCGAACATGCCTCGAGACGCTAACAGATCACGCACAGCGTCTCCGTGCCAACGTGCACATGCCCCGCATCGGGTGTGGTCTTGCTGGAGGAAAGTGGGAGCAGATCGAACCGATCATCAAAGATACGCTAATCGCTGGGGACGTCTCGGTGCATGTCTATGACTTCGCACCATCCGGTCCCGCGAGAAAGGAGTAGACAATGGCAGAGATCAGAGACTTCGGGATTGTTCGGCACCTTCGGGCGGATCCGACTTCGCACATCATCAAGTACAAGAAGGGCCAAGTGCATCGAGCGGGTCGTGGTGGCGCCCTGTGGTTCTTGCCGATGTCTACGGCCCTGGCGGAAGTGCCGGTCGATGATCGCGAACTGTCGTTCCTGTTCCATGGTCGGTCTTCGGACTTCCAGGACGTCACGACCCAGGGTGTCATCACCTACCGGATCGCAGCGCCTGAGACAACGGCCGACCGGATTGACTTCAGCATCGACCTCCGCTCGGGGGTTCACCGGAAACAACCGCTAGAGAAGCTGGCGCTGTTTCTCAATGAGCTGGCCCAACAGTTTGCCTGGGCCTACGTGGTGCGAACTCCGGTTCGCGAGCTGCTCGTAAGCGGCCAGGAAAAAGTTCGCCAGGACATCATGGCCGGCTTTGCGCAAGAAAATGGGCTGGCGGACCTGGGCATCGAGATCGTCTCGATCCGCGTGTCATCCATCAAGCCAACCGCCGACCTGGAGAAGGCCTTGGAGACCAAGACGCGGGAAAAGATCCAGCAAGAGGCCGACGAGGCGATGTTCGAGCGCCGCGCCCTGGCTGTGGAGAAGGAGCGTGCCATTGCCGAGAACGAGCTACAAAACCAGATCGAACTCGCGACTCGAGAAGAGCAGCTCATCGCCCAGCAGGGACAAAACGAGAAGCGACGCATCGAAGAGGGGGCCGAGGCCAAGAAGATCGCGGCGCAGGCGGAGGCGGAGCGAACAGAGATCCAGTCTCGCGCCAAAGCTGGAGGGATCCGGTTCGTGGAGAGCGCAAGAGTTGCGGGCGAGCGCGAGCGCATGGAGATCTACCGGGACTTGCCACCCGCCGTAACCATGGGGCTCGCGGCCCGCGAGCTTGCCGGCAAGCTCCACAAGATCGAGCATCTCAACCTGTCGCCGGATCTGCTCGGACCGTCGCTGCTGAACCTCATGAACCTCGGCGCCAAGAAGCTAGATCCGGCAGACGGGTAGCCAAAGGATGAAGGGAAACAAGGCGCCCAGGGTCGTGGTAGTGACGCGGCCAACTCAATACGACGAGTTGATCGCTCGCCACGCGACTCGGCAGCAGGCGGAGTTCTTCCTCAAAGGCCGGGGACAATCGCTGGAGTCCGTGGACCGTGCCCACCAGCTCTGGCTCTCTGCTGTCGAAGCCATTTCGCAGGCGATACCTGTGTCGTGGCGGAGGTCTGCGGTTTCCCGCCTTGACCTCAATCGGTTCGTCTTCGAGCCCAGCGACCTTGTTGTCGCTGTCGGCCAGGACGGCCTTGTGGCTAACGTCGCTAAGTATCTCAGCGGACAGCGGGTCGTCGGCATCAATCCAGATCCTGAGACCTACGATGGCATCCTGGTTCCGCACCAGCCCAGTGCCCTCAAGCGGCTGTTTAGGTCGGTGAAGGATGAGCGATGCGAGATCGAGGCGCGGTGCATGGTCTCTGTGACCGTCGATGACGGCCAGAAGCTCCTTGCGCTCAATGAGCTCTTTCTCGGGCATCGCACTCACCAGTCGGCGCGATACCGAATTGGCTGGGCAGGAACCGAGGAAGTACAATCATCCTCGGGGCTCATTGTCACAACCGGGACCGGCGCCACAGGCTGGGCTCGGTCCATTTGTCTGCGGCGCATCGATCCACCACGGTTGCCAACACCGACAGAAGCGAGTCTCGCCTTCTTTGTGCGTGAAAGTTTCCCAAGCGTTGGCACAGGGATCGCAATCCAAGACGGACTGATCCCGCAACCCGAGCAACTGAACGTCGTCTCGCAGATGAACGACGGCGGAGTCATCTTCGGCGACGGGATCGAGAACGACCGAATTGACTTTCACTGGGGCATGACGGCCAACATTCAGGTGGCGGATGTACGCCTACAACTCGTGCGCTAGGAGAACCATGCTGCTGCAGCCAATATCAACCCAACTATCAAAGGCTCGCCGGATTTTGCTTGCGGGCTGTGGCGGCGGATACGATGTGATGGGAGCGGTTCCACTGTTGGTGGATCTTCTAGCGGCCGGGCACGATGTCGCGCTGGCCAACCACTCATTCTCCAATCTGGCGGATCTGCCGCGCGTACTCCAGGACGCCGAAGTTGATTGTCTGTATGAGGTGCCACCGTCAGCCGCCACGTCGGACAGGTATTGCCCGGAAGCTTGGCTTGCGCGATGGTGTGCGGAGAGACTTGGGAGGGAGGTCCAGTCGTGGGCCTTCGCCAAGAAAGGCTCGCGACCATTGCACGCTGCCTACCAACGGCTTATCTTCGAGCATGACTTCGATGCCATCGTTCTCATTGATGGAGGCATTGATGCAATTTTGCGCGGCAATGAGTCCTCTCTTGGGACACCCGCAGAGGATCTCGCTTCTCTCGCGGCGGTTTCACGACTCGATGTGCCCATCAAACTCATCGGGTGCGTTGGGTTTGGCGGCGAGATGCGCGATGGGATCTGCCACGACCAAGTGTTCGACCGCATCGCCGAACTTACGGCACTCGGCGCGAACCTAGGCAGTGCCACGCTCCTCGCACAGACCTTGGCGGGACAGCGCTACCTCGAGGCGGTGGATTACGTGTTCGCCAACCAACAGGGCCAGCGCACCAGCCACATTCACAAGGTTGTGAGTGCTGCCGTCCGTGGCGAATCGGGCAGTCGCGGCGAGCATGTCTGGCTCTCGCCACTCCTCAATCAGTTTTGGTTCTTCGACCTCATGGGCGTCACCGGCAGTCATCTGTTCCTAGAGCATCTCTGGGACACGCAGGAGAGCTGGGACGTCTCGGCTCGTATCGAAGGACTCCGCAAAGGCGTGGACATCTTGCCTCGATCGAGGATTCCGATCTGATGAATCAGCACCATCCTAGATCCCTAGCGCTACGCATTGGAGCGCGGATTTGAAACGCCAATGCGACGAGGTTTCAAGACCATCATCTTCGTGGCCGTCAATCACGGCGATTCCGGCTAGATGGGCACGATCGAGATTCGTCGTAAGCGGCACGACTAGAACCGATTGTAGTGCTCGGATGAGGGCATCACTCTGCCATACCACCACTGGGCGTCTGCCTGTTTGCTCAAGTGGACGATGGGCACCGAGATCAGCCCACCAGATTTCGCCGCGCTTCATCTAGCATCTTCTTCAGCCAGCATCTCGCACCACTCATCTATTCCTTGATCAGCAAGGACCATATCCTCTTCCTCACCAATCTTGGCGAGACGATTTAAGTCGCGGGATCGGGACGGCGAAGCACGATCGAAGAGACACGCTCTCCATGGCTAAGATCTAGACGTTTGCCGGGCTTGAGCACACCGTCACGGTATTCAGCTTCAATTGGCTTCACAGTCAATAGGTTACCATGTTCCCAAACTGCGGGCCATCGCCGTGATTTGGCCCTAGAAAAAGCAACAAAAACGAGAGGTTCAAACCGTCTCCGAAAGCGGCGCAGAGCGTGATTTTTCCGGGCTAGTCCTCGATTGGGCATAGACGGGGAATTCCAACAAACGATTCGCCACACACACTACAACGCTTTACGTTCACACCAATCAAGGTAACGCGAACGCCCTGGGCATCGTACAGATAGTTTTCTCTTGCAGACTTCAACTGCCCGTCACAATGTATGCACTTCATGTCCATCTCCCCAAACTAGCGATGCGTCCGCCATACTGTGACGATGACAAGCTCGAACTCACTCCAGAAGCAACCACAACGGTGGGCAACACGCCGAATAATAATGCGTGTCATTGCTCAGACGCGTGGTCTGCCGGTAGCTCTTCCTGAAAATCTTCCCAAGAAGTTCCTTCGTCGGGATCTCGTTCGTACTCTGCTAGCCGTTCGTCTAATACTTTGCGGTGCCAGTTGGGAACTTCAACTTGCTCTGATTTATGGCCGAAATCCTGCAATTTTTCTCAGTGGACAGGGTGCTCGCCGACGCGCCCGCTTCGCGATGAGGCCCAAGCATTTCCGGCAAGTCACGGCTCGAAGATCGTCGGTTGCAATACCCTCGACCTCAGCTCGATGGGCAGCCTCGAGATCCCTGGGATTACACAACACCATGTCTTCTGCGTTGAGAGCATGTAGATCGCACGTTGTTCTCCTGTCGGCCATGTTCATGTCCCCTTGTAGACCAGCACTGGTTCCAAACGCCGGACGATGCGTGTAAGCGTTTTCTGTGCCCGCATTACTTTGTTGATGTTCTTATAGGCCCCGGGAGCCTCGTCTCGCAGACGGCCCGCGATGCGGTGATCGAACCAGATGCCAGTCATCTGCTCGACCAGTTTATTAATGCTGATTGCTCTTCGAGCCTCGGTTCGGCTGAGGCAGCGACCAGCACCATGAGAGCTTGAACACAAAGACTCGACATCGCCCCGGCCCTCAACGTGAAAGCTGGCACTACCCATTGATCCGGGGATAATCCCCGGTTCTCGTAAACGGGCTGAGATAGCCCCTTTGCGGTGAACCCACAGCAGTCGATCTTGGTGTTTCTCCTGTCTAACGAAGTTGTGATGACAGTCAAAGTACGACTCCCACCGTGCAACGCTGCCGGTGACGTCTTCCAACCTGCGTGCGACGACCTCGGCCATGCGCCGTCGACTCAGCCGCGCATAATCAAGAGCCCACTTGAGATCGTGCAAATAGGCTTGCCCAAGCGACGAATTCGCAGGCATCGAGCGTAGACCTCCGTCGGCACCACCATGATGTTCACGGATACCCTGGCCGATCCCACGGGATCCGCTGTGCACCATCAACCACAGCGCGTTCTCGGCATCGCGTTGAAATTCGATGAAGTGATTTCCGCGCCCCAGTGTTGCGAACTGCGTCCTAGCGATTTTGGTTTTCTTCTTTTCCAGAGACGACACCGACAGTTTTCGACTGGCTAGCTCGTCGGGAAGCCTTGCGTTGACTGATCTGTGACTCGACGTAGGCACTTGATTCGCCAGCATCGTGAGCACGCGAGCCGCCATAATTCGGTCGTTTAGAAGGTTCGCGTCAGTATCAAATCGCAGCGCCGACATCCCACAACCAATATCGCCTCCCACGGCATCGGGAAAGAGATGGCTGTGCGTTGCGACGACGGTACCAACGCACACCGCTTTGGCAAGATGTACATCGGGCATCACTGCGACCACAGCGACGTCCTGCAACTCCGCGATCCTATCCAGCGCCCTGCGAACGTCCGCTGGTAGCGCGTCATGGGTCCACGTTCGGACAGGCATGCGGCTACTCATTGCCAACCTCCTGTTCCCAATTCCCGTCACTCATCGCCTTCGCTGGAACAACCGTGAAGCGCAGCATCGGGACGCGCTTACGGTTGATGGCCTTGGCAACTTCGCTGCGAAAATAGCCGGCTGCTCGATCCAATATCTGATGCATCCCCTCATAGTCATAGTCTCCTTCTGATGTGACCAGCACCCGCAACTGTGCAGCACCTCCCTGTGGTTCCACGGAGGCGACGTAGACACCCCTAAGAAATGGATTGGCGGAGCACGCGAGAGCGATCGCAATGGCCTCTTCTACCTGCCTGCAGAGCTGGATTGTTTTGGTATCTACCCTGTGAGGGTCAGAAAATACGGATTCTTCTTCGTTACTTGAGCCAACAAGGCCCTCATACGCGCAATCATTTCTGCGCCGTTTCTTGCGTGAAGTCATGCTTCTCCCATTGCGTGGCAGGCAGACGCCAGCCACACGTCATCAATCAGACGTTTTCAAACGGGTCTCAAATCCGGCGTCAACCCTCTCAGGGACACCGTGAGAGCTAGAAGACGCGGGAAGTAAAACCCACGAACGAAAGCATGTTGGCAAGATCGGACATGATGGCCTCCTGTGGTTCTTTTAAGATACCGGCACATCGCCGATTTGGCAAGCAGATTCTACTAGTGCGATCAGATCTCGACTGGTCTCGGCAAACAGATGTACCCGTGGCCGGGTCCGATAAGAGCGTTAGCGAGCCGGCAGGCGAAAACCGTAGCGGTAACCCTGGTCAGAATAGCGTAAGGATTCGACCTGGAATCGAGCTGGAAAGTCAGTTTCCAGCCGTTTTAGAAACTCGGTCAGGCGAGGCCCGTTGCGGTCAGCGAGGCGGCGATTGTCACCGGGGGGCAATAAACGATTTGGAAATGTCAAAATCACCTTTTTTTAGTCCTAGTTGGGTTAAGTGGAGCTAAAACTGGTAGCGTTGATTGAGTTTTTGAGGATGAACAAGTCAAGAACTACATTGAGATCGAGCGTATTCCGTACATACTTGTTAGTCTTATCGCTTGCATGGATCTCGTGTGGGCGAGTTGGCTTTGATGCTACGGCAATAGACGATCGTAGCAACCGCGATGCCGGAGACACGAATATTCAAGTCACGGATGGCCTGGTTGCCCGCTACTTGGTTGCGGGAACGGGACTCACCGACGAATTTGGCGATGGCCCTACCGGAACAAATCCTAGAGCAGGCATCCTTAGGACGACGCACCCATAAGTTACGAGAAACTTCTTGCGTTTTGCGTCGATTTCGCTAACCTAATTGAATCTCCATTGTCGGGGAGCCAAAGAACATGATTGCTTCGTACTTCATTTAATCCCTCCTGCCAAAGCGAACTGTCCAGTTTGATTTAGGCGTCGGCATCACGAGCACAACGTGCTCATTGTTGGTGGCGACATGAGGTTCAGCGGATTCATCGTTGCAACGCGCGCATGTTTGATCGCAGGTGCGCAAACGCCGAGATGTGTCTGCTGGCGCAGGAGAAGGATAAGCAGATGAAGTTTAAGTCAAAACCGATAGAAGAGCATCTCGAAGTACCGCTTCCCGACGATGGTCGTTGGGAGGAAATCGTCGCCCATTGGGCACGACGAGACGGCTCCAGGGCCACAACAAACAACGAAAACAATTTGTGCTACGTCGTTGCCGTCGCGCTGCGAGATGAGCTTGAACCACGCGGAAGTCTCGCCGAGCTCATGAGTCTTGTGCGCACCCAGGGTGATGCCATCGTAGGTCATGAGACCCACCGCGTAAGCAAGCCCAATCCTCGCTTGCTTGTCGGTGTCGGGACCGCCAAGGATATCGGCCAAAGGGCTACCGAATGTGGCGCAGATATGCTCGTGATTGACGCCGAGCTCAGTCCCTCACAAACGCGCAACCTCGAAGACGCGACCGGATTTGCAGTCTGTGATCGTGAGGCGGTCATCCTCAATGTATTCCAGCGCCATGCAAAAACGCAGAAAGCTCGGATTCAGGTTGAGATTGCACATCTCGAATATCTCCGACCGAGGATCCGTGGCATCGGATTGGTGATGGACCAACAAGCAGGTGGAATGGTGAACAGCCGAGGGTCAGGCGAGACCGCCTCCGAGCTCCTGGCCCGGCGGCTCGACGGCCGATTGGCCGTGCTGCGTAAGGCATTCAGCAAGCTGGCTAAATCTGGAACCGTTCAACGCCAAAAGCGCACGACGTGCAAACGAATCGTCTTGGTCGGGTACACAAACGCTGGAAAGACCTCACTGATGAACACCATGACCTGTGCTGGGCTGTCCGCAGCCGACCGACCGTTCGAAACATTGGACACTACCTCGCGCTGCTTAACGCGGCACGGTGGAGATGTCCTCGTCAGCGACACGGTTGGTTTCATCCGCAATTTGCCTGATCGTCTATTCGCCAGCTTCGAATCGACCCTGTCTGAGACACTAGAGGCATCGCTACTCGCGCTGGTTGTCGATGCTTCTGATCCAGAACGCGAGTTGCATTTGCGAACCAGTGAAGAGCTCCTGGCCCGACTCGGTGCCGATAAAATCCCTCGGCTGTATGTGTTTAATAAGATCGACCGTCTCAACCTTCAACCTTATCAGGACAGCTTAGATAACCTGAGTCGAGGTCACGAGCACATTGCCGTTTGCAGCCACGAGGCTGGAGATGTCGCACGACTCAAGGAGACGCTGTTGCGGCTGGCCCGGCAAGAGCAACAAGTCTGTCGCGTATTCCTCTCGTACGCATCGACAAAGGCGATTGCCACCGTCTATGCCAAGTGCCGTGTGATCTCGGTAAAGTCAACACAGGACGGGCTTCAGTTCACGATCGCCGGAGAACCACACGTCGTTGCCAAGATTCGGTCAGCGAGCGAGGAGATACAACAATGAAAGTCACAAACCGAAAAGACTCCGGGCAATTGCTACTGCAAGCCAGACGACTGGACATCCATGCGCCCGGTGGAAGACCTCTGTTTCGCGACTTGAACATCAACCTGGAGAGAGAACGTGTTGCTCTAATCGGTCGAAACGGCGCGGGCAAGTCGTCGCTCCTCGAAGTTCTTTCCAAACAAGCGAATCCACGTGCCGGTGAGGTTGTCGTGAATGTCGATTCCGTTCTCGTTGGGCAGCACCTAGATCCGGTGTGGATCTCAGAGATGGTGCGTAGCCGTTGGGGCGGATGCACTGAAGTTTGGGCGGATGAAGTATCCGGTGAACTTGCAGAAGCAGGCCTACCACTATTGCCTCCGCTGTCCGAGATTCCGCGTTGGAGCCGAGGAGAGATGAGAAAGGTCTGCCTTGTGACGGCCAAGACTGCTAGGCCCGAGTTGCTGTTTCTGGACGAGCCCTCACAAGATCTGGATGACGCTGGTCTCAACTGGCTGACAACGTGGCTGGCCGATTTTCGCAGCGGCCTGATGCTCGTTTCTCATGACAGAAGACTTCTGCGATACTTTTCCCACTTCTTCATCGTGGCCGAGTCGGGCTGCGATTACTTTCGCGGGTCCCTGGCCAATCTTGAGCGAGAACTGGTGCGGCGAAGTACGGATGAGCAAGCGCGCTATGTCCGCAACCTCAACGTTCTTATGGAGCGCGAACAACACAATGAGAGAGTGAACAGTCGACGTCGCCGCAAAAAGAATCTTGGCCGCATCCATGAGATTCGGCGTGCTCCGTCGCGAGCGAAACTCAACGAAAACCGCGGCTACGCCCAAGAGAGTCAAGGCAAGCGCAGTCGCATACGCAAACAGCGAATCGGAGCGGTACGAACCTGGGCCAAGGCAACGCGGCGGGCGCTCGCGGTGACGCTACCGTTACAGGCCGTGATGCCACGCTTACCGGATAGTGATAGCCGTGACAATATCGTACTTGAGGGAGTGAGTGCGACGGTAGGTGGGCGCAGGCTGTTTGCGGCACTCGACTTGCGCATTCGGCGCCATCGAGTTGCGGTGATGGGAGCCAATGGGGTCGGGAAAACAACCTTGCTAAGGATGATGTTGGGACACACCGCTCCGAATGCTGGAGCAGTCAAGCTCCGCTCGCAACAGATCGGCTCGATCGCCCAGGGAGCGACAGACTGGATGTTGGAGGAGAGTCTGTTGTCGTGTCTGCTGAAATGCGGACAAGAGAATTCTCCAGAGACCCTGGCTCAACTCCTTGTTGGCCACAGGTTTCCGCTTGCCCTCGCCGAACGCTCACTTCGTTCTCTAAGTCCGGGCGAGCGACTTCGCGCAGCGCTGATATGTTTGTTCCAACGTTTCCCACCGATCGAGCTCCTCGTGCTAGACGAACCAACCTACAGTCTTGATTTTAGTGGAGCCGTCGCACTGCGTGCGGTTCTCAGCGAATGGCGGGGGGGTCTGGTCGTTGCCACCCACGATTACGACTTCGTAGCGTCTATTGGGATCGAAAAACGAATCTGGTTCGACGGAAATGGGAGCCACGAGATTTCTACTTTGACTGCGGCGGAATCGTGTCCCAACCTCGCCGACCACGCATAAAACTGCACCCGTTACTTTTCTCTGTTGAGCGCAAGCGCCTGCTTCAAATAGTATTTGATGGCGGCTTTGTTCATCTTTTTGAGAGGTACGACTCTCATTACTTTTCCGTTTCCGGTCAGCAACCCGTATTTGTCCTCCATCCGTGCGCCTTTCAAAAAACCGATATCAATTCCATACTTCATCGTCCGCATGTGACAAATTCCAGCTTCTGAATCGGAGTAGGTCGTGATTCTGTCTTTTTTGATTTCGACGATTCCTTTAGTCCCAAGCAGCAATTTTCGTGCTTCGAGGAACAGTTCCTTGTGTTCTGATTTTATATCCTTGTTGAATTGCATGTTTTCCTCAATGGAACGTGAACTGAAAACTTTCATGAAAGTACAGCCAACTGAAAACACTAGAGCTTATCTAAAACTCTATCGGCAAAAGTACCTCCGTCTGCAGCTTCTCGGGGGGGACGTCCGCCGGGTCGTTTAGATAAATCTCTCGCATTGAATCGCGTTGGACGTGGCCTCGTTCTTGTGCCCATGCAAATAGTGCGTGATAGGCGACCCCCAGCTGATCGTAGCTACCGCTATGGGTAAGCCACGCCACTGGTCCTCCAGTGATCGTATCAATGTCTGCTTTTTCGAGTTTAGGAAAGGGAGCTCGAACCCCAACACATGCGTGGACAATGACTTTCCCATCGGGCCGTGGATCCTCGTTAATACACATCACCGGAAGCTCAAAGCTTCGGCTGGCCTTCTCCAACTCAGCAAGCACATCGTAGATCAGAGCACCTGACTCGTCGACCATTCGATCAAATGATGTAATGCAACTTCGCTTTGCAACTGTGTAGTCGGGCTCGGTTCGAATTGCTGCGCTGTACGGGGCAAGGTTACCTGCCTCAGCCAGTTTCTCAATCGATCGCAGGGCATGCTTCTTTTTGCTTAGCTCACGCGCAACACGCTGCTGTTCTTCTTGCAACAGTTGACGGAGCGTATCTCCTTGGGCATGAATCATGGCGCGAACGGAACTGACCGGCACGTCCAAGGAGCGAAGCATGCCGATCATCACCGCAGTCCGGGCCTGCTCTCTGGAATAGTAGCGGTAGCCGGTTTGCGGATCGACATGAGCTGGCTCGAGCAATCCCTCCTTAGCGTAGTGGCGCAAAGCTTTGATGCTCAATCGACAGGATTTCGAAAACTTTCCTATAGGCATCAAGGATTTCGCCATTTTTTCTCCTAGCCCTCAAGATGATACTTGCGAGCAAACTCTGGTGAGGGTGGGATCATCTTAACAACATCAACCAATAATCCATTGGGGTCAACTGTCATAAAGTGTCGCTGACCCCACTCTTCGTCGCGAAGCGGGCAAACAATTTTGTATCCGACCTCTTGTGCCTTTTGATACACCGAGTCCACATCATCTAGCTCAATAGTAATCACCACGCCCTGCGGAGAATCCTGGAACTCCACCGGCACACTGGAATGACGTCTCTGAACAAACGCAATCTGAAGATTTTCATCCGTGGGGGACCGTAGTTGAATGTACCAGTCGATCTCAAACACGAGTTCAAAATTCAGGAGCGACGTATAAAATTCTTTAGACTCTATTAGATGGTCTGAACAAATATCGGGAAACAGACTTTTCATCGCTAACTCCTTGGGTTGATGGAAGTGTTTCCATGGTCGAGTCTCCCCTAAGAGGAGAGTCAAGGCTAGGAACTGTCCCAGAATGCGAATTTTCGCGAACGGTGTGGCACATCGGCAGGGAACAGGGCCCCACGGCCCCGGGTAGGGTTCAAGTCAGCTTTTGCAAAGTGGTACGAAATGATAACTTCGGCCATACTGCATGGGTGATAGGGCCTGGAGATCACAAACACATTTTGCTTTCGAAGCATGCAGAGGCAAAAGCAGCACTTGTTTGCCTCACTCATCCCTGGTCCATCGCAGCGGTGATGATTCTCGCATTGAATGATCATGTCTTTAAAGGATTTTGGCCGGGCTGGACGACTGGAAAGTTGAGCGACTTTGCGGGTTTGTTTTTCTTTCCATTTATCGTGATTACTTTGGCGGGAATTTTCTTTTCCGCTCGGCACCGGTCCCCCCTACGGGTAGGCCGAGTGGCATTTTGCATTGTCGCTGTCTGGTTTGCTGGCGCAAAGGCGATCCCGTTTATTCATATGGCGACGACCGGCGCTGTTTCGACATTTTTGGGGCCAGTGCAAATTGTCCGTGATCCGACCGATATCATTGCGCTCCTCTCACTATGGCCTGCATGGCGACTGTACAAAGAGGTTGTTGTTCGCCCTACCGGGCGAAGTCTCAACTCTCTTCGCTTCCTCGTCGTAGGGGCAACCGTCCTTGTGACTGGCGCCACCCAGCCGCCACCACCACCACCTGCGATTGGGGCCCTTATCACCCACGATCAAAAGCTGTTCGCACCAACCACCAGGGAGCTCTACTCCACTACTGACGGAGAGAACTGGAGTTCGCAAGGATCCGTGATCGAGTTAGACGGAAAAATTGGCTACGCACAAAATGTACTACCTGAGGAAGTTGAGAAGGCACATATAAAACGCAAGCAACTGATTGTTCCTGGCCAACCTCCACGTACATACAAACTCGATGGACGCAAAATCCTCCAAGAAAAGGACGGGCGGTGGGAAGCAGTTTGGGAAGTGTCCATTTCGCGCCAGGAGTATATGCGTGTGGCCGGGGCACACGATTGGGAGTTGGTCGACATCGCCGTGGTGCCACAAAAACCGGATACGGTCGTGGTCGCGGCACTGACCCAGGGAATCATCATCGGCAGCCCCGACGGCACTTGGAGTTGGGATGGGTCAATGGTTGGTGGCCGTCCACCGCGGGCTGGTATTGCAGAGCTCGGCGCGCTTATATTGCCAGGCCAGCTCTTGTTCGCGATATCTGCCGCTTTTTTGGCGTGGATCCTTGGCAGCCTGTTTATTTGGATGCAGCCCAATCCATCTACGATTGCGAAAGCCACATCGCTTCTACCCAAACGCGGACTCCGCGCCAGACTCTGGCACCGTTGGGTACGCCTGTGTGATCGACTGAGAAACTTACAAGTTGATATTGGACTATTCTTCTTGGCCTTAACCTCACTTATCGTTCCGGGCTTAGTGTTTGCTGGCTTTTCCCAACCATTTCAGTTGGTCAGTTCATATAGTGCGGTTCCCCTCGAACTGTTTGCAGGTGTCGTGTTTGTAGCCCTATTGCTGTCCTATCTGGTTGCCAATCATGGCTGGAAGCGATTTTCTCGTCTCTCCTCGGCTCGGAGTAATATTCGCAAGGGGCGCAGCGAAGCTCTCATGGCCGGCGCGACTGCACTCGCGGCCATGTGCCTTTGGGATCTAGGGGTGATTGGCTTCCTTCGCAGCGCCTTTTCACTGGCGTGTTTTGGCATTTTCGCGGCGGTGGTATTGCGACTCACGAGTGACACGTAGCTTCCTCGCGCCGCGGGCCCGTGCATGTCCTATCTTAGGACAATGTTGTTGGGGTCGGTGTCCTCAATCGAGGTCGTGACATTGGGCCCGGTTGAGAAGATCAACTCCGCCCCACCAATGGCGCCCTCTCCATTGCCCGAATAAAACAAGAATACTTTGCCATCGTTGTCGACAAACACCGCTGGGTCCCGAAGTTGATTCGCCCCGACGGCATCGCTTCCTTGCGAGGCCTCAAGTGGGTACTCCGATCCTTCCCAAGGGTGCTCTGGCTTTAGAATTACCTTTTGCCCGACTGGCTTCCAGTTTTCTGGAACAAGGCGCTGATTTCCGTCGAGGCCGCTGAGGCTAAAGCGAGTGAGATAAATCTGCTCGGGTTTGTCACCCTTTGACGTCCAAAACACAAAGAGACTGTCTGGATCGTCACATGCGGTGAGTACCGCAAAGTGTCTGGGGTCGCGTGGGTCGCGATGCTTTGCGTACATCTTTCCGATCGGAGAGGCGATGCTGCGCCACGGTAGTTTGCGATCGGGTTTCTCTGGATCTTTCTTCCAAGCGTCATTGTCGGTAGGTCCGGCGCCGAGGATCGGAACCTGATACATGCGACCTGTGTTGGTAAAGCCAAACATTTGGCCATCGACTGTGAACGCCCGCGAATATGCATCGCCCAGTGCACCCGCTTGAGTCGTAAAATTGAGACCCGTCTTTGAGGTCGCGACAAACGTGACCTGCCCCCCCTGGTTTTTAAACTCACGACCATCCTCCCGAAAGGCGGGTTTCCCATGAAAGTACATCACGATGCGCTTGTTTGTGTTATCCACAAAAACGTCGGGAGAAGCGATATGATCTCTTGCTTTCCAATCTGGTCCCACTTGGAGCTCACCATCGTTGCCGAGCGCCAATACGCCTTTGCCGTCATTATAAAGTTTCCAGGGCCCCTCGAGCGAAGATGCCCATGCAAGGCGAATGTAACTGCCTTTGTGGTGGGCAAAATACATAAAGTACACGGCCTCCGGTGCGGGCTTGGTCGCAAAATCTGGGATTCGAATTACGCTCGGGCCGTTAATGTTTCCTCCATCGGACGGATTGCTAAACATGCCCCAAGTGATAAGTGGCGCAGAATTGTTAATCCGAACCGCATCAAACGTTCCATCTTTGGTTCCAGGAACACAGGTTTTTCCCGCCGGTTTTGGTCCCCGCTCTGGGACCTCACCGACCGGGGAGCCTTCCTCGGTTACTGTATCGTCGTCGCCATTGGCACCCGTATCATCGGTATCGGTATTGGCATCACACCCCGATAGGGTTCCTATGACAAGCAGAACTGTAGCGGTCAAAAATAGGCGATTAATGAATTTCACATACAATCAAACTGCAAAGAGCATTCCAGCGCGCACCTCTATCCGAAGTAGACCGTCCAGTGACTGTAGACAACGCATTTTACCGGACTTTTTGGCGAGCCATGTTCTTAGGTGTATTGATATCGCTGCAGCGGCTCGTCCTATGTATGGGAGGTGTATTCCGCAAGTTGTGTACCACCCTCCCAGGCTTGAGTATCGCGCAAACAAACAACGCCTCCCAAGAAGGGGGTGTCGCTGCATCTATCAGAAAAAACTGTACTGTGGACAACTAATCACGCAACTTCGGTAGTTCAGTGTATTAAAACAGTTCGCATCGTAATCAAGGCTGCACTGTTTTCTTCACAAGATGAATGCGCCCACAAACCCCAACGTCCATATGCAATCGACCAGGCCGTCGAGAGATAAGAAGAAGCTTAATGTTTGTGAAAACAAAGATAACCGTATTGGGACTGTCCGTTTGCGCCGTTTTCCTCGGAGGCTGCGGCCCAAAGTATTCAAAACTCAAAACCAAGTCTGCCAAGGAGATCAAACTCGATTTGGCTGCAGGTGGACTGTGGTATTGCGCCAGGCATTTGCCACCGCAGCTGCGTGTGCAAGTCCGGTACGAAAACGGTGAGGTCGTCAAAACCTGGCAGCGGAACCAGCCACGACGCGGGACATTAAAATTCAAAAACTTTCAGTGGCGGACCAACTTTGGCGAGGTCGACATCAGCCGCGGCGTATTACGGCTTCCTGCCGATCATCTCGCTTGGATGAACAAGCCAGCCAAGGTCGCAGTCAAAATCCCGGGTCGCGATGACTTGCAAACCGAGGCACTACTTCGCCCACGCTATGATTGTGGTGGAACTGTTTACGTTCAGGGTGATGACGGTTCGCACGGTTCGAGGGGCACCGATGGTGGAGCGGGTGCCGACGGTCCTGACGTCGATGTTGCGCTCGCGTATGTCGCAAACAACGACAAGCGGCTCATTGTCGTGCGAGTCCGTTCCAGCAACCTTTCTGAGCCGCGAACCTTTTTGACAAGCGCCACTCCCAAAAACTTCTTTTACGTCGATGCAAGCGGCGGAGACGGTGGTATCGGCGGTATGGGACAGGCAGGATACAACGGCAAAGACGGCAAAAGCGGCGTTCGTGGCCGCTGCAATGGGCAAGACGGATACGAAGGCGGTCCTGGTGGCAACGGCAGCAACGGTGGCAATGGCGGCAATATTGTAGTGCGCTACGACGCAGCACACCCTGAGTTGCCAACGCTCGTGCGCTTTGTCGCCAACGGTGGCAAGCCAGGACAAGCTGGGACTGGTGGAAACGGCGGAAGCGGTGGCTATGGCGGCAAAGGATGTCGCAATGGTCTCAACGGCCGTAAAGGGCGACGTGGCCCCGATGGAGTCGACGGACAACCGGGCTACGGCGGACAACCGGGCAGTATTCGCGAAGTCCCGACGCCCGTTGGACAACTATTTCCCGAGGAGATCAAACGCGGGGTGATCATCGTTCGCAATTAGATAGTGAGGAGTATCGCCAACTCTCGCCGGCGATCTTGCATCAATGCGCACGGCGGCGGCGAGTGGCGAGCATGCGTTTGACCATGACATCAAGCACCGACTCGAGTGCAGTTTGTACCGATGGGCTCTCGAGGATGCCCAATGCGCGAGCGATGGCTTCGAGGGTTGCCACTCGGTCGGGCTTGATATTTTTCCGCAGCCGGTAGTTTGACACCGGCCCCGGGGGCAAAGTGACGTGAATCGACTGTGACAGCTCGGGAACCCGGCGGACCGACCGCTTGGCTTGGCCCCAATTTCCGTCGGGAACAACGAGGGTCACGGGCCGATCGGACGCGATGATGTCGCGACTGAGGGGAATGCTTTTCTCAGATGGATACAGGACAAAGCGTTGGGGATTCCCATGGAGCAGCGAGGAAGCATCCAGCGGCCGATCTTTCGCCCCACGAATCAGCAGCTGCGAGTTGGTCAGGCAACGCAGGGCGAGCCGTCCAGTGTTGCTCGATCGGCGGTATTCGTTGTAGTGCATAATGACTGCGACTCGAGTCTTGAGCGCGAGCTTGGGCATCAGCGGGCACATACAGGTCGCTGGGCCCAACCGGCAGCCGATGCACCAGAGCCCGGAAACGTCACGCTCTGCGCTCGCTCTCACCAGGGTCCTTGTTCCCATACGGTCATTCTGCCCTGTTCATAACTTTATTTGCCGGCGATTGACAGAGCAAACCCGGGCGAGTAATTAGGGGGTGTCCCGACTATGAATGTACCACCAGATAATCCCCTGAAACAGCAGGGGGCGTTGCTCGTTGGTCACCGCCTATGAGCGTCCCTTTTTCGATTCTGACAGGATATCTCGGAGCTGGGAAGACAACAGTGCTGAATCGCGTGCTGGCCAACGCTCAGGGGCGGCGCATCGCGGTGCTGGTCAACGAGCTGGGCCGAGTCGCGATCGACAGCAAATTAATCCTGTCGCGGGGAAGCGACGTCCTAGAACTCGCCGGTGGATGCATCTGCTGTTCGCTCGATCTCAAAAACGATTTGTGGGACGGCATCGTCGATGTTGTCAAACGCTCAAAGCCAGACCATGTCGTGCTCGAGACAACCGGGATTGCCGAGCCGCAAGCGATTGTCGATGGGCTCGGGAGATTGCCGGCCGAACATCAGGGAGTGGTTGATCTCGCTGGCGTCATTGCCGTTGTCGATGGGGTTGTCGGCAAGGCAACATTGCAGGACCGAGAAGAGGCATCGGAGCAAGTCATCACCGCAGATCGCGTGCTGTTTTCAAAGCTGGATATTGCGGGTCCAGAGCTAGTTTCAGCTATTCACAGTAGCGTATCGGCTCTAAACAACGATGCCGAGCGCGCTGCGTTTCCGCACACGCCTGACGGTGACCGCGCATTGGTCCCTTGGCTGCTCAATCATCGGCGACAAGCAAAAAAAGCGGCGAGGTCTCATCACCATTCGCACCAAGTTTCGGCAGCTGTATTTTGCGAACAAACGCCACTGCATTCGGTTCCGCTCATGAAATTATTTGAAGAGCTCGCACCGACACTGTTGCGCGTGAAGGGCTGGGTCCATATTGCCAATGAACAGCGGCGCGCATATCTCGAACTTGCAGGAGACACACTGTCGCTGCGATATGACAAACCGTGGGGAGAAACGCGGCCAGAAACCGAGTTGGTCGTCATCGGCGACAACCTCGATGAGGCAGCGTTACGCCGCCGGCTATGGGCCTGCCGAACCTCGACCTAACCCCAGAGACCACTTGACATAATGGCATAATTATTTGATTTCTTTATCAAATATTAATAATTTGCATAAATGTGCAACTATGCTAATGTGTATTTATGTTGCTCGAAACACTACTTCGTCCCGACTTCTTCAAAGCACTGGCAGACCCCAATCGGATCAAACTCCTGTGCAAGCTATGCCAGTGCAAAGCTGGATGTTGTGTGCAAGAAGCCGCTGACTGCTGCGATGTCGACCTATCGGTCGTATCTCGGCACCTGGCACAACTGTGCGACGCAGGACTGCTCTGTAAACAAAAACGCGGAAAACAAGTCCACTATAAAATCGACTGCACAGCCATCGTGAAAACCTTGCGCGAGATTGCCACAGAAATTGAGAACTGTTGTTCCCCACAAGGCGCCGATGGTGGCTGCTGCGGGGAAACGCCAAACCACCCCAACCAAAGGAGAAGACCAATGAGTTGTGCACCCAAACGCGACTGCTGCTGCAATTGTTCGTGCTGTAACTGCTGCTCGTGCTGCTGCTGCACCGATAGCGGCAAAGAAAGCCCAAAAAACGATAGCGGCTGTTGCGAACCCAAGCAGGACTAACTCCTGACAAACTCGGGACACTCGAGTGTCTCGCACCCGGTGTCCCGAGGTTTGTCCGTCGCCCAATTACGCCCGTTATTTGTCCGTCCGGTCGAACCCCCGCGTCAGGGGCGATTCCCATAACCCCAACCGATCTCCCTCCGAGGTCCTCAGTCACGTATTTCTATAACGTTCCTGGGGACTTCTCGCCCACGCCTCGCCCGGTACGCGCCTCGCGAGCCAAGCTCGGTCCGGCGTTTTGATAGACCAGTTGAGATGAGCTCTAATCCGCAGTCGCTTTCAGGATATTTTCGAGCGTCAAAACCCTGTCAAAGTAGGGGAAGTCCTGTAACTGTTCATGATACTCGTTGGCGGTGATAAGCACTTTCTGCACGCGGTAACGCTGTGGGATATCAAACGCCTCGAGTTTACGATTAAAGGTTTCACCTACGTTGGCGCTGAGTTTTTTGTCTACATATTTTACTTCACATATGGTGTACGTTTTGTCTGCACGGTGAAAAATGAGATCGAGTTGATATCCGGGATCTCCAGCCTGTGTGCTTCTGTTGAAGAAGGGTCCGACTTGGTAATCCACATCTTCGAATCCTAGCGCTCGTGCAATAACAAGGGAATTTGCTCTACACCAGCGCTCAAAAGCATAGCCATACGCCTGGGACAAGCGATGCAATGGCAACGCGGCTGTTGGTTTGCGTTTGTATTTTCCCTCCTGTATCGATCGTCGCTGTGGTTTTACGAAACGATAATACGAATTGAGATAAGCATCGCTAATTTCATACCGGCTGAGTTTACTATCCTCTGACTTATTTATAGGCGTATAACGGTTCACAAAACCACATTGCTCAAGGTCTTCCAGAAAGGTAGTAGTCGTTCCCCCTGAAGATAAGCGGAGATGTTTTAAAATTTGGCTGCGCGTAGCGAATTTTCTCTTGCTGAGAAATTCCACTGTCTTTCTGTAATTTGGGTTTTTGGCAAGGACAGAGAGAAATATTTTGTCGACCTCAGTCGAGAAGTATCCATTGGGCACAAATGTATTCTTGCAAAAACCAAGATAGACCGAAGATTCTCTCTCCAATCGCTTTAGATAGGCTGGAATGCCGCCAACCAGCAGCGCCGCGTTAAAAGCTTCATGTGCAGAGTTGTTGCCAAGAAACTCCTGTATTGTGCGAATTCCAAATGGCTTCAATGCAATTTCATGCATCGATCGGCCATATAATGCGCGGGAAAGAACCACCTTTTCAACCATAAAAGAAGGCGATGACCCACATAGAATCAACAGCAATTGCGGATTCCGGCGCAGTAGGTCATCCCATACTGGCTTCAGTCCGGAGAGCAGCCGGCTATCGTAGCTCGCCATCCATTGGAGTTCTTCGAGAAAGATCGTCCATGCCCCCTTTGCGGTTGCCTGTGCAAGTAACTCGAATACATGCCGCCAGCTTTTTGGGGTAATTTCCGAGTACAAGGGATTTTCAGTATATTGTCCAAGCTTCCGCAGAAACTCGTGCTGTTGAACGGTCTCGTTTTGTTCTTCCAGTCCTTCGAACTTGATCAATCGTCGCTTGCGAAAGGTCTGCTCGATAAGCTCGGTTTTCCCAATTCGTCTGCGACCGTGAACCACAATAATTGCGGACTCAGGCTCGCTTGCGATCTCCTTAAGACGCTCAACTTCGTACCTTCGCCCAATAAATCTATTATTGGCTGGGATATTAGGGAGATTCACAGCCAATAGTGTTACACTTTGTACACTATTGGACAACTGCGATTGTAGTAATTAAGCCAAATCGTAGCTATTTGTGTCATAGTTGGCTCACTGGCTGCTACGATGTTAGCCAATATGCCGAGACAGACAAAAAAGCTATTCCTCAAAACAATACACAGGCAGTGATTGGTTGCACAATCCGTTAGAGCTTGTCTCCCACGAGGTTGACCAATTTGCTACGTTTCCTACTGCTGCTTCGTCGAGACCTGATGATTTCCAGTCGAAGCAATTTGAGACAGAGTTCCCTGTCCAGACAACCTCTCTACCCGATGCGCGATAGAGCGAGCCATCCGCATGCAAGGCCAGCGGTGTATCTAAGGGGTTGCGTCCGAGGTCACTCGCTTGCTCGACGAGCCGGACGCCATCTGCCCGTACCCAAGCTGGCTTGGTTGTATCAAAGCGACCCTGGCCAGGTTGCTGTGATGTCGTAAGCATTGCCCGAAACGAGCGCGATGGCCACAAGGGCTTGCCCTCGGTGTTGCAGATCGAATCGGCACCATCGAGGCCTTCGCCGCCCGTCATTTTGCCTTTGCTTATAAAGGCGATTCGAAAACCATCTGTGCTGGAGTGCGGGACCTCTCGATCGAGATCGATACCCAAGCAATACAGGGAAGCCGACCCTTCACAGGAGAGTGTCAACGCCTCGGTATATCGGCTGTGAATCGTCGCACCAATGCCAATGGTGCTCATCCCGGTATTACTTGTATAGCCAGAGCAATTGCTGAGCGTCGCCATACCAGACGGAAACGTCCCGGTGTGCACGACAAACTTCTTTACATCGCCAAATTCATCTACGTTGAGCGGATAACGAGGCCCATGCGCAATAAAGTCAGAAATGGTATCAGCGACCGGTTTGCCATCGACCCGATGCCACCCTCGCGCACCGTCAAAACGATCTTTTGCGGCTTCGGTGGCGCTCGATAACCACGCGCGGTAGGTCCCGGCGAGGCCGGCAGTATTGGCGCGCTCTTGGCATTTTGCATCGGCGCCAAGAAGACCACCAAGATCCCCTTTATATCTTGTTGATGTAACAAACACCCTGTTGGCACAGGGGCCACAATCTAGGGTGTCCCCACCGCTGATGATCGAGCCGCAACGGCCAGCGCAACGTGCCACGGTGTCATCATCGTCCTTTTGTTGGGGGCCCGCATCGGGTTTGATATCTAGCTCTTCAGGACCGTCGTCGCCACACGCGAGCATCAATGCAAAAACAACCGACAAACTCGCAACGAAGGCCCTCATAGCAACAACAGCCGTTGTCTAGCGGCCGCCGAAGTGCTGGTGGATCCCACGTGATGGTAGCCACGCGGTCGATCCCGTGCGCAGGGCAATATCGATCTCGCGCGCTGCTTCGCGGCCTTCGGAGATGGCCCAAACGATCAAGCTTTGGCCCCGATTCGCGTCTCCTGCGCAGTAGACGCCCTCCACATTTGTGGCAAAGCAATCGTCGGTCTTGACGTTTCCACGTGGATCGAGCTCGACCCCAATCTGGTCGACGAGACGACAGGTATCTGGCCCGGTAAATCCCATCGCCAAAATGAGCATATCAACGGGAATCGTAAACTCGCTTCCCGGTTGCTCCTCAAACAATAAGCCGCCGCCTTCTTTTGGTTTGATCTTGATCCGGACGGCGTGCAGCGTTGTCAGTTTACCATTTTCGCCAGTGAGTTTTTTGGTGAGCACAGCAAAGTCGCGATCGCCCCCCTCCGCTTGGCTTGATGAGGTACGGAAAATCAGCGGCCACTGCGGCCACGGATTCGATCCGGCCCGCGCCTCCGGGGGTGCGGGCATCAGCTCGATCTGGTCAACCTTGGCAGCTTTTTGACGCAGGGATGTGCCAACGCAATCTGACCCTGTATCGCCGCCGCCAAGGATGATGACGCGCTTGCCCGCAGCGTCAAGCTCTGGTGCATGAGCCGGATCTCCGGCGTTGATTTTGTTTTGTCGCGTCAAAAAGTCCATAGCAAAATGGACACCGTCTAGATCTCGCCCTGGGACCTGTAGATCCCGTGCCCGCCTCGCTCCGGTGGCGATGAGAAGCGCATCATAGGCTTGATGCAACTCGGACCAGGTCGGATCCGTGCCAACATCTGCGTTGGTGACAAATTCGATACCCTCTGCTCGCATGACGTCAAGGCGACGATCGAGCACCCACTTTTCCATCTTAAAGTCGGGAATCCCGTAGCGTAAAAGGCCCCCGATGCGGTCTGCAGCCTCGTAGACCTTTACGTGATGACCAACCGAGTTGAGTTGCGCGGCGGCAGCAAGACCAGCGGGGCCACTGCCAACAATCGCAACGCGTTTGCCGGTGCGCGCAGATGGGGGACGTGGCTCCACCCATCCTTCTTTGAAGGCCCGCTCGATGATCTCTTGCTCGATCTGCTCGATGGTTACCGGATCAGTATTAATGGCAAGCACGCAGGCACCCTCACATGGTGCCGGGCAAAGGCGTCCGGTAAACTCGGGAAAGTTATTCGTCGATTCGAGGCGATGGTGAGCCTCTTGCCATCGATCTTGATAGACAAGGTCGTTCCAGTCCGGAATTTGGTTGCCTAGCGGGCAACCTTGTTGGCAAAATGGAATCCCGCAGTCCATACAGCGACCGCCTTGTTCGCGCGCTTGCTCTACTGTTTGCAGCTCGTAGACTTCTTGCCAATCCTCGAGGCGGCCCTTTGGGTCGCGCGGTTTGGGCATTTTGCGTTGCCACTCCAAAAACCCTGTTACTTTGCCCATTAGGATCGACCTCCATCAACGAGAGTGAGCTTTGGTGCCACCGGGGTCGGACGCTGCGCTGCCCTGCGTGCCTGCAAAACTCGTTTGTAATCCGTCGGCATGACCTTGACGAAATGCGATACCAGGTGCTCCCAGTTGTCGATTATCTTTTTGCCGAGGCTACTGCCCGTATGGCGCACGTGCTCCTCAATCATCCCGTACACGAGCCAAATTTCGCTTTCGTCGACCAATGATTCGAGCTCGACCATGCCCAAGTTGCAGAGCTCACGAAACTTGCGTTCGCGGTCAAAAACGTAGGCCGTCCCACCGCTCATGCCCGCTGCAAAGTTACGGCCCGTTTGTCCGAGGACAACGACGGCACCGCCTGTCATATACTCGCAACCATGGTCTCCAACGCCTTCTACAACTGCGTGAGCACCGCTGTTTCGGACAGCAAATCGCTCGCCTGCGACGCCGTGAATATAGATTTCTCCGCTAGTCGCGCCGTACAAAACGGTATTGCCGATAATGATGTTGTCTTCAGGGACAAATCGACTCCCCTTAGGGGGTTTGACAATAATACGTCCACCTGCGAGTCCCTTGCCGAGATAGTCATTGGTATCACCACTCAACTCTAGGGTCACACCGCTAGCTAAGAACGCACCAAAACTTTGTCCGGCAGATCCCTCGAGATTGACGTGGATGGAATCATCGGCCAGACCCGCGGGTCCGTGCTTTTTAGCGATGACACCGCTTAGCATGGTCCCAACGGCGCGCTTGGTATTATCGATGGGAAGCGAAATTTCGACCCGCCCACGACCGTCGATCGCTGCCGTCGAACGTTTGAGTAGCTCGTGGTCGAGGTGGTCAGACAGATCCCAAGGTTGCGGCGTCGTGCACCTGCGCGCGAACTTTGCTGGGACTTGGGGCGTGGCGAGGATGGCGTCAAAATCGAGTTTCTTCGCTTTCCAGTGATCGATGCCATCGCGGACTTTAAGCAGCTCAACTTGCCCCACCATCTCGTCAATGGTTCGTAGACCGAGACTCGCCATGATCTTGCGGAGCTCTTCGGCGACCAGCATAAAGAAATTGACGACATGGTCAGCTTTGCCCGCGAAGCGTTTGCGCAACTCTGGATCTTGGGTCGCAATGCCAACAGAGCAGGTGTTGAGATGGCACTTCCGCAGCATGATGCAGCCCTCGGCGATCAATGCGGCAGTCGCCATGCCAAACTCTTCAGCGCCAAGCAGGCAGGCGATCGCCACGTCGCGACCGGTGCGCAACCCGCCGTCCACTTGAACGCGAATCCGATCGCGTAAATCGTTTTGGACCAAAACCTGCTGGGTCTCAGCGAGTCCTAGCTCCCACGGCAAGCCCGCGTGCTTAATGCTCGAAACAGGCGATGCCCCGGTGCCCCCGGAAGCACCAGCAATAATTACGCAGCCCGAATGTCCCTTAGAGACACCGGCAGCGACTGTGCCAACGCCAACCTCGCTGACGAGCTTGACGCTGACCCGCGCCTGCGGGTTTACCACTTGCAGGTCGTAGATCAGCTGGGCGAGATCTTCAATCGAATAGATGTCGTGATGTGGCGGTGGCGAAATTAGAGTAACGCCGGGGGTAGAGTTACGTACCTTCGCAATTCGCTCATCTACCTTATGGCCTGGGAGTTGCCCGCCCTCTCCGGGCTTGGCACCCTGAGCAACTTTGATCTGCAGATCATCTGCGTTCACAAGATAGTGGGTGGTGACACCAAACCTTCCAGAGGCAACCTGCTTAATTGCACTGCGACGTAGATCTCCGTTTTCGTCGGGCTGAAACCGATGTGGCTCTTCGCCGCCCTCGCCGCTGTTGGATCGGCCACCGATTCGGTTCATGGCGATAGCCAAGGTTTCGTGGGCTTCGGCGCTGATGGATCCAAACGACATTGCCCCGGTGACAAACCGTTTTACGATGCTTGCAGCCGATTCGACTTCGCTAATATCGATAGAACTGGCCGACTCGGCGCGAAACCCAAGCTGCCCGCGAATCGTCATGAGCGCCTGATCTTCATCGTCGACGAGTTGCGAATACTCGGCAAACAGTTCTGGGCTGTTGGCTTTTGTCGCCGCCTGCAATTTTGCGATCGTCGCCGGGTTCCACTTGTGCATTTCGCCGCGACGGCGCCACTGATACTGGCCTCCTACGGGCAGGTGATCGGTGATCGCGATGGCATGATCCGAAAACGCGCGTGCATGCCGCTGCAGGGCTTCTCGCCCAAGCTCCTTTAGGCCGATGCCCTCGATCCGAGAAGGCGTTCCCGTAAAGTACTTGTCGATGACATCATGGTTGAGCCCAATGCACTCGAAGATTTGCGCCCCACGGTAGGACTGAAGCGTCGAAATCCCCATCTTGGACATGACCTTAAGGAGGCCGTTGTCAACGGCGGTGATGTAACGTCGTTTAGCCTGCCAATAATCATCGATCGGAATCTTGCCGACCGCGACAAGCTCTTTAACAGTATCAAGAGCGAGATAGGGATTAATCGCCGCGACCCCGTAGCCAAGGAGAAGCGCAAAGTCATGCACCTCACGGGCCTCACCGGTTTCGATGACGAGCCCGGCCTGCATTCGCGTCCCCTCGCGCACGAGATGGTGATGAACCGCACTGACAGCGAGCAAAGCGGGAATTGGTGCGTGCCGGTTATCTACGCCGCGATCGCTCAAAATCAAGACATTGTATCCCTCATCAATTGCTTCGCGAGCCTCGTCGCACAGACGCTCGACTGCTGTCTCCAACCCATCCGGCCCGTTGCTGATTTCGTACAGCATCGACAACTTGGTCGGCTCAAAGACTCCCTCGTGAATGGACTCAATTTTTGCCAACTTTTCATTGGTCAAAATGGGCCCATCGATGGTGAGTCGGTGGCACTGATCGGGCGTCTCATCAAAGGTGTTCCCATCCGGCCCAATCGCCGTTGATAGGGTCATGACGAGCCGCTCGCGAATCGGGTCGATGGCCGGATTTGTGACCTGTGCGAATAGCTGATGAAAATAGTTAGACAAGGTTGGAGCGCGATCACTCAGAACGGCGAGGGGCGTATCCGAACCCATCGAACCCGTTGGCTCCTTCTGATCCGCGGCCATGGGCGCGATCAAAATGCGCTCATCCTCGTCGGTATATCCAAACGCGCGCTGCGCACGCTTGAGCTCTTCACCACGCAAGCGGGGTGGGCCCTCGACGTCCGGGAACTGCGGAACACTGTATTGTGCTTGCCGTTTGGCATTGGCATCCACGTAATAGACGTTTTTCTTGAGCCACTTGCCGTAGGGCCAACGCTTTGTGATTTCGGTTTTGATCTCTTCGTCGTCGATAATCCGACCTTCCTCGGTATCGACAACGAACATCTTGCCAGGCTGCAACCGCCCTTTGTAGCGAACCTGTCCAGGCGGCACATCGATCACACCGATCTCCGAAGCCAGGACCACGCGATCATCTTCGGTAACCACATAGCGGGCGGGCCGTAATCCGTTGCGATCGAGTGTCGCCCCCACCAGCGTGCCGTCTGTAAATGCTATCGCCGCCGGGCCATCCCACGGCTCGACCAATGCCTCGGCGTATTGGTAAAAATTACGAAGCTCCTCGGCCATGCGAGGACGGTCCTCCCACGCCTCGGGGATCATCATCATCATCGAATGGGGCAAACTGCGACCACCGAGAAAAAGAAGCTCGAGCATATTGTCAAACTGCGCCGAGTCACTGCTTCCGGGAATAATGATCGGAAACAGACGATCTACCTTTCCACCAAGCTTTGCCGACTGGAGCTGGCTCCGGCGAGCACTCATCCAGTTGCGATTCCCCTGTACGGTATTGATCTCGCCGTTGTGGCAGATATAGCGAAACGGCTGGGCGAGATCCCAGGTGGGAAAGGTGTTGGTGGAAAACCGTGAGTGCACCAGCGCAATGGCGCTCGCCATGTCCGTCTCTTGGAGATCGAGATAAAACTCGGGTAGCTGGCTGGGAAGCAGTAGCCCTTTGTACACAATTGTCTCAGCAGACAAACTTGCAATGTGAAACTGCCCAGAAGGATCGACACCTTGCTCGCGAATACGATTCTCGATCAGTTTGCGAATGATATAGAGCTTTCGCTCGAATGCACTCGGAGGGAGGCGACGACGCGCGATATAGATCTGACGAAATACCGGCATCCCATCTCGGGCGATTCGTCCCGCCTGACTGGGATCGATCGGTGTATCGCGCCATCCTAAGACTCGCTGTCCCTCGTTTTCGATGACTTCACCGATAATTGCTTCGCACGCTGCCCGTGATTTCTCATTGACGGGCAAAAACAGTTGGCCTATCGCATACCTACGACGCCTGGGCATATCAAAACCAAGCTCGAGCCCAACCCGCTTGAAAAAGCGATGGGGAATCTGAACCAGAATTCCTGCACCATCTCCAGTCTCTGGATCACAGCCGCACGCCGCGCGATGGCTGAGCCGACGCAGAATCTCCAATCCCTGCTCTACAATATCGTGTGATTTCAAGCCCTTAATATTTGCGACGAAGCCGATCCCGCAGGCATCTCGCTCAGTTTCGGGCACATAGAGACCCCACCGACCAGGTGGGCGCATGTAGTTATTTTTGGACACCGCCGGCCATCATACGGATCGCGACGCACCGCAGCAACCCCTTTTATGGGGGACCTCACGGGGACACGTGGGGGGACACGTTCCTCACATGGGGGACACGTTCCTATCACATGGGGGGACACGTTCCTAGGTGATAAGCATTTAGAATCGTAGGGTTTTTTGCACCACTCGTTGAATCTATGAGTTCAACGAGTGGTGCAAAAAACCCTACGATTCTAAATGCTTATCACCTAGGAACGTGTCCCCCCATGTGTACCAATAGATGAAAACTACTTCAACTGGGCGATTCGCTGCAGGACATCGCGGAATTCGCGATCTTGGTTTGTGACCAAGGTATAAAAGCGTTTTGCGTCGGTGGGCTTGTTCATCGCCTCATAGGTAAGGCCAAGCTCATAGTAGAAGCCGATCTTTTCAAGGTCACTGATTTCTGGGACCGACAAGGCTTGCTCAAAGTAGTCGATTGCCTCGTCTGTGTTCCCCTGATCGCGATGGCACAGGCCAAGCATCAACCGCGACTGGATTCGCCGGCCCGAAACATTGAGCACCTTCTCAAAGGCCTGCATCGCCTCGCCGTGTAGACCCATCTCTCGATAGGCCAGGCCTAAGTCGTAGTGCGAATCGGCATCTTCATCATCGATGGGTTCTTCCAGCATCACTTGTGGTGCGCGACTGGGCACCGGTGCAGATTCCACCCCCTGCTCGGTTGCACCAGCGTCCGCGCTGTGCTCTTTGCGAAGCGCATCGAGCTTGGCAACTAGGCTCGGGTGATCTGGATAGGTCTTGAGTAGCTCTTCAAGCGTTTCGACCGCTTCTTCAAAAAGCCCTTGCGAAGCGTAAAACTCAACCTCATCCAGTTCGTCTTCAAACACAGAGTCGTCAACAAATGACGAGTCTTTCACCGATGAAGAGCTGTTCGCGAAATTGGCTTCGGGCTCCAGGGCCAGCTGTGGTTGGGGATCGGGGGCAACCGCTTCCGGTTCCAAATCCGCGAGCTCCGGCTCTAGCTCCGGCTGTACCACAGTCTCGGGAACAAACTCCGGTCCCCGAGCGGCGAACGCAATCCCTGGAGCGACAAACTCGGGTTCGGCAGTGGCCTCAGGTGTCGGCGCAAACTCAGGACCTGGTATTGAGTCTCGAACCGGGGATCCGTTATCAATCAAATCCAGCGGGGGAAACTCCGTCTCCACCGGCTCATCCGGCGCCGGTGCGGCAGTAGGTGCAGCTGTAAACGCATCGATCAGCGGGGAGCTCGAACCGAACGAAGACTCTAGCGTCCACTCACTTTGTGCTCGCTGTGGTCCAGAGGGCTCCTGTTTGGGCCAAACCGCCGCAGTCAACTCCTCATCGCCCGGCAAATCAAAACCAGAATCGAGTCGATTGGTTCCGATCGGCCCGACGCCAAGTTCTTGGGCGACTTGATCTAATTTTTGAGAATGGTGCAAAGGATCTCCAGCAACGAGTGCTGTATCCGTCAAAGGCTCATCAGTAAGGAGCGGCTCACCGACCAGCAACGGATCATCGGCGACCAGTGGATCTCGGGCGAGATGGCCAAAGGTCTCCTCTTCTATGTCGCTTGTCGGATTGGGCGGAAAATTCGTCGGCTCGAGATCGACGTCAAATCCTGTAAGCCCCGCCCCGGAAACTCCGGTAACGGACTCGATATCATCGATCTGCTCCGGCATGATCTCTTGAGTGGGGCGCCGAGGATAGTCGCCAGACCCTACCTGGCTGATCTCTCCCGTAAAATCACCCGGTGACAGGAGCTCGGCCGACAACTCATCCAGATCGAATTCTTCTAAGGCCTCTACGTCCACATCAAGATGCTGCGCGTTGTCAAAAGGCATTGAGCGGGAGGCAGAGGAATCACTGATATTCCAACTTGGATCGGAAGGAAGATCTTCAGACTCATCCACAATCACAACGCCCCCATCAGAACCTTGAGTCCCCGCAGTGTGTCCGGGAATATGCAAATCATGTTGCTCTGCAAGCAAGAACGCCGGTTGGTAGGTACCGTTGAGAGCGAGAAGATCTTTGAGCCACGCCTCCGCCTGTCCAGGATCGATGGGCGCCAATTGTCTTGCCAGATGCATGAGCTCGCGAACCGCATCGTCCCGACGTCCCTGGGACAAATAGACATCCTTGAGTTGCTCGCGTGCCTCGATATTGTCAGGGTCCAGCGCAAACACACCTTGGAGATGATCCGCGGCCTTTTGGTGGAGTCCATACTTCACATACACGTCGGTTTCCGCGAGAATTTTGACGATCTCTTGCTCGTGGAGCTCGCCGGCCAAAGTGCCCTCGTTATCTGCGAAGGTGACATCCTCGTCCAACGAGATATCCGCGGCAAGGGTCTCCGATTTCGGATTCGATCCAAGCTGCGTCGATGGCTGTCTGGCCGGCCGGATACTCTTTGCTTTCGGCGCAACCGGGACTCTCACCGACGTTGCGGTTGCCTCTCCTGGATGATCATCAGGACGATCTAGCGGGACGGCGCCCGTCGCATTAGAGGGCGATTTCCCGTAGGACCCCAGCGTTATCGCGCGCGGAGGCCTTTGGGGCGGACCAACGCGAGATCCAACCGACACCCTCGCACTCGGTGCCTTCCCTGGATTGCTCGCGCTGGGATTGATATAGGCCAAGGAATCGGCGTCTTCGGGAGAATAGCGAAGAATGTCCTCGTGGACCTCTTTGGCTCGCTGTTTTTGGCCATCTTCGTCATAAATTCGTGCCAGCTCTTTGAGCACCGAGACTGTTTTTGCCTTCTGGTCTAGCTCCTGAAACGCCTGGGCCAAAAGTGCGAGCGTCTCGACATCGCGCGAATCTGCTTTGAAACAGACTTGCAATTTTTGTAGGGCACGTCGCGGATCTTGTTTGTCCAAATATATCGTCGCAAGCTCTCGACTCAGCGCAAGGTCGTCGGGTTTTGTGCCAAAGCAACCTCTCTGCCACTTTAATAAAATCCTCTGGCCGATCTTTCGAACGCAAAAAGTCGCAGGCGTATGCAAACTCTTTGGTCGCCTCTTCTTTCATGTCTTCTTTTGAATATAACTCTGCGAGTTTGATCCGAGTCGCGATATTGTCTGGGTCCAAATCAACCAGTTGCCTAATGGTCGCCAACGCTTCGTGGGTTTTACCCTCCTGGTGAAAGTGAGCGGCCACCGCTTCGAAGTGCTGCATCGCGTCAGAAAGCAGTCCGAGCTGCCGATACAGCTCCGCTAACTTTAGATTGACCTCTACCATTCGAGCATCAAGCTTTAAGATCTGCTTGTAGACAGCGACAGCCTTCAGGTAGAAGCCCTGCTCGCTATAAAACTTGGCCACCTTTAGGTAAGTCTCGCTTGCCTCGCGTTTCGACCCCTTCTTTGCATAGAGATCTCCAATCTTGAGCCAAACGCGAACATCATTTGAATCTTGACCAACAATGCGGAGATATTCCTTGATCGCGCGGTCGGTCTGCCCTTTGTCCACATACTTACGGGCGACTTCCATGACTTTGCTTTTGTTAAAGGCCACCGCTTGTGCCTCCCCGCAAAATCATCAACGATTCAGATCGTCTACCCATCCCCGCTTTCCGCGACACCCGTCGGTTGCATCCATTGGCAGCTGGCCGACGCTTGTCCCGCAGGATATACGGAACTTTTTGTCGTGGCTCGGCATGCGAATTCATCTGCTTACCGATCATCCTGGCGATCGCTCCTGCGCAACTCGTTATGATTTCCGCGAGGAAGCACTCGTTATTCCTCAAGAACACCGCCGAAATACACGTTCATCGCCGCGTTGCACGGATTGATGGTGCTGGATCCAGGCCACAATCTTCAGCTTACGGGGGCGGTAGAGACCCGGTCAAGCTAGCAATTCTAAGAAAACCAGAAAATTTCCGGGGAGTTCTACGACGACTCGCTAAGCATGCGACCGACAAAGCCAGTATCAAAGTCACCGCTTTGAAAGGCCCGATTGCTAACGAGTTTTTTGTGAAACGGAATACTCGTACGAACCCCCTCAATAACGAACTCGTCCAGACATCTCCGTACACGTCGCATCGCCGCCTCCCTTGTATCATCATGGACGATGAGCTTTGCCAGAAGTGAATCGTAGTTTGGGGGAACCACATATCCCTCGTAAATGTGGGTGTCGACGCGGACCCCCTGGGCCGCACGGGAATATTGAGACCCGTGATCTTGCCGAGGCCAAGGGGACAAAGGTGCTCGGGGTCCCTCGGCGTTTGATTCGAAGCTCTACTCTCGAAGTGACCGCGCGCAGATCGCGGCTGCCGAAACGACATCTTGTCGCCCCGCTGCGATGAGGATTTTGCTCGCGGACCAAATCGAGCCCGGTAACCATCTCGGTAACTGGTGGTGCTCGACTCTGCAGGCGCGTATTCATTTCCATGAAATAAAAGCCTGCCATCCTGATCGAGTAAAAACTCGTACCGTTCCCAGATTGACGTAGCCGATGCTGCGCGCCGCCGATACAGCCGCCTGGGTCAGTTTGGTGCGTATAGAATCTTCAAGCGCTATAGATGGTGCCTCTTCGGCGACCTTCTGGTGGCGGCGCTGAATCGAAGCACTCACGCTCGAGCTCGATATGAACACAATTGCCGTGGGTTATCGGCGACAATCTGGATCTCAATTATGGCGGGGCCCGCTCGCACCAATAGCGCTCCATGTACATATCCGGGTTGCCAAAACGCAGCGGTTGCCTCAGCGCGTGCCGTTCGTCCAATCCTGAACCAGACGGTCGGGCTCTTGTACGATCTTCATGCCCCGACCACCACCGCCAGCGGCCGCCTTCAAAATGACCGGAAACCCGATCTCATTTGCCGCCTGGGATAATGCGCTCTCACTCTCGATCACGCCCGAGCCAGGCAGGACGGGAACGTTGGCATCGTCCATCGCCGCACGAGCGCGGATCTTGTCGCCCATGAGACGCATCGCTTCGGGCGAGGGGCCAATCCACTGGATGTCGCATTTTTGGCAAACCTCGGCAAACTCGGCGCTCTCCGAGAGGAATCCATATCCGGGATGGATCGCGTCGGCGCGGGTAATTTCGGCGGCGCTAATAATCGAGGGAATATTGAGATAGCTCTGACTGGCAGCAGCGGCGCCAATGCACACGGCTTCGTCGGCAAACTTCACGTGGAGCGCGTTGGCATCAATTTCAGAATAGACGGCGACCGACTGAATGCCAAGCTCGCTCGCGAGCGCGCGGATAATCCGGAGCGCAATTTCTCCCCGGTTGCGCGACAAGGACTTTTCGAAACACAGCGATTCCTAACTCGGGACGATCCGAAACAGCGGCTGTCCGTATTCTACAGGTTTGGCGTCTTCAACCAATACCGCCCGTTGATGACGCCCGAGACATCCGCCTCGATTTCGTTCATGAGTTTCATCGCCTCGACGATGCACAACATGTCGCCTTTTTGCACAGTCTGGCCGACGTCGACATAGGGATCTGCATCTGGAGTCGGGACGACGATAAAACGTGCCCACAAACGGACAGGTCACAAGATGGTGCTCTTCTTCGTCGGGAGCTAGCGGTCCGCTACCTGAGGCGCAGATACAGGCGCCGGCGTGGTTGCTTTCGACCGCAGCCGGGGGGGCGACCCCTGGTGCTACCAAATTTGTCGGGGCTGCCCATGACGACCTGGCCTGATGCGGCCGCGCCACGCCGAAGTGGTCACCGTAGCCTCGGCATTCTCGACGATGAGCTCACTCAGCCCACGCCGCTCGGCAATCGCCGCGAGCTCACGAACCATGGTGACAATCCCAGCACGCCTCGGCTCGGATCTTGGCAACAACTGCCGCGGACTGTCCCCGAAACGAGCCGACTCTTCGCAGGTTGAGGACTCCCGTTCTTTTTTGGGAATCGCCGCTTTCTTGACCGTCTTTGCTCTGGGTGCGGGCCGAGAGCTTTGGCCGCGCGGGGCTTGGACACTTTTGCCTTGCCTGTCGTTCTTGGTCGACGCCTTGCTTGCCTTACTCGCTTTGGTCTTCGTAGAACTCTTCTGCTTAGCCACTCGTTCTCCTAAAGTAGGTTCTCCAAAATCAGGGGCGCCTCCCCCAAATATCAGGAGAGCTTATTGCGCGAGGCTTCCACATGGGCAAGTACTGCGTCTAGCCCGAGATAGTAGCTTTGTGCTCTGAAACCCCGTGATTTGCCCTACGCACCGGGAGGCTGTCAATGACGATATGGCGAAACTCCTCACGCGCATATGAACATTTGACAAGTGGACCTCGACAGTCGGCAAACCGACCGCTTCAATCGCATCGCGAATTGCTACGCTCGTATGCGTATACGCGGCCGGATTGATAAACAATGGCGTCATGACGCAGTGCGGCGTCCTGAATATGAGTGACGATCTCCCCCTCGACATTGCTCTGCACCGCCGTGACCTCCGCCCCCCGCAACGCTGCACGTTTGGTCAGCTCGGCGTTGATGTCATCCAGGGTCGTCGTGCCTGTAAATCGATGGCGCACGCGTCCCCAGCAGATTCAAATTGGGGCCGTGCACAACAAAGACGCGCACAGGAGTCTTCAACCTGCCGGGAGTCGTTTCAGCCGGTGCTTCTGACTGTTTCTCGGACATCGTTCCCTTTCTTCTCGCGAACTACGAGGCGGGAAACTATAGTTTCGTCGACGAGTTTAGGAGTAGCCATCCGCATCAGAAATCGGCACTTGCCCAGATTCCCCTGCTGGCTCAGCAAGATCGCGAAAAAGTACTCATCGCTCAGCATCCGCATCACCAGCGTCAGCTTCTCGGCATTGAGGGCCACCTCACCCAGCGACCCCACCTCCAAAATGTCCGGCCGCTTTTTTGACCTGCCCCAAAATGAACGAGAAACTCCATACCAATCGTATTGGGATCGATATTCTGGCCTTCGCGGATATAGGTCTCGACGGCAATGCCATCCAACCCCATAATCAACCCGCCGAAGCCCCCTCGACATTATCAACGACCTTTTTGAGTACCTGTGCAAACACGATAGAGTCCTTACAATCTTATAACACAGGTCAAACCTTGGTGACAAATTTAGCAGCTGAACATGCCTGGTTTCGCAAAAACGATTCCTGCCCGGATCAGCGTGAAACCGCACTCGGCCAGGTCCTTTTAAAAAGGGACCTTGCCTTCGCAGTAGCCAGTACTTACATGACAAAGCGCGCTATACTCATATAGGTAGGCTCACTCATGATAGGTAGGCTACGAAAATCCGTCTGGCGCGCATAGCGCGCTATCTTCAGGCTCATTGTCGCCGCCACCGCAACTCCATTCTCCTGGAGTACACAATCGGCAGCCAACAACTTTCTCACTCTCACCTTTTAATCGCCCAATTCCACACCCATGTGCACACGTTTGTTGTGTGTAAAGCTGACACCGTCCGCACTACACTGCGCACTCGTTTGCGCATTCAAGCAAAACCACTTTGACGGTTCGCAAACAAAGCACGGCGGCAGCGCCTGATCACAACCATACTTACATTCCTCGGGAGTCCATCGCCCCACCGATCCAGAAGCTTCAGCGCGAGTTGACGAGAAAGGACGAGGGCGACGACACCGACGAGACGAACAGAGACGACTAATGGAACTCATTTCTGAAGCGCAGCAAGCTGGCGTAAGGCACAGGGGGAGGTGAGACCCTGGCCGGTTATTTGACTCACAGCCAGGCTACTTCGGTTTCCTCCCCGCGCCCTCATGTTCTCAGGCGTCCTTAGGAACAATCTTCTTCACCAACGCCGGCATTCCGGTTGTAGGGTTTTGTCTGGTTGCTCGGCACGCTCAGCGCGTTTGTCCAGTTCTTCTGCCCTCGCGATTGCGTTAGATAGCCCGTTAAACAATCCTTCCAGATCGCTTGGACACAGTCGCTTGTTGTAACTTTTCAAATGATTCCGAATGCGGCCCGGGAGCTTGTGCCGCGTAATATGGGCTGTGTGATCCTCAAAATGGAGCAGCAGCCACAACTCGAAACATGGTTTGAAATGGCTAGTCTGATATCGTTTCCATTGGCCATGTCCATCGCCTGAGCCAAGTCGTGGTCGTCTACATCGAAGACGCACCAGACCTCGTCATAATCCTTCCGCTTTCCACGTGCATCCCTTACTAGGGTGATAGGCGCACCGTGTTGACGCGAGACAACGAGGTTGAAGCGTCGACGTTCCCAAGCGCCACCAAATAGTCTCGTTCGGTTTCCCCCTCGGACTTGATCAGAATCCTTGCTCGCTGTTCACGGGTGGCTTTGCGCCGCTTGAGGCTGGACCTACTCATTACTTGGCGGGCATTCGAGGCTTTGCATTAGGGCAGACGCAGATTGACGAACGGTACGCCACCGAACCTCCCGTGCAAATACGCTCGTTCTAGGTTCTGATCCTTCCTGGGATGGTAGTCAGTCATCGGATAGAGGGACGTAGCTCCGTTAGGGCCCTTTTCCGTGAACCAGATTTGATCTCTGCCGAGAGAAAGCTTCGGATTGGGCTCGTAGGGTCTTAGGTCGCTCGTGCTCTGAGTTGTAAAGACCAACTGCGCGTTGTTCACAT
>CBDCWZ010000011.1:0-129175 GCA_965223575.1 Kofleriaceae bacterium
AATTGTGCTCAGTGGCTTTGCGGATTTGCGTTTTGAGGAGATTGAGATGCGCCCAGGCGGCGACAATGGTGAGCATGTCGTCATCGAGTTAGGACAGGGCCAAACACTAACACTCCACGATACCCAGACGAGCGCTCTGACCACCGCCAATGTGCGCATCCTTGCCGATGTGGATCCGCTTGCTGAGCTAGCGTTTATCAACCTATCCGAGGGCACCAACGGAAACGACGTGCTCGGTCACGGAACTCGTATTTTCGAAGAGCAGACCCAACCAAACTCTGGGTTTATTGGTGCAGTGAACGGCAAGAAGGTCTACCACGTCGAAGATCAATATATTTTTATCGAGGAATCGGGAGACGATGCGGTCATTACCGTCGATGAAACTCGGGACGAAACAACGACCTACGGGTTTAAAAGGCGATGACTTAATCATCGACGGAACCGGGAGCGGATATTTATATGGAAACGCGGGCGATGATGTATTGATTGGTGACAAGGGCAATGATGTGCTGTTCGGCGGGCCGGGCAACAACACCTTGCATGGCGGGCCCGGCAATGACACCTTTGTCATCGCAAACACCGCACAGACCCAAAATGAGATTGTCGATTTGCGTCATGAACCGGGAAACGATGACCTGATGGTCTTTGTCGGTTTTGGCGCCGATTTGCGCTTTAATGGGCAATGTTTTGAAACGCGCACCGAACCTGCCACACCAATCCTATGTGTCCTGCGCGATGATCGCGACGGTCGTAACGATATCGTCGTCGTCACTGCCGGGACAGAGGATGTCCTGCTACGCCTGAGAGATACGGTCGCTGCAGATCTACGCTTGGACCGGTTTCTGTTTATTCATGACGACGACTTTGCTGCGCATGTCCACCCCATGGCGCGTAACCGGGGCACCGACGGTCATGATGTGTATACAAACGGTGTCGCACGCTTGTCACCGCAGGGCTTTCGCGGGACCTCAATTGGACGAGCGGACGAGCACGAGTTAGTGCTTGCCGAAACCGGACTCTACTATATCGTTACCCTACCCGAGCAGGTGATCCGACTCGAATTCGACCCGAATACCGCAACAGAACAGGGACGTTTCTATGATGGTCAAGGGGGTAATGATCTGATCGTTGATGGCATTGGAGGCAATACCTTGCGAGGCGGTTCAGGCAATGACGTCATCGCGAGCGATGGTGGCGATGACGTCGTCTTTGGGGATGATGGCAATGATATTATCAATGCTGGTGCGGGCAAGGACATCATTTATGGCGGTGCCGGCGATGATGTCGTCACCGGGGGCCCGGGAGAGGACACCATATACCTGGGTGCAGGCAAAGACACCTCCTCTGGTGGCCCCGGCAAGGATACCTTCGTTTTGACCCAGGAGATGTCCTCTGTTCTGGCCGAAACGGTTGATAGCAATGCGAGTTTTTGGTCGACATACACGCCCATGAATATCCTAGCCGACTTTGATGTCAACGAAGACCGGTTGGACACATCAGCCATGAAAGACTTTCGGTCAGACACGCACATCCCAGCAATCAGTGCAAATGGGTTTATCTATGTGACCATTAGAAGCAATGGACGAATCTATCCCGTTGCGATCCCGCAACAAACAGTCGTTTTTGGCGCCATCAAAAACAGTTGGGTGCTTTACGTCGATGAAGCGCCGATTGCCGTCAATGACACGATTACCCTCTTGGAAGATCAAACGATTCCCATCCATGAGATCCAATTGCTCGCCAATGATAGCGACAAAGAGGATGCCGAGCTCAATTTTGTTGGGATTCTTGAGCATCCCACCCGCGGGACATTGATCGAAAACGGGGATAGGTCCTATGACTATATCCCAAATGAAAACGAAAATGGCAGCGATCAGTTTGTCTACCGCGTATCGGACAGCGCTGGTAACGAGTCGACGGCCACGGTTTTTCTCACGATCACCCCTGTCAATGACGCACCGCAATGGTTGAGAGAATTGCAAGATGAGCGCCTGGGACGTGGGCCAGACGTTGACATTGCCGAGCGGAATCGACCCAGATGGCGATCGCCTAACCATTACCGTCGAATCGGAAAGCGGAGTCTCGTTTGATCCGATTACCAGGGAACTCACCGCTGTGTCCAAAGGGCAGGTGCGTGTCAAAGCCGCACTGGTCGATCCTCATGGGGAAGCCACGTTTGCCACGTTTAACGTTTTTGTTGGCGACCTGGTTGGAACCGACGGCAATGACAGCCTTGCATGGCGATGCGCAAGCAAACGATCTCGATGGAAAGGGGGGACGTGATTACTTGTTAGGCTACGAGGGTGATGACGTTTTGCATTTCCATGTTGATAAAATTGAGACCAGGCATGTTTCTGCTGTCAACTACAGTACAAAGGGGCTGCAAACCTACGGTCAAAAAGTGCTGTTTCAAGGAAAAGGCATCACCTATGATGCCTTTGATGGAGGGGCGGGGTTTGATACACTCGTCATGACGGCAGGACATGACGTCCTGGCACTAAATTATCATGTTCCAAATCCCTTAGACTCAACTCCAACCGATAGGGATTGGACTGACCGTCTCTATAACATCGAGCTGATCCAGGCCGGTGCGGGCGATGATGTCGTCGATTTGGCGGCCGAGTTTGTCAAATATGGCGATGTCATCATCGAAGGTGAGAGCGGTGATGATGTGCTATGGGCAAGCATCGGGAATGACAAACTTTTTGGCGGTCCCGGCAACGATCACCTCGATGGCGGCGAAGGCGATGACAGCTTAGTCGGCGGCACCGAGGACGACATCTTGGTCGGAGGTCGAGGCGACGACACCATGACAGGCGGTGATGGCGTCGACACCTTTATCATCGACAGAGACGAGCAGAATCCTTCGGAGCCGGTCCCGAGTCAAAAGGACATCATTACCGATTTTGACGTCAACTTTGCGATCGACACCGGAGAGAAAATTGTCCTCTTAGACTTTCCGCCGGAGATCACAGAGTTTGGTGCATTGATGGCCAACAGCACCGAGGAAACACACACCAAAGGCGGAACCACGCAAACCGATGTCGTCATACATTTGGGTGGCGGTCAAACTCTGACATTGGAGCGGGTCACAAAGGCCAGCCTCAGACCCGAGCACTTTATCCGCTCGCTTGCAGGCTCTGGCTCGCTTACCTTAGGGAGCTTTGGCATCGGCAGCAATGTAAAATCAGTCACTGTTAAGAATGCTATCGGCGTGGACTTGTCCGACAATGACGATGGCACCGTTGACTACAAACTCAAGAAGGGCGTCCCATCCGGGAAAATTCAGCTACAAATTAGACACAAGAATGGGCGTATCGATACCACCCAAGTAAAAGTAACCCCGGTCATCGGACGTGCACTCTCAGGCACTAAAGACGATAACGTGTTTTATGGCAGCGCCCTCAGCGCAGGCCTTGACACCGTTGACGGTGGCGAAGGTATCGACACCTTAGACTATTCGGCCACCAAAGAAGGCTTCACCGCGAGCTTTCTGCACGGCAAGATCTACTTTGGCAACACCACACCGTTTTTTGAAAAAAGCGAGCGCTTTGACACCTTTCGCAACATCGAAAACATCACCGGAAACAATGGCAAAAATCACATCCAGGGAGACCATCGCGCCAACATTTTGATCGGGCTGGGTGACGCTGACTACCTAAAAGGAAACGGTGGCGATGACTGGCTCGACGGAGGCGAAGGGCCCGACATTTTGAATCGCTGGGCCAGGCAATGACACCCTGATCGGTGGCCCCGGTGATGATATCCTGCATCGCGACCACAGTGGTTCAAACACCTACCACGGTGGATCAGGCCAAGACACGGTCAGCTTCCAATACTACAGCTACAAATTAGGGGTTACCGCCGTGTTACAGAATGGGCTCGGCTATGCCAGGTTTGGTCAGCACCAACTCGGTCGCCTTCTTAAGGACGAAGACACCATGACCGGTATCGAAAACCTAACCGGCACAAACGGGAAAGACGAACTCAGGGGAGATGACCAAGACAATATCCTCGACGGAAGAAGTGGCAACGATATGATCTCCGGTGGTGCCGGGAATGACACGATCATTGGCGGCAAGGGCATCGACATCCTAACCGGTGGCAACGGCCGCGATACGTTTGTCTTTGACAAACATGATAGCTACATCAATCCATATGATCTGATCACGGACTTTACACCGGGCAAGGACAGAATTGATCTGACCGCATTGGAAGTGGATGAGGATGCACTCTTTGGTGCGCAAGGACTACTCAAGATGAAATATATACCGTCCACATTCACGACGGTATTACAGATCAGAAAGAAATACGCCAGACCCGTTGTCATTCGGCTCACGGGCAAACATGACAACTTGGACCCCGAGAATTTTGTTTTGCGTCCGCCAGAAGCACAAAGTCCCGCAATTCAAGAGCGCTGAGCTTCGTTTTCTGACCGACACATTTGGATAGCCGGCGGAAAGGAGAAAGAAGAACCTGAGCCTAGTTTCTGGAAGAAGTGCGCCTACGGTCTTCGATGGCGTTGGCGAGGACATTAGGACACATGAGACCCATTTGTAGTCCCATTTTTTCTCCCAGTTCTTGTGCTGCGCCGGGCTTCTTCATGTTTATTCCCAGGGCTTCTGTCGTCCCTGGATATTTTCCCGCCGCACCCATAATGCAGAGGCCCAAACGCAAATTTTTCTGTTTTCCATTTGTCTTATCTAAATTCTGGCGACCAACACAATGACATGCCTCTGCAGTTGCCAGTTCAACAGCCGACCGTTGTTTTGTTGTCGTGGTAGATGATTTTGTTGTGCCCCCACAGCCTACCAGTATCATTGCCACAAATGAGCACACCCACATTGCAGTCCGACCGTCCCGAAGAAATGCCATTTTCAAATAGTACATTGTTTTAAAAACAAATGGTATCGAAACCAAATGCGGGTGATCGCAATTGGGTTACTGTTCCATGCATTGTCTCACTAGGTAGGTAGCGCGACGCGTTTTTGTCGGAGATCTGTATGGCTCGTTTAAATCAATTGTGACTGTCGAGGAACCCGCCCTAAAACTCGCTCATGATACGGCTGATATCGCGGGAACCGCCGCGGATTTGACTCGTCCGCTCGGTGGGTTGGGTGCCGCGGCGAAAATGTAATTTGGATGCATTGCCTTGCCCGGGTGCGGCCAAGAGTCCGGTTTCGCGATCGATCACGGCTTGCACTAATCCTTGGGGGGTCTCGCCAAGCACCGAGTGTGCTGGTCGTTTTCCCTCTGCCCGTTTGATCAACTGGGTCCAAAGCGGCAATGCCGCGCCGGCACCATCCTGCTGGGGGCCTAACTTGTTGGCGGGGTTATCAAACCCTACCCAAACAAGTCCCAGCAAGCGCGCTGTATAGCCGACAAACCAAGCATCTGCATTTGCGTTAGAAGTTCCGGTTTTTCCCGCGGCGGGACGACCGATCTGGCGAGCGTCCGTTGCGGTGCCGCGACGGACAACATCACGAAGCATCTTTGCGGTCATAAATGCGGTCTCTTTATCGATAACCCGATTGCGCCAGAGTTTCGTATGGTGGATCAAGCGATCAAGACGTCGGTCTGGATCGATCGCCGGATCCCAGGGCGAAGCTCGATCGACCAACACCTTAGCGCCCTTGATAACGCGTTTGACGAACACTGGTTCTTGCATCAAACCTCCCTGGGCAAATACGGTAAACGCACGACTAAGCTCTTCGGGTGACATACACGAAGCACCAAGTGCCATCGGGCGTACATCGACGATACGGCTCTTGATCCCCATTCGCGCTGCGAATTCGATGACCTTGGGTGTGGTGACGCGCTCGAGAACATCAACCGCAGGTGGATTGAGCGATAACGCGAGGGCATCTTGCGCCAAGACCACGCCGCGAAATGGCCGACTGCTGTTTGCTGGTTTCCAATGGACGTTGCGTCGCTCGCTGTATTGCGCAATTGGAACATCGCGGAGCAGTGTCCCGGGTGTGATCGCGTCTCGCTCCAATGCCGCTGCATATACAATCGGTTTAAATGTCGATCCTGGCTGACGACACGCCTGACTGACGCGATCAAACTTGGAAACCGACCAAGACAATCCGCCTAGGGTTGCTTCGACGTAGTGGGTACGGTGGTCCCAGATCATTGCCGCCACTTGTGGTGGTGATGTTAACTCTGCCGCAGTTGCGAGGGATTGGACATGGGTCCACGCGGCAAACTCATTGTCCATTGCGAGAATAGGATCGGCGGTCGTCTCAATGTGCAGACCGCCAAAACGATAGGCGGTCTTGTGATCACGCTCTACTTGAATACGCGCCCGCTCGGTATGCCACGGGGCCAATGTACCGTATTTGGTCGCCGGCCGAACGAGCGCAACCGGTTCGGCCAGGGCGACACGAAGCGTTTCCGCATCGAGGAAACCCGAGCGCGCCATCCGCTTGAGTACCGCGTCTCGCCTTGCTTGCGCTGCAATGGGTTTGTGATACGGATTGGTGGCACCTGGCCGTTGTGCGAGACCGGCGATCAGCGCTGCCTGTGCGATGGTCAGCTGATCGAGAGACTTTGAGAAATAGACGCGGGCCGCCGCAACGACCCCGTAGGCGCCAGCACCAAGAAATACATGATTTGCATAAACCTCAAAAATCGTTTGTTTTGAAAATTCTCGCTCCATTCGCCAAGCGAGGATCACCTCTCTCACTTTACGCGAGATCGTGCGCTCCCAGCCGAGCGCAACTGGGAGCATATTCCGAGCCAGCTGTTGGGTGATCGTCGATGCTCCCTCGACAACTCGTTTGTGCTCGTAGTCAACCCATGCAGCGCGAAGAATTGCGCGCACGTCGAATCCGCGATGGAGAAAAAAGCGCCGATCTTCTGCAGCCAAAAAAGCAAAGACCACCCTCTGGGGAATATCGCGATAGGAAATCGGAAACCGATGACCATGAATGGTTTTGCCGGAGTGGTTCTTTTGCTGAAATGGGATTTCCGCCAGGACAGTCCCATCACTACTCGTGATCGTGCTGGTCTGCGGAAGCAGCGTTGTCCACGCGCTCAAATTGGGGATCGTGGGAAGGTTGTTTCTATGTTGCAACACAAGAATCGTGCCGAGTGCCACACAAAGCGCTGGAACAATTACCACAACGGATAATAACGAAGCAACGAGCATCCGCAGGACGAACAGGCGATCGCGACGGTTGGTGATGATGATCTGCTGACGCATGGCCGACAAATGATAGCCTAAACGGGAGCAAAGAGTGGCATTTGTCGCGGTGGCGCAAGCACAGTCTTGTCGATGCCGTCCAAATCAGGTGCATCGGCAAACACTTCAGCATAACGCCCGGTAATAAAGACCTTCTGGGCTCGAGACGCTTTGATGTAGTCGCACAATCCTCGGTAGTCTGCACAACTGCTCCAGGCAACCCCGATATCTGCGCCGGCTGCCCCTACCGCATCCGCGACCGCTGTTTCTCCAGACACCAAGGCGATACGACTTGATCTGGGAAAACTGTCCCTGCTGAGCGATGACTCCCGTAACCAAACCAGCACGTCGCCAATCTTGGATTGCCCTGACCAACGAACGCACCGCGGTAGATCTGCGACATCCCGCAGTATTTGGGCAGCGGCATGCACCTTGCGATGTGCGACCAACCGAAGGTTTTGATCTCGGAGAGCAGCAAGGACATCGAGACCCTTTCGGATACTGTGCGTGAACAAGATCGGCACGCCCCCGGCTTGAACAATGTCGTTAACAAATCCAATTAGATCGAGCACAGCCGTTGCCTGATCAGGAAAGTCAAAACGAGGAGCGCCATAGGTCGTGTCAATCACCAAAGCATCGCAACTGCGCAGGTCGGCCGCCCCGCCAAGACCAACACCGTTAGGATTGATGGTTCCCGCATAAAGAGTCCGGCTCGTTTTTCCCTCAATTAATAGAGAGGCACCACCAATGCAATGGCCTGACCGGATCAGTTCGAGACGCTGATTCCCGAGCGTAAAGGGACGACCATAAGGGACTGCCAGGTGTCCGGAAGCTCGCATCCGACCCGGCGGAACGAGAGATAGGGTCGTCGGATGAGCGATTAACTGGCCATGAACCGCGCTGACGGGATGTGCCCCAGAAACAAAACATACGTCCCTCGTTGCAACGGCATCGCACCAAATTTGCGTCCCTACAATATGAATCCCGCTTTGCCAGCTGACGATTCCCACCCCCCAGCCTTAGCCCGGATAAATCACGGATGCACGCGATAATCGCCAAAGGAATTGGTTTCACACGGATATTTTTCGATCGCAGCGAATACTGGTTGTATTTGCAAGATCGAAAATCTTCGTGTGGAGCCAAGGACTTGGCGAGGACGTGTGCAGAGCGTGATTTATCCGGGTTCGCTTGAATCGATGCAAACCGCGACTTGTTGTCGTAATAATCCGAAAACTGACTTTGTCGAGACTACAACAAGAGCTCTTCTGGCAGCGTGCTGCTAAGAAAAGCTTTCTCTAGCTGATCAATCGCTTCCACGAAGGATTGACGCTCCTCGTCGGTAAATTGGAAGACGATCCCCATTCCTGGTGTATCCTCGTCTTCGACAACGACGGTATGGGAAACCTCACCGGAAGCGAGAATCGGGCCGCGGCCAGGAATGTAGATCCGTAGGTGAACTTGCGAGTCCTCGGGCAGTGGATTGTCGGTGACAACGAAAACACCCTGTTCATTAATATCTCGCGTGTAGCTAGAGCAAGGCCCTTCTAACCCTCCATATACGACATCGAGGCGAAGTGGGAGCCTCCGGAGCTCTCGAAGATTCAGCAGTCCTCCCCGAACATAACCGTTGAGATAGTTAATTTTCTCGCGCTCTTCGGGACCGAGGGCAATGCTGCAGCCAGCCGCTGCGGTCTCTGGATCGCTGCGACGAGAGACCACTCGGCCACGTAGAATCACCAATGGCCCGTTACGAATCGACACGTCGACTCGGACATACTCGCCCACAGCAGGCGGATCCTGTACTGCTAACGCAATCGTGCCGTCTCGGGGATCAAAGGTCTTTACCCACTCGGATTTGTCGGCTAGTTGCAGTTCAAATCTTGGCACCGGCGGCCGCTAAGTCTAGCGCACTTGGAGTTGGATAGAACGCCAAACGACACGCAATTCCTCGGTTATTCTAGCGCGCTATCAATGGCTGCGCTGTCGAAGCGATAGTGCAGGGTCCGATTGACCCCTTTCCGGGTCAATTCAACGGAAAATAACGGCAGTCTCATAACTCGCTCGTAGGCGTGCGCACCATCATCCACATTTCTAAGTACCACCCCAGCAACGACCCGGACGATATCTCCTTTACGCAAACCGAGCCGATAAAACAGCGACCCGCGCGATACACCGAGAATTCGCAGACCTCGCGCCGTTTGCCTTGTCTGAATCTCTCTGCTGACCCGATAGAAATCAGCGATCATCGAATCAAATTCACGTTGGGGAATCACATAGGAGGACTGCTTGCGTGGCGGAGTCTTTACCCGAGGGGGCAACGGTTGGTGTTGCACTTGCGGAGGCGGATAATTGGGGACAGGTGGAGCGGGCACTGACCTCGGGACACGGCCATAGGGATCGCGCCCGTAGGGGTCGATCAGTCCACGATCAGCTCCTGTTCTGGGGTCATAGTTGCGACCATAGGGATCGAGTAGATATAGCCTGTCTTTGGCGGCCCTAGAACGAATTGCCTTCGCTGCCTCCTTCACACGGAGGATATACTCGATCGGTTGGTTGCCATATCGATCCGGAAACACACGCACAATGACATGTGATCGATGAACAGACATCACCTGTGTATTTCGTACGATGTCACCTTCCCGGAGAAGCACATACTGGTTTTCCCTGTGGTCTTTTACAAGCGCTTGTGGAACGTCCTTCATGATCGAAATCAGCATCATGTGGGGGCGTTGGTCTTTCGCCCTATCCGCTGCTGCTGGACCTACCAGCAAAGCGAACAAAATACCCATTATGAACACCCTTGCCATAATGAATATTATTGCAAAAAGTGCGCCTCTACGTAAGCATTTGTTTCTTAAGGAGCTGAAATTACAAATGTATCCATTCATTCACACTCTTGGTGTGGAAATCTTGGATCACAACCAAGTGCCCCTGCCGTTCTTACACTTGGTTATGCGTCTGCAGATTTTCCTGCGTCCTCTGGATCTTTGGACTCATCCCCGCCGAGATCAGATAAATCTAGGTCTTCCAGCTCCTTCATATCCTCTTCCGTCAGGGAGGGGCCGGGCTGCTCCTCCGGCTCTCCGGCTTCGAGCTGCGGCGCCTCTGCACTACCGCCGGATTGGAGTAGACCCATTTTTGCCTTGAGCTCCGATAACGCATCCTCATCGGCACTTGCACCACCCGACTCAAGCTGCATAAACCGTGCCTCGAGTGCATCGCCAGTCAGCTCGCCGGCAAGCTCAGCTCCTGCCTCCGCCTCTGCTTCTAGCAAATCGATTTGATTGGACATCCGCTCAAACGTGTCAAATGCGCTTGTGTCGCCCAGTCCTTGCATGGTGCTGGATATTTGCTGCTGCGCTTCCGCGCGCTTTTTGCGGGCAATCAGGATGTTTTTCTTACGTTTTGCCTCGTCAATCTTGTTGTTGAGTAGGCGTAGCGCATCTTTTAGCTTCTCTACGGCCTGCTTTTGCCCAGCCCATTGCATCTGGAACTGTCCAGCAATCTCTTCGTGCTCTTGCTTGCGCATCAGGGCCTGACGAGCAAGCTCATCGTCCCCGGCACGCACAGCCACCATCGCCTTGCGCTCCCATTCTTTGCCCTTATCGAGCTCTGCATTGTACTGCTTTTGGAGCTTTTTCTCGTCGGCAATTGCGATTGCGACGGCCTTTTTTGCTCCCACGAGCTGTTGCTGCATGTCTAGCAGAACCTGGCCGAGGACTTTTTCTGGGTCCTCGGCTCGCGAGATCAGCTCGTTTAGGTTGGATTTAATGAGAGTGCCAAGTCTTGAGAATATTCCCATAGTTAACGCCTTAAAAATGACCTCGGCTGAGATCGTCCGAGATGAGCTAGGTATCCGTAATTGTAGCCCCCAGGGTACGGGATCATGGGGTTGGTTGCAACGTCCGAAGCGGCGTGATATCGCCTCACGCCGATGACAGATCTGTCCTCAGACTGCCCGGAAACGGTGCCGCGCCACGTCGGAATCATTATGGATGGAAATGGCCGCTGGGCTTCCCAACGCGATCTTCCGAGAGCGGAAGGCCATCGCGTCGGTGCCGAGAGCGTCCGAGAGATCGTCCGGGAAGCGAGGCAAATCGGTATCCGAGCGCTCACACTGTACGCCTTTTCGTCGCAGAACTGGGCACGCCCAAGCGATGAAGTTGCGGCACTGATGGCGCTACTCCGCGAATACTTGATCAGCGAGCGGGCCGAAATCATGGACAACGATATCCGGCTTTGCGCGATGGGAAACACCAAGCGACTTCCCAACGCCGTCGGTGGTCCACTCAATGAGCTCATCACCGCATCTGCGAGCAATCAATCCATGGTCTTGACCTTGGCTCTGTCCTATGGAGGTCGAGAGTCAATCGTGTCAGCTGCCAAGAGAGCAGCCGAGGCAATCGCCGCCGGCGCGCTATCTCCAAAGCAGCTCACGCCCGAGTCGTTTCAGCAGTTTCTCCCCACGGCCATGTTGCCCCCGCTCGATCTGCTCATCCGTACCAGCGGCGAACAGCGCGTGTCTAACTTTTTGTTGTGGGAGCTCGCCTATACCGAACTTTACTTCACGCAAACTCTCTGGCCCGATTTCCGTCGTCAACAGCTGCACGAAGCACTGGAGGCGTACGCCCAACGCGAGCGCCGATTCGGCCGAACGCAAACGAGACAAACCGAGCAATCCACCCCTTCGGCTGTCTCAAATCGCTGACCCGGACATCACGGATGCAAATAGCGGCTACCAAAGGAGTTGATTTGACATGGACTTTGGTAGGCTCGTGCCCGGCGCAAGACGTCTCTGAGGGAGGAGACCCGTGGCGAAACTAGACCTAGGCAATCTCGCTTCCCGCTTTCTTGTCGCCCTCGTCGCGGCTCCGCTTCTTTTGTTTGCGATGTATAGCGAAACGGACCTGTACGCCTGGGCGTTGGTATTTTTGGTGTCTCTGTTGGCCATGAACGAATTTTTTGCCATGGGCCAGTCGCGGACAAGCGATCGAATCGTAAGTTTGATGTGTGGCGGCGCAAGTGTCGCGGCACTCTACTGGCTTCCCGGAACCCAGGGCACCTTAGCTTCCATCGTCCTGGCAGTCCTACCAGTGTCATTGTTCCTATTATTTTGTTTTGGTGACATTGATACCGCCGCGCCAAGGCTAGCCAATGCCATTGTCGGTATTTTTTATGGGGGCATGTTACTAACGTTTCTAGCCCTACTGAAGCGCGATTTTAGCAGCCACGGCGGCCACTACGTGATCATCGTCCTTTTGATCGCTTGGATGGGAGACACGGGTGGATACTTTGCCGGAAAACTCATCGGCGGTCCCAAACTCTATGCTGCGATCAGCCCCGGCAAAACTTGGGCTGGCGCGATCGGCGGATTGACCGCGTCAACCCTAGCGATGATTGCCGTCAAACTGTGGATCGCGGGCCCTGCAATTACCTGGTTTGACGTCATCGCACTGGCAGTTCCCGGCTCGATCCTCGGACAACTTGGTGACTTGGTCGAATCCATGATCAAACGATCTGCCAAAGTGAAGGACTCCGGAGCCCTACTTCCCGGCCACGGCGGCATCTTGGACCGAGTCGACGCAGTCCTATTCATCTCTCCTTATGTGTATCTCTACCTCTCAGTCCGCCCTGCGGGAGTTCTCTAATAACGCCTCAAGGGTTGTCACCTGCTATCTTGAATCGGGGCGTATATAGCCGAACGTCACATAGCTGAGAGTACCTCAAGAAATCATTGTCGGTAGAGAACACGGATATTCCGTGTTGTTTTGCCAACGCACAAATTAAAAAGTCGGTATGTGACCCCTGCACTCCACGACCACGACATTGATTAAAAAGCTGTGCGGCCAATTCGTAGGTATCAGTTGTCGCCGGTAAGTCTGGAAACGCTCTGAGTCGGTCTCGCAACGCGGCGAATTTCTCGACCTTGGCGATCCCAGAGAGAACTTCTTGACGAATGCAGCCCGCGATACACGCTCGCGCTTCATCAATCAACATCCGTAGCTCTTTCGTCGTATGTTTAGGGGGCTGCGCAGTCTTCGAATGACGCAAAGCGAGGGACCACACCGATGTGTCAACGAGAACGTTCATCTACGTTTCCGAGATGCTTTGTAATCGTAGTCCTCAACATATTCGATGGAGCCAAACAAATCACAAAGCTCCAATTGCTTGCGCCTCTGGACGTACTCTTGTAACGCTGCTGTGACGGCCGCTCGTTTTGTCTTGTGTCCGCCGATCGTTTGCGCTTCCTGAATCAGCTCGTCGTTAAGTGCCAAATTCGTAGCCATTTACCTCATTTTCACACATAACTCGGTGTAAAGCAATGTGTAGAATTATTCTTTTTATCTTAGATAGTTAGTGTAAACAGAAAGATCACGATCGTGATTTCTAGCTCTCCAACGACAGGGTACAACTAACCCGGTTTTAGCCAACCGTGGGACTCGATTCGATGCATTATCTGTAGATCGAACCTGGCTGTCTTCGTTTCTATCCCATGTGCAGAAGTTTGTTTTCGCACTGGCGCTGACGTGTCTTGCGGTTCCCAATTCAGCACTTGCTGGCGCCCTTGCCAGATCGATTTGAACAGCAAGCCCTGACATCGTGCAAACCGGACATTTTTGCAAATCAATTGCGGTGCACTCCCGGAACATTAGATCGAGAGTGAACTCTTTAGGTGATTCTGTGCCTGGGCCCGGCAACCGATACCGGCTTTTTGAAGCCTAGGTTTGGCTGTTAATGTCGACTCGCCGGCGTTGAATTTCGAGTATTTTCGTAGGTGGAATAATCAAACGACCGACCTGTTCTTCAAAAAAATCAGTGACGGTGCTCCAATCGTCGTCACCTTCACCAGGAAGCATCGCTTCCTGCTCCGCATCGTCAAAGTAGGTCAGCGCGCGTAACAGGAGCCCCTCTGACACAGGTTGTTTGTAAACCTCTCGGATTGCGCGAAGACATTCAGCGATACCGAGACTATGGTGTTGCATCGTGACGTACAAATCAAAAAAGTCACGACGCACACCCCGATCCAAAATGGCGTGAAGCTTGGTGGCCAGTACACCGGTAACTGTCAGACGTCGGTCTTCGGTGAAAGGAACCAGTGCTTCCAGCGCGAATACTGATACGTTTATGCCGTTCCATAACAGATGAACGGTATCCTTTGCTTGTTCGAGAATCTTCGTGGCGCCCGTTTTCTCCAATTGTGCAACCAAGTGATCTAAGTCCTCGGCATTGCCAACACCAAAGTCGACGTCGCGGCTTGGTCGATAGGGGCAAAAACATCGTACTGCGTGCCCCCCAATGACAAACCAATAGGGTAGCGGATCAACAATCTCGCTGAGCGGCTGCGGAATGACACTTTGCGGCGAAAGAGTCAAATCTTTCGTACTTTCATGATCGCCCGCAACAAGCCGCGACTTTTGGGCCTCCAGCCTCGCATACGCGCGGCTTGATACAGGGCAAGCCAAGGAAGTCCTGCGGCAAAGCTGATCGCTGGAACGTCACCATAATTTAGACAGTAAAACGCGAGTTGGTGTTGGGGTATCGAAGAATCGTCTGTGAAGTTGTACAAGGCTTGTTTCACGCCGGGTAAAAGACTGTCGACCTTGACCTTGGGAACATCAACCTTGCGGAGAAACTGATATACAGACGCCCGCGACGGACAGCGAAGACCGTTATACGCACAATGGGCCCGGAGGTTGTTTAGCACCAGCTTCATGGCTGGCCGAGTGTGTCCTCCCAGCTGCGTTTTGAGATGGGATTGAACCCTCGCATCCATCCGCAGTTTCCCGCGATCATTCCGTTTTTTTCTCGTGGAGAGCCGCCTATTTTCAAGCCTCCGTCGAGCCTTATGAATCGAGGATTCAAGATTAAATACAGACATAATGTTATTAATTATAGACAGTATTGCTATTTAATCAAGTCAGAAATGGTAAGCGATTCTGCGCCAGTAAAAATGCGTACAAGAATTATTAGTATCCGACTCTGCCTGGTTGGCCGTTTACAAACGATGCGAAAGTTGAATCTAGACTTTCCTCTCGACAATGGCTCCTGTTGCCGTTTCATCCCAGCATGCTTCGAATATCGGAGTTTTATTTGGTATTCAGCGTAGATGTTGACGGGGGAACCCTTCTAGCGGATGGCGTTCTGGGATTTTTTTCGTGCGCGTTGTCCTTCTTGTAAGCGACGTGGATTGCAAGCCTTCGGCGATCTGTCAATCCGCGAGGGCGCGCGGGAGGGATTACGAGTGACGCCAGCATTCTCGTGGCACCATTGTCCTAATTGTGATGCTAAGTTCAAGAAACCCATTCGTGGGAATGAGTTTCTTGTTGCTACAGAGGCAGAATGGCAACAACACGTCCATGGTCAATGAATGCTCAATCGACAAACTAGACAACTCGGTCAATTGTCCTCGGTTCGGAAAATCCCCTGTGGCCAAAATCTTTGGGAGAGATTGCGCCTAGAGAGCTGAACACGTAAAGTTGCTTATCGACGGTAAAGGATCGGAATCGTTGGCGAGGCGGACACTGCCAATGCAACCGTCTGTTTCCAGGCGAAAATCAGGCGCAACCAACATAGATTCGCCCGTATTTGGGCGTGGGCGGGCGGGGTTGGGTCCCGTCAAGGAGGACAACGTAGCCAGCGATTTCGAGGGGTAGCGTCGGAAAGTGAATTTACGTGTTCAGCTCTCTAGGGTGACCGCAAAGAAACAGAACCTACGCGCGGAACTCTGCCAGGAGTTCACGAGCACGATGGGGCCACAGACCTTGGGCATCGAGTTCTAAGTATCGCTCTAGGTGATTCTGCGCTTGGGCCCGGCCACCGACCCGGCCCAACAAAACGCCGAGGTTATAGTGCGCATCGGCAAAATTAGGCACCAGCTGGACGACGCGTTTCAGTTCGGCGATCGCAACATCTACCTCGCCTTGATGGGCATGCAGGTTTGCAAGGTTGAACCGTGCCTCCGGTTGATCGGATTCGTATTCTATCGCTTGCTCGTACGCACAACGAGCGCCATCGATATCCCCTTGGCGATAGAGCAAATTCCCCAAGTTTGTCGAAGCAGCGGCGAGTGAGGGCTCGAGTTTGAGAGCTTGTCGATAGAGGGCTTCTGCCTGGCGTGTCCTGCCTTGATCTTCGGCACCGCATGCACTGACAAATAGCTCGTAAGAGTTGGGGGGAGTCCCTTCCTTTTTGGCCGGGGTCACGCTGGGTGCCGGGGTCTCTTCTCCTTCTATGCTCGCTATCTCTACGAGTTGTGACGAAAGCGCGGCAACAGCAAAATTCATCACGACTTGTTTTGATGTGGGTTCGTACGCAACACCATCTTCTACGGCCACGATGGAGTCTCCATCGCTGCAAATCCGCAGCCGAGACAGCCCTTCATGCTTGTCGCCCAGGAAACGCCGCAAACTGCCAAGTTGCCTACGAACTCGCTGGACAGACAGGCCAGCGCTCAGTAATTCCAGCACCGCTTTGACGGTAATCAAGTCGCGAAAGGTAAAGTAGACTCGTCCACCACGACGCACACTCGGTGCAATGAGTCCTGTCTGCGCCCAATAGCGGAGGCGAGATTCCGGCTGGGACAGCAATTTGGCAACCTGGCCGAGGCTGTAGTCGGTCACTTTTTCTTACTCCCCTCAACATCTAAATCGAGGTGAACATGCGAACCACGGAAACGCACTTGCACGTCGATCTGCAGCTTGACAACATTGTCCCCGGCCAAGCGATGCGCCTCGGCCCTGGCAATTTGCTTGAGCCGCGTCCTTAAACGCTTGTCCTTTTGACACAACTCAGCAACTTTGCGCACCACCCGTTCCTCGCAACCATCGATGACTCGGCGCGAGGCTTTTGCCACGTCCACCGTGACCATCGTCGATCCAAAATAGCGCTGCCCCTCAAACTGTCCCTCAGACAGAACCGCAGCACCTTCTAGGAGAATCTCAATCGCCGCAGCGCTCAGCGATATCAGGACATCGCGCTGAAATAGAGATACCCTCCGAGCACGCACCATCGGTTTCAAATCATAGGTCTTGGCTTGGACCGCCTGCGAGCCAGCATTCATCGGCAAAACCCTAACAGCGAACTGTCGATATCGCTACTTTTCGCCCGACAGGCCGCAGTCCGCTGCGAGTCGCTTCAAATGCCTGTCCCTGGGCGCGATTGCAAACGCACTCTCGAGTGCCAACTGGGCTGCACCCAACTGATGGCGACCACAGTAGAAATCGATGGCCATCGTATCGTACCAAAGCAGGGTATCGCGAACCCCCACTGTCTCGAGCGCATCGGACTGCGCAAGCACCCGCCTGAGCACTGTCCGGCTCTTCAGGTCGCGCTGCTCTGCTCGTTGGCGCAAAAGGGCATTTGGCACCACCGCCTCGAGACGCGCAAACGAACCTAAGGGCAGTAAAAATCGATGGATATCTTCCTCCAGGTTAAAGTGAAGCTGAATAAAGACAGGACGAGGTTGGGCTAATAGTTCGGTTTTCGGCGTCGGCCAAGATGCCTTCAGGGGTGCATCAATAATCTTGCTAAGCTCCGGATTACGAAACTTCGCCTCCCGGGCCCCACCTGGATAGGTCAAAAAGCTTCGATCGAGTAGCACGACATCCGGGCGACTTTGCTCGACAACGCGAAGTCCCCAAACGCGAAAACTGGACTGGAAATAGGACAACAGCGCGATGCTGCGCGAGGGCAACTGGGACAGCTCCCAATACGCGACGGTGTCGGCTGCATACGAATGACGAGATTTTGCCACATCCGCGTTTTGCCACGCTTGCAGCGGGACTGTCACAACGAGGATTCCCGCAAGTGCCTTGGCAAACCAATCGCGCCCCACAGCATTGCCAACCACACCAAACCCCATGACGCCGAGAAGCATCAATCCAACGACAGCGGCAACCAAGTATCCATGATGATCTGGCGTATCACCATCAAACCCAATCAATACCCTTCCCGCACAGCTCGTGACAACAATGCCAATAAGCAAACAGGTCCTCCGGCGCACTCGATGACGAGTGATTCCAAAATACAAGCCAATCAGGGCCATCAATGCCAACAGAATCGAAGCATTGTCCGCGACCGCCAAGACGACCTCCATCGCATCTTCCCCTGGCGGAGAAACGCGCTCATTGTGTACTGACTTCTGAAACGCTTTGGCACTCACAGTCCAAGCAAATCGCTCAGCTGTATCGGGAGCCCCCCAGTTTACGACCGGATGTTGTGCCGCACGAACTGGCAAATACAATAGCGCTGCAAGGCCGACAATGCCCAAAAGTGCCGTTACACCTCCCCCGAGCCAACCGGGTTGGCCGTTTCGATGCCTAGCAAACACAATCACCGCCGCGGGGAACAAAAACAGAATCGCAATAAAGTGGTGATTGGCTAAGGCAAGTCCGCAGACAAACCCGGCCAAATACAACCACCGGCGATTCTCGGTCGCATCAAAAGCGAGAACCGCTGCCAACGCCGAAACAATCAGTAGGGACTGCAGTCCATAGACCTCGGCACGAACGGCTTGTCCCCAAGATGCGAAAGAGAAAGCAAACACAAACGCGGCCGAACAAGAAACAACCGCGATGATGGAGGCTCCCATCGTTGGGACGAGTTGTCCCAATACGAGGTGAGCAGCGTGATACATGGCAACAGCGGCGCCAGCGGCGGTGACCGCGGACATCAAGTTGACGCGGAACACGACGTCGCCGACAGGGAGTAATGTTCCAAACCAACCGATCAAGGCGGGTATTGGATGACCCGGCGAATGCGCAACACCAAGCGAGACCGCGCTCGCAACAAACTCGGGCGAATCCAGCCAGCCAATCGAGGGAGAGGCAGTCCATGCGTAAACGCAAAAGGTGACTGCAAACACGAAAAGGCTGGCCACCTGATCTAGTCTACTCCGAGAGGTGCAGGTGACTACATCATAACAACAAGAAATCTATGACCTTTTTACACAAACTGTCATTTTTCTCGCAGCCACAGTGTGCAAAAATCCCATTGATTTCGGTCTCGTGGTGATGTCGCCGCGGATCAACGGGGCAACCTCCTTGTGTAGGTGTTACATTGTCGCACTTTCATCTTTCCTATCAGCAACCCGAATGAACGTCCTGAGAAACCGTGAGAATATTATTTATTGTTGATCCTTTGCCCAGTCTCGAGCTCGCCGGCGACACCTCGTTCGCACTTATGCGCGAATGTGTGAAACGAGATGATGAAGTTTGGACCTGCCAAATTGAGCACCTTGGGCTTGAGCATGAAGATGCTATCTGTGAGGCAAAACGAACGCTCATCAATATTGATGAAGAGGCCGGCACAAAAGACCCCTTTATTTGCGAAGAGTCGATCTCGATCCCGCTCGAAGCGTTTGATATCGTCTTTATGCGCAAAGATCCGCCCTTCGACGTCAATTACCTCCAGGCGACCTGGCTACTTGAAAACGCCCGCGGAAAAACGCTCTTAGTAAACGACCCCCGTGGTCTCCGCGAGCTCAACGAGCACCTTTCAATCCTTCAATTTCCCGATTTGATCCCTCCGACCATCGTTACCAGGAGTCAAAAACGGCTCGATTCGTTTTTGGACGAGCAAGGCGGGACGATTGTGCTCAAACCAGTAGACGGCTACGCCGGACTCGGCATTTTTGTCGTGCGTCAGGATGATCCCAATCGATCCTCTCTGTTCGAAACCGCGACTCGCGCCGGCGCCGCTTGGACAATCGCCCAGCGTTATCTCCCCGAGGCCGCCCAGGGAGATAAACGCATCCTCCTCGTAGATGGAATCAGTGTTGGCGCTGTGTTGCGGGTCCCCAAGCCCAACGAAGCCCGCGGCAACCTCCACATTGGTGGCCAAGCTGTCAAAACGCAATTGTCTGCGCGTGAACATCACATCGTCCAAACCGTCGCTCCGCTACTTGCTCAATTTGGTCAGATATTTGTCGGGATTGACGTCATTGGCGGACGACTCACAGAAATCAACATCACATCCCCCACGGGTTTGCGTCACATCGAGACCTTAGAGCAGCGAAACGTTGCCAGCATCGTGATGGAACGCCTTGCGACAGCTGCCAAAACGCTAACGAAAAAATCCAACCGACAAGCGCCTACATGGTCCTACTTCCCTCTCCGGGTTGAGGACTCCCCGCAGGTTTAAGGACTCGTGCAATACACAAGGTCCACAGCTATAATAGGGCAATGGTCGCCGCCAACGCGATAGTTCCCCAACTCAGCCTTAAACTGATCGAACAACTGCCAAAGACCGATCTTCATGTCCATTTGGACGGGAGCTTGCGACTCGACACGATTCTTGACTTAGCCCGTGAACAATCGGTGGCTTTGCCTACCGAAGATCGAGCCGGTCTGTTTCGTTTGATTTACGCCGGCGAGGTTTGCCGGTCTCTGGATGACTACTTAAAGGCATTTGACATCACGCTCTCGGTCATGCAAAGCGAGGGAAGCCTCGAACGCACCGCGTACGAGCTTGCAGAAGATGCCGCTCGAGAAAATGTCCGCTATATCGAGGTCAGGTACGCTCCGCTACTTCATACTCGGCTGGGACTGAGTCTAACGCGAATCGTAGAAGCAGTATTACGAGGGCTGAGAATGGCCAAGCGTAAACTTGGAATTCGCTATGGCGTCATCCTATGTGGGATCCGGTCGATGAGCGCAGAATCCTCGATCCGAATGGCAGAACTGGCAATCGCCTACAAAAACCGCGGTGTCGTGGGTTTTTGAATCTAGCCGGAATCAGAGGTCAACAACCCAGCCAAGGATCATATGCGGGCATTTCAGTTGATCCTAAACAACAACATTAACTGTACCGCGCACGCCGGCGAAGCCTATGGACCGCAATCTATCGCGCAGGCGATCCACGTTTGCGGCGCACATCGCATTGGCCACGGAACACGACTCATCGAGGATGGCGAGCTGCTCAATTACGTCAACGACCACCGCATTCCACTTGAGGTGTGCCCTTCATCCAATATTCAAACCAAAGCCGCGACAAGCTGGGAGACTCACCCCCTGGATTTCTTCGTGGACTATGGGCTGCGTGTTACGATCAATACCGACAACCGACTCATCACCGATACGACGGTATCGAAAGAGCTGTGGTTGTGCCACAAAGCCTATGGATGGAGCCTCGATCAGATCAAAGAGATCCTCGTCGCAGGGTTTAAGAGTGCGTTTTTATCCTACCGCGAGAAAACAGATTGTGCTCGAAAGTGTGAATAAGGAGCTCGCAACGTTTGAAACCCCTGCAAACGGCCAGGCCCACACAAAAAGGGGGGCCCGACTCGGCCGAACCTGGCCTAGCCGCAGCATCGCCTGAGCCAATACCGGATTCACAACCGTCAACGACGATTTCGCGTTGATCCGCACCAACCCAGCGGGAGAGCTCTGCCAACTTTCTACTCTGCGGCCCGCTTGTGGTAGGATTCAATAAATGGCTGGGAATCGAAAGCAAGAATTTCGGGAGGTTATCCAATCCTTTTGGCTTCGACTGTTTAACTTCTCCTATCGCATGACGCTCGACCGCGACGAAGCTGCATCTGTCGTCCAAGAAGCTCTCACCTTGGGCTACCACAAAGACTGCGATTTACCCGACGACACACGCATTGAGCAATGGCTATTTCAGATTGCAAACGAGGTCTTGGAGAAAAAGCTCCCGCGGACTTCCCGATCTCAATTTTGACATCTTAGACGACACATTGCGAAACGAAGCGACTCGCACTGATGTCGTCAGATCACTCAATGACCCAGAGCGCGACTTCATGCTATGGGAATTGAAACAAGGATGCATGACATCTGTTATCAATTGCCTACCGCCAGGAGAGAGATCCGCATTTGTTCTGTCTGCGATGCTTAAACTAAGCGACGTCGACGCCGCAAATACGCTCGGGATTCTCCAAAAGTGCATATAAGGTGCGACTATCCCGAGCAAAGAAAAAAGGTTGCCGACTATCTTGCGCCCCGTTGCGAACACGTCGACCCCCTGAACCCATGCCGATGTCCCGCCCGGAATCGGCACCGCTCTCAGCAAGGGGTTCATTCGCCACGCCAATGCCGTCGACTTGCGCAAGGTCGCCCAAGCCCAACCCTTTGGCCGCTATGGCGCAGGTCCAGATAACGAGGACGCACCCTTGCGAGACATTGTCGCAATCTACGGCAACCTCCCAGTACCGGAGCCTCCTGAGGCACTTCAAGAACAACTACTCGCGACGCTTGAAAGCTGGAGTTAACAACTCCATAGTTTGGTTCGGACTTAGACTACCAGCTCGGCCAATCCCTGTTTTTCTAATGTAGGACCTTCGCCACCTTCAACAACGTAGCCAGCGATTTCGAGGGGTAGCGTCGATGAGTGAATTTACGTGTTCAGCTCTCTAGGATCTCGAGACAAGCGCAAGGCGATACACCGTACCTGAGGCAGGCGCGGAGTGGGAGCCACCAACAGCTGCAACGCCCGTGAAAGGAATCACCATCGGGATTAGCTTACAGTCTGGATTACTAAAGTCCTTGCTTTGATAGTAGGGGAAGTGAACAATGAGCACTATCCGGCAATCGAATCATTGAGAGCCCCTTTTTGGCTGTAACGAAATGAAAACATCTCCATCAACCACATCAACGGTGTAGGAAACCAGGCGCATCCTTGAATCATGGGTACAAAATCCAGTGACCAGATCAAAAGAGTATCTGTGCCCTGGACAAACAATTTGCTTTCCATTCAGTCGCCCCCTACCGAGCGAGACATCATCGTGCGGACAAGTACTATTCATCGCAAACAGCTGTCCGGCAATATTGGTGACCAGCACAGAATCCGCGAGCCCCGGCCACCGCGAATACTTTGATATCCCCATCAGCAACATCTTGAACCCGGCAGATTTTAACTTTTAGTAGTTTCATTCTAGCGCTGTTTTCATAATCGTCGCTATTCGCCAGGTTGCTTGCGATAGCGGGGATCGAGGCGATCGCGAAGGCCGTCACCCAACAAATTGGCACCAAGTACAACGATCATGATGGCAGCACCTGGAATCGCGGCCAAACGGGGATGATACATAAAGGCTGCGCCCTGATCGAGCAATGCACCCCAAGTGTAGCTGACCTGTGGACCTAAACCCAAGAAAGAAAGCGATGCCTCGACAAGAATCACGGTGCCAAAGCCAAATGTCATCTGTACGAGAATGGGAGACAGGAGGTTTGGAATGATGTGACGTACCATTAGTCTGAGCGGCGGCGTCCCTAGACATCTTGCTGCGCTGACAAATTCGCGTTCTCGCAAGGTCAGGACCTGCCCGCGGGCAACTCTCGCGTAGCCAACCCATCCATTGACAACAAGCGCAGCAATTAACACGCCGATCCCAGGGCGTGCGACGGCCGCCACGACGGCGATATTTAATAATAGTCCCGGGAAACGCCATCAGCAAGTCGACAATCCGCATGATGACGCCATCGACCCATCCCCCATAATATCCCGAAATCACCCCGATGAGCACACCGATCGTCGCGCACAATCCAACCACGCTAACGCTAATGATCAGCGCCAAGCGCGCCCCGTGGAGCAGCTGCGACAACAAATCGCTGCCGTTTTGATCGGTTCCAAACCAATGCGCCGACGACGATGACGCTAAGATCGACTCTAGGTTCTGGACCTCTGGATCATAAGGCGCAAAGATCGGACCAAGAATCGCAGCAATCACAAATCCACCCAGTAGAAACATTCCAACATAGGTACTGGGGGACAGTCGTGGTTTGACGGTCATCTTCATCCGTAGCGGATCCTAGGGTCCGCGACACCGTAAGCCAAATCGACAACGATATTGACGCTGACATAGATGACGGCAATGACCAGAACCGTCCCTTGGACAACGGGGTAGTTTCGCTCGAGAATTCCATCGAGCAGAAGCTGGCCCAAACCAGGACGAGAAAACACTTTCTCGGTGATAATCGCGCCGCTTAGCATCGAGCCAAATTGCAATCCGGCGACGGTAATGACGGGAAGTAGGGCGTTTCGCAAAGCGTGCTTAAACAACACGAGCGAGCGCGGCAATCCTTTTGCCTTTGCAGTACGGATATAGTCCTCGCGCAATACATCGACGAGCGAAGACCGAGTCATTCGCGAAAGCATTGCCATGAGGTGAGTCCCAACAACGACAGAGGGCAAGATGAGTGCAAACGACGCATCGGCCTCGGCAGGTCCAGGAAGCCAGCCAAGATAGATAAAAAACAGCATGATACACAGGGGCCCCATCCACATGATTGGCATCGAAATCCCCAAAAGCGAGATGGTTGCTGCCGCTGTATCGACCCACTGGCCTCGCCTGACCGCGGCAATCATTCCTAAAGGCAACGCCAAGAGTAGAGCAACAACGATCCCACCAACCGCGAGCTCTAATGTATAGGGCATCACCTCGATGATCCGATCCATCACCGTCGGTTTTTTCGTGGGATTTGGACATTGATGTCCCAATGTTCCATTGACGATATTGCCGAGAAAAATTGTGAACTGATGTGGCAACGACTTGTCCAAATGTAGACACTGCTCAATTTTTTCTCGGTCATCTACCGTGGCATCTCCTCCCGCCAAGTGGTCGACCGGGTCCCCGGGAATCATATGGAGAAACAAAAACACCAAGACCGAAACACCAAAGACAACCAGGAGCCCAGCTCCACAGCGACGCAGCGCAAACGACACGACCGACATCCGCTAGAAACCTCTCTCCGAATCTAGCAAAATGGTTACCGGACCATCGTTGACGAGTTCTACATCCATGTCTGCCCGAAATGTACCCGTCTGGACATCCGACACCCCAGCCGCAACAAAACGAGAAATCGCAGATTCATACAGAAGCTCGGCGGCCGGGGGCTTCATCGCACGAACAAACGCGGGACGGCGTCCTTTGCGAACATCACCATAGAGGGTAAATTGAGAAACGACCAAGATCGCAGCCTCGCAGTCCAAGACCGATCGGTTCATTTTCCCCTGGGAATCGGTAAAGATCCGCAAATTACATACTTTATCGACGATATAGGCGACATCCTCGGAACCATCCTCGATAGCGAAACCGGCAAAAACGCACAACCCTTTTGCAATTTGGCCGGTCTTACAACCATTGACAGTGACCGAGGCTCGTTTTACCCGTTGCACGACCGCCCTCATGCAAAGGACCATATAACGGTTCGGTTCGATCCTCTATTTCTCCACAGGCTACATCATAAATTCCCCATCTATGGCCCCAGATCTCATCTCAAACACCTACCACCGCCTGGTCCGCGATCCATCGCACCGAGCAACGTTATGGGTTCCGAGGTCCCCAGTCACCTATTTCAATACGGGGGCTTGGCCACCCGCTGTCGATAAGAGGGGGGAGCCCGGCGACTTCTCACCCACGCCTCGCTCGGTACGAGCCTCGAGCCAAGCTCGGTCCGGTTTTTGAGATGAGATCTAGAAACCAAAATCGATCCAGGCTACCTTCCCGCCGTGTTTTTCTACCAAAAGCCCCTGCTTGAGTTCCCACGAAGACTCCGGTACGTTTTTTACTCGGCCGTCGTAACCGTACTTTGTGTCGGGTTGATCGCCTGCGGGTCAGAAATCGGGGACAGTTGTTCCGTTTCGGCCGACTGCGACGAGGACGGAGACCGGATTTGCGATCTGAGCTCGACCGGTGGGTATTGCACGATACTGGGCTGCACCCACGATAGCTGCCCAAACAACGCAATATGTGTACAGTTCTTTTCGTCAGCAATCACAAACCTACCTTGCGATCCAGAAACCGAAGATGTCACCACCGACGACTGCTCGTTTGACGAGGCGTGCACTCTCGCCGGGACATGTGTTCCGCGATTGTCTGAGGTTCGCTATTGCATGAGCGCATGCACACTGCCAACCGATTGCAGGGACGGATACGAATGCCGCGACGCCGAGCTCATGCGAGCCCACGGTGGCCAACCCGTCGTAGACCCAGAGCGACCCACCGATACCACCGCAGCCGAACGTTCGTTCTGCGCCCAAGCCCCGCTCTAGCCCGGAAACATCACGCTCATTGCGTCTTTTCGCCCAACCCTCATGCATGCGGCGCCCACCCATTACCCGAGGTCTCAGCCCGACCTACACTTTTCGACGTGGTTGTTTAGAGCCGCAAATTCGCCCAAACTACTACGGAACAACCACAAACTCGCGGCGCATTAACGCGAGCAGACTTTTTACACCTTGCAAATCAGTACCAGGATAGTAGTCCATCAGCGATTGAACGTTGCCGTGGTCTAGTACCAGTTGAAATGCATCCAGCTCTTCTGGAGTTAGATCGCGCAATTTGCCAGCAAGAGGTGTCGGAACCGCCAGGGAAGAATCCATCGCGGGCAGCTGATGCTCCATCTGCGCGATTTCGTCAATCTGCCGCATCCCTTCCATCAAAAGCCCCTCTGTCGACTCTTGCATCTCTTCCATGACTTGAATTTCAGCTGAGGGCTGCAGCTCAAAGTTTCCATGGGTCCACCCCAGCATGCGGTAAAATGCTTTATGTGGCTTCATCGCAAAGTCATCGTTGATCGCACAAAAGTAGAGCTGGCCATTGCGCAGATAAATCCGACCAATCGCATCTGGGGTCGAGATCGCTAAAACACCAGATTTACGACTTGTTGATAACAACTGCAGGAGATCGGGAAGGGGAATTTCTTCAATCACACCTGACATCGGCCGACCGCCAGGCGCCGCCTGACGGTTCGCCTCGAGCTGCCGACGTGCTTCTGCTTCGGATTGGTGACGTATTGCCGGATCAACCCCAACGACTTTAATGATCGATGTCCCGACTAAGATCCGATCCCCTTCTTTGAGCTTTGTCCGCGTGACTTTCTCGCCGTTGACAAATGTGCCGTTGGTCGACCCCAAGTCCTGAATGTAGATGTCCGTATCAATAATGGAAATTTTTGAATGCTGACGCGATACCATGTCCTCGACCAAGACCATATCCAGGTCACTCGATCTGCCGATAACAATCTCCCGATTGTTTCGGAGAGGGAATTCCCCTCCCTGGTACTTTCCAGAAATGAAGCGCAGCGCGTATTGTGGTTCAGTTGACATTGAGGAGGCCCTAAAACCTAATGTTACTGTGCTGCTTCCTATCATGGCAAGATTCCCCAAGGCGAATCGGTACCCACGTGCGCTTTACGATGGGTACGAGCCTTGGTTACCCGGTCGCGTCTGGGTCTTGATCGCTAACCTTGGGCTGGAGGATCTGGGCGATTCGCTCATACACCGCGGGGGAAACGACAAGGCTCGAATGTCCCATAGGGACCATAATCGACCGGATTCCACGCATTCGGGTCGAATGTGGCGGACACACCCAATCTCGCGCTGCTGCAACCGAAACCACCTCTACTTCCCGCGGAATCGGTCCCTGCGACAGCTCATCAAGAAAGCGACTTCTCGGTAGTAATTGCCACGAGGACGTCGACCATAACCCGAGTGTTGCGACTCCTGCGAGCGCAGCCCACGTACCTCGAATGGGGGTTCCAATCATGACGAGCTTTCGCACCCGAGTCGCTCCACCCAGTTTTTTGATGTAATACAGGCCAATCAGTCCGCCCATCGAGTGACCGATGACGTCAATCCGATCCCAGGAGCTATTGTCCAAAATGCGCTCGATTTTGCGACGAATCAAGAATGCGGAGCGACGAATATCCCTGCTATTGAAGGTTCCTAGATTAAACGAGAACACGCAAAAACCGTCAGCACGCAGACGATCTTCAAGCAAATACATCGACCCGCGAGTCCCAAGAAAGCCGTGAATTAGCAAAACGGGAACTCTCTGTGGATCGGCATTCACAAAGTCCGCCCGAGGACTGCGAATACGATTTCCACGAGCCAATTGCCGCAGGTATGACAGCCCATGGGTACCTCCCAATAGATCCTGGCCAACGCCACTCTTATGGCCGAGCCACCGGGATGGTACACCGCTAAGCCATCGAAAAAACCATGGCTTTCGTGATCGGCCTGCGCTCATATCAATCTCCTGCCCAAACAACCGATGAAGCCAAGGAGACGAGACGAACGCAACTCAAGACGTAACTGCCAGCGCAGGTTTTCAAACGCAAGCTGGGACAGATGACAACCCGTTTGAGGCTGATACCTATCAAAAGAACCTGAAACACCCGACAAATTGTTACGTAAATAGCGTGTTACCGCCACAAAACTGTAGAGCCCATCTCAAAAACCGGACCGAGCTTGGCCCGCAAGCTCATTCGCGCAAGTCGCGGTACCCCTGGCCAGTCAGCTCGGAGCACTCCTGGGCATATGCGTGGGCGGCGGCACCCAGGGTAGGATACTGGACACAGTTCCACCTTCCCTCTTTGCCCACCACTCCCTGTCTACGAATGATGTTCGCGTCGTTGCGATAGATCAGCACAAATTCTTCAACCCCCTCACGTTCTCTTCGCAACGAGCGCGAATCGCCCGGTGGGGCAATTCCTGGTGGGGGGGTCTCGCTATCGGGATCCTTTGGCGACAGATGCTTTGCTGGGATCAGTTCGGCTAATTTGTTGGCCGAGGTGTTTGTCACTGGTTTCGGCGTTGGTGAAGGCTTTGGTTTCTCAGGTGCCTGAGGCGCTGCTATCTGGTTTTTGCGAGACACCGCTTTGGTGTCAGGCTCAGGTGTAGCAGATGTGACAGATGCTTTTTTTGGACTTGCGGCTGACTGTTTTGGGTCCTTGGAATCGATCACTGGTTTCGGGTCCTTAGAATCGGTCACTGGTTTTAGGTCCTTTGCTGCCGCGTGCAACTTTGGATTCGCGGCGGGTAACAGCGAGTTGTAGGGGGAAGATCAAGTCGTATACACAAGATTCGGATGAAACAATGAGTGTATTTGCCATACATGAAGTTTTTCCACTCCTTCTTAGAACATCGCAAGGGTGTGAGCAAACAAGCCTTTTTATCTGGCGTAGTTCCCTGGATTCATTGGCGGATGACTCGCTGACCGTGATACGGTGAATATGGCTATGACATTCCCTGGGGCCGCAACATTGGTACAGAAACTCGGTCGGTACCACTTGGCAGAGCCATTGGGTGGCGGACCGACCGGCGAGGTGTTTCGCGCGAAGGTGTACGGTGTCGCCGGCTTCGAGCGTCAATTTGCGGTCAAACAGCTGCATAAAGAGTTTGTAAAAGATCCGGAGGTCACAGCGCAACTGGCCGCCTCCACGCGAATGTACGCCAGCTTAGGTCACCCGCGCATCGCTCGCCTGCAGGAGTTTGGCGTCTCGGAAGGCATTGCATTTACGGCTGTCGAATATGTGGATGGTTTAGACGTCGGCAGACTTATTGGTACCACCCCCGTGCTTTCGTTGGCGACGGCGGCGGCCATCATCTCTCAAGCAGCACGCGCAGTTGGATATGCCCACGGTCGTGGGATTTCTCATTTTGGTCTATGTCCGACGAACCTCATCTGCGAGGCCGAGGGATTCATCAAGGTAACGGATTTTGGAATGCTGCCTCCAAGACTCCCGGAGAGACCCGGAAACGACGATAGTCTTCATGCCCGCATTGGTTATTTGGCCCCTGAACAGCTTGTTGCTGAGGAAACTTCCTCAGCAACCGATGTTTTCCAACTCGGCGCGATTGCCTACGAGCTGTTTACGGGTCGCGCCTGCTTTTCTGGACGCACAGCGTTTGACGTTTCACAAAACGTCCTTTCCGCAAACCCCAAGCAACCAGATTTACCAAAATCACTCGTAGACATCATCATGCGGTGTTTGGCCAGAGCGCCCTTCGCCCGGTTTACGGATGCCCGTGCGCTGGCGGACGCTTTAGACGCCGCGATGCGGGCAGAAGGGATTCGCACCGACGCGAGCGACGTTGCTTCCGCAATACGCGAAGCAAATGCGAAAATTCATACAATCACCAAACAAGACCTGTCGGGAGCATTCCGGTTTCCGGTTGGGGCCCCGCCTCCGTTAGGGCAACCAGAAGTAAAGATACTGCCAGACGTCTTTGAGCCAATGTCGTCTGGAGCGTTGCCGGTCCCAGGACAACCCGTTACAAACGTACATACACCGTACCCATCCCTGCACGTAAATATCGCCGCGAATAGCAGCAAAAAGACTCAAGACGACGCCACGGTTCCGAGTCTTGCTGCTGCTAGCGACGAGATTCGCATGGTTGACGAGGAAGCACCAACTCTGGCCACGGGTGCTACACTCGCGCGAACACCCGAGTTTGGCGATGTAATCGCCGGTGAGCAAGCAAATTCTGGAGAACAGCTGGGAGAGCCCCAAGATAAGGGCCGCAGCAAAATGCTACCGATAGCATTGCTGCTTGCTCTAACGGTCGCGGGCCTAGCAGCAGCCCTTTTGTGGATCGGAGACAGCGATGATTCGAAGCCAAAGCTTGACAAACGAGCCAAGACTCCGATCACCACTCCAGGAAATCCGTCGGCAATCGCGAAGGCAAAACCAAACCCCCCCCCAGCGCCGGCAGACCCAACGCCAACCGAGACACCCCCCGGATCTACCCCCACTGGCACGCCTACAGAAAACACCGCCGCTACGGCTCCAGAACACACCGCTGCAACACCCAACCCAGCTATAAAAGAGGGAAAACTGCTCATTCGCTCAGATCCAGAGGGTGCAAAGGTCTACTTGGACGGAACGCTAAAAGGAAAAACTCCTCTCGCGGTCGATGCCACAAATGATAACTATCGACTGGCACTCATTTACCCTGGGTACAAGCTCCACACTGGGCAGACGGATGGAACAGGAATTGTTTCTGTGGGGCTTACGGCAGTCACACCCGCGGGTGGTCCCGCGGGAATCAAAGTTCGCTGCAAGAAAAAGAATCGCTATTACGTATTTGTCAATGGAGAGGATACCGGCCAACTGTGCCCAACAGAGCGAATCGGTGTTTCCAAAGGCGTGCACAAAGTGAAAGTGTACGATCCGGTAACTGACGCCTGGCGAGAATTTCGCGCTGAAGTCGATCAAACGAGACGTAGCCTGCGAGTCCGCGTCGACTAAACAAATTGTCTAGAGAGCTGAACACGTAAAGTTGCTTATCGACGGTAAAGGATCGGAATCGTTGGCGAGGCGGACACTGCCAATGCAACCGTCTGTTTCCAGGCGAAAATCAGGCGCAACCAACATAGATTCGCCCGTATTTGGGCGTGGGCAGGCGGGGTTGGGTCCCGTCAAGGAGGACAACGTAGCCAGCGATTTCGAGGGGTAGCGTCGGAAAGTGAATTTACGTGTTCAGCTCTCTAGAGCTCATCTCAAAAACCTCCCATCGCCTGGCTCGCGATCCATCGCACCGAGCGACGTCGTGGGTTCTGCGATCCTCGTCGCGTGTTTCATCTATTTTGATTGACGCGTATCGAGCCCGTACTTGCGAATCAGTTCGCGAAGGTGCTTTCGATCAATTTGCGCTTCTCGGGCCGCAGCCGACAAGTTCATTTTGTGTCGTCGCATTAGATCTTCGATGTATTCCCGCTCAAAACGCTCGACAAGCTGCCCCTTCGCCTCCTTAAACGGCAAGTCTGTTCGCACGTCCAAAGATGGTGCGCCATCTTCGGCAAATGCATCATCGATATTGATCGATGCACCATCAGACAGCAAGCACGCACGCTCTAGGACATTGCGAAGCTCGCGGACGTTTCCGGGCCAAGAGTGGCGTTGAATCCGCGCCATGTCATCAGGGCTGATGCTCAGTTGCTCGTTTTGAGCGAAACGAGATACGAAATGATTGACCAGTAGGGGAATATCACTACCTCGCTCACGCAATGCCGGTACCGCGACCCGAATCACAGCGAGTCGATAATACAAATCCTCGCGAAACGCCTTGTTCGCGACCTCTGATCGCAAATCGCGATTTGTCGCCGCAACGACACGGACATCGATCCCCTCGTAACTGTTCGAGCCGACTTTCCGGACCGCCCTCTTGTCTAGGACCCGCAACAATGACGGTTGTAGATCAAGAGCCATCTCACCAATCTCATCGAGAAAAATAGTCCCTCCGTGTGCCTCAGCAAACGCACCCTTGCGATCGGTAACAGCACCGGTAAATGAGCCCTTGATGTGGCCAAACAGGGCGCTTTCGATCAACTCACGGGGAACAGACCCGCAATCAAATACGACAAACGGTCCGTCCTTCCGATCGGAGTGATTGTGAATCTCTTCGGCAATCAGCTCCTTACCAGTCCCGGTTTCTCCCTCGATCAATACGGTTGCATTTGTTGCTGCAACATCCTGCAACAACTTGAACAGTTGGCGAATCTTGGTGTCGCCACCGATGAGTTGACCAAAAGACTTCTCATTGGAGGGCTCGGGCTCGACAAATTCCTCTTCGGGGAGCAACTTCACGACTGTTCGGCCTAATTTTACTTCCGTACCGTAGCCGATTGTGATCTCTTTAAAACGAGACCCATGAATAAAGGTCCCATTGGTGGACCCTTGATCGCGCAAAATCACAGCATCCCCCTCTAGCACCGCCATGAGATGTTTCCGCGAAACCGTATTGTCTGTAAGGGGCATCTGACACGATGGCGAGGATCCAAAGTAGATCGGACTCGAACCATCAATGCGAATCGACTCCCCACGATCCGGCCCTTTAATGATCAAAAAGGTACCGCCACGCGCTTGTCGAGAAAAGGCGGGAAGTTCGTCAAGGAGTGCTGTAACGCGAGATTTAGCAGACATACACCGAGTAGCCTATTCTTGATAGTAGCGCCCCAATGGCAATGGTGTCTACCAACTGCACGAACACTCTCCACAAGTTGAGGACTGTCGAAGTACGATAGATCACTTCACTGGCTGAACAATGTCCACAGCAAACTCAAGCTGAGGCCCAGTGAAGCCAATACCCACTGCGATCCCGATTCCAATAAGCAACATGATAGCAATGACAAAGAACGGCTCTTTCCCCCGCCCAAACAGGTTGTTTTCGACGTCGGTTGCTGTGGACGTGATCGGTGATGACGAAGTAGGTGATAATACTGGTTGTGAAGCCTTACGAGGCGGGAAATCATCATCGTCGTCCCACCCAACTGATTCGCGTTCGAAAGGAGTCTCTTGATGAAGGGGAAGGTGCGATGGTTCGGCAGCCCACGCGGGAATCTGAGCAGAAGATTGGATGTCGGAGTCTGACGATCTCGCTGCATCAAAATCGGTGAGTGGCTCGGCACCGGTACCGTCTCCAACATTGTCGCTTACCTCAGCGGCAATCATCGAAGTAAGCGCTACACCCTGTAGCCGCGAGAGATTCGTCATTGCAGTTGCGGCTCGATTGAGTCGCGATTCGTGTTCGTTGACGATGCGTGCTGTCCCTCCTACATCAACGACACTGAATAGTTCATCAAACTCGGAGATCGCACTGGCATCTATTTGCTCTGTCGCCTCTTCGAAAATTTCGGTTCCAGCCGTAGGTTCCTCTACATCGTCCAAGTTGCGCCAAGAATTCGGCGAACCACAAACCAAACGCATTTGGTCTGCGAGCTCGGGTGCGGACATCATAATGCCATTTTGATGGCCACAACGGAGCAGAGCTTCGCGAAACTCGCTAGCTGTTTGGTATCGCTCGTCGGGATCAATCGCCAAAGCCTTAAACAAAATTTCGTCGAGACCGTTGGGGACGCCGTTTACTTTCTTAGATACGGCCTCGACCGGCTGGCTGTAAATCGCGTCTACCGCAGTAGACACACCTGTGTGGACAAACAGCCGCTCGCCCGTAACCATTTCGTACAAGCACACGGCAAGCGAGTATAAATCTGAGCGATGGTCCACGGGCTGGCCCCGGGCTTGCTCGGGAGACATATAGCCGACTTTTCCCTTGACCCGATAAAAAACAGAATTGTGCGTAGAAGCCTTTGCGATCCCAAAATCCGTGAGTTTTACCTCGCCATTGCGCGAAATCAGGATGTTGGACGGTGACACGTCTCGATGAATCAGCCCAAGCGGCGTCCCCTCCTGGCTCAGCTTGTCGTGGGCGTAAGCAAGCGCTGACAGGACCTCACGTGCCGTATACACGCCTGCCGCAGGAGAGAAGTACTTTCTCCTCCTTTTCGCGCGCTTTTGCAGCGAGCGAAGATCGGCCCCATCAAGATACTCCATGACGATGAAGTACTCTTCACCAGCCGTGACTAAATCGATTGTCTGAACGATATTGACGTGATCTAGCGATGCGGTCAGCCGTGCTTCACGGAGAAACAATTCGATAAACTCTGGCTGACAGGTAAACTCCGGTAAGAGTTGTTTGAGCACCACCTGCTTTTCAAACCCACCCGCTCCCTGCTTCTTCCCGAGGTAAATCGCTCCCATTCCCCCTTCCGCGAGGTACTTGAGTACGACATACTGATCAAAGGGAGCCTCCTCGGGCGTATCAAGCATACTGTCAACAGTGTAACATTGGCCTCAAGCTTTTGTAGAAGAGACGATCCCAAATGTTGGACATCAATCAGTATTGGCCGCGACCGCCAGCGGTCTCCAAGCGAAAGGCGTGTCTTACACCTACACCACGCCTACCCATAGGATGCTCCGCCGTGATTCTATTTGCGCTGTTTCTCGGTTGTGATTCCAAATGCGCCAGAAATCTCACAGCCATCCAGGTTTGGGCCGAGGCCGTCATCGCCGATCTGGCGTATCCACCTTATGAGGGGGTGCCTTCTACTGCAGACTTAGTCCTCGCATCCGGAAATCATAGACCACCCGCCGCAACGGCCTTGGCTATCTCGGATGCAATGCTGCAAATCGATGAACAAGAAACAACGATTCAAACACTAAAACAGACCCTCCTCCGCGAACGCGAGAAACTCGCTGATCTGCAACCCACTTTAGAGCAAGAAGTTCGCCCGGAGCACATTCTCATCGCAGTCGACAAACACGTCCAATGGGGACGCTTGCTCGACATTGTTGAGATAGTCGAGTCAGCGGAATATTTTCGAATCACATTTGTATTCGCGCGAACCCGCCGCACCGCCTCCCCTGCCGAAATCAACGATGCATCCGTCCCCAGTGACGCGTTTTCGCAATGCCCAACCCTGCAAACCATTGTGGCAAACCGCCCACCGGTTGCGAACTCCCCCCCGGATCAGACACACAACAAAACTATCGGTCGCATCGCCAAATCCGTGGGAATTTGCAAATGTAGCGATCTCCCTGCCATACACGCAACACTATGGAAATCCTACCCAACCACACCCCAATGGGGCGTCACGGTTCTACTCAGTGACGGAAACGATGCCCCCGCACTGACGATCTCGGCACCCGCCCAGGCGCCATGGGAAACTGTCGCCCAACAGTTTATCCAACTCGACACAGGTCTTCCCTACCGCGTAAAATTGGCGCGCACGCCGTAATCTCACCGACCGACCGCACATCCGTAACAGCTCCTTGCGACGGATTGTTTCGCCGTCGGCCTACTCGTACCCGCCTACGTGTTGATGTTGATGCCAAAGACATCGTAAATAACTATTATTATTAATATTATCCCACATATTTCCCGATGACAAAAACTCATTGAATTAACTTCGCAGTGCGCTATCTTGGCTCAACTCTGGGTTGATCACGTTTTATGACGTTTTCATACCCAGGATTACCAGGCTCAATCGTGAAAGAGATGCATGGATCGTCAGTTATTGCGCACGCTGTATAAGGAACACGGATGGCACGTCCACCGGCGCTGCGTAAAAATCCTTGGCAACACTGATGAAGCAAGTGATGTCTCGCAGGAGGTTTTCATCAAGCTGATTCACGCTTGGGATAAGATCTGCGACCATGGTCAAGTACTACCGTGGTTGTATCGAGTTGCGACGAATGCTTGCCTCGATCGCCTACGCCAGCGCAAACACCACGATCCCGATCCGGTCGAACGGCTAACTGAGCGTTGCAATCTACGCGCCGATACCGCGGCAAAAGATCTCGTTTTCAAGCCAACCACCGACTACCAGACTCACTCGATCACTTGCTCTGTCCGGCACACGAGCCAGTTTCCCTAAGGAGAAAATGGCGGCGAACGTAGCGGCAAAGAACGTGGGTCCTAGCTGCGCCATTCGCTGTAGCTGCCGCAATCCTATTGTTCGTCGTATATAGTGGGTCACCCGAAGACACAACGAGGGTAGAAACCAAAACTCCACTGATAGCGCTCAAAGGCGCGAGCATTACATGGGCCGTCAAACGCGGCGAAAAACAACTCACCGCACCACCATCCTTTACCTTCCGCGCCGGGGACCGGATTGGGTTTCGCGTAGTAAGCCCAAAACAATCCTGGGCCTATCTCGTCTCCATCGACGCTGATGGACAAGTCCGCTCCCTCTTACCCTCTGGCGCAAACCACTTGGTCCCCGCAAAACAAGCAACGGTACTTCCCGCTAGCTTACTCCTAGAGCCCCCCATCGAACCCGAGCGTATCTTTGTCGTGCTCAGTCCAGACCCCAGCGTCGTCAAGCAACGAGTCAACGATGGATTTCGCGTAGGGGAAGTGAATCTCAACTTGGCGTTGGCGGATTTGCAGGGCCCGCTTTGTTTTGGCAGCCCATTCCCAATCGCGAGACTCGTGGATCGATCGGCATGACAAGCGGTCTGATGAGTACGCTGACCTGGACCCTTGCAGACCCGGTTACCTTTCGAGTCTCACTGCAGGCCGGTTTAGAATACCTCAAGCAAAATCGTGGTTACGGGGCGGGTGCCCACACCTCCGCGGACGTTGGTATCGGGATACGATTCTAACTAGCGCAGAAAATCTACTCTGCAGGGGCATCGACAAGCGGATCCCAGACGCGACGAAATCCCAGATCTAAAAAATCTTTGGTATTGCGCGTCGCAAAGGCTGTCACGCCATGGTGCTGTAGGGTGAATGCAATCCGCGCATCGATAATACGTCGACGAGCAACACGTGGTCGCGCCGCAAACTTCCATACGGAAGCCATGATCGGCGCCGCTTCGACAACCCTCCACCGTCGATTCGCACGAAATCGGCGACAGGTTTCAGCCGCGTCCTTTGCACCATAGGGTTTCTTTAATACGGCAGGATTTCGCAGCAGCATGTATAGTTCGACCAAGACTAACTCACAGATCACAACATCACGCGACGAAGCCAGCTCGATCAAAAATGCTCGCGCTTGATCGTATTCGCGACAGTCTTGATTGAGACTATAAAGAAGCAGATTTGTATCAACAGACAGCACAAGCATCCTTTACAAATCCGACCCGGGCTCATTGGCCAAATCGCGCCAGTCCTCAACTGGGGCCAAAAATTCTCCCATGCGCCTCGGTCGTGGAGGACTCCATTCATCCTCGTCTTTGTCCCCTGATTGATAACATCGAACCATGTACTCAGCTCCACGACGAAGCACTTCTGTGATGCTCCATTCTTGATCCTCAGCAAGTCGCTTAATCTGGCGATAGAGAGGCTCTGGTAGCTGAACCTGGGTTCTCTTCATATGCTGTATAATTTACAGCAACAGCATTATGCTGTCAATTGATTGTCCACCAGAAGCCATCACAAATCACGCCATCATACTAAGATCATTTATGGTTTTTTGACAGTCTGTCCGACTCCATGCAAGTCATCCATATCGCGTAAAACTGGTACGCACACCCATAAACCCACCGCACAGCCGCAACAGCTCCTTTCGGCAGATTGCCTGCGCCATTGCGCTTCTTCGGCTACGGGTTGAGCGAAATAAAATCCCAGCTATTCGATCTCGATATGGAATAGGATCCGATCTTCTCTGCTCAGTATTAGGGAGCAAAGAAGCGTAACGTTATGGCAAGACAGTGTTTACTTCGATACTGATGTCTGGAAACCGCAAAACGGTTAGGGACTCGCCACGGCGGTACCTTGTAATATTGGAATAGCCCGCTTCTGTCGGCGTGCGGTAGACTTCAACGATTTGGTCGGGAAGATTGATAATCCAATACTCGTCAATGTCTGCACTCGCGTAGAGTAACGGTTTGACCGTCTTGTCTTTGCGAAGAGACGAATCGGCAACCTCAATCACCAAAAATGCTGTCTGCGGGTACTCTCGAGAATAGTTCCCAGTCTCTACAATCGCAATATCAGGCTCGGGTTCGGAATGGTCTCCAATAGCAATTGGAGATTGGATCTGCACGATGGCACGATCGGAAATCGCTCTAACGAGAAACTGGTTGAGGCGTCGTATCACTTCTGCATGAGGGGGGCCGTGGGGACTCATCGTGACAAGCATGCCCCGCAGAAGCTCGACCCGCTCGTCCTCAAACCAACCCAGCTCGATGAGTCGATTGTATTCTTCACGGGTAATGGGACGTACACCCAACGGTGAAATGTCTGCCAGTTCGAACATGTCCAGCATAAGAGAAACCTTAGCACGATTGTCTCCATGGTACGTTGGACTCTTCTGTAACCTACCTCCGTGATCCGGTACATTTGTACTGAGCACCGTCTTGGCAACGAAGCCAATTGCCCTGTAACCGTTGAAAACTAAAGCTTTCGTCCCCTGTCCTCGAAACGGGATTAATCCACACACTGTCATCTCGCGAAAATGAACGAGGACAACACAAGTGAGTCGATTGTCACTCTGCGCTCACTAAAAATGCAGTTGCGTTGCCAGGGGCGAGCAAGTTGTCATCGCTGTCGGTTACTTGCACGAGTAACACATAGACTCCGGGTTCCGTCGGTGTCCAGAAAACTCCCTGGGTGGTAATCTCGCCGACTTTTAGTGTTCCAGAGACACTTGCGATGAGTATGTTCGGCTTAATATCAAATATAAAAAAATTAAGTTTATATGCGTAGGATTCTGGCAAATGATTTTGCACCTCCGCTGAGATCGCCAGCTTTCGATTGACCAATGCTGCGTCCCCAACGGATACGCGATTGATTGCGGCCCGCTCCAGGGTTGGATTTCGCTGTTTTGTTTGCGCCTCAGCGACAAGGGTCACGATACTGCCCGCCGTACGCTCAAGATACGATGCGGATATGGTTGCAAATTCTTGTGTCTGGAGACGTGTATCGGTAGAGGGAAGAGTGCTCATTGCAACGCTGGCCTCGAAGATCCCTGTTGCGTCATTGGTCTCGGTCGCCCAAACACGAATCCCTTTGGGATCCGCGGACGACGTCACCGAAATGCGGAAGCGATCCGCCTCATTGGGGTTTAAGTTCATGTCGGGATCGGTAACACGTACCGTGGCGACCCCGGTTGCGGGATAGGCCGTGTCCAGCCAAACAATCTCCGCCAAGTTCCACCCGACCTGTGCAGATCCAGATACTTGCTGATTGTCGCCCCACGCGAAGCTCACTTTAATAGAATCCGATTGTTCCGCGGGGAGAAAACCTCCGGACGGCCCCGCGTTAACAGTCCTGGGCACGGTATCAACACCGGTGCCGGCGACTCCGGTCTCTTTGTCCCCGTCAGCGTCGTAGGGAAATCCGGTTAAGACAACGTCTCCAGTAAATATTCCCGTGTCCGTCCCAGTCTCTTCGAGAGCATAATTATCTAAGGTTTCCCCCGATCGATCCATCGAAACGTTTACACGAACCGTGTCCTCAACTTCAGGATCAACGTTGTGATCCGGCGCCACGACAGTAAGGTAGACTCGATCGGTCCAAGAATACACCTTTTGATCGAGCTCAACGGTCGAACCAAAACTTCCAAACCACGCGGTTAAGCGATCGTCTTGCGAAAGGTCGAGCGTACAAACATCGTGACCATTGCATTGATCCCCAATCCACCTCACAAAGGTACAACCCTCTGCAGCAATCGCTTCGACAGGAACTCTTCCCGTTGCGATGACCTTTGAGCAGTCTTTTTCGCATTCGTCGCCAGTACTCAAAAAGCGAATGGACGATTGGGTTCGACAATGGTCTGCGATTCCGCCAAACAAAATCTGCAGATCGTGTAGTTTTGCAAACGGGACGTGAATCTCTACGTCGTCTTCTAGGGTAAAGGCACAGGTATTGGTGCCGCCACACAGTTGGCTGTCCCAGCCAAGAAATTCAGAGTCAATGGCGGCTGCATCGAGGGAAATCTCCGTTCCTACCGGGAATAGAAAATTACACGAATCATCACAGTTGATGTCCAAGGCCTCAGAATTCACACGCCCCACACCATCCCCGGTAAGCTCGATAGAGAGCGTCCGCTCCTGCCCCGATACCGGACTGCAAGCGAACAGAACACAAGCAATGGCAAATGCATATCGCCCCCCCATTTGCATATGGTACCTATTACGCTCGCTTCATCTACCCTAGTCGCACAATATTTCCCTAGCCAACCCAACCACGACCCGCTTGTGATCAACAAAGGGCTGCACAGAATGCTGTTCGTATTGAAGTCAATCCCACCTCCATCCAAGCTGGATAGTGGTATTCCGGAGTGCAAGCAAGGCCACAATAAGATTTGTGCCCTCAGACCCGCTAGTGAGGGGAGGATTGCGTAAAAAATCCCTTTGGGGACTTTGGGTGAAAACAGCGAGCATTGGACGGACATCGCCAGTCTCCGTATTTGCGAATCTCGCCCAGCACGGGTCTTTGGCGCACCCGCCTTGACAGGATCTCTTGATGCATCTGCGGCAACAGCTCCCTAAGCTCGTCAGTCAGCGGCAAAGGTCTAGACTCCGACGGATCGGATAGCAGATCAAACCGAACAGACTGCCCGGTCGCGGGGATGTGAACCACTTTGTCGTGGTGAAGGACAAACCCGCGACATGCCGAATCATACCAACAAGAAAACCAGCGCGGCCTAGAAACGGCTCCATCAACACTTGCCAACGCACTCACGCCATCTTGAATGCTGGGTGCCAAAGAAATATCTAGCACATCCAACAGGGTAGGAGTCACGTCGACGAGACTGGCATTGTGTCTGACGGTTCGGCGAGGCACGCCGGGCCCCGCCATCACCCAAGGCACACGTAGCCCCTCTTCATAAAAGTTATTGTCGTGTTGGCGAACACCTTTATCGCCAAACCCCTCTCCGTGGTCGCCTAAGACAACGACAATTGTGTTTTCGAGAAGCTTGCGCTCCTGTAGGGTCGCAATCAGTTGTCCGAGCAGGATGTCTTCTGCCTCAATCAGGCGCGCGTAGCGGTCTTTGACGGTCTGGTCTGGCTTCCCCAATTTGGCGATTCGCTGTTTGATAGCGTCAGACAAGCGATAGGGATCGTGCGCAGCGGAGGTTAACAAGGTCGCGAAAAACGGACCGGATCCGATCTGGCGTACCCATTGGGAAAATGCACCACTGAGGCTTTCGTCGTCCGAGGCCAAATAACCGAGGGGCTGTCCGCCAATATCTTCCCAAGCCGCAAAATGCTGAAAACCAAATTTGTCCACCAAACGGGGTCGGTTTTCAAATGTACCCAATGCACTCTGGAAGAATCCTGTTTGGTAGCCGGCCTTGGCCAAAACATCAGGGAGACACTGAATATCGATCGTCTGCGAAACTTCCACAATGGCTTGCTGCATCATGGGAAGACGAGCGCATAGAATCGAAAACAACGATTTAGTGGTATGAGGCAAAACCGCTCGGGTCACCTCCACATTGACACCCCGTTGTGCCAGCGCTGCCAGCGTTGGTGTCTCGGCGGGCGACTCTGGTCCCGACAGAGATGTAAAATCGAACCGAGTAGACTCGAGCACGACCACCAAGATATTCGGGCGGGTCGACCGAGCCGCGAACTGGGTGATGGCATGCTCTTCAACAAGCGCGACCGGTGGTTGATCCGACAGAGGATTGCCAATCGCAACCGGTGGTTCTGCCTCTGTAATCCATCCCCAATAGGTATTCAAGGTCGCATTGGCACCTAAGCGCTCGATCGGTAGAGCAATTGGGGACGGAACAACAAAGCGCACGAGCAACGCGACAATCGTGATCATCCCAGCGGAGTGCGCGCGACCGTGATGAAACGGGCGTCTGGGCTCGTGATAGATGCGCGATCGACGGAGCACAAAAGCAGCGACAACTGGAATGACAATCAAAAACCCGGCTGCGGCTGCGGTGATTGGGATGGATAGATGCACAATCCTCTCACGGAGAATCACCCCTAGATCGTCGGCCCGATGAATTCCAAGCGTAATTGCGTTCCACGTCAGTTGCTCTCCGACTCGGCTGAGATACGCTGCATTTAGCGTAGCCAAAACAGCAAAGAGAAAAGCGAGCGGTAGTGTGATTGCAAAAAACCGCCGCGACTTTGCCTCGACAACGGCAAACATGGCGCCCAACCCCAGATAGATCGCGATATCAAACGCAACCACCCAAGCGAGGCGCAAAGCAAACATGCCTTCGAAGTCGATTTGCGCCAAAATCACAGTTTTTGCCCAAATCGTCAACGCAACCGCCGCCATCAGCACATAACTGGAAGGACTTGCGAGAAGCCCCAACCAAGCCCCCCAGGGTGGAAACCAACGATTGCCGGGATCTATCAGCTGTGTTTGCGTCGCCTCCACCCTGTTTAGGGTAACATTGCTGCCTCTGTGTTTTGTGCTCTGTTCGGCTTTTCTCCTGTCATGCTAGCTCTCACTCGGTAGGATAGGCACGCAGATCGATCTTGGGGTATGGTTGGCGATGAATCAGAAATGCTGAATTCCCAACCGATGACCGACCTCGGGCAATTGTTTTGCTGTCTGGCGGTTTGGACTCGGCAACGACGCTTGCAATCGCACAAAAAGAAGGGTTTTGCTGCTTTGCACTTACGATTCAATACGGCCAACTTCATCAGGTAGAAATCGAGTGTGCAAAACAAGTTGCCGCCGCCCACAAGGTTGCAAGGCATCTCATCTACGAGCTGGCGTTGGGGCCGATTGCAGCTTCTGCCCTCACAAGCCCTGACATATCTGTCCCAAAGGACAGGCCCATTGACGAGATTTGCTCCTATGGTGACATTCCCCCAACCTATGTACCCGCTCGCAATACGGTAATGTTATCTCTTGCGCTCGCGTGGGCCGAGACCGTTGGTGCAGACGATATTTTCGTCGGTGTCAACGAGATCGATGCGAGCGGGTACCCCGACTGTCGCCCCGAGTTCGTCACCGCGTTCGAGCAGCTTGCCAACGTCGCAACGCGACCATCTGCAGATCCAAGTAAGCCAAGATTCACAATTCATGCGCCGCTCATTGCATGGAAAAAAGCGAAAATCATTCAAACCGGGATCGCACTTGGGGTTGACTACGCCATGACCCACTCTTGTTATGATCCACAGGGTGAAGTGGCGTGTGGCCGTTGCGACACCTGTATCTTACGGCGCAAAGGATTTGAGGAGGCAGGGATCAAGGACCCTACGATTTACGTGCAGAGACACGCGTGCACAGAATAATATGCTCGCGTTTGTCTCGCTTGCCAAATCGATCGCGCTCTCGGGCCCCCCACTTGGGTCGCTCTTGCGCCGCCCAAGCAGTAATTTCAAATTGAGGTCCAGCAATCTCTCTTACTATTTTTCCGGCGTCGATCACTTGATCGGCCACAAGAGAGTCCCCCAACATGATGATCGACCGACGTCCAGGACGCAGTACAGTCGCCATCTGCTCAAAAACGCGCGATAGATCTTTCTTCCACTGTACTGCCGGTTTTGGCGATTTTGCCACGGCTGCAGAGCTTCGAGAGCCGATTTCTCTCGCTTGAAACTGCTTCGCATCCATGCCCAGAAAGGCCATGCGCAAGGTGTGGTGCTCATGATAATTGTAGACCCCGGCGTAGGGTGGCGAGGTTACGATAGCATCCATACTTGCCGGGGCGATCCTCGCCAGAGCGAGTTCTCTCGCATCGCCCAAGACTGCGTAACCACTCGCGCCCCGACTGGAAACACGAGACAGCGACTTTTCAAGCATCCGAAATCGATCGCGAAATAACCGAGCACAGGCCCCCCTGGCAACCCGACGCTCCGTTCGGTCTGGATTCGTATCGGAGCTCCGGCGAGACACCTTGTGCAAGATGGCCGCGAGCAACGTCACAAGTCGCTGGCGCAAGCGCGCGTCGCGGGATGATTCACGGTAAATCGCCTCAGCGATATGCTCGAGCTCGCGGCGCACATGGGGGGCAAACCATCCCGCAAGTTGTTCATTTCTGGTTTTTGCATTGACACCGGGTGGGGTCCAACACGGGCGTTTTTGGTAGTCCGCATGCCGTGCCTGTTTTCCAGTGGCAATGGTGTCCTCGACAATTCGATGAACACACTGCCGAGTCCGTTTCAACTGCGGCATAGAGGGAATCCACAGTTTGGTATTGCACAGCGCGATCGCAAGTGGGTTTGCATCGACACCAACGGCATTTGCGCCCAACTCTCGGGCGGCGGTTAGAGCCGTCCCTGATCCACAAAAGGGATCGAAAAGCGTCCCCCCTGCGGCGTCCCCCCCCAGCGCAATGGAAACCAACTCTTTTGCGGTAGCGGGGTGCATACGCGCCGGGTAGCTGTGAATCTCACCGTCTCCCGGGGGAGAGCGATGTCCCGGTTGTTGGGCGCGCGAAGTGCTTTTGCAAGGCGCGCCGCCAATGTTCGATCTCCCCCCGTCCACACCCGTCCGGGCATGCGTGGAACCGATAGCGCCCGACGTTGGCCTGGTCCCACCCGCCCTCGCTTCGGGTTTTGAGAATTCAAACGTTGTCGCCGTCGCTTTTCCTGCCGCACGTGAGAGACTGGTTTGGACTTGCGGTGCGGCTTAGGACGTGCTGTGCGGGGAGTCTTCAACTTGTCGGGAGTCTTCAACTTGTCGGGAGTCTTCAACTTGTCGGGAGTCCTCAACTTGTCAGGAGTCCTCAACTTGTCAGGAGTGCCGGCCATCCGTCCAGGTACCATTAGGGCGCTTGGCGATCCAGAAAATTCCTATAACTATCTAAAATTAATAGCCTTTGCTCTGATTTGCTCGGAGGGTTAGGATTCAGCTCATATGCCCTCTGAATGCCATCCCGATGCTTTTCACACGCTGTCACAAACACTCAAGGCCAGAAAAAGCACCCGTGGATTCCTGCCACAGCCAATCGACCAAGAACGGCTCGAACAACTCTTTGCTGCGGCCCAGCACTCACCATCGTGGTGCAACATCCAGCCATGGCGGGCCATTGTAACGATGCCCCCATTGACGGGTAGGGTGACCCAAGCTCTCGTCCGGGCGGCACAAGCGGGAAAAGGTTGTCCAGAAATACCGTATCCGGCAGAATATCCTGAACCCTACTTATCCCATAGACGAGCATGTGGTCATACGTTGTACGCGGCAATGAATATCGATCGGAGTGACCAGGAAAAGCGAAGAGAAGCATGGTTGCGCAACTACAAAGCGTTTGATGCACCACATCTCGCAGTGATTACCCAAGACAAACGATTGGGACAATATGGAACATTGGACATCGGGATATGGCTGGGGAACGTCCTCTCATTAGCAGCCTCTCTAGCCATTGATACATGCCCTATGGCCTCAATTGCGAGTTATCCACAACCACTCCGATCAATGCTACCGATTGCATCCGACCATGTTATCTTGGTTGGGCTCGCACTCGGACGAGCCGACTCGACACACCCGGCAAACGGCTGCCGGACGACTCGGCAAGAAATGACGGAGAACATTAGGTTCGCTTATTAGAGCCCAGCGCAAACCCAATTTCTTAAGTGATCTCCACCCGCAGCCGTGATTTTTGGGGTCAGATTCGCTTTTCAGGGCGATCTTTGTGCATAATCATCTTACCGTTTTGGAGGCATTGATGAAGCTACGGTTTGTCCTATTCCTGGGTCTAGTTGTTTTTGGCCCGACGCTGATCCCGTCGCAAGCGCTGGCGCAGGATGCAAGTCTGAGCCGGGCACAAGCCCACTACGATAAAGCGGCGGCGTTTTTTACGAAAGGTCAATACAAAAAGGCCGCAGCAGAGTTTGAGATCGCTTATGAAGCACGCCCCTTTGCACAGTTCTTGTTCAACATAGGAGCGAGCTACGAAAAACTTAAAGATTACGAAAAAGCAGTCACCTACTACGAACGCTACTTAAAATCGGCGCCGAAAGTGCAAGACAAAAAAATGATTACCAGTCGCATCAAGGTGCTAAAAGCGGAGGCCAAGCGAGCCAAAAACAATCCTGGCAGTCAAGATCCGGGCAAGCCATCCCCTGCCGCCGACTTAGGGGATGTTTCGATTCGCGGGCTTCTGGTTATCGAATCGAGACCACGGGGGGCTAATATTTACCTCGATAGCCGAAAAAGGGGATTCCTGAGCAAGACTCCCTGGAACGGAACCATGGAGGGAGAGCATACCATTTTCCTCGAATTGCGCGGTTACGAGCCAGTGGAGCGAAGATTCGCACCCAATCCTAAGCAGCTGACCGTTCTTTGGTTTGCCCTCGCCAAACAGGACTACCTGGGTTGGATCGATATTCGATCCAACGTACCCGGTGCAAAGATCTACCTAGATGACAAAAGCCAAGGGGTCTATGGCGTCACGCCATTCGGCAAAAATCTCAGACCAGGAAAGCACAAGATCTGGGTCACAGCGGAAGGATATGACGAGTACTATGAAGAGATTGAGGTGGTTCAAGGTCGGACCCACGAAATTATCGCAAAGCTCAAAGGATCGCCCGTCGGATATGTAAACCTGAGGGGACGCGGGATCGAGTACTCGACAATCTATATGGACAACAAAGTACTGTGTCAACGTGGCCCGTGCCGCAAGGCAGTATCTCAAGGGAAACACACCATCCGGGTAAAGCGCCCAGGATACAAATCCTACACACACCGGCTTGAAATCCAACCTAGGACCGAAACCATTTTGACAGTCCGACTCGTGAAAAATCCGGGCCGAAGGGACGCATACGTCGCCTACGGTCTCGCCGCGGCCTTTACCGGGGCAGGACTGTGGGCTGGGCACAAATCGCGATCGATCAAGGATGATCTAGACGAGGACATCGCTAACGGGATGCCACCTCCCGATCAAACCGACCCGCGTTTTAACCGCGGAAAGTGGTACGCCATTGGCGCAAACATCGGTTATGCGCTTGGTGGGATCACCTTCGCCACTGCAGTCTACTATACATTTCGCAACAAAGGCGCTCCATCTCGGGGCACCGCCGACGTGAGCACGCTCTCGTTTCAGCCGCGGTTGAGTCCAGCCTATGCCGGCATGGGGTTGGAGGTAAATTGGTAATGTCGACTCAACACCAAAACCCAACAACGACGACTATTGGCAAATTTGCGGCTATCCTGTCAATTTTGACTGGATATGCAATATTTGTAGGTGCTTCGGGATGCAACTGGCAAGAGTTTGGCGATTTGTCTGACACCACCTGGGTTCACGTCACCAAAACACCTGGGTCTCCAGATTTTGACCGCTACGGTGAAGCAATCTCTGTTGCCAGCGACAGCGATGGTCTTGACTTCTTTGTCTGGGGCCAAGCAAACGATCCAATCGCCGATGGGCTCGCGCAGGTACACTACGACTCTGATGGATCGGCGTCGTCGACGGGAATCATTTTTGATGGAATCGATCCGGTACCAAGTGGCTCCATCTTGCCAATGCAGCGAGACGCTACGACCGGTGTAAACAACGTGGTCATCGGAGTTTCGCAAAATAACGGCGACAGCGGTCGTGTTCTGGTTTGGAGCCCGGGCAATGCCGCTCCCCAACTCGGACAAACACACGCCTTTGACGCACCTATAACAGCGGTTGCCGCAGGCCTCATCCGCGAGAACGCCACCACCTCAGAGCTCGTCGCGGCCAGTGGCTCAACACTGTTCCTCATTGCCGACTATGCAATGAATTCAGCCGGAAATGATCAGGAGTGTGCTCCTGCTGGCGCAAATGATATCCCGATCGGCCTCGCCTGGTCTGCAGAAATCGCCGGCGACATCGCCGTCGCCATGCGGCTTGAGGCCGGCACCTCAACCGTCTACATCGTGGATAGTGACAACATGGCTCAAGGCGGTGGTGCTTGCGACATTGAAACACAATTTGCTGCTCCCGGCGGCGAAAACGACTTTGGCAGTCAGATGCATATCGCAAACTTTGCCGGAGATAGCGAGGCAGATCTCATTGCAGCGGCACCCAGTGCAAACAAAGTTTATGTCTTCTCATCAGAGCCAGATCCCATCGTCATCAACGCACCACCTGGCGCCGGCAGATTTGGCGCAAGCCTTGCCACCGCCAATTACAGCGATCGGGTACTGATTATCGGTGCTCCCAATGCTGAGATCGATGGCAACGACAATGCCGGCGCTGTCTATTTGTACACCTATGATGGAGCGTCGTTCAAATTGGCAGCGACCTTGCACAATGCACGTCCAGAGGCCGATCAACACTTTGGCCAGGCGGTATCCGTGGCCTCCTTTGGTGGACAAGATATCATTATCGTTGGCGCCGATGGTGAGATCTTTACCTACTTCCTCAACCCGCTCAACAACGAGACAGATCCACGGGAGTAGAAACACGGCCCTAGTACTAGTACTACTTGGTCACTTCCGCGTAGACTGCGGATGCACCAAACGGTCCCTATGCGGTTTACGTCCTCGCTCCCTCGGTCAACGTACATCAAGTACGCCTTGGTCGGTCGCTGTGGGCGCACTCGCATAGGGCCTCGTTTGGCACATTCCTCGCTCCTCCACCGAAGTGACCAAGTAGTACTAGGTGACTGGTGTTAAACATCCTCCGGCTGCAAATTCGCCATGTACGTCGCTAACACGCCACAAGATGTAGCCCCGTATTTCAATACGCGTCTACATATTGTGCGCGTTATCAACGCACCTAGCAAATTTTCGCTTCGAAGTCTGTTTGACACCAGCCACCTAGAGCGGCGACCAGTTTGAATTTCCTATCAAACACGTTGTATCGAGTGAATTTTGGGTGCGTGAGGCGCGAGCACCGCAACAATACTGAAGTATTGGGAGGAGCACAGCAACGAGCCCATCCAAAAGGCGCCGAAACAGCGTGTTTGGGGGGAATTCAAACTGATCGCCGCTCTAGGTGGCTGGTGTTAAATACGGTGTTTCTGAAGGTAGCGGGTAGAAAAATAGGTTTCGCCGGTTGTTTTCGCACTCTGGTGTTTGGATGACTCGCCTGGTCATTTCGCGCCAGGCGTAGCCCAGACCGGAAATAAGAAGGGCGATCAGGGGCAGCATCCGGTCGAGAATGGCCCAGGCGCCATTTTTGGAGCCTACGGCGAGCTTTGCCAGTCTCTTAAGATTGGTCGCAGCACAAAGTAAGGAAAAATCCTCTCTGACCCTGTCGCACCCGCGCACTCGTGCCCGGCGTCCTCCGTGTCTGCGTTGCATGAGGTGAGCGATTTTTCGCTCTACCTTGGGGCGAGTAGAACGATAATCCCGTTTCCATTTTTCGTTCCGTTGGTGAAGTCGTGAGCGCTGCAACGTTGCCTCTTTGGTGTGGATTCGGACCAAGCGTCCGGTTTTCGAAGTTGTGCATTTTGGTTTCAGTGGACAGTCGTGACAGTGCGACTCAAACGATGCCATACCCATGCGCTCGGGTCCCTTTCGGGGTTTGATCGGTACGACAATCCCCTGTGGACAGCGAACGGTTTGCTCGTTTAAATCAATCTTGAATGCGCTCTTAGCAAACAATCCTTTGCTGGGGGGCGATGGCTCTTGGACCTTTACGTTGGCTTCAATCCCTGCCTTTTCTAGCGTTTCAACGATATCCGCTGCCCCATAGGAGGCATCACCAAACACCGCGACACGAGCGTTGTCCTGGGGCGCTGCCTGCGTTTGTTCGATCGCTTCTTCGAGCAATTGCGTTGCGGCTTGTCCATCGCCCACGTTTCCCGCTGTGACATCGCTTGCCACGATCACTTCAGAGTCTGGATCGATCGAGATATGGCCTTTATATCCGTCAAATCCACGAGCCCCCGTCTTGCGTCCATGGCGCGCTTCCGGATCCACAGTCGAAATCACTCGGTCCGGAGCGACTCGCTTCACAATGCGATAGGTCCCATCTTCCCTCTGTTCTAAATCCTGCCCGACCACCGTTGCCAGTAGTGCCATCGCTTGAGCGACCTCCGAACCATATGGGCGACCCTCCATAGATACGAGAGCTGCGTGGGCGTCTTGGGCCAGTGCATCGATAAGGGATTCCTGAGCAGCCTTGTCGTCCCACGCACAACTCGGTTTGCCAGGAGTTTCGTAGGGATCGTCGCGACGAAGAACAGCACGAACACAAGCAGATTGCTCTGCGTCCAGAACCCGCAACAAGCCGCGTATTGCAGACCGTATCAGCGTCACCGTATCTTGGGTCGCAACGGCATCATACAGACACGTCGAATCCATCACACGTTTGCGACCGACCAGTCCGGCCTGCCGGCATACCTCTAACACCGCTTCGAAAATCCGATTTGGAGATGCAGACTGGCGAAGCCGCTCACGCATGTCAACAAGAACCGTATGGACAAAACCAGGATAATCGGAATCCAGACCCCCAGCCGCATACTTCCAACGCAAATCATAGCTGAATCGATCCACGGCCTCCCGATCACTGAGCCCTTCTACTCGTTGCAGAACCATCACAATCGCCACGATCCGAGAAGGAATCGACCGACGACCACGTTTCGTAAATAGATCCGAGAACATTTCGTCGGGAAACAATCGATGACCTTCTCGATACAAGAGAGAATAGATCGATGCCTCAGACAAACGAGAACGGCAATACGATGCGCCAGAGGTCAACAAACTTCCCTGCTTTGGAGGTAAACCCTGCGTCATTACTAAAGAAGATCAAATTCCATTCACTTTGTCGATCTTTCGGTACGACAAAAAACACCAGTCACCTAGCAAAGGTGTTAGTTTAATATCTGTGACGCACTGTCCCACCTGTCATAAGCAATACAATGAGGACGGCTTCTGTCCCTTCGACCAAGCCAAACTCGTGGCCGGGCCACCCCCGCCATCGGACGTCGCCATGTCGGCTCGCGACAACGAAGCGGACGTCATCGCCAATCTGATTAACACGGATCCCGACGAAGAATATGACCGACTCATCGGCACCAAGCTCGGCGGAAAGTATGCCATCGAGGGTAAACTGGGTGAAGGTGGGATGGGCGTTGTCCTCTTGGCTCGTCACACAATCATCGAAAAACACTTTGCCGTCAAAGTTCTTAAACGAGAGGTCGCACGCGACCCTAGCGTCGTAAAACGCTTTGTCCAAGAAGCCCGCGCCGCATCCCGGATTGGACATCCCAACATCGTCGATGTAACGGATTTTGGAACCACGTCCGACGGCATGACCTATTCGGTTATGGAGTTCGTCGAGGGCAATACGCTTAACACAGTGTTCAAAAAAGAAGGTCCATTCTCTCAAGCTCGCGCCCTTCATATCGTCCATCAAATCGCCAAAGGCGTTGGCGCTGCACATGACAAAGGAATCGTCCACCGGGATCTAAAGCCCGAAAACATCTTCTTGCTCAAGCGCGGTAACGACCCTGACTTTGTAAAAATCGTGGATTTTGGTATCGCGAAGGTGGCCCCCCTCGATGGACAAGAAGGAGAGCGGCTGACTCGGGCTGGGACGGTGTTTGGGACCCCCGAGTACATGGCCCCTGAGCAAGCCGCCGGACGTGCTGACATTGATGGCCGATGCGATATCTATGCGATCGGCACAATCTTGTACGAATTACTCGTCGGTCATGTCCCGCACTCGGGCTCGAGCGCTGTACGCACGTTAGCGATGCAACTACTCGATCCCATTCCGCCGCCGCGGCAGGCAAATCCAGCGCTCCAGATAAGTGACAAATTTGAGCAAGCACTCATGAAAGCACTGGAAAAGAAGGCCGAAGATCGTTACGCACGTTTGGACGAATTTTACGCTGCTCTGGAGAATGCGGCGGCGGATCAAGCTTCGGGATCCAATGCATTTGCCACCAAGGCTGCGGTATCCTCAGGGCCCGATCAAAAAACGCTAAAACCCAGTGACTCAGCGACAATGATAGAGCGTCGCAGAACTCCTCAGGTCAGGGATGCGCCAGCCCCCCATTCGGCTGGTCCAAGACAAGTCAACACACTTGATACCATCCCAACTAACCGATGGCGAGTTTACTTTCTTGCAGCGGCTGGCTTTGTTGTGATCGCAGGAGTCCTTCTATTTGTCCTCTATGGTGGGTCAACAGATCCAAGAGTCGATCAGAAAGCTGAGACAACCGCGATCCAGGATGCCGCCATAGCCATGCAGATGATTGATGCGGCTCCGGAGCGATCCGATAGCGGGACTCCTGCAACGAAACAGGCAGGGACAACCACAACAAGTACAGGAAACAACCGGCGGCCTTCAAACATCAGGCGACCTTCTAAACCACCAAAAGTAGACCCACCAAAAGTAGACCCACCAAAAGTAGACCCACCAAAAGTAGACCCACCAAAAGTAGACCCACCAAAAGTAGACCGGCTCACTGTCCTTGTGGTTACGAAGCCAAACAACGCTTCGCTCTATGTCAACGGGGGTTACCGTGGGACCGGTGAAAGCCGATTTACACGACCGAAGGGGACACAAATCACTGTAAAGTGCACTCTTCCCGGCTACAAACCCGGATACACAAAACTCAAATTTGATGGCGAACGGGAAGTGTACATGTGCAAAATGACGCGAAAAAAGAAGTGCGTCAAAGGACTCATGAACCCGTTTGACGACTGTCCAGACGAGTAGGACATTGTCTACGTCCGCTTGGAAATCGTTTCATCCGTAGGGATCGGGACTACCCAAACCGACCGCACCTCACCGCTTAACCGCTGCGGGAAGTATGCGTACACAGAAAAATTCCCTATCAAAAAAACACTGATGGTGACAGCGTCCCCGCCCACTGGTGACCAGTCTCTCCGTATATTTAGTGTATCCCGCCAGAAAACACCAATCGCTACTAATGGCGTGATCCGAGGCTATCTGGGCAGTTCTTTTTGTTGCCGGACACTTAATCCCAGGCGAGGTATTCTTTTTGGAACCTCTGTATTTAACGTAAGCGTTGGCCCCATTGTTGCGTAGCTAGTTCGCTAACCAATCGTTAAGGAGCGACAGCTATGAGTATCGATATTAGAATTTTGAAGTGGGCACAAGTAGGATTTACCACACTCGCAGTTACAACACTCGGTTGTGGACTTACCGAGACAGACCCAGCGACGGATGAAACCGGGACCGAGGAAGCATCAGAGGACAACAACAACGCAGAGGCCGAAGCCGCTGTCGTCGAGACCAGCACCACATTTGGCGAGGACGGCGACGATTTGATGATCCGTATGGGTGGAGAGTTTTGGACCCTGGACGCTGATACCGGAACTGCATTACACCACGCGGAAGATTCTGTGACCGCGCCGATCACAGTACGAGACTTTTTAACCATATGGTACGATCTACAAGACCTCACGACGCAAAGTGCAACACAGTGGATCACTTACTCCTGCCATGGCACTGGGTGGACGACCTATCCCACGCCACACCCGTACGAAGTGCGCAAGGTTTTGTATGATGATGGTTTGGCAATCGACTTTCTCGATCCAGGCGGCCGCGGCGCAACCTATGTTTTCCAAGGACAAAATGGTCCAACCGATTTTCTTGCTGGTCACACGCGAATTCGCCGCATGGAGGGTGGATTTAGCTTAGGAGACGGATTTCGTGGCCATTGGACCCATCTGATGGACTCTAGCATCGGCTGCATTGGAACTTCAGAAACATGTAACCAGGGCTCACCGTCACATGATTTGGTCCTTCTTCTTGGTGGATTCAACGCCAAAAAGACCTTTCATCCGGCGACCAACTGCCCACCAGCAGGCGATCCAGCCAGAACTGTGTCTTCCATCCGGTTCTTTGTGTCGGATACGGAAACGCCCATCGAGCCAGAGGAGCCAGTCGAAATCGTAGAGCCAGAAGAGCCAGTTGAGGTCGTAGATCCGGTCGAGTAGAAAATAGAGCATCAGTTTGCTCGCTCTCGCCAGGACGTAGAGCGGGCGAACCTGACTCCTGGTTCACCGGAATATTCAACAAGTTTCACAATTTCGATTTCCAATCGGGACGCCCGCTAAGAGGCCATTGTGCTCATTCGTGTGCAAAGGTACGAACTCGGACGAATACACACTGGAATTCGAGAAGACAGGAAAAAGTTTATCTCCTATTTTTTCGGTGTTATAACGTACAATACTATTGTGAAAAGAAAGAACTCTCTCTCCCCAGATCACCACAATATCCCAATACTTTTCCTTTGCTTACTCGCCGCAGCATGCGGCTTTGTCGGATACGATAGCCAAGATCGTGATGGAGACGACACTACAGAGGAGAACGCCGAGAACTCGGAAGCTGTGATCGTTCCAGTCGATACGATCTACGCATCCGATAGCAGCTGGAACTACTACGTAAAAAACGATTCCTTGGGGTTAGACGAGTTTCACCAAGACGATGTTCCGTGTACGGGAAACGAATCTCCATTTTACTCGGCCTGCGTTCACGCCGGACTCAAACGGCGGATTTCCATTCCGCAACAATCATCGTGCGCAGGACTGGTCGCACGAGACGACCTAAATGCGCTTGATTGGATTTGCAATGATACAACCGGCTCGGTAGAAATTTACTCCGTCGGACTCGCAAAGGGGCGGGGTCTGGGGAATCTGATCAATGGTGACAATGGAACGTGGCGCCCAAACCACATCATTGTCGAAAAAGACGGGGTCGTAACTGCTCTGAGCGAACCGGGCGTTTGGTGGACGAGCACACTGATTCGGCTTGATACTGTGGTTGACCCAAATCCCGGGACAAAACCCATAGAGCTAGATGTCGCCAACGCAATCTACTATCTTCCCGTGTCTTTCGAGACATCCACTGGATACAGAATTACAAACGATCACATTGGGGTTGTGATCTTGCCAGGGGTAACGCTCTCTTATTCAGACGGTGCCGACGACATCAGCCAGTGTGACGGACGTGGCCAGCTTGCGACAGGCGGGTTATGCCTTGTTTATGGCGAATCTCGCTCGTTTCTGTGGCTAGAAGGAACCTTTGCCGGCGACACACTGGGAAGAGTTGAACATATCGTAGTATTTGGAGGTTCGCAGTTTCTACTATTTCGCAATATGGACATTTCGGGCGCAAATGACAATGGCTTAACTTTGCGTACCGTCAGCCACAGTCTTATCACTGACGTCGTAGCCCACGACAACGGAGACGACGGGGTCCAACTCCACTGGAACAGTCTTCATACAACCATGCAACGCGTCGAAGCCCACAATAACGGAGGAGACGGCATCATTGTACATAACTCACGAGACGGAGTCCTTCGTGACTTAGTCGCGACCAATAATGGAAGAGACGGCATCCGTATCGAGGTCACATCAGGCAATCGCGCTTATGACTTACGTGCTTACCATAATGTTCAGACCGGCGTTTCTATATTGGGAACTGATGTTGTCCATGGCGTAACCTCAGCCAACAATGGGGGAACCGGCTTTCGAGTCCACGGAAACGACAATGCCGTAATCATTGGCGCTTTAACGATGAATAATGCCTCTTCTGGGTTTCGTATTCACAATCAAAGTCGTGGGACCTATGCCTCTGCTATCACCGCCGCCAACAATACTCTCGAGGGGGTATCGCTAAATTTTTCCCCGGGCAACACACTAAGCTCCATTTACTCCACCAACAATATCGAAGGAATACGAGTTAATACGCAATCGAACCAGAGCCAAGTATTCGAGTCAACCTTTGCCTCAAACACAAACGCAGAGTTAAGAACCGACTCGGACAATGGATTTTTTCAAAACGTGCGTCTATCAGGGACAAATGACTGCACAATTTCCGGGACAGGGAACAACGTCGAGTTTGCTAGCTCGATCTGTCGTTTCACCGATGGGACACCTCTTCCTGTCGTAGATCCAACGAATTCCCCCGTGGGAAAAATAGCATCGGATTCGGTCAATGCGACCCCATTGTCGGGAGGCACATTTGACTATGATGCAAACACCGTTGACTGGATACAATTCGAAAATCCCTGGCGTAGTATCGGGCTGGATGGCGGCTCATTTCCCAGTACAAGCAGCCAAGGCCGCTGCTCGGATGCGACGACGTGTCGAATTTGGGATTGGTCCTTGCGTGCATCTGATAGCGTCCTTCGCGATATCGTCCCCGTTCCCTCTGGGAACGCTTCGGCCCTCCACTATTGGTCAGTGGCAGATGCTACTGCGTGCCTACAATTGCAAGGCCTGTGGGATCAACCGGCAAGCGGTGACTGTACGACGGAATTTGTATTGAATACCTATGAACGTTTTGATGATTCGATCGGAAACGATAATGGACTGTGCGAGAGTGGCGAAGCATGCGTCATTTTGCAAAACCACGGCAGCTACCAAGGCACTGGGCAACTTGTTTTAGGACCCACTTTCGTTGATGGATCGGTCACGAGCGTAACGCTCTACACCTACACAGACAACGGCGTTCCGTAGTAATTCTAACTGCAAGAAAACGAAAGGACGGGAAACCCGTCCTTTCGTACCAACTAAATCGAAACCTAGAAGTAAACGACTATCGCGGCGGCTGGGCGAAACGCGTTCCCGGAAACGGATTGGCGGACTCCCGAAGCGATACCTCGTGAATAGAGGGAATGTAGATTCCGGCTGCGGCCAAACCCGCAGCGTCATTGTAACGAAGCGTTACGACCCTGGACGGACGATGGCGATGTGCCCTTTTGAATTTTGTCCATGTAACCGCCGAGTGGCGGCGCTCGCCAAATTTAGTCCCCAGGCCGGGGCGATTGTTTGGACGATGCCGACGATATCGACTCCCTCGCTTCGCGGACGATTTTGCTGGTGGGGCCGCCTCAGCGGACCGACTATCCCGAGGTGAAGCAGAAGGCGCTTTTGCCCCCGAGGAGGCACTGTCATTCATGCTCGACGCTCCTGGCCCATGACCTCTACTGGGTCGAGATGATTGTCCCGCAAATGGTTTGGGGCTGTAGTGAGGATAGGGGACAACTGCTGGACGGCCACGCTCCTCAAAAATCGCAACACCAATCACGCCGACATTGCGCGCCTTTCCCTTGCGTCCAGCGTACGAGTTTGCGACTGACGAGAATCGAAACGCCGCGACTTGCTGGGTCGAGACGCGAAATCCATCTATTTGCAACGTATCATAAGGCGCGATCACGTAGCCCCGCTTGTGCTTATAGTTAGCGCGACGACCATCGATAACATCCAATCCGTCGACAGAGATAACTGCTTCAACGCGACGGGCAGTCGGGTTCGTCACCTTGATCGAATACCGTTGCCCGAGATTGCCCTGAATGTACAACTGACCTCGGTGTGCAAAGGTCGGCAGTGATCGACCTTGGGGATCTGTTAATTCAACGCGATAGGGCGTCGATTGGTAGTAGGGATTGGGCGCTGCAGCCCTGCGGGCGTGTGCAGAGCTGCATGCGAGTCCAAGAGATAGTATGGCGATAGTTAGAATCATTGTGCGTGGCATGTTGAGATCACACGCATGCGGGCAAAAAAAGGGTCTAATCACGAGCGAATCAATTGAACATTCGTACCTGCCTAGTATCATTAGGAATCTATGGGGGTAGCATATGTAGTAGATGGGCTCCGCACACCATTTGGCCGATATCGAGGCGGACTGGCGTCCATTCGCGCCGACGATCTCGTTGCGCATGTACTGGCAGCATTGGTCGAGAGGACAAAAATCGATCCGGCAGCGGTCAACGACGTGATTATTGGCTGCGCAAATCAAGCAGGTGAGGACAATCGCAATGTCGCTCGGATGGGTGTACTCCTGAGTGGGATGCCAACGGAAGTCCCTGGTATCACGGTGAATCGTTTGTGCGGCTCAGGAATGCAGGCCTTTGCCGATGCGTCCCGCTTAATTGTCTGTGGCGAGGCCGATCTCGTGATCGCTGGTGGTGTCGAACAAATGTCGCGTTCGCCTTTTGTTGTCCCAAAGTCTGATGTCCGCTTCGCGCGTGGGCACCAGACCATGTACGACACGACTTTGGGATGGCGACTGACGAACCCAAAAATGGAGGCCCAATACGGCGTCTTAAGTATGGGACAAACAGCGGAAAGGGTCGCAAAGCGGTACAACATTGGTCGTGATGCGCAGGACGAGTTTGCCCTAGCATCTCAACAAAAGGCGGCTGCCGCGGCTTCAGAAGGCCGGTTTGATGACGAGATCATAGAAATCGATGCAAATGCCCCCGAAAGTGGAGCATCTACCGTTATTTCGCAAGACGAACACCCTCGCCCCAATGTGACGGCGGCGAAGCTCGCCTCTCTCAAGCCTGCATTTGCTAGCGATGGTACCGTAACAGCGGGCAATTGCTCCGGGCTCAATGACGGTGCTGTCGCGATGTTGATGGCGAGCGAGCGAGCGATCAAAAGCCACAACCTCGTCCCAATGGCGCGCTATGTCAGCTCGGCGACCGCGGGGGTCGAGCCAAGCTTTATGGGCATTGGACCGATTCCAGCCGCCGAACGCGCGCTACGACAGGCGGGACTCAACGCGCAAAACATTGCACTTGCCGAGATCAACGAAGCGTTTGCCGCCCAAGCAATACCCTGTATACAGCATATCGGCCTCAATCCCGACAACGTCAACGTAAATGGTGGTGCGATTGCACTAGGCCACCCCTTAGGCGCATCAGGTACTAGGCTCGTCACTACCCTCACCCACGAGCTGCATCGTCGCAAACAACGATTTGGACTCGCAGCGATGTGCGTTGGAGTCGGCCAAGGTATCGCGGTTGTGATTGAGAGTTGCCGATGAACCAATCGATTTTGTCTGATCTCGTAATTGGAATCGACCATGTTGGGATCTGCGTAAAGGATTTGTCGAAAGCCGAGGCTACCTGGGCCTCGCTCCTGGGCCGGCCCACGGTTGACCATGAAACGATCACTGGGCAAAAAGTGAACGTTTCCTTCATTGGATTTCCCAATCAAAACACGACTATCGAACTCATCTGCCCCATACCTGATAACCGTAGCCTGCAGGCTTATGTTCAAAATCGCGGCGACGCTATGCACCATATCGCGTTTGCCGTTCGTGATATTAGAGAAGCACTGACGCGTCTCCAGGAAAAAGGCGTTCCGCTGATCGATACACAACCTAGACAGGGAGCCCGCGGACACCTTGTGGCATTTCTTCACCCGAAAGCGATGGGGGGAACTCTTGTCGAGCTCGTCGAAATTGTCGAACACACATCTCGCTCGACCTGATCAAGAACACTCACCAGTCCCGCGCCAAAGATTTCGCCAAGCGTATCTCGGCTTACCCGATAAACGCTGGGCGCGGCCTGGTCCAGCGAACACGAGTAGTCGTCGTAGTCATCTGAAAGAACGATCGAGTCTTCGTCATAAGTGAGTGGAAACAAACGGCAAACATGTGGTTTGACGCCACGAAAGTCCCAGCCACCGGCAATGGACGCTCGGTGAATGGCGCATCCCCGGCCGCTGTGATGAAGAAACACGCACCCCTTATCATGGGTTGTTGTCCTTACGTATGCACCGCTTGGGAAGTCCTTGTCTCGGGTCTCCTGTGCGTGAAACCATGGTTGGTCAGCAACGGCTTCGTCAAGCAAATCGCGGATCTCTGTGCGCCGAGCAAGGATAGCATCCCGCTCAATGAGGTCAGCATCAACTCCGTACTGACAGCAAGCATCTAATTTCTCGCGATCCCCGTGCTTACGAAGACGACAAGTATGATTCATACAGTCTGCGGTAACGCGATGAATAAAAATACCTCGCTCCACGCGGCGAAACCGACCATGCTCAATCGCTACAAAGCTTTCCACCGACAAACCTTACCCCGAAGTCTCTAACCAGGAAAAGAGCGCGAACGACAGTTTCCGTTTAGTCCTGAAAGGGGGTGTCGAAGGAAGATTCTCCTAGGCGTCGGACTGAAGACTAGGGGGGGTGTTACGCACTTTCTCTTTGACGGTCGAATAGGAGACTCCAAGTGCCTGCGCGGCAGCTCGTTTGTCGCCTCCATGCCGGTTGACCATATAGCGAACCAAATAGCGCTCAAACTGTTCGCGTGCGAGAAAATACAACCTATCTTCCCCCTCTTTCACTCCACGCCTAGCAGCTTGATCTGCTAACTTGTTGAGTGTTGGAAGACAGTACTCGGGTGGAATATCGTCTGCAGCAATCGCTTTGCCCGGATTCACAGCAACGAGCCTCATGATCAAATTTTCGAGCTCGCGAATATTTCCCGGCCATTCATAGTTCTCTAATAGCTCGATCGCATCCCGAGTCAATACCGGTGGCTCTCGGCGCATGATCAGAGCGTGCTTGTGCACCAATAGTCGAATCAATTCGGGCAGGTCGCTTGTTCGCTCACGAAGGGGAGGAATCGTCACTCGAACAACGTTGAGCCGATAGTAAAGGTCTTCACGAAAATTACCTTTTTGGACTTCTTCGGCTAGATTTTTGTTGGTTGCAGCAATGACCCGAACATCAACGGGTGTCGATTCGCGGGCACCAAGACGCTCGACCTCACGCTCTTGCAACACCCGAAGAAGTTTCACTTGGGTATTGGCATCAAGCTCACCGACTTCATCGAGAAATAGAGTTCCTCCGTCTGCAAGCTCAAGTTTTCCGACGTGCTCCTTATGCGCTCCGGTAAAGGCTCCTTTGACATGGCCAAATAGATGCGATTCCAACAGTGACCCTGGAATTGCAGCGAGATTGATCGCCACAAAAGGCCCAGCAGATCGCTGGGAGTAGGCGTGAACATACGCTGCCATAATTTCTTTTCCGACACCCGACTCTCCCTCAAGTAGGACTGTTAGCGGCGTGTCAGTCACCTGCCTGGCTAGTCTGATCATCGCTTGCATCGGTGGGGATTTGCTCTGTTCGAGCAATACAAACGCGTCCCTCAGCCACTGCTGACGGGTGCGCGCTTCCATTTGTTCACGTTTGCGACGGCGATGCAGTAGTGCGCGCTCTACATGCTCGACCAAATGCTGGTAATTCTCGTAACTTTTTGCCAAAAAATCGAATGCACCACGCTTCACCGCCTCCACTGCATTTTGTAATTCAGAGTGGGCAGTGATGACGATAACCTCGACGTCATCGCGCTCGGCACGAATATTGTCCAATAACTTGAGACCCGTCGTGTCTGGAAGATTTAAATCGAGCAAAACCAGATCGACATGGTGCTTACTCAACACCTCGATACATTGCCAACCGTTATATGCACGCAACAGTCGATATTGTGATGCGCATCGCCCTACGATATCGTGAACAGACTCCTCGTCATCAACAACGAGCACAGTTGCCTTGCGCACGGATGCTTCTGACCGTGAGCCAGTATTAGTCTGAGGATCGATCACGACGTGAGGGTAACACTTTCTACTCTAAGGTAGGGGAAGAAAATACTCCTACCGTAACTTATACGCTTCGACGAACGCACAAACAGCTTGATCGATTCGTTGTGCGAGTGCTGGTTGTTCAGACCCAGCGATATCGACAATAGCAACTTCGCCATCTAATTCTAAAATCAGTTCATACCGAAGATCTTCCCCATACGAAACAGCGATACAACGAACACTTACAACCTTGCCATCGTGATTGTATGAACCAGATAGCTCTTCTACAACCCTGGACTCCAAGCAGCTAACCTCCGTATTATCCATGTAGCGGGATTCCTTTCTCACCCCCACCAACTTCAGCCTCGCAATCACGATTCGTGAAATTGGGTTCATAGGGGATGGTAAGCGTAAATGTACTCCCCACACCTACCACTGACGACACATCAAGTTGTGCTCCATGAACCTCGGCCACATGGAGCACCACCCCGAGACCCAATCCAACACCGCTAGAGTGTTTCGTCGATTTGAAATCACTGCGAAATAACTGTTGAATTTGCCCCTTCGCAATTCCTTTTCCCGTATCTGTAATCCGTATTGCGACACTATCATTTGCTTCATCCACTACCTGTATTTTTACAATACCTCTTGGCTGGTGCTCTAAACAAGCATCCGCGCCGTTCCCTGCCAAGTTTATGACAGCCCTACGGATCAGGCTCGCGTCTACGAGGGAGTCCCGGGTCGCATTTCCTTCAGCAATGAATTGAATTCCACGCCATTTTGGTGTCTGCCCCAGTTCCTCGGCAACGGTTTTAGCGAGTGTGTTTAGACAGGTGTTTTGGCGGGTGTACTCGACCCCACCCTGTTTCGCAAGGCGGTGCAAATCATCAACGTAATGCTTTAGGCGAAGCAAATCGCGCTTTGCGACCGTGTCCAGCAGCGTCTTAGCATTTTCATCCTTAGGATCGGCAAAAAACTGATCACAGGCACCGCGCAGCGACTCGATTGGTTGTCGTAAATCGTGAGCGAGGCCCGCGGCAACGCGGGAAAATGTCGTGAGTCGCTCCCGAGAAGCTGCTTCATCTTGCAGGCGCTTGAGAGATGCCGCCATGTCATTGAGCGAATCTGCCAGCGCCGATATCTCTTCTAACTTGGTATTGGGTTGAAAGACCGTGCCCAGGGCCCCCTGTGCAAGCACCCGAGTATGTGCCCGCAAACGCTCTAGTCCTCGGACGAGCTCGCGGCCAGACAAAACCCCTAAGCAAACAGCGACCAACAGCGCCACCATGGCAAAGACAAGCAGATCGCGTTGCATAGCGCTCGTAGCGGCGAAAGCTTCTTCCACAGTCTGTTCCACTGTCACGAGCCAATTAAAGCCCGGAACAATTGCAACCGAAGCAACAACGTCGATCCCTTGGTTATTTTTGGCAATTCCGCCAAGCAACGCACCAGCAATCAGCGCCGCATCCTTTACCTTATCGGCGGCGAACACGAATCTGCGCTCTTCCGGATCTCCGTGTGCCAACAATTGCCCGTCGACGCTCAATAGCCGTGCAAATCCAGTTTTACCAATACGAATCGAATTAACCGGCTCCCACACGCCAATGAGGTCAACCTGGGCAATAATTACCCCGGCTGGTTTGCCGGCAATGATGATCGGCTCGGCAAAAATCATTGTATGGGCAAAACCACCGCTGGCGACATCTGCCGGCTTCACATCCGAATGACTGGCCACCTGCCGCAACCCCTTTGCAACAAATGGTGAGTACTCCGCATCCACCGCGTCCTCAGTGCGAATCCTTTTGTGGCCAAACTCATCAAACACAACGATGGCGTGAAAGTGAGAATGATGAAGAGCATAGGCCTCGAGTAACGCGAGTGCTTGCTCATCGTTTGGCGCAAGACGTGCCGAAGCGCCAATGGCGGCAAGCAACCGTCTTTCACTCTGGGTATAGCCAGCAATCCGCTCTGCAATTAATCGTGCAAGACGTGCGTTGCCGCTACGGAGCTCTTTGATCGTTGTCGCCTGCGATCGCCGGAGCGCAACATATCCGAAGGTTGTAAGTGGGGCGATACCGACAAGTATCAGTACGATTAGTCCGTAGACCCGAGCTCTCAACGGTGCTCCTCGCATAGATATAAATCGGCGATCCAAGCCCAGGAACTGTACGTCTTGGGATTCCCCCCGCAAAATCTGGCATCAATCGCCGCAAATAGACGGATCTCATACAGTGCGACTGCTGGAACTTCATTGTGGAGGATGGCTGTGATCTCGCTGTTGTCGCCCCGCTTGAGGACTTCTGCAAGGTTGTCCTGACGAAATCTAGCGGGCCCTATAATTTGCTGAAGATTGAGCTTGTCCAGGCGATACGGAAACATCGCGAGCTCGTAGACACCACTGACACCGCGGCTACGCAGTTGGCTCAATGAGACGACTTGCACTGCGATCAATATACCAATACTACGCAATTGATGACGCAAAATTCGAGCCGCAGCGACTGCTGTCGAGTCCGTTTCGAGCACCATAATTGATAGTTCTTTGGGAATCTTTGCTTTACGAATCGGTCTCGCTGCCCCCCAGGCAACGGCGGCACAATTAGGAGATCCACAAACGAGTGTCGCTAGGGATTCTCGATCTACCGCGCGGGCGATGTGACGACGAACTTGAACATCTGACAATTTCGGAGATTGCGTATTGAAAACCATTGTCATTGTTGTCGGCGATGGCAAATCAATGGTTCGAATACTTGCCATACCGTTGAATTGCGCGCGATGAATTTGCGCTGCACTCGGAATTACGTCGATATCGTGGGCCAGTAAACGTCGCCATTCCTCACCTCGTTTCACCGCAACGATTTCAATCGTATGAATCGGTCGCGAAGAACGAGCACGAAGACGAATGACATTGGCATTTTGAGAATCGAGAACATAAGGACCAAGCGCAAATCCACCGGGGCCTGCCTCCACCAGGGAGCGTGCGCTTTTTTCATCGACAAACTCGGCTCGCAGCTGCCCGCTCACAACCGTGGTCTTCGATAGTCCCTGAAAACGAAATGTCGCAGCCAGGCGATCGGTGCTGTATTTAGCGGGAAAATGAGGTCTTAGTATCACCACGTTACGATCTCGTGAAGCGACTGATACATGATCTGTACTAGGAGCATAGGCAAGCTCTAGCGCATAGGCAGTCGCACCCGAATCGTCAGCGCTGGGAACAAAAGGAGACAATCCGTCCGCGGCGCTTACTCGAAGTACAACCGCTTTTTGCTCAGGCAACGCCGAGTCATTGCATGCAAAACTTGCAACGATTGCGACTGCAACAACTCGGCGTTTCACGCCAGGATACTAAATCACAAGTACCATGGCTTGCACGGCCATTGTGCCGGAGTTCCCTTATTTGTTCCCTTAACAACGATTTTCTTACTATTTCGCTTTTCTTTCTTGTTCATTTCTCTCTCCTTTTGGTTGTACAGCAGATCGTGGTTTGTACTGAGCCTAGAAACATCACGGATGCATGCGAAGATCGTTACAGCCCGTGCTGAGCCTGTCGAAGGGATACCGGTTTCACATGGAGATTTCGATCGCAGCCTATGCCGGTTGTATTTGCAAAATTGAAAATTTTTGTTTAGGAACAAGGACTTGGTGAGGGCGTGCGGAGAACCGAATGTTTCCGGGTTAGGCTGCGATGACACGCAGACGGGCGGAGCGCACTTTAGATCGATCAACCGCAGGCAGGGGGGTCTCTACGAGCCTAGGCCCCCGCTTCGGGGCTGGAAATTTGGCCACAGCCTCGCTTTGCGTGTTCTCAGTCGCAAGGAGAAATCCTCTCACTACCGATTCATCCTTCACTAAATCAAAGTAATCCTTCTCGCAATTTACACCGTCTGTATTCCCGGCTTGGATCCACTCTGCGGCGACACATCCACCGCCGCAGTTCGGTCGATGCGAGCATCCTGTGCACCCGTTCTTGGGCGTAAGCGTCAACATCTCCTCGTACCTCGATGTCAAGCCCGACTGGACGTGACCTATCCCCCAGTCTGGGTGACCCAAAAATCCGGGACACTTATACACCGTGCCATCAGGGTCGATCGCAAAACTGTGATAGTCGTGAAACTCGCACGGGCCGACCACATTGGCGGGACCACCCGGATCGAATCCACGCCGGAGCGTCTCATCGTAAAGCGCGATCTGATGAGAGGTATCGGATCCACTCCAGGTGCATGCCCCGGATCCAACCCCCTCAGAGGAACTCAAACCGGCAAGTGCGGGTGAAAACGTCACCTTGGCGCCGGTCGGAAACCCCGCTTCCGCCAGTTTCTGTAGCAGGGGTGCAAAACCATCGACAGTATTTTCCTGGTAATTGCCGTTTACGGTTACACGAATGTGCCGACTCGCAGCGACGACATTATCGAAAATGCGGTGGAAACTATCGTCTCCTCGCTTTGAGACGCGGGTTAAGCAGTGCGTTGTCTCATCGCCATCAAGTGTTACCTGGGCATGAACGAGACCTAGCGCTGCCAGATCACTCACCGTGTCTGCATCGAGAAAGTAACCGTTTGTGATAACGGCCATCGTAAAACGCATCCCATGGCGATCGAGCAAGGAACGCGCCCCAGTGGCGAGACGCTTGATACGCTCACGATGGAGCAATGGTTCGCCACCAACCAAAATAAGATGCAGTCCTTCGAGTCCCTGCTTGATGGCGCGCTGCGCCAACCAGGCCGCCGTTTGATCGACGACCTCGGGCGTCATCACTGAACCATCCATCACCTCAGCCTGACTGCAATAAGGGCAATCAAAATTGCAGGCGAGATTGATACCAACGATCGCATGGAGCGTCGATCCTAAATTTCTGCGAAACGCAAACCACTCACGAAACTCGGCCTCTTCTTCCTCGTAGCTCGCAGTAATAACGCCGACATCTGGATCGTAGAGTTCTGGGTCATCAACAAGCACGAGCTCATTTGCATCGAGTGAACGGCCCGATTCAGCTTTTCGCAACGCAGCGAGGACGTCCTCATCAAAGACCACATAGGATCCAGAAAGCGTATTGTGGACCAAAGTCTGACCCGCAGTGGGATAATCGTCGACATAGAGGTTGAATCGAGATAGACGCATTGTTCACGCCGCTACTGCAGCCTTTGGGCCAACAAGCGCAGCCTTTGGGCCAACTTCTTGGGTTACGAAATTCTTTCGTCATTTTAATGCGTTAAGTCCCGGCGGGGATTTCAAAACATACCGTCTTTGGTGGCGATTTTCCGGCCTATGAATCCTTATAAACCGGGCCAACAAACAATTCGATGCCGGACAACCCGTCAAACCCAGTCTCGCCAGAATTTTGGCCCCTGGAGTTTTTTTGTCTACGCAACGAAAGTGTTACCCTTGAAACGATATGAAGCTGGGTGAAATGCTCGTCCGCGACGGCCATGTCAGCGAAAAACAAATCGAGCATGCCATGGCGAAGCAGGCACGAGAGGGCGGCCGAGTTGGGACAGTCTTAGTCGAGATGGATGCAATCGACCTGGATACGCTGACTGTATATCTCGGTCTCGAGCTAGGAATCCCGATCGCCACGAGCGCCACCCTAGCTCGAGCAAAGCGCTCAGCCGTACGCCTGCTTACACCAAAACTCGCTGGAAAACTCCGCTGTATCCCACTGCTCATTCAAGATCGCCAGCTCATCGCTGCAATTGACAATCCACACGACATGGAGCGTTTGGATGATTTGTCACGCTCGACGGGCTATCGTGTGATTCCCAGAGTTGCTCCAGAAATCCGCATTTTTTATTTTCTCGAGCGTTACTACGGAGTGCCCCGACCCGCCAGATTTCGGTCTTTGCAAGATGCGCCGCACACTGCAGGGGATTTGCCGGCACCTCCTTTGCCGGGTCTTCCACCTATCCAAGCAAAACCAGTCGTCGCCCCGACTCCGCAGCGTCCCGCCCGTCCTATAGAGGATCAGGTAGCGCTGGAAATTGATGCCAAAGATCTCCTGGAGGAGATGCAAGCTGACCAGGCAGCAACAGCGGAAACCCAAGCAATACGCAAATCTACTCAAGAGCAACAAACAAATCCGAATCCAGCTCCAAACCGCTCCAAAAAGGAATCATTCCCACCTTTGGGCGCCGACGACGCAATCGCGCGAATTCATAAAGCGCAAAAACGCAGCGATATTGCCAGCGCCCTTATGTCGTACGCGGCCAAGCTTTTTGATGTCGCTGCAATCCTCATCGTACGTGACAATATGGCGTTTGGCTGGAAGGGGTTTGGCCCCGAGCTGGATTACGATCGCATCGAGGCATTGCTGATCCCGCTAGAAGCCCCATCGATTTTTCAGCGCGCCGTGCATGACAATCACGTATTTAGCGGAGATGTGTTCCCTTCTACACTGCACAGCTATCTGTTTCGTGTTCTCCGGGCGTCTTCATCAGAAAACGCGACTGTCGCAGTCGTTGCAATCGGCAAACGGGTCGTCAACCTTATCTATGGCCACCGCCATGACCATCGCAAACTCAGCGAGTCAGAAATCGAAGAATACCAACGCGTATGCATCGCCGCGGTGGCGGCCTACGTGCGGTTGATCGCTGTATCAAAACAGGGCAGCGAAACACCCAGAAACTAAGGACCTGAACCAGACGAGCGCTAAAACGGTACGTCGTCAAACTCAGCGGGTGGCCCTTCAAATGGCGGTGGCGCTTCCCCCGCAGATTCGCTGGCGCGCTCGATCGTCCAGACATCAAGGCTATTAAAATATTTTACTTCCCCCTGGGGACTCGTCCATTGCCGACCCCGAAGGCTAAAGTCAACCCGAACATCATCACCCACACTAAAACCCTCAATACCGTCGCAGCGGTCCCCGGTCAGCTGAAACACAACGTATTGCGGATAGCGTGGATTGTCGCTGGTTTCGAGCACAAACTCGCGCTTCTGAAACCGCTCGGTTACCTGCTTGGAGTCAAAGATCGCATGAAGTTTTCCGCTCGCTACCATTCCCATGGGGGGGAGCATATGAGTTGTCGCCAAGAAAACAAGGCCGGATTGGCATCCACGTGTTTTTTGGCGCTATTGTAGCTCGGTGACCCGGATTCTTTTGCTTGGAGCGAGTTCGATTATGGGCTGGGCCCTGGTTCGCCTGGGCCATCCGGAGCTTGTCGCCGTGTGTAGCCCCTACGTAAAATCACCTGCCGCCCGCGACTGGAAACGGGTTCGCCTGGAGAACGAACCAGAGATCGCGGCACTGCTAAGAGACACACAACCGAATATTGTGATCCATTGCGGTGGGATCTGTGATGTCGACAAGTGCGAATCCCAGCCCGAGTTTGCTCACCAGCTCAATGTAAAAAGTGTTGACATTTTGCTTCGCTGTCTGCCGGTCTCAACTCGTCTTGTTTACTATTCATCCGATCACGTGTTTGGTGCCGGCGGTGGGATCTTTGACGAAAACGCACAGGTGTGCCCGATCAGCGAGTACGGCAGAACTCGCATCGCTGCCGAAAAGCAGATTCTCCGCCGCCGACCAGCTTCACTGATCCTGCGTGGCGGCCTGTGCATTGGTCCCTCCATCGACGGCAAAACTGGACATTGGGATTGGCTGCGCTATCGCCAAAAAAACAATCTCCCAATGACAATCATCAAAGACGAAATCCGCTCTGCCGTGTGGAGCCACCATCTAGCACAACGAATCTGGCAACTGGCACGGACGCAGCAGGCTGGGATTCGCCATATCACAGCGGCATGCTCAGTTTCGCGGCTGACGCTAGCAACCTACTTAAACAACCGCTATCAGATCGGTGCTCGCTTTCACATCGCGACTCGAGCGATGCAAAAAGCACCACATATTGGTCATATTGAACTCGGCACTCGATACAGCAATCCATTGGCTGCGTCGCTTCCCTCGGTCGTCGCAAACACTCGGCTTTAGCACCACAAGAGGGATGGTCAGGCATCGAAAGACAAGTCGCGGTCCCGGGTGGGGTTGGGGCCATGTCGCCATTAGGGACATTGATTGTAGTCAAATAGGTAGACCTTGTTCCGCATTTCAGCCGCGGTTACGACACGGTCGTCCGAAAGGATGACCTGTTTGCCAAACCTCGAGGATGGACTCGTTTCCGCTGGGGGGAGCTGTTCGCCTAAAATGGCGATCGGGTTTGCCAATGACTCGTCAAATACGTGGACCCGCCTGGGGCCTGAATGACTCGCAATCGCTAAGTGGTTTCCATTGTAGTCTATGGCGCCAAATTGGGTCTCGCAGGTTGGTTCCAGGGTTGCAATGGTGTCCCATTTGCCCCATATGTCCGGGTTGGTTTCATAGATGGTTGCCTGACAATTTTCATCGTAGACAGCAACCCGTTGCTCAAAGGTGGCGACCGCACTGCCGAAGAATATCGACTCATTCATAAACTGAGTTGGATTCCAAAAAATGCTAATCAGAGGGTTTGGCCAGAGATCTGGTGTTTCGTTTACGATACGTTCTACGAGAGTAACCGAACCGTTATCATTGGCATCTACACGAATTCCCGCAGCCAGAATCCCACCATCGATGTCGATCGCACCGGATGCGCCTAGATTTGCGTGAATTGGAAAAGTGAGAGACCAGTAAGACGAGTACCACCGGCGTGGGTCGAGGGTGCGCTCGTAAACATAGACCTTATTGGCATTACTCGCTCCGACGGCAATGCGCAGGCCATCGGTCGCAATTGCACCAAGGGCAAAAAAGTCTTTTGCGGTATCGTTGTCCGGCGATGACAGGGTTTGCATGGATTTCCACCCCTCGGACTGCGTCCATTGGAAGATGTGCAGAGTGCCGGTGTCTTGCAATTGACCAGCCTCGTCGCTCCGATGCGAACCCACCGCGATAATATCCTCGGCAATCGCGACGGCTGTGCCGAACCGATCAAGATCTTGGGGTAACTCAGCTGTCAGCGTTGCCTCGAGCTCGAGCTCGTTGGTGACTGGTGAACGCTGATAGACATAGACTGCGCCCGGCCCATGAATACGAAACTCGGGCGTGCACCACCGGTGGCAATCATCGCTTGGTATAGGCAAACCACATATTTCGTTGCTAGTACACTTCTCCGGATCGTAGTCTTCATTTGTCACCGTCCGCCATCCCGCATGGGGATCGCCGACAACCAGACGGCGTCCGTCGTGCGTTGCGTCAATGGCGGCACCATATCGAGATTCCAATACATCCTCGAGAGGTTGCTCAAGTGTCTCTAGACAGGCAGCTGGAGCGCTTGGGAACTCTGGGATGCCATCTTTGTTTACACATCCTGATGTGTATTGGGGGTATCGAGTCACTTCGTCGGGAAATACAAGATGCACGCTCCCAGCAGCATCCATGGCTAAAGAATGCTTAGATAGTGTTGAAAACGACTTCTCGCTTGATTTCGTAACTCGAGTGCTTTTCCACTGCATGTTTTCCGTCGTCGCTACCGAGGCGGGTTGCCACGGACAGTCCGTCGTTCCGCCGATGGTAGCTCACCATAACTTGTTCGGTAGGTGAAATTGCAATAGCGGGTTTGGTTCCGGGCGTCACTTGGTTATCGACGTCCGTGAAACTCCATTGACCGCTACGATTCGTTGCGTAACGAAGTACACGGTGATCTGGGTCAACCCGCCCGTTTTCGAGGAATCTGTAGTAGGCAATGTGCACGTCCCCTTGTTGGTCAACGATTAGAGGTGCGTGAAAACTCAACCCGGAAAATGGCCCCTCCTGTTCTCCATCTCCTTTATCGATTTCCGTCATCCTCCACGGCCGAAACCCCGGAGGGTTTGTAATATGGGGAGCATTGGTTGCATAACGAAGCGAGTTGTGATCAGCACCTTGATAGCTAATGTGAACAAACCTATCGTGATCAACAAAGATGGAGGTTCTCGCGGCGCCCACATTGTGTTCCAATGTGCTTAGGTGCCAGGGTCCTCCGACGTTGCGCGCGTATTTGAGGGATCGGTTGGCATCATCGGTATTATCGATATAGCTGATGTGGATCCATCCATTCGTTCCGACAGCAATCGAAGAAAACGTCCCGACAAACGGGCTATCGACAACTTCCGAGTGCCAAGTTCCCGAACGATTGGTTACGTACCAAAGCCCGCGTTTATTCGAGTCATAATAGCTGATATGAGGACGCGCGTGATGATCTAACGCAAGCGCAATTTGCAGGATGCGGTGAGCTGGATCAACATCAACTCTCTCTATCGTCCAGTTATCGTCACCGTATGCCTTTTTGGCATAAAACAACGCGTCAAAGGGTGCAGGAGCTACCCATGTTTTATATACAACGTGTACTGTCCCGTTTGCATCAACTTGCATCGCAAGATCAAGGGATGCATCGGCGACGATCGGTTTCGCTGATTCGGATGCAAAGCATGCGGAGGGTTCGGGGGCGAGGGTGCCCGCTTTGCACGACGAGAGGTCACCAGGAATATTGCTATTTTTAAGGCATAAGAAGCGGAAGTTTGATTGGGCAAAGGCAGCATTATAGTGGCGGGCAAATTTTTCGTAGCTTCCCTGGGTGAATTTACGTTGCGTCCCATGACCATTGGCAATAGCCTCAGAAGCTTGGCAATCCGTAATATTGAGTCCAACGGTTCCGAATCCATTGCTACTTTTGTGGCTGTCATGAGCTCTAATGGCGAAACGTGCCGGGGACATACCTCTCAATTCAGCCACCACGCCCCTCCCATGAATCCCTCCTGCACGCTCGGGCGTTTCGAGTGTGCAACGACTATCCGAGATCAAACTCGATGACTTGGCAACTCTCCACTGCGTATAGAGATCGAGATGAGCACCATAAGAACTGTACCCCATCGCCTTGTTCTTGGGGTTGGTCGCAACCCAGTAAGCGTAGGTATCTCCATCCGTGCTGTCCCCGAAGGTTTCCAAATAGTCGTGCGCGTCAAGACAATCGCCCTGTTCATAGGCTTCTGCACAACCAGATAGCTCATACTCTTTGCCGTTCTCGTCAATTTCCTCGAACGTGGGTAAAGACTCGGGTTCGGCCCATGCAGGCACAGTGACCACAATGATGGCAACAGCCACGATAGCAACGGAAACTCGATAAACCGGTTGGAATAAGCAGGTCTGACATAAAGACAGTTTCAGCATGGATGCAACGTACACGGGCCCTAGTGGATTGCCAATGGGAAATTTTTACAGCTATCTGCAAGCTGCCATTTTATCTAAACGTTCCTTTATGCAAAGAGGAGAAAATCGTTCTCTGCGAGAGAACACTGCACTTAGGTCACTCCATTTCTTTGGGGAAATGGAAATCAAAATTGTCATCCTGATCGTTTCTAGAACCCATCTCAAAAATAGCGAGGAGCCCCAGATCGAGGAGAAGTGAGAACCGGAACGGAGCGTATTTGTATACGTGAGTACCGGAAGCGGAGCGCCGACGTCGCAGATGGGTGCCCGCAGCATTTTTGAGATGGGTCTAGTGTCCCGACTGCGGCCGGCTGCATAGGCTGGCGTGCAAACGGGTTTCTAGAAACATCGGTCCGAAAACATCAAAGCAGGGCGGGGCAATCTAAAATCTGTTCGCACAGCGCTGCATAGTCGATACCCGCGTGCTCTGCGATCTTGGGCAAAAGGCTATGATCCGTCATCCCGGGTAGCGTGTTGACCTCAAGGACAAATGGTTGACCTGCGTCTGAGATTCGCAAATCGACGCGGCTGTAGCTGCCGCAACCCACGGCCTTGTGCGACCTGAGCGCAAGAGCCTCCGCTGCGGAAACAACATCGCCCGCGAGCGTAGGCGGAATGACATACTCGGTATCGTTGCGATCATACTTGGCACTGTAGTCGTAGAACTGGAGCGCGGGACGAACCTCGATCGATCCAAGAACGCTACCGGCCAAAATTCCTACACACAGTTCTGCACCCTCAATATACTGCTCGACGAGGGTAGCTCCATGGCAGGTTTTCGCAAGCGCAAGCGCAGAAGGAAGCTTGTCTGCATTTTGGACAATCGACACACCGACCGAGGATCCTTCCTGCGCTGGCTTGATCACCAGTGGATAGGTCCACGTACTTAGTTGCTCTGCGGATTGCAATACTTCCCATGGAGGGGTCGCAATGTCATGAGCATCAAACAGGCGTTTCGACATCACTTTGTCCATAGCGACGGCGCTCGCCAAAACGCCCGAGCCGGTAAAGGGAATGTTTAAGCAGGTGAGCATTCCCTGCACGGCACCGTCTTCACCATAGGTACCGTGCAGTGCATTCCAGACGACGTCGATTTGATGTTGGGCCAAAACCGAGGGCAGATCGCAGTCCTCGGTCCAGTCGATGCCGGTACAACGATAGCCCAATTGGCTAAGCGCATTGATGACGCCGGCGCCCGTTTGCAGCGACACCTCGCGCTCGCTTGACACGCCTCCCATGAGCACACCGACATGAGACTGCTTCCAGGACTGTTTCCAATTAGGGCTCACCGAGTAACCTCACTTCGAGTTCGAGTTGGATGCCATGGGTTTTCTTGACGCGGTCTCTAACCACTTCGATCAGCGCAACCATATCAGCAGCGGATGCCGAACCCACGTTTACGAGCCAATTTGCATGCACGGGCGAACATTCGGCGTTGCCGATCCGGGTCCCCTTCAAACCTGTCGCCTCGATGAGGCGTCCCGCGTAGTCGTCCTTGGGATTTTTGAAAATCGATCCGGCATTGCTCACCTTGTGCGGCTCGCGCTGTTTCCGCCGCAAACGCAACGCCTTGACATCCTCGCGAATGTCGTCTTCCGGACGAGCAAACAATTCGAGGTGTGATTCGACAACAATTTCGTTCGGGGGCAAATCCGAACCGCGGTAAACAAACTTACACTCGGCATTGGTTCGGCGAACTACCTCTCCATCCGTCAACGCGACAGACACGACCTCGCGAGTCACATCCTTAAACTCACCGAGATAAGTCCCCGCGTTCATAATCAGGCCACCGCCAACGGATCCAGGGACTCCGCCCAAAAATTCAACCCCGCCGAGATTCCATTTGGTGGCGCTGGCGAGTAGCTTTCCTGTCGAAAGACCGCTCTCTACCCAAATACCCGTGTCGCCGACCCGCTCGATGCCGCGAAGGGCTCGGGTACCAATCACTACGCCACGAATCCCACCATCGAGAACCAACAAGTTGGAGCCGCCGCCTACCGCCGTGATCGGAAGCGAATGCGCAACGCAGTATTGGACGAGGCTCTGCAATTGCCCAAGAGAGGTCGGGGTCACCCAGGCATCAGCAGGACCACCGATGCGCAGGGTCGTATGGCGTGACATCGGCTCATCCAGGCGAAGATTGTCGCCGACAATCTTCCGCAATTGCTGACAGGCTTGGCTAGAAAGAACGCTTTTTCCCATGAGTCTTCAGGCAAATGGAGCTAGGGGATCGAATTGGAATTTAGATACGAACCAAATTCTTTAAGGTGGGCTTTGGATTGGTCTTTTCTAGAACTTCGATCAATTCATTGCAGGTGAGCTGGATATCTCCCGCGCCCAGAGTAATTACAATATCGCCCGGTTCCACCTCGCCGGCAATGTGCGCCGCAATTTCCTCCCGCTTGGGTACATATTCCACCTGCTTGTGACCATTGTCGCGGATCGCCTGGACCAGCGAAGCCGAATTTGCGCCCTCGATGGGTGGCTCCCCGGCTGAGAACACATCGCACACAATCACCCGATCTGCATCATAGAAAGATCGAGCAAATTCCTGAAACTGATCTCGCGTGCGCGTATAGCGATGAGGTTGAAACACGGCGACAACACGGCGCCCCGCAAACCCGCTACGCGCACCGGCTAGGGTTGCCCGGACCTCTGTCGGGTGATGGCCAAAATCATCAATGATGGTAATGCCACCGATCTCGCCCCGCACCGTAAACCGGCGCTGGATGCCATCAAATCCCTTTAGCGCCTCGGCGACCTTCTCGAAGGGAACATCCAAAAAGTCGCACACACTCAGCATTGCAAGCGAGTTCAAAACATTGTGCTGACCGGGCATCGGCAGGTGAATTTCACCGAGCTCTTCGGCTCTTCGCCACACGACATATTTGGTGTGCATCCCCTCATGGCGAATATTTCGCGCCCGATACGTCGCCTGCGGGGCGCGCCCGTAGCTCACGTAGCGTTTGTGAATCTCGGGCAAAATCGCCTGAACACCGGGATTGTCGGCGCATAAGAAAGCCATGCCGTAAAACGGGATCCGATTAATAAAGTCGACAAACGCCTGCTGAACGGCATCAAAACTGCCGTAGTGGTCCAAATGCTCGGCATCCAGATTGGTGACAACCGCGAGTGTGGGCGATAGGCGAAGAAACGAGCCATCGGACTCGTCCGCCTCGGCGACGAGATATTCAGACGTCCCCAGCCTCGCGTTTGCGAGTCCAAGAGCATTGACCCGGCCTCCAATGACGGCCGTCGGATCTAGACCGGCCTTCATCAAAACTGATGCGATCATCGTGGTTGTCGTCGTCTTTCCGTGCGATCCAGCCACGGCGATGCCGTACTTCAAGCGCATGAGCTCGCCAAGCATCTCGGCGCGGGGGATCACCGGGATCAAACGGGCACGGGCGGCCTCAACCTCCGGATTGTAGCCCTTGATCGCCGAGGACACGACAACCACATCGGCATCCTTGAGCAAGCTTGCGCGATGTCCGTACGAGATGTCGCCTCCGCTTGCTGCCAAATGGCGGGTGATCTCGGTTTCGCGCACATCTGACCCAGTCACCTTGTAGCCCAGGTTGATTAATACTTCGGCGATACCGCACATTCCCATTCCGCCAATCCCGACAAAATGAACATTGAGTTTGCGTTTTTGAAACAATGCGATCAGTCCCTTCCCTGACCCCTTAGCCAGGACACGATAGTCTCAGCCGCATTTGCTCGGCCGAGGGCGTTCATAGCAGATTCCATGCGGGCTCGGGCATCCAGATCGCCTAGCAGCTGTTCAATCTTTTGTGCCAGCAGCACTGGGCTCAATTCTGCCTGCCGAAACACCAGCGCGGCGCCTTTATCGCCTAACTCCTGTGCGTTGATTTCCTGATGGTTATCGGCTGCATACGGGTAAGGGATTAAGATGGCGGCACGTCCCATGCAGCCAAGCTCGGCCACTGTCGTGGCTCCAGCGCGCGAAATGACCAAATCTGCAGATCGATATGCCGCTGCCATATCTTCAATAAACGCCGTACACGACGCGGTTATTCCAGCATCTTGGTATGCCTTTTGAGTCGTTTCCAGATCGGCCCGACCCGTCTGATGCAAGATGCGAAACGTACATCCTCGCGACGCCAACAGTGCTGCCGCCTCGACAAAAAGTCGATTCACCGCGACCGCCCCTTGCGAGCCACCAAACACAAACACAAGAGGCGGCGCATGTAAGGAGCGCTCGGCAGTATCTTGGCCCTCTGGGTGGACCAGTGCCTTGCGAATCGGGTTGCCACTTAGCACCGTTTTCTTCGCGGCAAAAAATCGCCGCGTAACATCAAAAGAGATGAAAATTCGGTCAACAAAGCGACCCAATACTCTATTTGTCAAACCGGGAATCGAGTTTTGTTCCAAAATCGCGGTTCGAATTCCCAGCCACCGTGCCATCAAAACAACAGGCCCCGAAGCATATCCTCCAACACCAACCACGACATCAGGACGAAACGCTTTGAGGATCCTTCGTGATTGCCATAGCGCTTTTGGAATGCGCAAGGCACCGCGAAGCATACCGCGCCAACCGACCGTCTTGAGTCCAGAAATGTCGATGGTTACTAAATCCCAGCCCAAGGGAGGCAAAACTCGGGCTTCGATCCCCGCCTCTGTGCCGACAAACTGGACCTTTGAAGATTCATCCTGCGCAACCACGGCATCGGCGAGGGCAATTCCAGGGAACAGATGTCCACCCGTTTTACCACCAGCAATGATCAAGCGCATTTGACGATCGCTCTTTGCTTGCGCCGTCGCGCTCCAACAACATTCACGAGCTCGCGCGATGCGGTCCGGCGCGACATTCGCTTTGCAACGTTCAAGATGACACCAACAAGAAACATTGCCGAAACCAGAGAGGACCCGCCGTAGCTGACAAAAGGAATCGTGATTCCTTTTGCGGGAAGAACCCCCAACACAACTCCGGTATGAATAAATCCCTGCATGGCAAGAAGGGCGGTAATTCCAAACACTAGATAACTGCCAAATAAATCTCGGGCGTGGAGCGCAGCACTGACGCCCCGCCAGACAATGACGCAAAATAGCATCAGTACGACGGCAAATCCGACAAACCCCAGCTCTTCCCCAACACTGGACATAATAAAGTCGTTGTGGCCTTCCGGCATATAACCCAATCGCTGTAAACCGCTACCGATTCCCTGTCCCGTCCACCCACCAGAGCCAACGGCAATCCGCGACTGCACCACCTGGTAGGCAACACCCTGACTAAACTTCTCGGGATTGAGATACGCCATCAGGCGCATCAGCCGCCATGGGGTCCCAACAATCAAATGATACGCAACTGGGGCAAACGCGAGCAACGCAAATCCAATATAGGAGACACGGGCTCCGGCAACAAACAACATGACCAAGGTGGTAAACCCCAACAGCAAACACGATCCAAGATCTGGTTGCAATAACAAGAGCCCCATGACCACGGAGCACACGAGCAAGTGCGGCACAAAGCCAATGGTGAACATTCGAACTTTGTCGGCCTTTTTTGCAAGGCTGTAGGAGAGAAACGTAATCAGGGCGAGTTTGGCAACCTCGACCGGCTGAAACGATAGCGGGCCCAGTAAGAACCAGCGGCGTGCGTGATTGATTTCGCTGCCTAGAAACAGCACACCCACCAATAGCACCAGCGACCCCGCTAATAGCGCATACGCATAACGCCGCAGCCAACGATAGTCAGTGCACGCCCCGATCCACAGTGCACATGCCCCGATCGCCAACCAAGCGATCTGGCGCTTCAAAAAATACAGCGAATCGCCAAATTTCTTCAGCGCATATACCGAACTCGAACTGTAGATCTCAACCGTGCCAATTGTGATCAACATCAGCACCGCGCCAAGCAATATCAGGTCGACTCCCCTGGGTGGTACAAAAACGATCGGTGCCTGAACCTCCAGCGTTGGCGTACTTCGCTCCGGTAGCGCTGAATCTTCTGATAGACGTTCCCCAACCATAACAACGCCCTATCCTCGACGATGTTGATGGGCCGGGCCAGTTTGTTGGCCCCGCCCGACGCCCGGAAGTTTCGACCCCAATAACGCCCCGGACGAATGGGTGGGTCGCAAAACCATATTTCGAGTTGACTTTGGGTCTTTTGTACAATTTTTAGAAAATTTAGATAAATTGGATATTTAGAGGAAACTAAGAATTGGATTTTACGTAACTCCCCGCACAATAGGTGCCAAAACCGCCCAAAATAATCATATTTTGGCGCTGATCTCTCGATAAAGAAACCGCCGGGAAAGGCTCCTTTGCCTGCCCCGCGCGGGCAATCTTTTGTCCTTTCGACCTGCTCTGCTAGGTTGTCCTCCCCAAATGGCATCTACTCAGTGGCAGGCCGTCTCGGCAGTACGCAAATTAGCCGAGCAGGAGCAAGGAGCGATCTGCAAACAGGCAAAGCAGCGGATCGCGTTGGTCTATCCTAGCCCTTATCACGTTGCAATGTCGTCTTTGGGGTATCAGACGATCTATCGGCTGATCAATGCGCAATCAGGATTCGCGGCTGACCGGGCGATGCTGCCGACTCGCGACCGCGACTCTGCTGAGCAAACATCGCAAAAAAAGCCCCCGCTGCTCACAATCGAGTCCGAGCGCCCCGTAGGTCAGTATTCAATCGTCGCATTTTCTGTTGCTTATGAACTGGAAATCGCCGGCCTTCTCGAGTGCCTCGAACTTGCAGGAATCCCCGTGCTACGCAGTGAGCGCGGCGATAAACACCCACTGATTGTGGCAGGAGGCCCGCTCACGTTTTCCAATCCGGTCCCAATTGCGCCCTTCGTTGACGTAATTATCATGGGAGAAGGCGAGCAGCCAACCCTGCAACTGCTCTCGACCATTGAACAACACGACTGCGATCGAGACGCAATTGTGGATGCACTACAGAAACAGCCTGGATTTTACATCCCGGAGACCGATGGCGATACCATGCCACCGATCGCAGCGGCGGATATGTCGCTATTGCCGGCCCAATCGCAGATCTTAACCCCGAATACCGAGCTCCGATCGATGTTTTTGACCGAGGCAGCACGGGGTTGCTCGCGCGGATGCACGTACTGTGTCATGCGCCGGTCGACAAATGGAGGGATGCGAATCATTGCCCCCAAACAGGTACTTGCGGGGATTCCGCCCGAGGCCAAGCGCGTCGGCCTGGTCGGCGCTGCGGTGACAGACCACCCGCGAATTACTGAGATCGTGGCTGCATTGGTCGAAAAGGACCGAGAAGTCGGCATCTCGTCGCTCCGCGCAGACAAATTGACCGATGATCTGGTCGGAATGCTCGCCCGGGGCGGCTACCGAACGCTGACTGTCGCTTTTGATGGTGCGAGCCAAAAGCTCCGCGACGCGATGGAACGACGGACAACGGAGAAACATGTTCTCCGCACCGCCGAGTTAGCAAAACGCCATGGGCTCAAAACGGTCAAGTTGTACATGATGGTTGGGGTTCCTGGCGAAACCGATGCGGATCTCGCCGAGCTTGTCGCGTTTGTTCGCGAGCTATCCAAGGTCCACCCCGGCATTGCCCTGGGTGTTGCCCCCTTTGTTGCCAAGCGAAATACCCCGCTAGACGGCTGCGATTTTGCCGGCATTCCAATCGTAAACCAGCGACTGAACCAGTTGCGTCACGGACTACGCAACTATGCCGAGGTCCGGCCTACCTCTGCCCGCTGGGCGTGGGTGGAGTATATGCTGGCGCAGGGGACATCTCGGGCAGGTCTAGCGGTACTGGATGCGTATCGGGCCGGAGGTCGGTTCGCTGACTACAAACGAGCGTTCTCAGAGCGAGGCTGTCGCCCGAGCGGTCCGATCGCCCGCGTCCCCAGTAGCGCCGAGCTCATCGCCCTGCGCAAAACAAAGCGTCCCTCGCCAGCGACCCCTGAATGACGAGAACTCAAACATAGGCCCATCTATCCTGAGGGGTCTTGGGCAACGTGGGGTCTAGACAGAACGAACTTCATCGTCCCGCAAACTTGTTGCCAACTGCGCGAATCGCTACAGTCTAGAATATCCTAATTTCAACGCAAGAAAGGCGCCTCGCATGATCTTCAAAAAGTTTTGGGCATCGTTTCGTGCCCAGCTCAACAAGCTAGCTAATGTGTTCTGGGAGGCGGATCCAATCGCGCAAATGCGCTACGAGTATGACCGGTCGGTGGAAGAGCTCAAGCAGGGACGAGAAGGCCTCGAGCTATACCGTGGGCTCGTCGAGAAGGTATCTCGCCAAGTTCGCGACAACGAGCGACAGATCCAAAAACTGCAATCCCAAGCAAAAGCGTATTTGAAAGCGGGGAATCGCGAAACTGCCGCGAAGTTCGCGCTCCAGCTGCAAAAGGCAAAAGCGCAGCTCGCGCAAAATCAAGAGCAGCTCACGATGCACAATACCGCCTACGAAAACAATCTAAAGAAAATCAAACATGCCAACAAGAAGTTGGGCGAGGTCAGAGACAAAATCCAACAATACGATGCCGAGCTGCGCATGAGCGAGGCAGAAGCAGAGATTGCAAAACTATCCGAGACCTTTGAAATGAACCTCACCACCGACTTTGGTGAGCTTGAGCAAGTCATTCAAGGAAAGATCGACACAAACCGTGGCAAGGCGCGGGTCGCCAGTGATCTCTCAGAGCGTGGAATCGCGGACATTGAGGCAGAAGAGCAAATGGAGGCAGTAATGGCCGAAGATGCCCTGTCTGAACTAGAAATCGAGCTCGGTTTGATTTCGCCAGAGACTTCTTCGGTGAGTGAAACTGAAAAAAATCTCGGCCCAGCCACCGAAGAGCAGCAGACCAACTAAATCGGGAAACCAAACTTAGCCTACCGTTAGGAGCAATCAACAATGGCCAAAGCAAAACCTGGATTTTATATTGCCGTCCTTCTCGTCATTGCAGGACTTGTCGCCTTGGCGATGTGGCGATACAGCGGTGGAAAAACGCCCGTTGCAACGGACGACATCGACCTTCAAGAATTTAAGGATAAACGGGGCGGGACCGACAAATCCGGCCAGACAGACCAGGCTGAGGCACCCAGCGCTGACGGAATCACGACAGTCAAAGAGTACAACTATGTCCCCTCGGCCCGCCTTCCGGCGGTCAAAGGTGCTTCGGCATACAAGAAGCTCGACGCCACCCGAACCGTGCGATTTGCCATCAACGTCTGGGCGGGATGGGCGCCAATCATTTATGCAAACGAGGGTTTCAAACCCAAAAAAGTATGGAAAGACGCAAACGGCAAGGACTTCAAGGTCGAGCTGGTGCTCATCGATAATCCGGTTTCGATGCGCGATACGGTCATCTCGGGAGACGTCCATATTGGCTGGGCAACAGTGGATATGTTGCCGTTATTACTAGAGGGACTGCAAAAAGACTCTCGCACTTACCCGCGTATTTTTCAGCAAATCGACTGGTCAAACGGGGGAGACGGCATCGTCGTTCGGGACTCGATCAAAACCGTCGCCGACCTACGCGGCAAAAGCATTGTCCTCGCGCAAAACTCACCATCGCACTTCTTCATTCTCAACGCGTTGCTCAATGCTGGGGTTCAGCCTGGGGATGTCAAATTTAAGTTCACCAATGACGCCTTTGAGGCCGCTGCGGCGTTCAACAGCGAAAAGTCCCTATCTGCCGTCGTCAGTTGGGCTCCCGATATCTACAACCTAGAAAAGGTCAAAGGCAACAAGCTCATTGTCACCACGCAAACCGCAAACAAACTGATCGCAGACGTGTGGTTTGCACGCGCCGATTTCGCCAAAGATCACCGGGCAATTTGCGAAGGACTCGTGCGAGGCATTTTCGATGCCATGAGCGATCTCAAAGACCAAGACAACAAAGTCAAGGTCGCTGCCTGGATGGCAAAAGGATATAAGATTCCGCAGGACGAGACCCTTGGCATGCTCGGCGATGCATATTGGACTAACTTCGCAGACAACCGCGAATTCTTTCTCAATCAAAACAGCCCGACAAACTTTGAACGCACCTACGAGACCGCCTACTTCCTCTATCGCAAGATCGGCCAAGTATCCAACCCAGTCGACTTTGATCAGATCGTAGATTTTTCAATTATCAAAAAGCTCAACAAAGAGGCCAAATACGCCAAGCAAACCAGCGATTACAATGTCAGCTTTGCGCCTGCATCTGCCGGCCTTGTCAAAGCCGAGAGCGAAGAAATCCTGACCAAGACTGTGGTCATCCACTTCTTCCCCAACTCCAATGATTTGTGGAAAAAAGTAAAGGTCACCCAAAATGGCCAAACCAAGGAGGTAGCCTACGATCCCAACGTAAAATTTGTCGTCGAAGAAATCGGCAAACTTGCGGGGCAATATGGAGCCGCTCGAATCGTGATCGAGGGGCATACCGACGCCTCGATGCGCGGCAAGGTTCCGGTTTCCATGGTCAAAGGGCTCGCAAAGGAGCGCGCAGACGCCGTAAAAAAGGCTGTCATCAGCAAATTTAAGACTCTCGATCAAGACCAATTCTCGTCCCAAGGTCTAGGGTGGGACCGACCTGCGGACAAAAACGACCCCAACAACCACGCAAAAAACAGGCGTGTTGAAATCAAGGTTTACCCGCTCGAAGCACAATAGATAATGGGGCGTTCCCGGCTATTTTCTCTGCGGCAAAAGCCGTCCACGGTTGCACGGTATGTACTTGGCGTCACCGCGATCGGTGTTGTTGTCATTGCTTGGACAGTGGCGACACATGGTGCATCCGAGATGCGTTTCATCGCGGCAAATAAGATGCCCAGCCCTGCGGAAGCCTTTAAACGGATCGCGCCACTGTTTCAAGAGCGGGATCTGCTTGCCGGCATCCTGTCAACGCTCAGGCGCGTGTTTCTCGGCTTTGGGCTGGCAATCGCGATCGGGGTTCCACTTGGTGTGATTGCGGGATCATGGCGGGCAATCCAATCGTTCCTTGCACCGCTTGTATTGTTTGGACGCAATGTACCAATCGCCGCACTCATCCCGTTGACGCTATTCTTTTTTGGAATCGACGAAACGCAAAAGATCGCGTTTATCTTTATTGCTACAGTCCCCTTCGTGTTTTCGGATGCGGCTTCAGCCGTCATTGCAATCCCCGAGCGATTTGTCGAAACCGCAAAAACGCTAGGAGCCAACTCGAGGCAGATTGTTACCAAGGTACTCGTTCCCTTGGCACTGCCGGACATCGCAACGGGTCTGAGACACCTATTTGGCCTTGCGTTTGGCTACATTATGCTTGCTGAAATTATCAATGCCGAATCAGGCCTTGGCAATTTGCTCAACATTAGCCAAAAACGTGCACTCATCCCCGATATTTGGGTCATCTTGATTGTTATCGCCTTGCTCGCGTATTTGATCGATCGCACATTTTATTTCTTCCAGAAGGGTTTGTTTCCATACCGCACAGATCTATGACCAATAAACCCAAAAATGGAATTTCCAAAAAGGAATCAGAGTCGCTGCCAGAAGAAGCGACTGCGGTGGAAGATCTACCAGCCGGCGATGGGAGTGGTCGTAGAGGGCAAAAGCAAGGAACCGACGAGGAGGATGGCGAGTCCCCGGAAGAAATTACCGATGTGAGTGACCCCGTAGCCGCAAAAGCAGAAGACAACGACAATGTCTCATCCGAGAGCCCGACAGTGGTTGGCGGCCCGAGTCTCAACCAAAATGTGAAGATCCCGGGTCTCAGACCGCTTGAAACATCGGACGCGGACTTTGGACCACCACCAGACGAACCGACAGTGGTTGGCGGCCCTCTTCTCGATCGCGATGGCTCCAACATCATTCAACTTACCGGCAAAACGCCAATCAGCACCTTACCTCCCCCTGAAGGGGCAGAAAGTGACTCCTCGACAGACACAACTGATGAGATCGAAAACCCCGGTGGCGATGCAGACGTGCGCACACGAGAAGTAGACACACAGGCGATCTTTAAAGCGCAAGAGGCCGAGACGCGACTGATTGATGCGTCAGCAGTCTCACTTCCTGAAGACACCGACCAGACAAAACTTGCCCCGCTCGAGGCGACGATCGTGAGTTTTGATTCAGTGACGAAGACCTATGGCGAAGGAAAGAGTGCTTTCACGGCGATCAAAGATCTCAATTTCGAAGTCAAAAATCTCCCGGGCAAAGGCGAATTTGTCTCGATCTTGGGGCCCTCTGGATGTGGCAAATCGACGGTCTTACGCTTGATAGCAGGACTATCCCCGCAACACCCCGCAACAGCGGGAAAAGTGCTAGTGCTTGGGAAACCGGTTGTTGGCCCGGGGGCAGATCGCGGCATGGTCTTTCAGGACTACACCTCTTTTAACCATCTGACCGTGCTCGAAAATGTCGCATTTGGGCTTGCCTGCCGGGGAGAATCGAAGCGGCATCGAAACAAGCAAGCCGCAGACTGGATCGATCGAGTCGGGCTTTCAGTCAAGGATGATGCAGACAAGTACCCCCACGAATTATCCGGTGGGATGCGCCAACGGGTGGCAATCGCGCGCACACTTGCGCTGCGACCAAAAATCATTTTGATGGATGAGCCCTTTGGCGCCCTAGACCCGTCAACGCGAATGCATATGCAGGACCTCCTTGTGTCATTGTGGCGCGAGCTCCAGGCGACGGTTTTCTTTGTTACCCACTCGATCGAAGAAGCCGTTTACCTTGGCGATCGGATCCATATCCTATCGTCGTCCCCCGGAACCATGTTGCGAGAGGTCGTCGTTCCGCCGCCCAATAGGCCGGCCAAAGAGATGCAAAAGCAAGCCAAGTTTCTTGAGTATGTCTTTGACATCCGCGACACGATTGAAACCCTAGAGTCATCGCAAAGAGGCGGCGATGACTAGCGCGAACCTCCGAAGCAACCTCGCAGCTGCGTGGGTTTTGGGTCATGCTCAAACAGTCCTCGCGCACAACCAAACGTGCAGAACTCGCAGGAACTGTTCGGGGTTGCGATATTTTGTGCGGCGCTGCGGAACTGCGCGCGATCCCAAAACCCACGCAGCTGCTATCATTTCGGACAACAGTCGCCTTATGGGACAGGAGCGAGTGCTCCTTGGGCGGGGCTTGGGGCGGGGGGACTGTGTCAGCATGAGTCGCAAACATGAGGGGGCGGGATTGGTTCGCTACCTGAAGGAGGCGTTCAAGTTCCGCTGGAATTTGCTCGCCCTTGCCGGTGCGGCGGCAGCAGCGATTCTTTCGCCAGCGCCCGATATTGCGCTTCCTTTAGTTGCGGCGGCAGAAATTGCGTATCTTGCCGGGATGAGTGCAATCCCCAAGTTTCGCGCCGCAATTGATGCCAAAGACTATTTTGAGAATCAACCGCAACTGAAAGCGGCTGCCAAGGGACAAGCAACCCAAACCCTCATCGATATGCTCGATGGACTGCAAAATCCAGCCCGGAATCGATTTGAACAGTTGCGGCATCGCTGTTTAGAGATGCAGCGAATCGCCCATGGCGTTCGCGGACAAACCACCAGTACCAAGAAGCCCGACAGCCGCACCGCTTCACTCGATCGCATGCTATGGGTGTTTGTCCGGCTATTGTATTCACAGCAAGCCCTCGCTCGCTTCTTACACGCAACGGACGCCGATGCAATCGAAGAGCGGATCCGCCAATTAAAACAAGACCAAACCGAGGCCGCAGAGAAAGACGATGAACGAATCGTCAACGCCCTGGTCGACAGCCTGGCAACAGAGGAGTTGCGCCTGCTCAACTATCAAAAGGCCGAAAGCAATGCCAAGTTTGTCGACGTAGAGCTCAATCGGATTGAAGGGAAAATTCAAGCGCTCACGGAAATGACGGTCAGCCACGAAGACCCGGATTATATTAGCGGCCAAGTGGATTCAGTCGCCGACAGTATGGTGAGCACTGAGAAAGCGATCCGTGAGCTCAATTCGATCACAGGCCTTTCAGAAGAGTGGGACGAGACGCCAGCGATCTTAGACGCAGACTCGACCACCCAAACTGAGAAAGTTGTGGAGGGCCTATGAGCACAGATGAAAAGGCGAGTGCAGACGACAAAACAACCACAGACAAGAAGAAGATGGGTATCGAAGCAAAACCTGCCAGTACCGCTGCGGACTTACCCACCTGGTTTGCGCCGTGGGCATGCAAACTCGCTGAGCTCTACTTTTCAGGAACAACTTCGTCGTTTATACTGCACGGCAACACCTTTGACTATGTTCAGATAAACAAGGACGGCAGTGACTTTGGCACCTTGTCAGACTTTCTCGCCCAGCAACTTTTTGGTCGCTGGGATCTCGTCCTGCAATACGATCTCGCTCGAGGCGTCCGCTGCCTTGCCGGCAGATCGAAAAGCCGACTCAAAGAAATGGTCACGCTCGCCACCCGGGTCGTCGGCGACCTCACCGCAATTCCAAAAGATGCAACGAAAACGCTCGCTGTGCTCGATCGCTTCGTGGCCAAAAATATTATGGCTGACCCCGGGAAACGCCTAAGCGTGGTCATTCTGATCGACCACGCCTCATTTATCGTTCCCCGCGGCGAACATGGCCATGGTGCGGCATCTCGCCACTTGGTGACACTACTCAACTGGGCCTCTAGCCCCTATATCAAACTGCTAAACATGTCGTTTGTCCTGATCGAGCAGCAACAATCGCGCATCTCTGAGCGACTGACCAATAATCCTCACATCGCCTCCATAGAAGTTCCCCTTCCGGACCAAGATCAGCGGTTAGCGTTCTTAAACCATAGCGTCGGCGACCGCGACCCGGCCGAGTTTAGCAACTACACCGTAGCCGAGATCGCCAAGTTGACGGCTGGAATCTCCCTAACCGATGTCAACGTCATGGTGCAATCTAGCGTCGAAAGCGGGAAGCGGCTTGATCGGGTTTGGTTTCAAGATTTAAAAAAGCGGCTGCTCGAGCGTCAAGCCCAGGGCCTGCTCGAGTTTATCGAGCCGCGCTGGGGGCTGAACATGGTGGTCGGTCATAGCGCAGCCAAACGGCGCCTATCCCAAGACGCTGAGTTACTGAAACGGGGCGAACTCGACAGCGTCCCGATGGGCTACCTCTTCTGTGGTCCGGTCGGCACCGGAAAATCTTTTTTGGCGCAATGCGCATCGGGAACCATTGGCATCCCATGCGTCCGCCTCAAAAACTTTCGCTCAAAATATGTCGGAGAGACCGAGGGAAATCTTGAGCGGATCCTCACGATTCTTCGCAGCATGGGCCCCGTTGTCGTCGTCGTTGACGAAGCCGATGCCATGCTTGGGGATCGAGATCAGGGCGGTGACTCAGGTGTCAACAGTCGAGTATTTGGCATGATTGCAGCCCAAATGGGCGATACGCGATACCGCGGCAAAATCGTGTGGATGCTGCTGACGGCTAGGCCGGATTTTCTCCCCATCGACATCAAACGGCAGGGTCGTGCAGAAGTTCACATCCCGCTGTTTTATCCGACCAGCAAAGACGAGCTACGCGAGCTGTTTGTCGTGCTTGCCAAAAAGATGGGGGCCACCCTCAAGGGCGAGGATGTCCCCAATGTTCCCCAGGTCGGTGGGCTATCGGGCGCAGATGTCGAGGGAATGGTCAGTCGCGCATGGCGAGCCGCTCTGCTTGCCGGCAAAGACCATATTACTCGCGAAATCCTGCAAGAAGTCATGACCGGCTTTATGCCGTCGACCCAAAGCTTAGAGCGCGAGCTGCAAGAAGTAGCTGCGATGATTGAGTGTACCGATCGTGAGTTCTTGCCGCCCACCATTGCAAAAAGGATGGAAATCGCTCGGCGGCAGAGCTAAGCTACAAGAACGACTGACAGCGATTAAACAGATCGTAGAAAGGATGTAAGCATGGGATCAGGAAAAGGGAGTCCTCAACGTGTGGGGAGACATGACATGGCGCGAGTAAGCTGGCTGGATCAAGACAATTTACCGATTATTGACGACCACGTGAAGCAATTGGAGCATTTCACGCAATCACTAGCCGATGGCGTCATCGACAAAAACGAACTCGACAAACAGCAGCAAGCGGTCGTCGTCGCGATGAAAGCTGTCGAAGGCGACCTGCACGACGAACTTCACGCAAAAGTCACAACACTTTTGGTCGAGCTTACCGCGCCTCAACACCATGAGTGTTTTGCACGAGCTGGCCGTCGAGCGCGCCAGACAGGCCTTTGCCGACGCCTAAGCGCTGTTGAGTGGTAATCCCTATGCCACGCCCCAGCGAATCGCGACTTCGCGAAGTATTTAACGCTCTGGAATCCCATATCGAACACCGCTATGGGATCCCCGTCGTTATCAAAGACGTGCCAGCACCATTTACCGGAGACCTGGATGGAGCTGAGATCCATGTCGACTACGATGAAAAACTCGATGGTGCTGTTTTTATCATCGCCCACCTCTTCGGTCATACCGTGCAGTGGAACACCGATCCAAGCGCCCGCGAAATTGGCCAACAAATCATCACACATCCCACCGAAGAACAAATCACCGAACTTCGAGTCTACGAACAAGCCGCGGTCCGCTACAGCATTCAGCTCCTCCATGATGCTGGAATTTTCGATCTCGACCAGTGGATGTCTGACTTTGGTGCCTGCGACCTCGCCTACCTAGAGCACTTCTATCGCCACGGCGAAAAACGTCCGTTCTTATCGTTTTGGAAAGACTTTCAACCCATGTTGCCGCCGCTACCGATTCCAGAATTCCACCCCACCCGCTGGGTGTCCCGTTGGGAAGGGGTGGTCCTCTGAGGACTGATTAGGCGGAAAATACCTTTTTGATAAAAGTCGAAGACTTTAACTACTGAAAATTAAACGAACAGTTTTATTGCGATATAATACATCTTATTGAAATAACTAAATTTATAAAATCTTCGGATTTTCTATCTTATAGGAAGACCGTAGACTATGCTAGTCTACATTTATGCAGCACTTCTTAGGCAGAGCTCAGGAGCTCACGGAGCTTGAGCGCTTTTGCCATAGAGCTGGAGCCGGGCTGACGTTTGTTAGAGGAAGGCGGCGAGTCGGAAAAACTTGGCTATTAAAGCACTTCATTCGCTCCCAAAAGAAACATCATGAGATCTCTCCTTTTTATTATATGGGGAGCCAAGCACTTGATAACAAAGCAGAAAGGGCAAGCTTTGCCAGACAATGGAGTCAGCATACAGGACAACTGTACCTTACAGAGCTTGCAACAAATTATCTGACTTGGCGACGAATCTTTGCAGAGATTACCTCTTTTATAAAAGAGCATAAAGAGAAACTGCTGCTTCTAATCCTAGACGAAATTCAGTGGTTGTCAAAAGGCTCGGACGTTGTCTCAAGACTAAAAGAAGCTTGGGTTGACTGGGAAATGGCTGGAAACATCAAAGTGATTATTTGTGGCTCTTCAAGCCGCTTTTTCAAAAAAAGGGCGCACGCCGCGGAAGCAACTCTCCGAGGGATCAAGACTCGTTCAAGTATTTGGGTTAGAGAATTTACACCATCTGAGATCAGTCAGTACTACCTGCAACCCTGGCTACCTCAAGAAGTGGTCCTTACCTACATGATGTTTGGCGGCGTCCCGTACTATTACTCGACAATTGAGCCACAATTGCACTTTATTCAAGCGATCAACCAACTCGCGTTTACTCGGTCCAGCATTTTTTTGGAGGAAATCGACGAAATCGTCAATCTTGAGTTCAACAGTCAAGGAGCAAAAACCGTGAAAACGATCTTATTGGCATTGGGGCAAAAGGGGTCTTCTCTTTCCAATATTGCCAAAAAGACAGGCCTCGCCCTTTCTACGGTCTCTGACGCAATTTCTGAGTTGCTAGAGTTCGAGTTGGTGTTTGCTAAATCTCCCATTGGACGACCACCACTGAAAAATCGGCAAGGCGTTTTGTACTGCATGAGAGATTTCTTTCTCAATTTTTACTGTCAGATTCTTCACAAGCTTAGAAAAATCATCAAAGCAAACGATGATGAATTAATATTCTCACTATACGCGCTGCAAGCGAAGTCCGGTTACTATATTTCCAATTTTTCTGGACACGCCTTTGAACTATTTATCGAGGTCTGCCTGCGTAACTTCCACGACACTCCGATACACAGACTCTTGTCACTCTCCACCCCGGATTTTACCGTCGGCAGCTATTGGGACAAGACGCAAGAAATCGACCTAATTGTCGAAGGACATACCGATAGAATCTCGCGAATCATCGAGTGCAAATGGGCCGATAACACCTCAAACATAACCCAGCTCACGGAAACGCTGCAGCAGAAACAGTATGATCTTCCCAAAGGATTCCGCCGAAAAGACTTTCTTATTGCTTCCCATCCCTTTCGTGACAAGCAAAAGAAGAAATCTCGGGCACAGGGCGTCGAACTCGCTGGAGTCGACGATCTTTTTTGATACAACATTCCATCCCCACGCGCTGGGTCTCATGCTAAGAGGGGAATTTGTCGTCTAGCCGCTATTTCGGCACGAACGTCGATTTTCCCCACATTTCACTTGCTCAACTGATTAGTTGAACATATCTTCAACTAAGTGGTTGAGCAAAAGATCGAAAATCCCTCCAAAAACTCCCAACTTACTGGAATCTTTCAAGCCCTTGCAGATCCTTCGCGGCGAAAGATCATCGAACTGTTACGCGAATCCGGCGAGCTGAAGGTTGGCGACATCGCAGAGGCCTTTGCCATGAGCCTCAACGGAGTATCCAAACACCTCAAGGTCTTGGAGGCCGCGACACTGATTGAGCGCCGTATTGACGGCCGCGCTCACTGGATTCGCGTCAACTGGCAAGCACTGCAAGCCCCCTACGAGTGGCTACATTTTTACCATCACTACTGGAGTGAGCGACTGGATTCGCTCGTCGACTACATCAACAAAAAAGGAGAATCATCATGAACAACTTTGAACTTACCGTTACCCGAACCATCCCCGCAGCCCGCAAAGATGTCTTTGAAGCATGGCTATCCCCCGATGCGCTGGCAAAATTCATGAAACCCATGGCGGGAACCACAGTTCCCAAAGCCGAAGTCGATGCACGCGAAGGAGGAACCTTTCTCATCGTCATGCGCGTTGGTGAAAAAGAACTCCCCCACCACGGCGAATACAAAACCATCCGCCGCCACGACAAACTGTCATTCTCATGGCTGTCCGCGTTTTCCGTTCCCGAAAGCCTTGTCACCATCGATTTCAAAGAGATCAGCCCGACCGAAACAGAGCTAACCCTGCACCACAAAGGCTTCCCAAGCGAAGAATCCCGCAATAATCATGACGGCGGCTGGACGACGATCGTCGAAACGCTTTGCACCCAATTGACACTATAAACCGCAGCCCAACCAGATTCGCCATTAACGCAAGGCGCAGGTCATCCCCTTTCAACCAATCTTGCAGCCACTGCCGATCCTAAAATTTCACCCCACACACCAAAATAGCTTATTAATTCCAAGTGCTTGAGTGGAATCAATGAGATCGAGTGGAGTACCCTTCATCAAACGGTTCAAGTGACGAGGGTCGGAAGATCCAGTAGAATAATCGTAAATGCCGGCCGATGAAAGCGACGAAATAAAGCAAGCGTATATTCAGCAGGTACGCGAAGCCTCGATCTTAGTTCGTTTGGTATTGGACCAACATCCAGAACACGATGTGAGCGATCTATTTCATATTGCGCTCTCTCTGAAAGAATCTCCGGAAGAAAGGTTACGACGAGGCCTTCGCCGGCGGACCATTTCTGGCTTTGATCGTCAACAATCTGCATGACCGCGCCAGTTCTCACAACCGAAGAGCAAACCCTTCTTGCGTCGATGCTTGCGCATAAGGTACGGTTCATGATTGTCGGACTTACGAGTGCCGTATTGCAAGGGGCTCATGTTGTCACCCAAGATATTGATCTATGGGTTGAAAAACTAGACGGGGAGGCTTTTGTCAAAGCGATAGATAAAGCCGGCGGTTTCTACATTCCGCCCGCCGTCGCCGGTATGAATCCCCCCATGCTTGGCCCCAACACCCTCCGCATTTTTGATCTGGTTACCCACATGCATGGGCTCGACGAATTCTCGGTCGAGTATTCCCGGGCAAAAGAAATAGAACTCGCAGGTCTTTCTTTAAAATTGCTTCCCCTAGAGCGAATCATTGCCAGCAAAGAAGCTGCAGCCCGCGAAAAGGACAAAGCAGTACTGCCTATTCTGCGCGCCGCATTGGCTCTCACCAAAGAAACTGAGAAGCAAAGAAAGTAAACAAGAGCCCATTCCACTGATTTCAACGGTTCAACGTTAGAGGTATAGAACGTGTCTCCTCTACTACTGACAACCACGAACGCGGTTGGGGAACGATCGTTGACACGCTGCATTGCCAATTGATGCTGTGACCCGTCTTAGGGTATCGACTGAACTATAAGTTATCTCTTTTCCGGACCATTTTCGTCAAAAAGCGGATACTTAGAACATATTCGCAGCCCAATTTTTTATTTTACTAGGGACTTGTCTAAATAAAATCAATTACTTAATTGATACATATGGTTTCATTGCTAACTTATTTTAATTGGATATTTGTCTATAATTAACTATATTATGTCTACTTTTAACCTTGAATCCTCGATTCAAAAGGCTCAGCAGCGGCTCAGGCATACAAGGCTCTCCACCAGAAAAAAACGGAGCGACCGGGGCAAGCTGCGGCTTCATCGAGGTATTCAGTCCTATCTCAATAAGCAGCTTGCGGGCCATGTCCGCCCAGCGATGAAACAGGTACTGCGTAACCTGCGTAACCACTGCCTACAAAAAAATCTGCGTTGTCCCTCGAGGGCATTTGTGTACCAGTATCTCCGCAAGATTGAATTGCCACGCGTCCGTGTCAATGCCCTTCCACGTCCGGTTCAACAAGCATTATACAACTTTGCAAATTACTCAGTGGTACCACAACATCAGCTCGCATTTTACTGTCTTAACTACGGAGACATCTCGGCGATAAGCTTCGCAGCTGGACTCCCCTGGTTGGCTCTCTACCAAGCTGCTCGAATGCGTGGCTGGAGGCCCAAAAGCCGTGGTCTGTTACGTGCAATCATGAAAACGCGCAACATATGACCTTATCTCCCAAGAGTGTCATTCCCCCACAGCTCAGCGAAATCGTCGATCCGCTTCCCTACTGGTTTGTTAGAGGCGGACACGCTGTCCGATGCTTCTGCCCCTATCGGCCAAGTCGCGACGTGGACTTTGGGGTCGGCAGCGCTGAGGACTTAGATCATCTCGTTGCACAGCTCGCAAAAACAGGGACAACGAAAATCCTCGAGCGTGCAAAAGATACCATCCATCTGCTGTGGAATGGGATCAACGTATCCGTGTTCGCGTTGGCACCACTTGTACCCTACACGAAAGACCGACGCCTGACAGTCACCGGGGTCCTTGCCACCAAGCTTCACGCCATTTTGGATCGAGGAATGCGCCGCGATTTCTTCGATCTATATGTCACGATGCAACACCACAGCGTCGGTATTATGGAGTGCTTCCGAGCAATCCGTGAAGTCTACCAACAACCGGTCGCAGACGGGCTTTTATTGCGAGCGCTAACGTACTTTGATGATGCCGAACAGGAAGCTTTACTCCCGGCGAAGGCCCTAACGATTGGAACACCGTCACGGCTTTTCTGGAAGACCAAGTCGGTCGACTGCTGACCCCGCCAACCAAAGTACTCGAGATTCAACGCCTGCGAGTCGACGTAAACGACTAGTTTGGGCAAAGACAACCGAATAACGAGTTTGACCCATCAGCCCTTACGGTGACGACTCGGATCGGTCCTGTCATTTGCCGAATCCCGGTGCTATAATATGCTCATGTTGTCGCAGAACGCGCAAACAGTTCCGCCAGGTGAACTCGTGGCATTCGCCGATCAGCGCGTTGTGCTCCATGGCATCCCATGGAATCATTTTGAGGCGATCCTGGCACTCCGCGGTAATGCTGCTGGTCCCCGAGTAACTTACCTTGAAGGAGAACTGGAGCTCATGAGCCCGTCACGTAACCACGAGAGCATCAAAAAGCTGCTGGCACGAATGATAGAGCTTTATGCCCTCGAGCGTAACGTCCCATTGAGTGCCTTTGGCAGCTGGACGTTACGCAATGCGCCAAGGGAGCGAGCGATAGAGCCTGACGAGTGCTACATGATTGGGGAATCACAAGGAAAGACTGCCCCCGATCTGGCTCTCGAAGTCATTTGGACAAGCGGCGGCATTGATAAACTCGAAGTGTATCGAGCTCTCGGCGTCAACGAAGTGTGGCTATGGCGCGACCATCAAATCAGCATCTATCAACTCAAGGACGAGCGCTACAGCAAAATTCCACGAAGTACTCTCTTCCCTGATCTTGACATCTGCGATCTTGGTCACCGTGCGGGGCGAAAAGATCAGCATCAAGTCTTGCTGGAATTTCGCGCAAACCTGACTCGTTAACTGCCTCTCGATCAATTCAAACACAAATTCTTTCTAAACGCAGAGCCTCGCAATAGCCATGAAGGCGGTTGAGGAACGATCATCGACATGCTGCGCGCTCTTTGGATTCCGTGTGTTCTCAGTGGGCTACGCTTTGGACTTTCAACGAGTGACCCAAATATCGCTTTGATCACAAACACTTGGAGGTATAGAACGTGTCCCCAATCCCCGCTGGGCCATTGATGTTACGCACCTGTTTGTGGACAGGACGGTTGGTGTCATCTGGTGGCGCTCATCGACTGTTGCGACCGTACGCTTGTCGGTTGGCGATTGTCCTCTTCCGGCAAAGCAGACGTCGCGGTGGCCGCGCTGGAGGAAGCACTGCGATCCAGAGGAATCCGCATCGGCGATGACTTAACGATTCGCTCAGACAACGGACTGGTCTTTGGATCCAAAGCATTTACCAAACTCGTGAACAACTACCAACTGAAACAGGAATACATCACGCCGTACACGCCCGAACAGAACGGCATAATTGAGCGTTTCTTTCGCAGCCTCAAGGAGGAATGCATTTGGCAACACCAGTTTGACAGTCGAGAACATGCATTCCGCGAAGTCTCAAACTGGATCGACCACTACAACCAACATAGGCCGCATTCGGCTTTGGGATATCTCAGTCCGAGTGAGTTCGGACTGAAATTAGCGGCCTGAATTGTCTGGATTTCGGGGGCCAACTACACATTTTCGCTTCAAGAGGTTCGTGAGTTGCTCCCCAATTCGACGTTGGCGAAATATCTCAATCTAGGTGGCTTGGGACGCACCATCAGAATGACATCGACCAAAAGGCAAAAGGGGGACGGAGTAAACTCCTAACCTTCTCCACCCACTTGAACTGATACCAACAAGTTAGAAAGTTTGCCCCGCCCCTTCACCAGTTTCTTTTTCTTTATTTCCAATAAAGAACTTTGGTGTTCTTTAGCTTCGTACGAAGTTCGTTTGCACTTTGCTTTGTTATTTCATTTCGCACCAAGAGAGTCTTTAGGTTTATAAGTCCATACAATGGACGTACATCCTTAACTTTCGTTTGGTTGAGGTTCAGATACTCGAGTGTTACGAGGTTGCGCAAAGGTTCTATCTTTTCTATTCTCGTCCAGCTTACATCTAAGCGTTTAAGGCGCTTTAGTTCGCCTAGTGGAGTGATATCGGAAATTTGGGTGGAGCGTAAACTGAGGTGGCTCAGTTGAGAGAGCTTTGCTAACGCGGATAAATCAGAGACCTTTGTTTTTGTGAGATCGAGAAACTCAAGGCGTTTGAGCTGTGCAAGTGGAGTGATATTCGCGACATTTGTCGACTTTAGACTGAGGCTTTTTAGTTGATTCAGTGTTGTTAAGGGGGAGAGATCGTGTACATTGGTGAACGCGACACCGAGCGTTGTCAGATTTGGGAGGTTTCGTGCAAACTCGAGGCGGCGCAAGGATTGTTTACTCAATTCTAGATGTTTAAGCTTTGGTAGTTTTCCCAAAACGTTGTAATTCCTCACACGGATTTCGTTGGCTATCAGTTTTCTAAGTTGCGACAATCCAATAAGCGATGTCAGGTCGCGGACCTTTGTGCGACTAATCGATAGGTGTTCTAGCTTAACGAGCTTTGATAGCCACCGTATGTTGTGAACGGTGGATTTTGACAAATCCAGATGGATGAGGTTGGCAAGCTTGGCTATGCTTTTGAAGTCCGTCGCTCTTGCTCCACGTAATCGGAGCTGGGTTAGTTTCGTTAGTCGCGCTATCGGCTTTAGGCTACCCGTGACATTCTCGAGCCTAAGGGTTTTCAGATTTCGCAATCGGCCGATTGCGTCCAAATTCGATGCCCCCCACAGGACAAGAACTTCAAGCGAGGTAAGTTGAGAAAGTATTTCTAGGCGGTTCACACGTACACTAGGCCCAATACGTAGTATTTGCAGTTTGGGCAATCGAGTGAGGGAAAACTAAGTCAACTATCTCGATATTGTCGCCCATTTCGAAGGCGCAGTTGATCTCCTCCGTTTGGGGTGTCCAGCGTTTGCCGCAAAATGTGATGTGTCGTGTCTCGGCGGAAACATTTGCTGGCATTATTATGACAGCGAAGGTCATGCAACCAATCATTGCGAAGAGCTGGCAAAGAGCTGGCAGCATCGATCCGATAAAGAGTCTTGACATTTTTATTTCTTAAAAATCGTAAGAACTATAACTTAGCCAAGCGAACATGTATACCGCTATTCGTATCCTTAGCCGGATTATTCGTCGCTAGTATTTGGTTCGGCGGGAACCATCTTATGTAGCATCGCAGTCCCAGCGCCATTTCAGAGAGAATAATGACCATCGCAAGATTGCCCAGAATGACAATTAGACAAAAATTATCCCTGTTCCGCCTCCCTCGCGTATTTGCCATGCGCCTTGCAGTGCAAGAGGGGCAAAATCCGCGTCCTTTGCATGAACACGCAACAAGCTTCTCGTTGGGGCAGTGGGCACATTGTACTCGAACGAAGCCGTGGCGCAGGATGCCGAACACTCGAATTCACATTGATTGACGCCTTCGATCCACGGTGCGAACACTTCGCCTTTCCCCGCGCCTGCAAAGCCATCCGAAACACAGCTGCACAGGGAGAAATTCCAGACAAGTTGTCTTACGCCGCATAGAATCCCGCTACGACAATTCTACTGCCATCTTCGATACGCTCCATCGGACTGCACGAACAAACACAAAAATTGCGCACTTGAGAGACCTAGATTAGCTTGGGCGGATGATACGTTTGTTGCTCGGGGGCCGCTACGATCATTTCAATTGCCTGTGGTAGTAGCAATCCCACCGCAGGACACAACACCACCGGCAAGCACATACGGCCAGTTTTCTGACAACCAGCGCGATAGTCCCTGTTTCATCAGGTCCCATTTCACTTGGGCGCGTTGGCTGGGCGTGAGACCGTCGGAGGCGACGGCGGGCCTTTCGCCAGTGGCCGTTTGGGTTTGCTCGTTGATATTTTGCGTCGCTGGGGCTTGTTGGCTGTTTAGGCCGAGAATTGACTCCAGCGAGCGATTTGGATCATCGGATTGTCCAAACTGAACTTCGCCGTCGCTGGCAATCGAGGTTTCCCTCGAAACTGACTGGCGTAGGATTTGTAGAACTCCAATCGCCAGCGATTTCGTCTGAAGCCCCTGCTTCCCCATACGAAATTGAAACCGCATCGGGGACCGTGATACGGCTCCGCGATGGTTTTGATGTTTCTGTAGTGAAACAGCTTCTCGCTGGTTTGAAGGAGGCAGGATGATTCCCGCTGGCGTCCGAATTTTTGTATGTACGACTCCAGTAGACTTGCGTCGATCGTTTGATGGCTTGGCGCTGGCGACGCAAGAGCTGTTGGAGCAAGAGCCCCAAAGTGGCTCCTTGTATTGTTTTATCAATAAGCGAGCCAATCGTCTGAAAATTTTGTGGTGGGATCAAAACGGGTACTGCCTCCTGTACAAACGACTCCATGCCGCATTGTTTCGAATTCCCTGTTGGCGATCCTGGTCAGTCTTCGCTGCGGATTGATAGCAATCAGCTCGCGATTCTTCTTTGTGGCGTTGCGCGCCAACAAAGGCAACGGAAAAGGTTGACGCGCGATCAAAAATAATGAATCTAAAAGGCAGTGGTCGAGCGCATCGCACAATTAGAGAGTCAGATAGAATGGCTTACGACCGAATGCGAAGAATACCGGTCTCTTTACCTGAAAGCGCTCGAGCAATGTCGAAAACTGGAGTTAGGCATCCTCGGGCAAAAGGCCGAGCGCCTCGAACCTGGCGATGCACAGCTGACCTTGTCGATTTTAAACGCGCTCCTTAGCAAACACTCGACAGAGCAAAACACAGAACAAACGATAGACAAACAATCGCCAATTGAGCGCGATCGATGCAAGCCAACGGGGAGAAAGCCTCTGCCCGAGCATTTGCCGCGTGTCGATATTGAAATCCTGCCCGATGAAGTGAAACGAGATGGACTGAATGCATTTGAAACGATTGGCCAAGAAGTCACCGAGACGCTTGAGCGTCGAGCTGCCTCGCTCGTCGTGGTGCGTATCACCCATCCCACTTTTGTCCGCAAAGATCGAGAGAAGAATGCTGAGACCGAAGTGTATCGTGGCGAGACAGCAGAATTGCCGATTGAGCGAGGACTCGCGGGGCCGGAACTTTTGGCCCAAACCTTGGTACAACGTGGCAAGACCACCTGCTTTTGCATCGGCTGGAGTCGATTTATCGACGCGAAGGAATCGAACTGGCTCGCTCGACGATTTGTGGATGGCACATGTCGATCGGGAACCTGTGTCAATCTCTCTATGACGCGATGCTCGCAGATGCGATGTCTGCTCCGTTTTTGTGCACATCACGATTTCACTTTGCTAGACGCGTTTCGTCGTACGCTACAAACATACCACGATAAATGTGATCAATCGTTAGGAACCAGCGAGTGGTTACAATCAAATGAATCCTTTGCGATAACCCTTATTCGAGTGTTTGTTTTCTTTTTCAAGGAAACCTCGGTCAGCGGCATAGCGGCCACGCAAGCGACATAACGGTCTCGGTCATAGCTACACTACTAGCTGCTCGAGTACATGAGTGTTGAGGAACGTCAGCGATTACTAGCCTACCTGGGGGATGCCCCCGCTCGGCGGTTGTGTGGAACCGAAGTCGAAGCTGTCGAGGATGAACTTGATCTCGAGCACGTCCGCAGTTGTTTTTGCTTTCTCGTACGACTGACCGATCCTTTCAGTTTGCTGTTGCAGCAACTGTGCGAAAACTATCTCAGTAAGCTCTACACAAGTTGTGAACAATGCTTCACTTCACTCGGCCTACCCGATGGCCGAACTGCACTACGGTGGTGTTACCAACGCATGGCCAGCAGAAGATACCGATTGGCCGCACGATTTTTTTGGGTGGTTTTCTCCTAACTACTCACAAAGTGCCAAAGACCTATATGGTTCTCCCAGACTGGACAAGCTCAACAAGCTGTTTGAAGAGCGGGGAGTTGCCCTGATGGCCCACTTTTGGTTACCACCACATGTATCGATCTGTGCGCACGCTGTCGCACACAGCCGGATTGTACCTATTATTAGAGTGGATCTTGGACGAGCCCGTGGAAACAGGACTTTGTCGTGAAACAGCCAAGCGAGATTGGCACAACGATCCTCGCTCTCAACAAAGACCGATCCTGGCACACGCATTCCCACTTTGCCCAGCCGGAGCTCGGGCGTCCTTTAGTCTCCCAATTGCGGGGTTGTTTGATGTCGAAATAGCCATCATCTCCGAACCAAAAGTCGTTACAAGTCAGAAAGCCAGGTTGGTAGCGGTGTCCGGTTTCCGGGCACGTACCCTTTGTGCTTTGTGCAATCATATGAATCCTTTGCAACAACCCTTGTTCCACGCCAGCTTGAGGCTACGGAGCTGGTAACTCATGGTGTAGGTTCGGTCGGTACTTGGAGATGTATGAGCTACTGGCGGACGCATTATTTTGCGAGTATTTTCGCAGATTGTCGTGCTCAAGCAGTGGCTGGGAAGTTCTTTGTTGTGCGGCGGGTACGGACGCGATGAATCTGTACTATGATGCTTGCAAGGGGAGCGGAAATGTCAAACTTTGTTGAGATCTTCGATGGGAGCCTTGAGCGGGTCACAAGACCAAACATTCAAGATGCATTTTTCGACTCGTTTTACAAGCGTTTTCCTCGGCGCGTCCGATGAGATTACCGAAAGGTTCAAGAATACAAACTTCATCAAGCAGAAGGAGATGTTGCAACGTTCTCTTCTGGAGATGTTGGAATTCTTTGTTAGCCACACTAGCACTCCCTATATGGAGTTGTTGGCTATGCACACCCTGCCAAACTCGATATCCGGCTTATTGAGAGTGTAGTCGGACGGATCGATATCGGGATCACTAATTCAAAGATCCGGACCAAGGGTCGTGTACGTGTTTGATTCCTTGGTCCTGCAATTGATGATAAACAGACGACCTGATAGCCCTCGCGAACTATGCAACGTAGTTTCATGTTCTTTTGCGCTGTGGTTCTGATTGGCACATTCCCGTGCGCGAAAGTGTTTGCTGGCGCATGCTTCGACAGCGACACAGAGATTGAACCTATCGGGTGGAACGCGAAGGGAACCAAGCTCTTGGTCAAGGTGACTTCGACCACCGCTTGTGAAACTGCCTTTTTTCTCAGTGAGCTGGCAATCGGGCAATCGATGCACACCGTGTGCTACGACTTGTTGGGGGAGCCGAACCGAAAAATGGACTGCAGCGCCGTCTCGCGCGAATACGGCGAAATGAAGCTAAAGAAGTCACGAGTTCCCAAGTTGTTTCGCACTGAGGCATTGCCGCTACACCCGAAACAGGTTCGGGCATCCATTTGGGTCATTTCTCCCAACACGGAAGAAAACGATCCACCTAAGCGCTTTGAAGTTCAACTGCTTCACATGTCGCATTGGACACCGCTTTGGAAGGGGGCAGTGGGTGTTGGTCATCCTGAAACAGAAGAAGAAGGTGTAGGCATGTTTCCGCACTACGTGCGTGTGTTTCCAGCCCCACGCGGTCACAAAGCCGCCCTTTTGATTTCGAATGACGCAGCCGTTGGTGGCGATGGCCAGGACATGAAGACAAGCATCGTTTGGGTAGACCTTCCGAAAAAATTTTCCCGCAAATTGTCACGTAGACATCGCTCTTCAGCATCAATACTTCGAACCGCCGTTCCAGGTTCGGAACTACATCGGCCTCCAACATCAATGCTACGAATCGCTGTACCCGCTTGGCAGGCAACCAAAGATGACTCGAAATACTCGCGCAACGTTTCCAAAAGCGTCCAAGCAAAGGGGCTGACGCTCTAATCGCAGGCGCAAATATTTTGAGGCCACCGATAGATTTCGTATCGCGTTGGAATATAGCCCAATGAATGCAAGTGCTCGATACGATTTCGCTCGAGCGCTCGCTCGACGGCGCCTGGTCGATCGGGCAGCGGCACAAATCGCGGAGATCGCAGCAGCAAAGTGTGCGAGCTGCAAGCGGCTACTGGCGCAAACCCACACGGATCGCGCATTCGCGCGTTTGCGTCGCAGTGCCAATTTTCGCCGGCTTGTTGGCCTTCCTGTAAACAAAAAGCGCAGCAAGTAGCGAGTAATTTGAACCATCTAGATCTACAAGCTCGTCTCCCAACGCCCTTGGTCCGGGGATTGAGATTTTACAGCGTATCGTAGTACTTTGTCATGAAATTCAGATACTCACAACGGTGAAGGCCCACCTGCTTCATGAGCGGCTGAAAGAATTCGGCTCGTGCTCGGTGGTCGGTATCAGAGGAGGCTACAATGGTGCTACTGACTTCTTCATTTCTTATCCGCTCTAGGACATAGCGAGACACACGGCGGAGTTTTTCTACCGAGTGTTTCACCTTATGCGCGCCAGATTTTGTTATGCACGATCCTATGCACTCTGTGTACCGCTGTTCTCTTTTTCTTTGCCATGATGGCACCTCTCCCCAGGGAGAGCCTGGATTGGTGTCCAAAATTTGGGGCAACCCGATGCTAACTGGCTGCCGACGAATCATTCTCTGTTGTCGATTCCGGTGGCCATGCCGAACAAGTCGTTTGCCCTAGAAATTGATCGCACACCGTTTCGTCTTCGAAGAACAATATTGCTGGGCGCGCAACCGTCGCACAAGTACCTACGTTAGCAGGGGAATCTTACCCCCAATTGATGGCCTGAGAACCAGACCAACTGTCACCACCTGTCAGTCTGGGTAGTGCTAACTGTTCCGGTTAGGCGATCCGTCCACACAAGCACGCAGGGCACAGTATTTGCTCCCGCAGAGCACAGTATTTGCTCCGATGGAGCAATCGCAATGATTCGGAAAGGAAGGTTATGATTAGAACAAGAAATAGAGTGACCCAATTTGTTGCCGCTGCATGTCTAGTACTTGTTGGATGTGCAGGAGCTGAAACCAGCAGCGTTCCTCTGGCAGTCGAGGCCGACACCCGGGGTAGCGAGGGCTGCGACAACTGGATGAATACGGATTTTTTCGAAATGGCCCCCAACGATAGAGCCGAAGTTTTCATCGATCTCACGGGCTGCGACCAAAGCGCGTTTCGATATGGATTCAACTACTATGCCTACAAGGATGGAGAACTCGCTAACTATGTAAGCAAGAGCGACGGAATTGTATTTGAGATTCGCGATCCAAATACTGGCGACGTAATCGATCCCGAGTCACTGGGGGGCTGCGAAAAGTCGGGACAGTCAGCCGGAATTTGGCTGGACCTCCAGGAACCAACGTCTTTGTTGTTAACAGCAACGAACTCTGGGAGAAAATCTAAGCTGATCCGGTTGCAATCATCGACGAACATTATTCGTCCCAAGAACTGTAAATAGCTATTGCTTCGCATAGAGACACAATAGGCTTATAGCATTTGAGGAGAATCTCTTTTGGTCCCTCTCAGACAAAGACTGAGAGGGACCAAAACATTCCTAAAGGTGCTCGGCGGCTGAATCTCGAGGGCAACGGTAATCTCTTCCGCCTTGCGAATTCTTGGCGGAGCAAATCGGCTGTAGTCGCGTGCCCAGTCCAGTTCGTATCCGTGGCGGGACTCACCATTGAAGAAAAGGTCGAGCGCACGCAGAATGTTCGACTTTCCCGCATCATTTGGCCCTACGAAGATGCTGAGGTCCCCAACCTCCTCAGAAAACTGCACGATGGAACGGAAATTCCGAATGTTTACTTTTCTGATGGGCATCGGCCAATTCGACGGTTTCCGCTAAAATGTAACTCAGGCTTCTGGGCGCTGACCAGCCGGACGAGCGCAACTTGCGAACGAGACTGTGGTCGCAGCCTGGGCGCTAGGACTCAGGCTCGTCGTCTGAGTCCGCAGCTAGATGTCGGAGAAACGCATTCGGATGCACGAGAAAATCTCGCGTAATCTGGAAGTGCTCAGTCTCCTCGTACTGCACGTTTCGAATCCCGTCCGCGCCAAGCTCGTATATCACCGCACCAGGAAACGCCATCAAGATTGGCGAGTGGGTGGCAATGATGAGCTGGCTGTTTGCCGCGACAAGTTCCGACACCCGCTTGAGCATGGCGAGCTGGCGCTTTGGAGACAACGCGGCCTCGGGCTCGTCGAGAATGTACAGCCCGCCCTCGACGAAGCGCTCGGTCAGCAGCCACAGGAACGCTTCGCCGTGAGAGCGCTCGTGCAGGAAGTCCCACCCATACTCAAACAATCCTCGTTTTTCCACCTCTGTTGCGACATTAAAGAGGCTCTCGGCGCGCAGAAAGAACTGTCGCCGCGGACGCCGGTGGGACCGAATCGGGCGTAAGGCCTTGTACAGGTCGGACTCGCTCGGCCGCTCGGCAAAATTGAAATTCTGGCTTCCGCCTTCAGGGTTCAGGCCGAGGAGGAGTGCGATTGCCTCGACGAGGGTGGACTTCCCACTGCCGTTCTCTCCGATGAGGAACGTGACGCCGGGGTCAAATGCGAGTTCATCCATGCTCCGCACCGCAGGTATTTGGAACGGGTAGCAGTCGAAGGTCTCAACAGCATCTCGCTCCAGTCGTATCCCGCGGAGAAATCCGTGCACGGGCCATTCTATCGCTCAAGTCCGACAGCAAATTCGCACCAATTCCTGCACCAATCCTCTGCGGAATGGTCCGGAACTTGCTGGAAGCAGATGGAAGTCAGTGGGGCTCCGAAGAGCAGCGATTCCGACCTTCGGGTCTGTAAGGTCGCGTGTTGATTGTTGGTAGATGAAGGTCCGGAACAGTCTTCGACTCCCGGCGCCTCCACCATCGCAAAGAATTCGAACCGATGGCACGCCGATGACGCTGGCTAGCAGCGACCTCGAGCGAGAGTTTTATATGTTGCGGGGCCGCGAGAACCGTGAGGTCGATTTCGTTTACCCGAGAATAACCTACACGATTAGCGAGAGCGACATGATGGCCGTTCGATCCCGTGGGTAAACACTGGGAAAATTGGGTAGCCATCATGTTTGCTTGTGTAGATGTCCATTATACGCATTCCCACTCCGTAGCGGCCTGTGTTGTGTTTGAACATTGGGAGGCCCCTCAGCCGAAGGATGAACTCGTATACGTGGGACCAGCGCTCGAAGCTTACAAACCTGGCGAATTCTATCTCCGGGAGGTGGAGGCAGCTCGACGGACCCAGGCGATGCATGGTCCGCACCGGATTCCAACGCTGCTCAAGCGCGTCGATCGTTTGTGTCGTGATGCCACACTGCCCCAATAAAGTGTCTAGGAACATGCCAAGGATCGTTAAAGGCTTGGTGGGATATACCCCAGAGTCATGGCTGATCGTGGTCGTCGGCGGAACAGCATTGACAGCAAACGAAAGCTCGTGAATCCGATCATCAAGCTCCACTGTGTATGTCTGTTCGCCATTAACGGCGGTCTGAATCGGCATTTCAAATCCGCTCGGCAGCAGCGTCGTCGCACGTCGCACTTGTCACATTGTTTCCAGCGCTGTCCGTGACTTTGATCGTTTTCAGGTAGGCGCAGCGGATTTTTACTATATAAATGGATCGTTCCAAATCGAGCCGAGTCGATCCGCTTACTGCGAAACGAGGTGATGGGCTGTTAATCACGGACGATTCAGATTATGGACTATCGGTGGGACACTTCGCGGCCGTAGTAAGCATGGGGACTGATGACTTCGCAGAATGCGAATTGGCGATAATATTCACGAGGTGACGAATCCCGTCGGTAATTTTTGAATGCTAGGTCCTTTGCCCTCGTCTCGTTAAGAGAACCGATCTTCTAACTGTTTGCCGCCTCTTAGGTCCCGAAACGGCGTACATGTCGTTAATGAGTCCCTCAGACTCTGAAGATGGACAGAAGTCGGTTACAACTTTACTATTCGATATGGCGATTTCATTGATCCTTCGCGCTACTGCACTCGTACTTGTATTCGCGGCAATGTTCGCTCCCCCGTCTCAGGCCGCACCAATACGTGTTGCAGTCTTGGATTTTGCAGATACGTCGCCGACCAAAGGGAAGCAGGAGTGGGGCGCGGGACTGCGAGCGATGGTGACTACCGATCTCGCTCAACTGGGTCAGTTTTCCGTCGTCGAGCGCGAACGTTTAGCGGATATTCGTGCCGAGCTGAAACTGCAACGATCAAAGCTCGTTGATAAGAGAACGGCGGTTCGTGTCGGAAAGCTTGCCGGTGCGACGCACCTTGTCAGCGGCGCATTGACGGTTGTTGGCAAAAAAATGCGCCTTGACTGTCGACTCTTTGCGGTAAAGAGCGGCGAGATTCTCTTGGCGAGCAATGTCGATGGTGAGGTAGATGCCTTCTTCGAACTTGAGAAGGAGCTCGTCAAACAGCTTGTCCGCGGCGCGGGGGTCAAGCTCGCGCCAATGGAGCGGGCAAAAATAGCCAAGATCCACACCGCCGATTTGCGGGCATTTCGCAGTTTTAGCAAGGGGGTCTACGCGTTTGACAATCGCAAGTACGCCGATGCGGTTTCGGCCCTGCGCAAAGCGAGCAGGTTCGATGCAAACTTTCAACTCGCTCAAGTGACACTTGCTCGATACGAGCAGATCATCCGTCAGATTGAAGGCCGCGCCACTGCGGGTCGTGCTGAGGAAGCACAGCTCAAACGGCTGCAAGGCGATAAACAAACCCGTTTGATCGCCAAGGTTATTGGACGCCTCATGAAGAAGGTCAGAGCAAAAGGACGCACATTCGACCGACTGCTCGCGCTGCACCTTCTCGCAGATATCTATCGTGGCCGGCAATCTGCGCTCAGAGCGTTTCGCGACCGCAGTGACGCCTTTGATAACGCGCGAATGGTCGACCATCTCAGCCAGGCCTATTGGGCAGACGCAGGAAAATTTCGCGGTAGACTTCCCGCGATGAACGACCGCCCGCTTGACGTGAAACTTCCCGCATCCATGAGTGATTTTGGACGCTATTGGGCAGATGCGGTAAAAACCGCCAAACAACGGTCAGGGCCGCGCCTCGCTGGCGCACAGCACGGACTCATCCGCCCCTCTTCACGCCTGTCGGCATACCACGATTATGCGCGAAACCTCCACCTCGACGGACTTCAGGAAGCAGAGCTGTTTGAAACCCTGTACCAACGAGGAACCGGCAAGCCGAAACACCCCTGCACAAAGTATCTCGCTGGCAGCAAAGCGGGAGTGAAACAGTGTCTGCGCAAATGGGAAACCGGTGCGCTGATTACGGTCGGTCTCGAATATCGCCGTGCCATGGCACTGGATCGGAGTACATCCTATCTAGTCCGCGCCAGCAATCTGCTAAAAGAACCCAGAGCACTAGACCGCATCGCAAATGAGCTAAAAAGGAACCGCGATCTCAGTGCGGCGTTCCGAAATGCTCCAAGAGAAAAACGACGCTTCCTTCGCGAGTTGGCATTGCTTCAGGATTTGCGGATCACCAACCGGATCCATGAGCAAGAGTCGTCCTATTTTCAAAAACGACTCCAGACAAAACGTGGCTGGCCAAACTCTTACCTTTTGATCGGCAACACGCCAACTTGGCCAATCTACGGGAGAACCGATCTGGGGACTGGCCCACGAAGCGATCGCTACCGTGCCGACCGCTTCCACTACTATGATAGCCGCGGCAGTCAGGCACTCGTGGTTACCGGGAGTCGCAAGCGAAACCGGTTTCGAGCAAACTTTATCGTTCACCGCGCGACGCCAAAACGTTTCGACAACAGGGACAAAGCAAATCTGCGCTTTGTATTTGGCCTACAAAACTTGCAACGAGTCACCAACGTAAAGGGCAAAGGCTGGCAGTCGCTTCGCAATCCCACCGGGTATGCGATCGCATTTACAAACAGTCATCTTGAAGTGATCCGCCTTGTGGGATCCCACATCGGATTTCGCGACAAAATCGAGTTTCGGGACCACGCCATCAAACGGTTTCGTTTCTCGGGATCCAAAAAGTATTCTGTCCAGGTTACAGTTAACGGACGCAATCTGACTGTCGTAGCGAATCGGAACCGGTATCAGCTGCGACTTCCGGCGGCTCGCAAGGGGTATCTCGGATTTGCGTTTGATGGTGCAGGGTACGCGGGAATCAGCAAGCTAAGATTGCGAAAATAGCACCACTCGAAATCTTGCGACTTGTATCATCGAGATCGTTTAGACGATCATGGGCGTCCTCACTCTAGGGACCTGTTCAATAGCGCTTGGGACAACAACAATGAAGGGTAATGACAAACACCCTTCTACAGAAGCACTTTGGGATCGTGTTTTATCAATGGGGAGTCATGGTCTATGGGGTTGCGACAGACGACGCTCCCAATTACGATGACGCAGCTCGTCCCCATCTGCGTGATGATGCCGCGGCGCCAACCGCCCAATATGGATAGGAGGAGGACTAACAAGAAAAGTTCTAGGGACTTATCCCCGATTTCCCGTTTCGAAAAAACTTCGCCAGGCTATCTCCGCGTCGTCGCTACCATAGCATCGGTCAAAGGCGTGAGTTCAGACAACTTTCATAAAATGACAACCATCTAAGGCAAACAAGCGGTATAGTTCCCACGCCGGCCGATCGGATTGGACAGGGATTACATGCACACAGCCACGAACAGCACCAACGTCATTCTGCTGACATGCGGAATCGTGCTGCTCGTTGGCTGTAGACCGCCGCCAGCAAAATATCACCACGGTCCCAGCCGCAAGACCTCGGCCGAAAGTCCCCAGCGCACGATCTACAACACGAACCGAGCTCCCAGACAGATCAATCGCCAACCACATCAGACTCAACCAACTAATATCCTTGATGAACTTGAACTGGCCAGTGCTGTTTCCCCAAGTGCAGAGCCGATTCGTGACCCATCGGCGACCGCAACGCGAGCCAATGAGATCTTCGCGCAGCTCAATCGAAAAATTGGTCCGGAATCTCCACCCAAAACGAGACATGCCATTGGTACACCAAAGCGAGTCTTTGATACACCTAAGCGCGAGGATTCCCCAATCGTGCGCGACGGTAACGCCATCCGTAAACCCACTAGTCAAAGCGCCGAACGGACTCTGTCACGAAAGCGATCGACCAAACTCACCACTATTAGGACTCCCAACAAGCCTCAACCACATCGAAAATCTGCGCGGTCAGCAAAGACAGCGGCCATCTTTGGAGGACCAAAGCGAGAGTGGACCCCGTTTTCTCACAAAGAATCTCGTCGCCCAAATAGAACAAGCGCAACTCCCAAGCGCATTTCATCGTTTGATTCAACCAACCGCTTAACCACTTACCGGCCCAGGAACTACCGCGCGCCCCGCAGAAAAATCCCGGCAGATGCACAAATTTCGGACAAACCACTTACGCAACGCAAATTGATGCGAAGAATTCAGGTAGTATATCTTCGCGGTCTGGCGCGTTGTCATAAAAAATTGCTCGAGATTCGACCGCGCGCGAGTGGCAAGGTAAAGCTAAATTTTGTTGTCGGACCAGCAGGGGATGTAAAACCAACCTCTATCAAAGGCTTTCACCAGATTGTCGAGAGGTGCATCGGCAAACAAGTAAAGCGGTGGAAATTTTCGCCACCAATCATGGATGGTCATCCCACCGAGCAACCATTTGCAATTTCTCTTCAGCTCCAAGCGCGGTAAGAAATGGTGCTATCTCCCTTCTTCCAGCGCTTCCACCGCAGCACGAAACGCCGCCCCTCGCTCAGAAAAATTGCGGTACATATCGTAGCTAGAGCAAGCGGGAGATAACAACACACGATCTCCAGGATTGGCCAAAGCAGTCGCTTGCGACACAGCATCCTGCATGCTCCCTGCCTCGACAATAGGATAGTCCACGCCAAATGATTCTGCAGCGGCGCGAATCAGCGGCGCGGCCTGTCCAATCAGCACCAATCCTCGCAGGATCCCCCTCGCAGCCTCAAACAGAGGCTGATACGATCCGCCCTTATCCACGCCACCTGCAATGAGAACAATCGGGTGGGCAAACCCAGACAAGGACGCTGCGACGGCGGCTACATTTGTCCCTTTTGAATCATCAAGGTATACGATGTCGTCAACGATGGCGACATGTTCCATCCGGTGAGAGGGAGCGCGAAATCCCGGGGTGACGTTGTCGATGACCGCAGGACTCACATCTGCCAATCGTGCGGCCAAGAACGCGGCCATGGCATTTTCAAGGTTGTGATTGCCAACAAGGGGGATCTTTGCTGTTGGATAGATGAAATCGGGTTGGCCTGGTAATCTTACGACTAATTCCGATTGGTCCCTAGACAAAAACGCACCCACCTCAACTTCGCTCTGAGAGTCAAATAGGACCTTACGACTCATTACGGTTTCAAGTGCCTGTTTTACCCAAGGGCAATTCGCATTTCCAATCGCGTAGTCGGACTCTGTCTGCCACCGATAGATTCGTGTTTTCATCGATGCATATACATCCATGGTTCCGTAGCGGTCTAAATGGTCTTGGCTGACATTGAGACACGCACCGATGCGCGGCCGAAAGCTCGTGCAAGTTTCGAGCATAAACCCGGCAACCTCGGCAACGACAATTCCATCTGCAGTATTTGCTGGATGATCAACAGCCTCAATAAGGGGGTGATTTCCCAGGTTCCCGCCACAAAAGGTCGGACGTCCTGATCCCGCACAGAGGGCACCCGTCAACAGCGTTGTGGTCGATTTCCCGTTTGTACCCGTTATCGCAATGAGAGTCGCTTTGGGATTCAAAAATCGATACGCCAACTCGATCTCCGCGATGACTTCAACGCCCGCTATTCGGGCCGCACGCATCTCATCAAGCTCGGGAACTCCCGGAGATACGACAACGCAGTCGGCGCCCACAAAGGTGTCGGTTTGGTGCCCCCCTAGTTCCAATTGCGCGACCCCTTGCACTTCTCTCACCTGCACCGCAAGCCGGTCCGCAGGTTTGGAGTCGGTGATGATAACGTTAGCGCCTCGCTCGGCGCAAAATCGAGCAACCGCGATCCCAGTCTGGGCGAGACCAACCACCACAACGGTCTTGCCGGCCAGGTTCATCGCAGTTTTAGGGTCCCTAACGCGATGAGCGCAAGAATCACGCAGACAAGCCAAAAGCGAACAATGATTTTGGGTTCTGGCCACCCTTTGAGTTCAAAATGATGATGGATCGGCGCCATTAAAAAGATCCGCTTTCCATTCCGCAATTTGTAGGATCCCACTTGAAGGATGACACTCAGTGTTTCGACCAAAAATAGACCGCCGCAAATCGGCAGGATCAGTTCGTTTTTCGTCAAGACTGCGAGCATGCCAATGGCACCACCCAGGGACAGCGAACCGACATCCCCCATAAATACCTGCGCTGGATAGGTATTGAACCACAGAAACCCCATCCCAGCGCCCACGATCGCAGCGCAAAAAATCGCCAACTCCGCCGACCCGGCAATATGAGCAATATGCAAATATTCTGCGAGATTCTGCGTCCGAATCATTCCGCCAATCGTTACGGTGATCGTTGTCGCGGTCCCGGCTAGGTAAGCGAAAATCAGAAAGGTCCCGGCATTAATGATAGATGGCCCGATCGCAAGACCATCCAGGCCATCGGTGAAATTCACGGCATTGGCGGTACCAACGACGATAAAACAAGCTAGGACAATATAGAGCCAAGCGGGGAGTGAGAGCGCAAAATGGTCAAAGTTTGTGAACGGAAGTTGAAGCTTGAGTCCCACATTGGGATCATAAACGTCCGCCAAAAACAAATAGCAAAGCGCGACTGCTGCGATGGTAAACTCCGCGAGCAATCTAATTTTTCCTGGGACCCCTTTGGTGTTTTTGTGAACGACCTTGAGGTAGTCGTCCAAAAATCCAACGGTACCAAAGCCAACTGTGACGATCAAAGCGAGCCAGACAAAGTGATTTCGCAAATCGCACCAAAGCAATGTCCCCATCGTTAAAGCGAACAATATCAGCGAGCCCCCCATCGTGGGTGTGCCCGCCTTTTTTTGGTGCGTTTGCGGTCCATCGTCACGGATCTGTTGACCAATCTGCTTATTGCGCAGGCGCGATATGAACCACGGGCCCAGGATCAGAGTCAGCAACAAAGCCGTGATCATCGCAGCGAGTACCCGGGTCGACGTATAGCGAAACACGCGCAAAACGCCAAACCCATCGATCTCAGCTAAAACGTCGTAAAATAGATGAAACAGCAATGCTAACCGGCCCCTTTTTTGTCTGTGGCGCCCTTTTCGTTCAGAGCAGAGGCAACACGCTCGAGACGCATTCCACGGGAGGCTTTTATTAACACCCAATCGCCTTGCTTGGTTTGACGGAGGATCTCATCCGCGGCATTACCAGGATCAGATACGGCAACCGCCTCACCCCCCGCATCCGCGGCACCCGCAACCACCGCATCGGCAAAGCGGCCCAAAGCGACAACTCGTATTCCCGCCTGTGCCGCCCGGCCGCCCACTTCGGCATGAAATGACTCTGCGTCTTTACCGAGCTCTAGCATGTCGCCAAGCACCGCCAGCGGCGGATTCCCCGCTTGTGTCTTTTGGGATTGCTGCGTTTGTGTGTTGCCTGTGTGTGCATTGCCGAGGCTCGTCAGTGCCGCTTCCATAGATGCTGGATTGGCATTGTAGCAATCGAGTATCACATTCCGCCCAGCGCACTGAATCACCTCACCACGCATCGGCGCGGTGATGGCCCGACCCAGCCCAAGCACGGCTTCCTCAAGGGATTGTTTCAAAGCGACCACAACGGCCAAAGCGCAAGCTGCATTGATCGCATTGTGCTTGCCAAAAAAAGGCAAGTATGCTTGGTATTTTTGGTCTCGATGCGCAAACTCTACTTGACTACCGGCGTTTTCTTGGCTGTAGTCAATGACCCGAATATCCGCGGCAGTGCTGAAGCCAAAGCTGAGCTGCCTGCATGTTTTGGGGACAAGACGGACCAAACGCTCATCATCATCGGGCAAGATGGCAACACCATGACTGGGAAGACGCGCGTAGATCTCGGCTTTCCCAGACACGATCGCTTCGCGGCTGCCGACGACACCGAGGTGCGCAACGCCGGCATTCGTCACGACACCGATGTCGGGTTCGGCAATGTTGCAGAGATAGTCGATTTGGCCAACCGCCCGCATTCCCATTTCGACGACGCCGTAGTCGTGGTAGTTCTGCAATCCAAGCAACGTCAGGGGCACACCGGTTTCGTTGTTTAGCGACCCTTCACTGGCATGCACAGTCGAAAATTCACGTAGAGCAGCAACAACAAGATTCTTCGTCGTCGTTTTCCCCGCGGATCCGGTTATCGCGACAATGCGACGTTGATCATTTCTCCATTGCTGGCGGTGTCTCCGAGCAATTCTCCCCAAACCGACTGTCGTATCCTCTACAGCGACTACCGCCACCCCCTTTGCCAAATCAGCGGTCTGGCCCGACTCAATCAGTAGTCCTGTTGCCCCCGCCGCCACGGCTTGATCGCAAAAGTCGTGACCATCAAAACGTTCGCCGCGAATGGCGACATACAGATCTCCGGCTGCTGCGGTCCGACCATCAATCACCACGCGAGACAACACCGTTGCTGTATCCCCTTGGATGAGACTCCCCTGGGTCGCCTGAATAATATCGCCGAGCGTTTGCTGATGTTTTTTCTCGATCGCCCTAGCAGCTTGCTCGCGGTCATCAAAATGGTGTTTTTGATCTCCGACAATTTGATAGGTCTCGTGCCCCTTTCCCGCAATGACAACAACATCGTTGGGCGTTGCCTCGGAAATAGCAGCCTGGATCGCTACGTCTCGGTCGACATAAACCATATGGGGACCCGAAACAGCAGGGACAATCATATCGATAATCGCCCGCGGATCTTCTGTCCGCGGGTTATCCGAGGTGACAATCGCAAGATCTGCGCCCTCGGCGACGGCACGCCCCATTAGAGGCCGCTTTGCCGTATCGCGATCGCCCCCGCACCCAAACACACAAATGAGCCGCCCCTTCGTGAACGGACGCAACGCTCCCAGCACATTGGTTAACGCATCTGGCGTATGGGCGTAGTCGACAAATACTTGCAGTCCCCTGTCATTGGGGACGCGTTCTACACGTCCTGGCACGCCAGGTAGCGTTTGTATCCCATCCACAATTGCCTGATGATCGATCTCAAGCGCCTCTGCGATCGCAACAGCAACGAGGATGTTGGCGACATTGTAAGGCCCGATTAACACCTGCGCCGACAAAGACAGGACTCCGCGTGGCGTCTGACAGTCAACCTCGATCCCATGTATTGATAACTTGCGATCAAGAGTAAAAACATCTGCTTGCGCATGCATCGCCGATACCCGAAGGACTCTTTTCGATCCCGTCGCCCTGATCATCGCATCGGCTGCTGGATCATCGACATTGATGACCGCAGTGCCCGTATCACGAAGACAGCGCGAAAACAACAGCGCTTTGGCGTCCCGATAGGACGCCATGGTCTGATGTACATCGAGGTGATCTTGGCTCAAGTTTGTAAATGCAGCGACCGAAACCGGGACTCCCGACAGTCGATCGAGCAATAGTGCGGCAGAAGAAACCTCTAGCACGACATGGGTGGTCCCCGCGCCAACCATGTCGGCCAACATCGCGTGAAGCATCACCTGGGGAGGCGTTGTATATGCAGCCGGCTTGGCAATACCGGCGTAGCGATAGCCAACCGTGCCAACCATGGCCGGCGAAAAATTTGCGCACCGCAAAATCGACTCGACAAGATGCGCAGTTGTCGTCTTGCCATTGGTCCCGGTAATCCCAATGATTCCGAGTTGATGAGCGGGATTACCAAGAGCCCGTCCGACAAAAAAACCGAGCGCATACCGAGCGGAGTCGACAATCAGCTGCGGAACTGGGGCATCAATCGGGCTCTCGACTGCAACGGCAGCGGCACCCCGTAAGATAGCCTCCTTAATATATGTCATCCCATCGACGCGAAGACCGGGCACGGCGACAAACAAATCTCCCGCTTCTACCATCCGTGAATCATCGCTAACCGCTCGGATTTCCACAGTGTCGTCACCGACGATGTGAGCGCCCTCTACCGCTTTTGCTATCTGCGCGAGATTCATGGCAATGAAACGCCGAAACTCGCCGATTTTATTCAATCGCGCAAGTTACATAGACCATCGAATCAGCAATTGGAGATCACTAGGCCAACTCGGAAACAGCGTCCTGAAAGCGAATTCGCGACAACATGAGCTTTTCTTCCCGGTCGACGATCTCGATGGTGACCTTTTGCACCCTTTCGGAGATATCTTTCATTTTTGTCTTGAGATGGCGCATGAGTGAACCTCCCGACTTTACCGCCTTTAGGGTCACGATCTGCGCGTGCAGCTCGTCCATACGAGTTCGGTAGTCGTCTATACGCTGGCGCAAACTGGCAATCGCTCCTCAATGACCACATGTTTGTGTGACTGTTTCAGACTTTTCCCCAGACGCTTAATCTTTGCGCGGCTCTTGTCCCATTTATTTGCGGGTGATCTTGCGGACTTGGCAGCAGGTCTGGCTTTGGTCTTCCTCGCCCCATGAACACCTGCCCTCGCTGACTCGTAGTCCTGAGAGGCGTAGGCGTCTGGATGGGTCTCCGGCCTAGGAATGTCATTGTCAGATAACTTGGAGACGACAGTTCTGCTGACATCATCCTCACGGTAGGTCGAGTCTCCGCGCGGCGGTGCAATAGCAAACTTGTCCTCACTTTGCAGTGTTTCGCGATGTACCGATCGAATGCTCCACAAATCGTAGCGAAACGATAACGCTGCGCTCGAGCCAACACCAACCAAAACGTCTTTCCAATCCTCTCCAGAGGTATTGTCAACCACAGCCCAGGTTTGAAGCCGTACTTTGTTATTCATCGCGTCGTTTGGTTTCTTTGTATCGCTTCCCTCTCCGACGATAACTCGATAGCTAGGCTTCCACGCTGGTGACTCGGTGATGTATGTAAGCGTCACCCCGCCTGTCGCGGATTGCGGTAGTTGAACAACCATATCTACGACGCTGCCACGTTCTTTGCCACGACTTGGAAATGATACGGGGAGCGATTTTCCGCTCTGAGAATCTTTAACCGTCAACGACTTCAAAAAATCATCAACTTTATCTTTGGGTACTGCGATCTTAAGGCGCCCCCGCTTGGGCACGGCCTTGCGCTCGTAGTAAGCAACGCCATTGCGGTAAACAACAACGCGACCAAGCGCTGAATCTTGGACTTTCACGAAATTTGCGGCGCAACCGCTCAAGAGCGCCGCAGTAACAAAAACAGACAAATAGACTCGCATCGGTTCCTCCAGGTGATGGCAAGTCAAACGAAGCGCAAGCCTAAAAGTTCTGATCTTGCGTGACTATTTCATATGCGGGTTCTAGCCCATACCGATGGACGCTAACCCCATCAAGCTGGGGTAGCCATCACTGGACCGCCCCATCTGCGGCACATCCCACAATGACGACAGCTATGAAACTGATCTTTACTGACTTAAGGACGGCATGTTCTCAGACACTTACGCAAACCGTTGCATGAACCAAACGAAAAGTGTCTCGCCCGTCGCTGGTATGGGAAGAAGCGATTGCCGGCTAGAATTCGGATGATCTCTGCAGAGGTTGCCAAGCACGATACTCGGATATTCGGAGCCGATAGCGGCCAATATTTCCTTCGTGGAGATTGTTAAGATCTTCTATTGCCATCGAAACGAATTGTTCTAGATCTCGTTTCACAACGCTCATTTTGGCAACCGCATTGATTTCTACCCGTGTGGGAGAGCGTTGCCCACGAACTATCTCTCCGATTACTTTTGCCAGCGTTTCACGATAGCGCAGCCGGAACGGATCAGGCTCGGCTATCGTTTCTTTGAGTGCCAAGTACTGTTGGCAGGATCTCTCGTAAGCCCAAGTGTACACGTCACGCAGTATTTCAAACCGTTGTAACTCGTAAACCCCGAGGATCCCTTCGACGTATGCGCGTTCAGGGACGTCTACGAACGAAAGAGGACTTAGGTTCTGCTTAATAAGCGGGATATTGGCCCCCACCCGCGAAACACGTTTGTTTACGTCGATAAAGGGCTGAAGATATGGGAAATGGACCGTAACAAAAAATGACTGCTCAAAGGGGTCGTGGATCAGATCAGCTTTCTCTAGCATCATGTGGAAGTATGACTGAAGCAAATGGGGATTATTTAGCGGGTGAAAAACTGAGCCTCCGATACCTACTAAACGGTTACGCACGCGACCACTCTCAGATGTATCCGACAATAGATTATCCGAAAGAATGGCATGCAAATTGAGAAAAGTATGTTGATTAAAGCGAACCTCTTCGGCGTTATCGATGATCATTTCGATTGCTGCTTTATGATTGAGGATCATTTGGGTTTCGATACGGTCTTTTCCTTTAGCCTCGTGACCAAAGTGAATGAGTGCCTTTGTATCGAGGCGACTATAAGTATTCCCCTCCAGTCTGCTTGATGCCCATGAGAGATCAATCAGAAGTCTATCCATGATTTGGCGAGCGTATGTTCCAGCAGGGCGTGCACCGCCTGGTGATCGCCCAATATTGCCGAGATGCTCTCGAATCGATTTCGTTAGGTAATGAGTATTATTGGGAAGATACGCCTCAAGTAGACTTCCATCGTATGCGACAGGTTTTCGCTCGTGCAAAGGTCTACACACATAAGATTGAATTTCTCGACTTTCTTGGGAAAGCGGTAGCGTCATCTCGATCGCCGCCTCATTTGGGTTTACTGCTAGCCCACTGTCCCCTTTCGCTGTTTGCGTCTGATTCGTAACAAAAATCCGATTTCTGCCTTGACCAGAGACAGCAACTAAACCATCAGCAATCAGATTAGAGAGCCGGCGCTGAAGAGAGCGACGACTTGCAAGCTTTGCAAATATACCTTCGAGAAATCCCAGGCGAACGCCGTCTGGATGGCGTTTAAGCTCAGTAAGAATTTGCTCGTTGAGGTCTGATGGCAGTTTTTTGGGCACAATCTGCTCTCCTAGGTAGCCTTCTGAGAACTAATCGTGCCAATCTTTTGGCGTGGTTTCTTATAAATCGTGCCAAAAGATTGGCACGATTAGTTGTAAGTATTTAAATTTACATAATCTTCTTTCTCTCTAGGCCATGCCGATGGACGCCAAAAACTCGGCTTCAGTCTGCTTTGGATGATCTCCACTGAATTGATATCCGTCCGGCTTGGCATCAATGTAGATTTCTCCAACCAACCGAAACTGCGATTGATCATCAAACGTGCCAACCCACATCATGTACTGATCTTGGGGCTTTAGATAGTAAAATAGATTCGTGCCACATTGCCTGCAAAACCCTCTCTCTGCCCAATCAGAGGACTGATAGCGCTGGATGTGATCCGCCCCTTCAAATTGAACGCCATCAACCTGGGTAGCCATTGCTGGCCCGCCACCCCATCGGCGGCACATCCCACAATGACAGCTATGAAACTCATGGTTTACCGAGGACACAGAGTAGGTCACGCTTCCACACAGACATTTTCCAGTTGCAGACATCTTGTTGGCTCCTATAATTCATCCTCGGCAACGACAACGAGGCTGTCCTCGGCGAGCAAATTGAAGACGATATTCTTCTCGGGGATGAGAGTAACGCCATTGTTCTCGTGGGGATTGTTCTCGCCTGCCTTTTTGCGGATGCCGATGCAATTTTCGCCGCGTTGTTGTGCCAATGCCATCAAGTCGGCAAATTTGACGTCGACGGGAAGATTGTCAAAATACAGCGTGGTCGGTTTGAGATAGATCTCAGATCCGTCCTCTTGAAAGATATCATCGTATACTTTTTCGATCGCCGCGTTCTCAGAGATCTGCGCCATGATCATACTGACCAGGCGGTTCGAGATGATCACGTCTTTTACACCAGCGCGGGCGACCAACGCGTGATTCTGAGAATGAAGGATCTCCGTAATGAGCTTGGTATTTTCGCTCTCCATCGGATATTGGCTAAAAATGCGACGGAGCAACAATAGGGCGACAATGTTTTCAGAGTCCACCTGTCCCACGTCGATCGTATCATCCGGATCCCCGCCCGCTAAGATAATGATATTGTCGTACTGAAACGGTTGCACCGACATCAATTCATCCAAAACAAGACAATCTTTCTCGATAAGTCTAACTTCAATCTCGTCGAGCTCTCTATTTAGCGTTTCGATTTCATTGCGCTGTGACGTGGTCGGCTTGCGCAAGAGAATATGGATCTTGCTGTCTGCAAGGATGTAGTCGGCAAATTCACGGACGATGATGGGCGCTTTGTGGTTCCAACCAATCATCAATTCGCGTTCGATTTTTTGCTCTCTTCGGCGATCGGGTAGTGGCATCGCAGTCGGTTCCGCAACGGGCTTGTCGAGTAGCTCAATGGTCGAGTCATCATCGGCGACAATTAGGATCTCATCATCATCCTTCATTGTATATTCTACTGGTGGATTGATCATCAGCGTTCCATCAGCATTACGCACGCCGATCGGCACACCGTCGGGAAAACGATATCCGATGCGTCCAAAGGCTGCATTGTCCCATTTATCGTTGTGAAAATAGAGTTCGCAGCCGTCAAACGAAAGCATCTCACTGTAAACGACCGATAGACCCTCGGAGCGCGAGGTCTGCACCAAAAGCTTCGCAAGAACATCGCTGGTATTGACCGTGACAACGTTGTCTGGAAAAGAAGAGCGTACGATATCACGATAAGTTGGATTAAATATCTCGACCACAATTGAAACATCGTGTTGGTCGGAGCGGCGCCCCATCGTCGCGAGAATGGTCTGGATCGCTTTTGCGTCGCTCGCTGCTTTGCGCTCGGCGTTATCGGTATCGTCACAACTCGCAAGAATAATCACCGATTTTGCCGTCTCTAAAGAAACCATATCCAAATTGGAGAGTGTCGACACACTACCGCGACGGCTAACAATTCGGGTTGTCTTTCGGTCTTTCACGCGCAAACGCAGTGCGTCGTCCATCTCCTCTTTATCTTTGTCCGCAAGAATCACGGCGCATCCATCCGGCTCCGATTCGTTTGCCAGGATCAGCTCGCGAAGCACCTCGACGATGCGTTGTTCGTTCCACCCCAAAATTAGCGTATGATCGGTTTCGATCACTTTTGACCGACCGCGTTTGAGCTCGCTGATTTTTTGGTCGAGCGTCGTGGTAATAAACGCGATCAACGCCGACAGCATAATGATCCCCGCGATGCCGGCGACCACTGCGAATACCTTGTACCAGGGCGACGAAGCGATATCCTGAGCCATGTTGCCAGGATCGGTAATCTCCAAAAATGTGATGTAGAGGTTGCCAAGCACACCCAATCCCTCGTGCTGGAGTGGGATGTCCGGGAACAACCACAAAACCACGCCACGGGCGAGACCAACAACGAGAAAGGTAATAATAAATACGGCGGTTAGCACCTTAAATATCGACGAACCACCTCGGGCCATAAAGCTATCAAAACGGTAGCGAAAGCGACCTCGCCAACCGCTGTCCTCTGCGGCGGTCGAAGCGGCAGTGGTTGGCAATTGGGTCAGTTGCTTGAGGTGGCGTCCGCGCGCAGTCGCGCTTAGATCTGGAACTTTGGCGACGGGCTCGGTGGGCTCTTCATCTACAGCGTCATCTTCCGTTTCTTCGACCTCGGTCAGTTCGTCAATCGCTGTTTGAATCCCGCACTGCAGGAGCTTGGTCGCGAGCTGCGCAACAACATCGCGGTTTGGGGACTCTGTGAACGTGTAGGAACCATCAGCAAACAGGCGGTCGACAAATGACTTGTCTTTGTCGAGCAACGTCGCCAGTTTTGCTTTCGCCTCATTGACCGAGTGATCGTCTGTAACACCATTAAATCGCAATCGGTACCGCAGTTCGCTCATCTTAGCTCCATTATTTCACGCAAGGGGGTGGGCCATGGACCGACGGGTCAGCACGGGAGACGAGTCAGTTGACATGAGCAAATACCAACCGAGCCTGTTTGGGTTTGGCAGCAAGTCCCGGAGGTGGATGTTGCGAAACCGCCCGCCCAGTTCCTTCTACTTCAATTTCAACACCGGCTTCCGTCGCGAGCTCGAGCGCGCGACTTATGCTTAAACCCGTAAAGTTGGGAACCATCCATGTCTCCTGACGAGCGACCGGATCGAGCTTTTGGTCTGGCCTCGGTGGCACGGCGGGAAACTTAGCGTACTCGATAGCAACCCCTGGATCGATCATCACTGTATCCGTCGTATTATCTGTTTGGCCCGACAAGGCGGCGGGCGACTCCACCGCAACTTGGGAAGCCGCTTGGGTTGGTTTCGAACTGGGTACGAGTTGGTACCGCAGCGTCTCAGTGACAATTTTGCCAAATACGGGTGCTGCGACCGCAGAGCCATAGTAATGGCGACCGGCCGGTTCGTCGATGATGACAACAACCGCAATGCGCGGATTATCAATCGGGGCGAGACCCGCAAATGATGACAAATACCGCGTTCGCGTGTACTTTCCGTTGTACACTTTATGTGCAGTGCCCGTCTTGCCACCGGCCCTGTAGCCCTCGATATCGACACTCCGGGCGGTACCACCATGTTTTCCCTTTTGAAACACCAATGCAAGCATCTCCGTTAGCTGGCGTGCAGTCCGCTGTTTCATGACGCGCCGACTATTGGGGGTACGCTGATACTCCAGTTTTCCTTGCCCGCCCGAAACTCGCTCGACAATGCGTGGCACATGGTAGACGCCACCGCTACCGATGGCCGCCATTGCAGCGGCGACCTGCAGCGCCGTTGCGGTCAGGTCGTAGCCAAACGAAATCGCAGACAGACCGCTCGATCCCCACCGTTTGTAGTTACGGACGATACCGCTCCGTTCGCCGGGGAGTTCGATTCCAGTCTGGGCACCAAACCCATAGTTGCGCAATGCTTCATAGAGGGCTTGCGCGCCCAATCGCTGGGCAACCTTTACGGCACCCACGTTTGAAGAGCGCTTGAGAATCCCGCCGACATCAAGCTCCCAATCGTTAAACGTATCCGTGATAATCTTGCGGCCGATGGTATAACGACCGCGTTCGACGTTGATTACGGTATCCGGACGAATCACTCCGGCGTCGAGTCCTGCGGCAATTGTAAAGACCTTCATGATCGACCCAATTTCGTAAGCATCGGTAATCGAATGATTGCGGGCCCCCGCTTCGCTCGCCCCTTTGGGCGAGTTTGGATCGTATGTAGGCCAGTTTGCCATCGCTAGAACGGCGCCCTTCATATCCAAAACGATTGCTGTGCCCCCCGATTTCGCTTCGTTTTTCTTCACGGATTCGGCAAGCGCTCGCTCTGCAATAAACTGGATTTGACTGTCAAGCGTCAACGTTACCGCTGATCCTGAAACCACTGCGGGAACCTGTGTGAACATGAGTTTCCCAGAAGCGTCACGGACAACAGGTACCTCAACCCGCCTGCCGGTCAAAAGCTCGTTTTGGGATAGCTCGACGCCATCGAGTCCAACATTGTCAATACCGGCAAAACCGATCACTGTGCTTGCCAGCGATCGCTTGGGATAAAACCTTCGCGGTTCGCGCCGGAGACCAATGCCAGCCAAGCCGAGCTTGCGTATTTGCTGCGCTTGCGCTGTGTGCACGTGCCGCTTCAACCAAACAAATGCTCGACGTGAAGCGAGTTTGAGTTCGAGTTGGGACAAATCAATGCCCAAAACATCCGTCAATGCTTGGGCGGTGGTTGCGACATTAGATACTTGCTCGGGATTGACATACACAGAGTCGACATCAACCGTCACAGCCAGCTCTTGTCCGTGAATATCGGTAATCACACCTCGCGGCGCGGGGACCTTTAGCGTCCGCATGTGCTGCCGACTGGCCCACTCACGATAGTAGTCACCATTTGAAATTTGCACATCAAACGCCTTGTATCCAAGACCAACAAACAACCCGACAATCACGCCCGCAACAGCATACATCCGCCATCGTGGGAAGCGCCCAAGGGTGGGTCGATTTGCCGTGCGAACCGCCATCGCTCTATCTTTGCCGCGCCGGATCGACATGGGTGGCAAGCGAGTCGCGATCAACGGGGTTAACGGTAACAGCGCGAATTTGGGTTTCTGACGGTTGCCTCATCCCGATTTTCTTCGCGAGCACTTCGATGCGGTCCGGCGCAGTCAAAACCGCTTTTTCGAGCAGCAAACGCCGATGCTCCTCCCTTAGCTTTCGCAGCTCTTCCGACACTTTGGTAAATTCGTATCCCAAACGAATTGCATCGTGGCGGACGAACACATGACCGACACCAAGCGAGCCAATCATCGCTGTCAAGACCACCATACACACAATGGGTATCCGCTGCGTCGGTTGCCTAATCATGCATAAGCCTTTTCGCAAGCACGCAACCTTGCCGAGCGCGCCCGAGGATTGCGAGATATCTCCTCTTCCTGTGCCATCACCACTTTCCGTGTAAGCGTACGGCAGATTGGGTTTATACGTTCACCGGCTTGTCTCGCTAAATCTGGCGGGAGGGATGAAGACCAAGCCAAATCGCGAAACGCATTTTTGACAAGACGGTCTTCGAGGGAATGAAAACTGATGACGACACATCGACCGCCGGGCGCCAAGATGTCGGGAAACACCGCCAAAAATTGCGCAAGCTGCTCGAGCTCTCGATTGACCGCGATGCGCAATGCTTGAAACGTTTTGGTTGCCGGATGGACTTTGCGCTTGCGTCGCTCTGGGGCCGGTATCGCTTGAAACACAAGCTCCGCGAGCTCCGCGGTGGTATTGAGTTTGCCAGCGCGCGCCGCATCTTTTATCCGCGTTGCAATCTTTGTGCTATAACGCTCTTCTCCAAAAGCGCGAAGAATGTTCGCCAACTCTGGAGCGCTAGAATTGCGTATCAAGGCAAGCGCCGTATCGCCAGAGGTCGGATCCATTCGCATATCGAGGGGACCACTATGTGAAAAGGAAAACCCGCGTCCTGCCTGGTCCAATTGGGGCGATGACACCCCAAGATCGACAACGATCCCGTCGACCTCATAAATTTCAAGCGCTGCCAAAATCGCCTTGACATCCGCGAAGCAACCATGAACCACCGCGACACATCGGTCTCCCCAACTCGCTAACCGTTGCTTTGCGGTATCGATTGCGTGTGGATCTCGATCGATCCCGACAAGCCTCCCAGAGGGAGAACAGCGCTCTAGGATGGCGCTACTGTGCCCAGCCCCACCCACGGTTCCGTCGACATATAAACCACCGGACTTTGGCTGGAGATAAGACAATACTGCCTCCTCCAAGACGGAGGTGTGGAGAAAACAACTCATATTGCGGACAACTCTATCTCTAAGAAGAACTCCCCAACCGGGCAAGTTTTCGTACCAAGACCTAGTCCCCATCGATCATGCCGCGCACTACCGCCCCCAAACAACCGCGAATCACTCCCGGCGTCTCATCTCTCGCAAGACAACGAGGGACCCGATGAAATTTCTATAGGCATTTGATTTCTTTAGAAAAATGGCATTAAGAACAGGGACGTCACGGATTCGTCCCGATACACCTGGGAGCGAAACGGGATGGATCCCCGGCTCCGAACATTTGCGAACGTTCTTGGCCCGCAGATCATCCATTATCGTTATTGCGAGCTTGGGACGTTGGTAGGGAAAAAAAGATCCTCTTCCATCCAAAGGGCTCAGGAATTACCGTCCGTTTGGGAGTTTTTGGAGGTTGTAATGTCGTTGTTTCGGTTTGCCGTTGTTATGAGTTTGATGGCTTGTTCTGGATCCGCGTCTGGCGAGGGAGAATATAGTCAGGGGACCCTTGGGAATGATGTCCCAGAACAACAGACGGAATGGTACGTCAATCCCAATGCACCAGACGGAGGCAACGGGCTGCCCGAATCGCCATTTAACAATTTGCAAAACGCTCTCAAAGCTGCTCGAGATAATCACACGATTCATCTCTCAGGAGGAGATTTCGGTGCGAGCCAGGAACCTGGCGGCCTTTGGAAAGTCACTCAGCGACCGCTTACCATTATCGGTTCCAGCGATCTGGAAAATCCATCGACAATCTCTGGATTCCTCGTAAACGACACGGGCAGCAATCCGATCATTCGCTTATCGCAAACCGTGATCACGAAGGCATTGCTCCTGCGTGGTTCCGCATCTACCATTGAAAATAACGTCTTTTTAAACGCAAAGGTGGATATTGCTCGAACCGACGATGATGCAACACCTTTCGTTCACCACCAATTCCGAAACAATCTGTTTTGGGCCAACACAGACGAAAAATTGAGGACGGTCTCAGTCTCAGAGGTCCAAGGAGTGACATTTGCGGACAACCAGTTTCAGGGGAAAAACTACGAACTTCATAGCGGCCGTTCCAGCGAGATGACGTTTCGAGCCAACAACTTTCTTGTGCAAAGCCCTGAGGCAGAGGCGCTCACTAGCCATGTGGACGCCACACTCGCAAAACAAATCTTCCAAGATTGCTACTTTGAACGGAACGGTCAAACTGTTGTAGAGGACTCACAGTCTGGATGGATCGCAACCGACGAGCTCCGCGGAGACCCGTCCGATGTCCGTACCCGGGTGATCATTAAGGATGGTGCCGATAGCGATGACCTCAGCTTTCAACCGACCCCATTCGCTTTTGATTTTGACGGTGATGGCCTGTCCGATCGCGCCGAGCAAATCGTCCATGGCACAAACCCCGCGAACCCCGACAGCGATGGTGATGGTCTGACGGATAAGGAGGAAGTGGACGGACCGACAGATCCCAACAAGGCAGATAGCGACCAAGATGGCTTAGACGATGGGGACGAGTTCACTGCGGGGACCGATCCACAACGCGTCGACACAGACGGAGACGGGATGAGCGATGGCTTTGAAGTCCGCCACCAGCTCAACCCGCTTGACAAAACAGACGGAATCGCAGACAGCGACGGTGATGGCCTTAGCAATTTTGAGGAGTCGATCAATAACGGCAACCCCAATCGCCCGGATACCGATAGCGATGGACTCGATGATTTTTCAGAAAAACGCCTTCATCGCACTAAACTCGACCAGGCAGACAGCGATGACGATGGCCTGACTGACAAGCAGGAGGTCGACTGGCCACTTCATCCCGAACAAGGAGGACTCGATCCGCTGTCGGCAGATACCGATGGAGATCTAGCCCTGGATGGTTGGGAGGTGGAGCATGAGCTCGATCCGCTCGATGCGACCGACGCGGACAAAGACGGCGATGGCTACCACAACCTTTACGAGATTAAAGCGAACAACACCGGTAGCAATCATGAAGATCGAACATCGATTCCCCCGGCAACAACGACTCTGTCTCCGGGCGATTCTATCCAAGATGCCGTGAACGACGCAGCCGATCTCGACATTATTGAGCTATCCGAGGGCACCTATACCGGTCCCGTCGAGTTTTTTGCCAAGCCAGTGCTGATCCGTGCCGCTGCCGGAGCGAACGTCCAAATGCAATGCGGTGATACCAGTTGTTTTTATTTTCGTGGCAAAATCATTGATGTCGGTTTTCAGGCAAAGGTCTTTGAAAATTCACTAACCACGATCCGAGGATTGACCATCATAGGCGGAACGCGAGCGCCGGCGATTACGGTGCTTGGCGGGAGTGCAACGATACTAGACTGTGTGATACGCTCGGGGATGGGCACGACAAACACGGCAGAAGCATTGTGGACCCGGGGAGACCATTGGTCCTTCGCAGCCCCCATGAACACGGTTAAGGTCACCATGAAAAACTCCGTGATCGAAGACAATAATACGAGCCTATCTGGACAGCCAGTCTTGAGAATACTGCGGAAGTCGGTCGTGTTGATGGAAAGTACCGTGATCCGCAACAACACATCCGCAGCCGACGAACCACTGATTCACATGGAAGAATCCAGGCTGACGCTGCGAAACTCTGTTCTTGCAAACAACCATTCAAACGACGATGTTGCTCTCATCACCCAGTGGTATGGATGGGGTCTCCGGCTCCAAAACGCGACGGTTACACACAACCAGGTTTGTGAGACGTGCCCGCTCATTCATGATACCTACTCAGTCACAACCATGACCAACACCATTGTCTGGGCAAACGATGCCCCGGTTCACGAATGCGGCTCCGCGACCAACTCCTGCGGTATCTCCCAAACCAGCAACCTCATCGACGTCGATCCGAAGTTTAACAATCCCGAGGACCCAACCGCCTATCACCTCAGCGCTTCGTCAACGGCTGCCATCGATCAGGGAGCCAATGAAAAAGCACCTGCGACCGATATTGATGGACAAGTCCGCGATTCCTTGGTGGATATTGGCGCAGACGAATTCGCCCCTTCGTCCGGGTTCATAGACTGAACCTTAAGAATCCGGGTCGTTGGCGAATCTAAATCTGGCTTTGTAGTGAGGTCCGTTTTCGCGCGCGCTCAGGATGTGTTCTGCGAGCGTTAGTAACAAAAAATTCGAGAATCTGGGTGATCTCAGCAGTTCGTCGCTGTCGAGCAATCATTACGAACCCAAAAAACAAAACATCACACCACCTGCCCCAGACCGCAACAGCTAGAAATCACTTGACCTATGTAGGTCTCCCAGCTACACTGCGAAGCGCGGCCCAATGTGGACATATCCATGGGCGACTGAAATGGTAGGCAAAACAAGTGCTTAGATATAAAGAAAAGGAAGACATTGAGGCTCGCTTCACGGAAGTGGACAAGACGATTCGTGGATGGCGTTCCCGAATTGCCGAAATTCCTGCGAAACTTCGCAATGAGTTTAGTTCACGACTGAAAATTTCGCTGATTTACCACGACTCCGCCCTGGAGGGCGAAGTCCTTTCCCACAGTGAAATCAAAGCGGCGATCGATCCGACGATCATCAGTGATACCTCACTCATTCCGAGTTATGAGGACATCAAGTACTTTGATGAAGCCTGTCAATTTGCGACCCAGTTTGCTTCCGCGAAGAAAAAGCAGCTCACGCTGGATGTGATCAAAGAGATCGCGGCAATTATGGCGCCCGATGAGCGCGAAAAGGGATCTCCCTACCGCAAGGATAATCCCCTGCATCGGCTCTATTATCACGAGATCGCCCCACCCGAGAAAATCAGCAATCGGATGCAAAAGTTTGGGGAGTGGCTGGATGCTGATGGAGCACGGACAGAGCACCCCGTTGTGCGAGCGGCGGAGACCCACATACGTCTCATGCGCATTTTCCCATGGGCGAAGCGCAGTGGAAAAACCGCGCGGATCGTCGGGAATCTTCTTCTCCAGCAGGCTCAGTATCCCGCTGCGATTATTCATTCGATCGATCGCCAGCGCTACTACGAAGCACTGCGTGGGGAAACTTCTACTTTGGTATCGCTTTACTTGGAAGCAATTGAAACAACAGCATTATCTGAGCTTCAGGTCTATGATGAGGCCTTCGGCGCTAGCCAGCGCAATCTCGGCTAAAAATTCGCTCGACCACCTTGGTTCAACAAACGTAGTGGTTTCGGCCAATTCGATGCGGGCTAAGGGGCCTATTCCAATGCACCTCAAAACCGACCAATCCTGAGGAGCACACGAAGCGTGCGTCTCGAAGGACAGCATTGACACGGCCACGGTGAGCGACGACACTGCCGCGCATGCCAGCAAAAAAGGGCGTCCGCGGCCGACGCTTTGAATCCGGCCTTGCACCTGAAGCCGCTGCCTTAAACGCATCTATTGGGTTCGATTGGCGTTTGCTTCCCTACGACATTGCGGGTTCGATCGCCCACGCACGCATGTTGGGGGCCAAGCGGATTATCTCGGTCGAGGATGCAGACCAAATCATCGCCGGACTTGAGCAAGTCCAAAAAAAGCTCGCTGCAGATCCAGACTTCGATCCAAACCTCGAAGACATTCATATGAACGTGGAAGCAAAACTCACCAATGAGATCGGTACCGCTGGGGGCCGGCTTCATACTGGACGCAGCCGCAACGACCAGGTAGCAACCGATTTACGCCTTTACGCCCGAGCGGCGGCACAAACGATCACAAACCACCTGATCGCGCTGCAGAGGGCACTCGTCGCCCAAGCCGAGGCAAACATCGATACCTTCATGCCCGGATATACCCATCTGCAGCGCGCCCAGCCAGTCAGGCTGGCACACCATCTGCTGGCGTACGTAGCGATGTTTGCCCGCGATCGCGAGCGTGTTGAAGACGCCGCGCAGCGAGCTTGCGAGTGCCCGCTTGGATCGGGCGCCCTGGCTGCAACACCGTTTGCAATTGATCGCCAGCAAGTTGCCGAGGAGCTCGGCTTTTGACAGCGTGACGCGAAACAGTATGGATGCTGCTGGGGATCGAGACTTTGTCATCGAACTGGTTTTCCCACCTCGGTCTATGCCAAGTCCATCT
>CBDCWZ010000012.1:0-78627 GCA_965223575.1 Kofleriaceae bacterium
ACTCGGGCAGCGAAGACAATGATCCTTGAGGACGCTTTAGAAGGCCACGGGGGGGATGCAACCCTCGGGCGCTTTTTAGGGCTTTCCGGCGTGACGGTCACAGATTTGAAGCCCTCGGGTGTATCGAAGATCAGCGGGGAGCTCGTTTCCGTTATTACGGACGGCGAACCGCTGGATAAGGGCGTAAAGGTGGTTGTCACCAACGTCGATGGGAACCGAGTTGTGGTACAAGCATCCCCAGAGACTGATTGTGAGGAGAAATAATGTCTGGTCCCGATTTAAATGTTCCGATTATTTTTGGTGGCATTGTTGTCATCTTGGCGTTTGTCGTCGTCTTGTATCTCGTTCCGCTGCGGCTGTGGATTGCGGCAAAAGCATCGTCGGCAAGCGTTAGTATTTTGACAATGATTGCGATGCGACTTCGTCGCGTTCCCCCTGCCGTTGTCGTTGGTGCTCGGATCGAGTCTGTAAAGGCCGGTCTTGCCGTCACCACAAACGACTTGGAGACACACTTTCTCGCAGGTGGTCGCGTTGATAGTGTCATCCATGCATTGATCTCGGCTGATAAGGCGAATATTGAGCTCGATTTTCAGCAGGCTGCTGCGATCGACTTGGCAGGTCGCAACGTATTTGAAGCGGTCCAAATGTCGGTCAATCCTCGTGTGATTGAGACTCCAAAAGTTTCTGCGGTAGCTCAAGACGGCATTCAGCTACTGTGTATGGCACGGGTAACCGTTCGGGCCAATCTCAAGCGCCTTGTCGGTGGCGCCGGAGAGCAGACAGTGCTCGCACGTGTTGGTGAAGGAGTCGTTTCAACAATCGGGTCCGCCAATAGCCATAAAGAGGTCCTCGAAAACCCAGACATGATCTCCAAATCGGTTCTTGCGCGAGGGTTAGATTCGGGAACAGCGTTTGAAATTCTGTCGGTGGACATTGCAGACATTGATGTTGGTGCGAACATCGGTGCGAAACTGCAAACTGAGCAAGCAGAGGCGGACAAACAGGTTGCGCAGGCCAAAGCGGAAGCTCGTCGGGCGCTTGCTGTTGCCGTCGAACAGGAAAACATCGCCAAGCTGGCTGATATGCGCGCAAATCTTGTCGCAGCGGAAGCTGAAGTCCCGCGTGCTCTCGCAAAGGCCCTCGTCGATGGAAACCTCGGTGTAATGGACTACTACAATATGAAGAACGTAATCGCAGATACCGAGATGCGCACTTCTATTGGTGCGCCAACCACTAGCACCACGGAGTCAGACGATTAGGGGCCGCCAAGAAATAGGTCGGGGGGCGTTGTAGTGGCAATACTGCAAACGGTTCGTGGGACAGTCGAGCGTGTACTCCGAGATCGGCGCCGGCTTGCTCGAGTTTTCGCTTTGGGAGAGGCTGTTGAGGAGCGAAAGACTCTGTCCACCAACCTGAACTCTCGATCCACGCGCTTCGAGAAAGGACGTCTTCCCGTATCGTCGAAATCATTGTTACCGAACCGATAGAACGCTATGAATCTACTCCTGGAGATTGTGATATGGCTGATAGTCGTTGCCTTTAAGTTCATTACATGGCTCCTCAAAGCGGTTGCAGGATTACCGCAAAGTAGTAGCAAACCCAAAAAGGCTCCACGACCGCGACAAACAAAGAAGATTGCGCAAACCCCTCGACCGAGGCAGAGCCGCGATGAAAATCTAGCCGCAAGACTGGTGGCGATTCGCCAGCGAAGCGAGAAAATTGCCCAGTCGATTGTGCGCGATCGGGCAAACGAAAAATTTGGTCCTGTAATAAAACAAATCGGTGAGCGCGCTCACAAGGCAGCGGCGGGTCTTGCCCAAACGACTACGCAGGCCAAAGCCAACCGGGTCGCATCCCGCTCTTCCTTTGTTTTAGATCAGCTTGAAGTCTTCATTACGCACCGGCAACAGGATGGTCTGCGGCGTGATTTGGGGGATGCGGACGCGTTGGTCAACGCGTGTTATCGGCCGTTTGTGGACTTTGCTTGTGTAAATCGGGTGTCGCTCACTCGTGCGGTGCCGTTCACCCTACTTACCGCTTTTGATTTGGCGATTTGGATCGAGCTGGTTTCGTTTGGATTGCTTCCGATTTTTCTTCCGCCCCAGTTTTTTCATCGTCTCGCCTGGTGGCCAGCACTTGCGCACGAAATCGGGCACGCTGTGTTTGCCTCTGGAGGCGAAGTCGATGAGAAACTGCGCGATCAATTGGGATTGCCCGAAGAAGAGCTTGGGACCTATCCACTTCAGGTCGTCAATGATCGAGTAGATCCGAGTGAGTTGCACCGAGTTGTCGGTGGGTGGTTTGAGGAGATCTTTAGCGACATATTTGGGACCCTTATGCTCGGGCCAGCGTATTGCCACACCATGGTGGAGTTATTTGCACCACATGAACCTTCGACGACAGGGCTCTCCGAGGTGCAACTTGATGACACCCAAACTGCTTATGATGTTCATCCACCTAGACACCTGCGAGTTTTGACTTGTTGTCACGTGTTGCGACTTGCCGGGCAAGAGCAAGCTGCTGATAGCATATTGGAAACATGGCGCAGACGGCGGGGCGAGGTGAGTGATTTTGGCTTTCCCACAGTCGTTGGCTTGGTTGCTATCCCCACTTCCGCAATGACACAGATCGTGTTCGCTTTGGTGACTAGGATGTATCGACAGCCTCTTGATGCATTCGATGGCCATCCTCTGGCGTCTATTCCCAGCCTCGATTACGGTCCTGCCGCGAGTGCAGCTGCAGATTCTATCGCTGATCGTTTGCTCTTGCGTCGCCCGGTACGCTCTAGCGATGCACGTGCGGTGATTTCTGGCGCAATCTTGGCATGGAAGCAAGAACCGGATCGGGAGTCTGAATTTCTGGAGCGGGCTCGCATCGCTGTTGTTGGCGAGGCGGAGTGGGCTGAAAAGACATCGACGTCAAAGTCGTATGCTCACTCTCAGCGCAGCCCCGGCTCGGAGCTGCGAGATGCGTTTCTTACACACTTAGTACTTGCGCCACCGAAAGGGCTCCGCAAGGCTCGGCGGAGTCCTTAACCAAGAAAGGTATTCGGCTACGCTGCGCGGACGCGAAATTTGGGTTTTCCGATATCGGCGGCCTTCATGCGAAACGTGCCGCGGAGGGCCCTTTTTAGGGCACTGACAACTTCATCGCGATCTGATGGGTCAATGTCTCCGCTGTGAATGACGGCTCTGAGCTTGTCTGCGTAGACTCCTGCCTCAACGTCACTATCGCAAACCTTATTCAGTGCGTGAAAGGTCTCTTCGTCTTCTCTTGGATGCCACAAAACGCGAAACGCTCCATTTTCTTCAACGACTTTGACGTGCCAGTATCCAAATGCCACAAATGCCTCCTAAAGGTTTGTTGTTATTTGCTTGTTATATAGTAAGTATTACTAAATATAAAATCAGTAGTGCTTATTACTTTTTGAAGATTTGACTAAAACGTTCGCTAAAATACTGAAAAGATGAAGATGACAACGTCTTTCGATACAATGCGAATACGATATGAGTGACAGAGTCCGAATCTCTGAACGGATTGCTGATGGTTTTGACCGAATCGGCACAGCTCTTCGCAGCCGAGCGTGGAGAAAGGCGGGCGAGAGACATCTGACCCCAACCCAAGGGCAGATACTTGTCTTGCTTGCCCGATCCAAGAATGGAATGCACCTGAGTGCTTTGAGTGAAGCGCTGGGGATCAAAGCGCCAACAGCAAGTCACTCTGTTGTCACATTACAAAAGAAGGGGCTTGTGCAAAAAGTTCAGTCGCCACAGGATAGACGAGCGTTTGTTATCTCGCTCACTGCGCAAGGGTATGAAGAGGCAGCTGGAGCAGCCCAATGGCCAGACGTACTTACCAATGCGATCGATGCGCTGCATCCGCTGGAGCAAGTCGTGTTGCTCCGAATTGTTCTCAAAATTATGGGGTTCTTAGAGGAGACAGATCAGATGCCAGCAGCAAGAATGTGCGTCACATGCGCTCATTTTCGCGCTTTTGCGTATTCTGATTTGCAGCTTCCTCACCGATGTCAGTACCTCGAAATTGGGCTGCACGAAGATGAGTTACGCATTGATTGCTCAGAATATTCCGCTGGCGCTCGAGCACAAATTGAAAACAACTGGAGCCGTTTCATCGAGCTTCTGCCTCTCGATAACTCGGGAACAGGCGATCCCTAAAAATGCTGCCGGCACCCATTTGCTGCCCACAGTTGTACATAAGAGAGACGGGCTCTCATTTGGAGCGTGGTTGGCACGGATCTCAGAATCAGGTCTTTACCTGAGAAGTTGACTGCGTTTAGGCTACGACTGTGAGTGATTCGGCCAAGAACCCTAATTTCTTTGAGGGGACCGAAAAAAAGTTGGAGATTGTTGTTGCCCCAGAGTATCCAGATTTACGCAGTTGGGGGGATGCAGTTTGGCATCACATGGTCAGGGCGTGTGGGGCGAGTGTTTTGTCCAAGCGCTCCTCGACAAACTTTGATGCATATCTACTATCGGAGTCGAGCCTGTTTGTATTTTCTGATCACGTGACGATGATCACGTGTGGGGAGACTCGGCTTGTTGATACAGTATTTGAGATTGTTACGAGAGTTTCCGTCGAGAATGTCGATCTGCTTTTGTATGAGCGGAAGAATGAGCATTTTCCGCTGCGCCAGCGGGCGGATTTTTTTGATGATGCCAAAAAATTGGCACAGATTGTCCCAGGAAAGGCAGTCCAGTTTGGTGCGCAAGACAGACACTATATTCGAGTATTTCACTCTGAGAAACCGTACGAGCCGCATTCTGGTGACACGACTATTGAAATTCTAATGCATGGGATTCCTGAGCGGGTTGCGCAAAACTTTGTCGGTTTTGAGCGAGGACAGGGGAGTCGTGTGGTCCACGACGTGGGGCTCGATCACATGTTTTCTGGTTTTCGCGTCGATGAGCACCTGTTTCAGCCCGCGGGGTATTCCCTAAATGGGTTGCTTGATGGAACCTACTATACAATTCACGTGACTCCGGAGGCCTTGGGGAGCTACGTTAGTTTCGAGACCAATATGGATTTTCGCCGGAATCCCGGAGCGTTGATTCAAACTGTCACGGAGATATTCTCCCCAGAATCATTCGATGTGCTTTCCTTTGCCCCAAGAGGGTATGAGTTGTCTCTGTCCCCGGAGAACTACGTTTTGCTGAATCATACGCGTCACGTCATGTGCGGCTACAGTGTTGCTTTTCTAGAGTTTGCGATGCCTCAGCGCGCGGCCCAGCCGGTTACGCCACTGGATTTCTAGGGAGTCCTCAACTGGTCGGGGGTGACCCAGACTATGGGACATCCCGATAGAAATCTGGAAAGTCACCACGAAGCAACAAATACCAAACCGTGGCCGCTACGTTGGGCCATTCGGTGAAAGTCTCATTATCAAAAATGATGTCGCCGTCAAATTTTATTCTTGGAAACGAAGATCGCATCCCTCCAGATTCCGAAAGTAGTGATTGCATGTCGAGGCGGATCTTGGTGGCACGATCGAGGTTTCCGGTTCGTTTCCACGCGAGCCCGGCGCCCAATGTTGTTTCGACCCAAATCGACCGCGGCGATGGCGATGGGCGGGGCGAATGTCCCTCGATCAATGTCCCATTGGGAGCTGTTTGTGCGTTGCCAAAGTTGCTAACTAGATCGTTAAACCAAAGTGCAGATTGTGCTTCGGCATCTTTGCCCATTGCGTGCATTGCCAACGCCCCCAGGGCGTTGGAATCAGACGCAAGCTCGGTGTTGCCTATCGAGGTGATAAAATGATCGACATTAAAGTGGTTGTTCTCCAGGCTGTCCCGGATCCTTTGCGCCGCATCTCTGTAGACATTGTTCGTAGTCAGGGCGAATAACTCTTCAAAGAAGAATGCGGCGTGCACATTGTGCTCGGTGATGTACAGGTCAGCCCCGTTGGCAGCCCGCCGAATCGAGCCAAAACTCGGGCTCCCGGGTCGGTTGTCTTGCAAGGATAGCAAGTGGTCAGCAAATCGCTCGGCATTTTCCTGAAATTCCGCATCCCCACTCATCCGCTGATAGATGGTGAAGGCATACCCGGCCCAGGCGACGTTTCCAGAAAATTGCAAACCGTCTTTGAAATCATCTTTAGTATTAAAAGATCCATCAATAGAGCCATCTACTGGGTTTTGCAAACTAGCGAGTCGAGCAAGAATTCGTTTGGCAATTACAAAATCTCCCTCGAGACTGCATAGAATCACAGTGAGTGCATTGTCAAAGGTGTGCGCACGATTCCCGAGAAAAGCGAAGTCTGGATGGTTGCTGGGAATGTCAAATGTTAAAACGAGATCAGAGCGCCCGGCGATGGCATCATTCTCGTCCGCTATCCGTGAGCGAATCCAAGCGAGCGGGCGATTGCCAAACGCACCCATATCGGCTGTTAACGCACCTGTTCGTTTAGAGGGGGAGCTTGACTGGAGTTGAAAATTGGTGGCGCTTACAAATTGCGGATCTTGCGAGATGTTATTGCTCAGTCCAGTCCTTGAGCTGGTTTGGGAATAGTTTTCGTCGTTGCCAAACACGTTGCTCGAGCGAAGGACAACGATTCCGGAACGGTCGGCCGCGAGTAGCCCTTGGCCATTATTGGCAATGATTGCATTGGTGACCTCTGGTTTGGCATTTTGTACCCAACAAACCCCCGGGCCACTGTGGTTAACAATCGTGGTATTTACGATTGTTGGTTTTCCGGTTGCACGCCACACTTCGATGCCAGCCTGCGCAGGGCCGGTAATGAGATTGTTCTCAAGGAGGGGCTGGCCACCAACAATCGATACGTTGTTCCGCTGATTATTCGTGATATGGCAGTCCCGAATGATAGGGGACGAGTCCTCCGAAAAGATGCCGTCAAACCGATTGGTGATCGTAAACCCCTCCAGTACGGTGGCTCTCGTTCGACCTGGAGGTATGGACACAACTGCCGCAAAGCGGGTATCTTCATCTTCAGGTGCCCATTCAATGCCACTGGCGTCGATAACTGTTGTTTCGTACCCTGCGCCGACGACCCGGACGCCCTCTTTGAGGATAATCGTTTCATTGTACGTACCAGCATCAACAAGAACGATATCCCCCGCGGTTGCATTGGAAATCGCAGCGGCAATGGTGGGCCAATCGTCGGGAACGTGGATGATCTTGGCATCACTGATCGGCGGGGCTGATGTTAAGAGAGGGCTATTGTTAGAGCCCAGTCCGAGCATCTCGCAGCCCGTCGCTTGAAACAGGATGAGGATGGACAGTACCGCGAGACCGGTGTTGATTTGTTTCGGCGTTGTATGATTTTGCATAGCGGTTCGAACCCGAAGTTGTGCTGAGCGAATTGCGAAACTTGTCCTACGATTGTTGATGCGTACTCGCTAGGTACTTTTGCCCTATGTCACTTGGAAATGAGACCTATCCTGATAAATAGCCCGGTTGTGCAGCAAAAGTTCGAAAATCCATCTGCACAAAAACCAACCACTTGCATAAGTACCTCATTCGAAAGGAGTTTGGGAGGGAAAAGTGCACAAAGGTGTGCCTATGAGGAAGACTCATAGATCGATCCCCTTAGGGGACGAAATGTACAGTCGTTCCAACCCTATGGGATGGTTGGGTTTTACTCAAAATGTAATCGAGCCAACAGTAAATGTTTCTTTGGCTTCGGTTAAACGAAGGGTCATCGACTTTCGTTTTTGATTGCGTCGACCAAAGTTGGTGTATACGTCGACCTGAAGCGTTACGGCGCCAGTCAGTTTTGCGGCCGAGCTGCCAAAGAAGTTCGTTTTTGACGGTGTATCGATCCGGCATTGCGCGACGAATAGCGTAGACCTCAGGATCGTTTTCTCTCTGCGACAAAACCGTTTTGCCACGGTCCGAATGCCAAGTTAGCGGGGCCGCCTTTGGTAATTACTGGCTTGATGTTTGATTGACGACAGAGATGCGGATGCTCAAAGAGTTAACCCGACGTGCTCGGTGTTTTTCGACAACAATCCCATCGACGAGGACACCATTGACATCCAAGACATAGCCGCTCAGGGCTGTTCTCGCAGTTGATCAGACGCTTTGGCGACATTAAACGCATAATCTCCTAGTTTTTCCATGTTCGTCATCATGTCTAGGAAGATCAGTCCGTCGCGGACTCCCACATCGCCATCCTGCATCCGCTTGGCATGATGTTTTCGCGCTTGATCCCGGAGCTTGTTAATCTTTGATTCTAAGAGTTTTGCCTCGGCGTAGACTGATGGCGCATCCGGTGCCAGCCCTTCGGGAACGAGATGGAGTAGTTCGCCTACGACCGTCATCATTTCTGTTAAATCTTCTAACGCGGGCTCGCCAAACTTGTATCGTTTTTCATAGCGTCTTTCTCCCAAAAGAATCAGGTTGAAACAATGATCCCCCATACGCTCGATATCGTTGGCCATGTCGAGAAAGATCGCAATGTCGCGGCCTAGTTTTGCTGAGGAGCCAACGCGCGCCAGCTGGGAGCAGAAGGCGACGATCTCTTCTTCCATCTGATCGGTCTTGGCTTCACCACGTTTGATTTCGTCTACGAGACTGCCCAATTTTTGAGTGGGGTTGCCCAGTACCTTTTTGATATGCCCAAACATCTCGTCGCATACGGAAGACATCTGTTGCAGGCCGCGCCGTGCCTCGACCCCAGCGAGTTCGGGGGTGCCGAGCAGTCCTGTTTCGAGGAACTGTAGATGATGTGTGTCGTCTTCGTCTTTATCGAGCGGTACCCACCAGCGGACAACTCGCTCAATCGTTTTGACAAACCACATGAGAATAAGAGTGTTTGTCACGTTGAAAGCGGTGTGAAATACGGCGAGATGGCTGGGAAGCTCAGCACCGACGGGATCGCCGGGAGTAATACTGTCTACGATGCGTAGGAATACAAATAAACAGGGAATCATCCATGCGACGCCGAGCAGATTGAACAGCGTATGGGCACGCGCGACTCGTTTTGCCGTGTTGTTTGCACCAAGTGCTGCGAGCGTAGCAGTAATCGTCGTTCCGATGTTTTCGCCCAGGACCATGGCAGCGGCCAGATCAAAGCCAATCCAACCTTTGGCGGCCATTGCAACCGTGATCGTCGTTGCTGCAGAGGACGACTGTACAACAATCGTGAGGATCGTTCCGGCGACCACAAAGAGTAGAATCGACGCAAATCCATAGTCTGCGAGACCGACGAGAAACTCCAAGGTTTCGGGACTGGAGCGCAAATCGGGGACCCCATCCTTCAGGAATTTGAGTCCCATGAAAAGCAACCCAAAGCCGACAAATACTTCTGATAGCTGTTTGGCTCGGTTATTTTTGAGCAACGATAATGGGAACGCAATTCCAATAATGGGCAGGGCAAAACTGGCAATTTTCACCTTGAAACCAAGCAGCGCAACGAGCCACAGCGTCACCGTTGTTCCGATGTTGGCACCCATGACGATTCCGATGGCTTGCGTCAGCGAGAGCAGGCCCGCGTTTGCAAAGGAAACCGCCAGTACAGTTGTCGCACTGGAAGACTGAACCGCAGTGGTGAGCGTGAATCCGCTGAAGATGCCACTGAACCGATTTTTGGTCATTCCCGCCAGTACAGCGCGGAGTCGATGGCCGGCTACCTTCTGCAGCCCGTTGCTCATAACCCGGAGGCCAAAGAGAAAAACCCCCAGGCCACCCAGTAATTTTAGTACATCGACCATGGCGGGAAACTATGCCAACAGTCGTGTGAGTTCAATTGAGATGGCGATGTATTGACGGCACAGTCGCGACAGTTACCTAATTTGTCGGAGCCGTTTTGCTCACAGCTAAGACTCCATGGACGGATGAATTATATTTATTGATTTTCGAAGTACCCTCTCAAGCCGGACAGTCCTGTGTCAATCAAGCACATCGTTTCGCTTATGACGATGGGACACGATGCCCGGTGGCACGCGATGCCTGCAGCATCCGTAGAGGCCTATTCCAGCGGCGAGGTACGGGGTTTTTCAGCTCCACTGACGAGCTCCCAATGTGCTTTTGCGGTTGGGTTTTGGGGATCGAGTAGCAGGTTGGTCTCGGTTTCTAGCCGCTTTGTGCCCGTCATCGCTTGTTGGCCAAAGGAAACGAGTTGGCTATTCCCGATCCCTGTTCCTATGATCCAACTGAGCATCTCCGCCGGTCGTTGTGTGGTATCCGGGGCGAGTAGGCGTCCAGCTTCGATGACATCATTGTGTGTCCGTATGACCCTGTTAGCATCGCTGTTTGCGAATATGCGATGCAGAATGATCTCAGTGTTCAATCTTCGCCGATTGTCGTTCCAGAGTTTGGTGATTACCGTTGACTTCTTTTTTGTATCGCGCAGGCTACGCAGGACAAGGGCCTGTGCCAATGACGAGTGTGCGCCCATTTGAGGCCACAGCTCGTATGATTTGCGCAATGAAACCATCGCTTCGTCTAGTTGTTCCATATTTTCCGTAATTTTTGCTAAACGTTTTTGGTGGACACCCAATACATACCAAGCAACAGCCGCCGTGGGTTTATGAGAATGAGATTTCGCGTCCTTAAGTGAAGCCTCTAGTCGCTTGATCTGCTTTCGCAACCTATCAAAGGTCTTTTTGTCCTCGGATCCAGAGAACCATTTTTCGCGCTCCTCTTCCAAGTTAGCGGCATCTGCGCGTTTCCACCCTTGTAATTGGTTACGAAGGGCCGCCAATTTGTCTCGGTTTTCGAGTATGACATGCCAACTGACAGCTTGCTGATACCCTTGTGCCGCCTGTGGTGCCAAGAGTATTTGGTGTTTCGTCAGTTCGATCGTGCGGCGAATATTCGGTTCTGATCGGAGAGCTGCCACAAATTTCTCACGTATTGGTCCGGTAGCGAGGGTAATAACGGCTAAACTTGCATCGCTTTTGGATAAGCGCAGTATCGGGGCGCGGACCCATTTGTTGAGGGTGCGAACCGAACCAAGGTGTTCCAACACCGAGGATAGGTTCGCGGTAACGAGTGCATTATCGGCGCTGCGTAGATACGATTTTTCGAGAAATCTTGCGGCTGTGCTGAGATGTTTTTCGTCGCCCGTGCAATCGTAGCGAGACACGTAGGCAATAGCTGTGTTGTTTGCTGAAATCGGATTGTGGGCGGCCTCTTGCTTGTAGTGTTCTGCCGCTTTTGCAAAGTTGGCGTCGGCCTTAGCAAAGTTTCCGTCGCGGTACTGACGACTCGCGGTGACTTCGAGTAGGGCAATACGAACGTCCGGTGAGGATGTGTTCGCGCGTTTGAACCATTTTTCTTTGTCGTCGAGCTCGTCCGCCATCACGCCGAGCAGCATTGCAGCGCCATTTTTGTCATCGCCAGTACTGCTCGTCCAGGTGCTCTCCGCGATTTGTCGTGCCTTTTCGACCAGTCGAAGACGTCGATAGGACCGAGCAACCTGGAGATTTAGTGGAGGTTGCTTTCGATCGAGTAGTCCTTGGAATTCCAGATCTCCCTGTTTCGTTTTTCCGAGTCGGTGGTACACCTCACCGAGTCCGAGATGATAACTGGGGTGTCCCTCAGCATCTTGGCGGATGGCTAAAAAGGCAAGCTCAGCCTCGGTAAGCAGCTTTGCACGGTCTGTTTTGCTCGCAGCGTTTGCGCGTTGGAGTTTAACCATGCCCAGAGTCAAGCTCAACCCGATTACGTCCGCATGCCTTTCATAGTTGGCGCGCAATTGGGCAAGTTGTGTGTTATCCCGTATCTTTTCCGTCATCCATGTGTCGACGATTTTTCTGGTTTCCTCTGGATCTTGCGTGTTGCTAATTTTGGGGCGCAATTCTGGTGGGATATTCCCCGATTGAAGCCTGTTGGTCATTCGGTTCCATAGCGCATCGGCTTTGGCTTCGAATTCGCGTCGCAGGCGCTGGTAGCGGGGACGCCGCGTTTCGACAATCTTTGTAAGCATCGCGTCAGCCTTTTCGAGCTGGTCTGTTTCGGCGTAGGCTGCGGCCAAGGTTTGTTGGCCGCTTGAGACTAACCACCCCGGCTTGCCAAATTTGGTCAAGATAGCCACCGCCTCGCTAGCTTTTCCCTGACTCCGGGATATTTCCGCCAACACAACTGCGGCTTGTTGATCCCATGGGTTTTGTTTTAGCCAAGCAGCGACAGAGGCGTGTTTGCCTGAATCGAGGGCATGTTTACGAGCCTTTTTCTCGAGGGTAGATTGTGATGTTTTGATAAGGTCTGTAGCACGCTTGGCGCTGTCCGCGAGATCGCCAATTTGCTTGGCGCGCTCTGCCCATAGGGTTACGATGGTCTTTGCTTCGAGAAGTAGAGCGGGTTGTTTGGTCAAGGTCTCGACAATGGGTTTCCCTGAGGCGATCGCTTTGGAATTATCCGCCAGATCCAAATAGTACTCCAGGGCGAGCGTTGGCCAGTCGGATGCGATTGAATTTGCAAGTTGCAACTTTGTGCTTGCTTGTTGTTTGCGCAGTTTGGTGCCCATTGTTTTGGAAGCATAGTCCTGTGCGAGCTCAAGAAGAGACAGTTGCGCCGCTGCTGCGGGCGATGTTTTTGAACCGATACTTGTCGCCCAAGCCTCGAGTTTGCTTGCAATGATATCCCCGGCTTCATCATTTGTAACTTTAGGGGGGAGGGTCTGATAGCGGACGACAGAGCGGGTGACTCTGTCGATATCTCGGGCACCAACGGGCTCTTCGATATCCTTGATGTATAGGTGCGCGAGGGCGACGCCTGCTTCGTTTGCGTCACCGGAATTGAGTGCCTCGCCGTGGGTCGCGAGCATCGTCTCGTAGGCCTCAATTGCAGCTTGTGTGTCACCCGTGGCGACGGCGGCTTCGGCCTTTTTTATCGCGATTTTTGCGTGCCTAGCCGGCGATCTGAGGTAGCCGGCAACCAGAGCGGTAACGACTGCCGCTGCAATACCACCAAGGACGAGAAATCGATAGATCTTTGCAAAGCTGCTCAGTTTGGCTTTTGCTAAAAAGGAATAACTGTCGTTGCCGTGTTCGATCACGCGGTATGCTGACAAAGGCAGAACTGGAACCCACAACCGCACTGAGGCAGTAGGTTGACACGTGAGAATTGTCGGAGCGGGGGTCGCGTGAGCCATACAATCCAACACCAAAGCCATTGAAGCGAAACAAGGGAGGCGCTCGCTTCAGCGGCTTGGGTGCATGCAACGCTTCGGTCGCTGCGTTTCGCAATAGCTCAACCTTTGTTGCCGCGAGTACCTGTTTGAGAGGGATTTTTGCCTCGCGGTTCCGTCCCTGCCGGGTCAGCCATTGTCCGTAGGTAACCAATACAAAGTTGTTTGGATCGGATTGTGCGGCCTCGACGTCGGCTCGCAAGTGTTCAGAAAGGTCGGCGATTTGGGTGAGCAATGTCGATGCTTCGTGGCTCGCTTGTGCCGCGAGCAAGACTGCAACGACATCCATGGCGTGGGCGCCAACGATGGCACAAACGCGATCTGCCTGGTCAGGCTCGAGCTCGTCGCGAAGCTGTTTGACGGAGTCAAACAGCTTGTTTAACTCGGCTGCAAGATCATTGCGCTGGGTCGAAACATGTGGCCAGTCTCTTCGCTGTGGGTTGGGCTCTAGTTTTGCGTTGTTCACGAGGGTTGTGACTTTCTCTAACCCTTCATTTACTTGTTCCAAAATATCCATGTATCATTCCTTGGCGTATTAGAAGCCATCTCAAAAATGCTGCGGGCACCCATCTGCTGTGTCCTCGGGGGGCTTGGCCCCCCGTTGTCGATTGGAAGGGGGGAACCGCTTCGGGGGGGCTTGCCCCGCCCGGTAGATCCAAAGGGGGGAAACTCAAGTATGCGAATACGTTCCGTTCCGGTTCTCACTCGTCCTTGCATCTGGGGCTCCTCGCTATTTTTGAGATGGCTTCTAGGATCCTAATCGCGAGACTCGTCACAGATTGAGGACTCTTCGACAATACAAGCGTCAATGGTCTTAACGATTTGGGTTGCAACCGGAATCGCATCCTCAAATCGTTTGATTTCGTTGGGGGACTGAACAAGACAAGAGAATCTGTTTTTGAGTTGAGAATGTGCTCCGATAGAACTCGGATTTTCTGATTCTTCATCACAATCGCGAAGAAAGCTTTGGATGACATCGACAAATTGAAACCGGACCGCACCTAGTTGATCCTGCAGAATTCCGATTCGTTGATACAATCGCTTTGGCGTTCGCTCGATACGTGCTTCGAGTACGGCAAATCTGGCAGCCAATGTACAGATCATCGCCGCGGTGTTTGCCAATGCGTTGTGTGCGAACCCAATTGAGTTTCGGTTTGGAGTCGGATCAAATTTGCGACGCCGGTTGCGTCTCGGTTTACGTCCCAGCTGGGCGAGCTCCCACGCGAGAGATCCAACTTTACTGAGACGCATGCCTTTTAGGTGTTGCTCTGCCTGATCGACGGACTGGACCTGGGCGCATACTCCTGGATGTGCTTCTTGGCCAATTTTCTCGCGTATCTCGGCCTTCAAAAAGGCAGTATCATCTTGGACGTCTTGCAATTGGGCGGTAAGTGCGTCCGATCGCATGTCGGGAATTGTAGAGAGGGTAGGCCACAGACTGGCGAGGGCCTGATTGAGGAAATGGTTGCGCAATGCGCCGGACACGTAACCGCCCCATTGGTCTACGCCTTGCTTTGCCCGATAGATCAGCTCGATTGCTTTTTGATCCATATCCGAGAGTTGTGGATTCTCCAACATCGTCGAACTCGGAGCGAGCACTGCCTCGAGGCCATCGAGAAGTGCCTGCGTTTGTAGGGCGTTTGTGGTCTCTGGGGCAAGATCGCGGTCAGTTTGCCCAGTCTGGGTTGTAGTCGACTGCTCTTCTTTGCTGTTTTGTTGCTCTACTTGGTGTTCTTCTCCGCCATCTCGCTGCGGATCATAGGAGCGTTTTGCAAATTCGAGTGAGTCTATTGGTTTGACGTTCATTGCCCTCTATATGCTTGGGAGAGTAATCTATCGCGAATAGGGCACGGAGAACACTCCTAACAGGTAGGCAATCTCTGGGTGGGACTGTCGAAGTTTCTAAGATGCTAGGGGAAGCATCCGCAATAGAATGATATTATTGGTGATATTGCTATAAAAAAGATAGGCTCTTTTTATGCTGGGTGGGCCATGTCTTTGTACGCATGGTGCGTAGAATTCATTCCCCGAACTTTGTGACCTAACAAGTTGCTCGGTTATCCGATTCGAAACGATGCAACATCATTGTGAGTCGCTACAACGGGCGCGTCGTTGCGGTTGGTATTGCGCCGTGGGGGACGTTTGACTATCAGCCAAACGCAGGGTTTCGTGGGGAGGATGAGTTTGTTTATCTCGTACGCTCCAGCGCTAGTGGGGCGCCGTCGCGACGTGACGGTTCGAATAGAAGTTGGGCTTTAGGGGTCTAGAGCTCAGCTAACTATTCAACACGGCTTTCAAAGCATGCGGCGCAAATGACGTTGTTGACGTAGAGCGCGTGTTTTTGGCGATCTAGGTCTCTTTCGCAAACTTCCGCAGTGTTACTGTCCAGCCCAGCATGAACATAGCATTTGCTGCATAGCGAAGTCTTAAACCACGTCAGCTGCCGATCGATCACCACGAAGAACTGGCGAAAAAACGGCAACTCGGTGTTTGTCGTGACAGCCTGCTCGATGTGAGGGCAGACCGAGGTGTTCGTTTGAAGTCCATGTTGATTACAATTGAAGAAAGCCATAGAGTAGACCCCGGTCAGGTAACCGGGGCCCCTCGCAGAACCCGACGTGCGCTATTCACGCATCGGGCTCCTCGGTGAGTGATTTTCCAAAACCGTACCTGCGGTCGTGGCCTATCGCACTGGGACCAGTGTGTGATAGAAGCACCTAGCGCACCGAATACGCTAGTTGGATTTATCTTACGTCGTCTACGTGCCCGAAATTGCCGCCGGCTGCGCGGTGGCATGGGGCTTTCGGCCGTAAGGCCACCCACCGTGTCTCCCTTCGCTCCGCAGGCATTACCCTGTTTCGACACTACTATGAAGACATCTGACTTCTGCAGGGGGAATTGTTCTCGGCTTGGGTTCCATCCCTTGCTATCGAACTCTGGGTCTGGTCCCTGCACAGTTGACCCGACCCTCTGCAGATCTCCCAAGTTCCGCAATTTACCTTCCATACATGCCATGGTCTCGGACCCCGGTGGTGCCCATCTTGACCGTAGTCTTGATGGATGCTGCCTTCGCATCGCAGTACTAGCTCGGCCACCACGGAACGGTGTTGTTTGTCGGGGCTCTATCCCTTCACGCTTTCGCATTACGGCCTGCATGGTTTCTAGCCCCGGCTTCACGTAGCATCTCGCGATGATACGTGCGGGGGTCGATACTGTGACGTCCTTTGACGTGTTTCCACAGACGGGACTTGCTGGGTTTCCCCAGCGCACCCGCTGGCAAATTGCAGCTTCTTGGCGCACACTGCCATGAACGGTAACATTTTTGGGCAAGCGATTGTCGCTTGATTTCGATCTGTTGCAGAAACTCCAGTTCAATCTACGAAATATGTGGAATCATGCCCTAGGGAAAATACGGACAGTTTTCGAATCCAAGGGTCATTCAGGGAGCGTAGTTCGCACGATATAAACGTAGATTGTCGCGATTACTACGATGTTCCAGCCAATAAAAAACACTTTCGCGAACATTGGTGGATACGGTCGCTCGCGAAGTCCAACAGCAGCGTCTAGCAAAAAACAAACGGTTCCGACCGACATAAAGACGGGCACCCATGGTGTTTCGAACCAACCAAACGCAATTGTTGCTTCAATTGCGAGCATTGATGACAACAAGAACTTTCCGCCCCGGACTCCCACGATTGAAGCCGTAGTGCGACGCCCTGCAGCCATGTCCTCATCAATGTCCATCAACTGACCAAAGAGGTGGCTATGCATCGCAAACAACGCGGAAAACACCAGTGCTGATGCGCTTAACTGGGGCACATTGAGCAACCAGCTTGCGAGTACAAAAACAAGCAAGTATCCGATCTGGTTTGCCAGATCAAGGATCGGCCAATTTTTCCAACCCCAACCGGGAAAAACACCTTTCATATCTGGATCCCAATTTTTTGGAGCGCGGAATCCAACACCATTGTAAACGGCGTTCGCAACGAACATCGCTGCAAACCATCCGAGCATTTTGAACCCAGCGATAAGAGTAAATATTGCAACAAACGGAAGTTGCGTTATGATGAGAAACAGCGGGACATTTTTTAGGGCTGCATCATCGAGGCGCGCGCCAAACAGGAAACTGTCTTTGCGAGGGTTTATTCGATCTGTAGCCGAGTCAAATAGATCATTCCAACCGTACAATAGGGCGCCAAGAGGAAAACACACGTAAAAACAGCCGAGCCAAAATGCCCATCTGCCAAACACTTCATGACCGCTAAGCGGTAACAAAAAGAACCATAGTTGTGTCGGCCAAAAACCCGGCCGTGCAACTTTTATCCACTTTGCGGCAAAGTCCCAGATGGACATTACTCGTGACTGTATCGCGAAACAGATTAGCCAATCTCCGGCTGGGTGATCATCACATTGGTTACCATATCCTATACGAGTTTTACGGGCAGATTTACTGATATGCTCACCCCAACAAACATCAGAATCAGGTGGGTTTGTTGCCAACTTGGCCCGATACCGACGACAACGGGTGGGAATATTGCGACTTTGGACCTCGATACCGTTGGTACCGGTACGTTCTACGCGTTTGCTTCTTGGAGTTCTTTGCCTAGAGAGCTGAACACGTAAATTTACTTTCCGACGCTACCCCTCGAAATCGCTGGCTACGTTGTCCTCCTTGACGGGACCCAACCCCGCCTGCGTCGTCCGCCTCGCCAACGATTCCGATCCTTTACCGTCGATAAGCAACTTTACGTGTTCAGCTCTCTAGGAAATAGCCAATCGCGCTTCGGATAGCCACGAGAGTTGCGACGAGAATTAGCTCTTCCTGTGAGGGGCTAATAATCGTCATGATAATGTCCGAGGCGATCATAAATTCGAGCCCCAGGAGCAGGTAAGTGCCGAGCCGGCACCGAACTTTTGTCATTTCGCCGAAGAAAGCCAGATTCTCTCGTGCTCGAAACCGTGCTCGTACAAACAAAATCAATGACTCGGCAAATCCAAACAGAAGAATTGCCACACCGACGAGCTCTACTACTTTGACAATGTATTCCAGGCTATGCTCGATCATTGGGAATGCTCTCGGACGGTGGCGGTGGGCTGCGTGCAGTCTAAATCAACAGTGGGTCGGTCATCACTTCAACCAAGCTAGGTCCGGAGCTGGCAAAGGCTTCGCTGAGCGCAGAAGTCAACTGCTCGGCGTTTGTGACGCGAATGCCGTGCGCGCCACAGGCTTGGGCATAGTCAGCAAAATTGAGATTGTGCAGGTTGGTGTTCCACACTTCCCAGTTTCCCGCTCGTTGCTCTTTGGAAATTTTACCGAGCTCGTTGTTGTTGAGAAGGACATGGGTGATGTTCATGTTGTATTTCACCGCTGTTGTCATCTCGGCAAGGTATTGGCCAAAGCCGCCATCTCCGGTGACGGCGAGTACGGGGCGATCTTTGAAACGGGGGTCGTCACCCTGGGTCGCTGCCCATGCGCCCATCGCCGCGGGAAAGCCAAAGCCAATCGAGCCAAGGTAGCCAGACATGAGTACCGCGTTGTTTTTGCATTCGAAGTAGCGTCCGAAGGAATAGGTGTTGTTCCCAACGTCGACGGCGATAATCGCGTTGTCCGGGGCTTGCTCGGACAGTGCAGCAAATACCGCAGCGGAGTGGACGCCAGTGCCTGATTCGCCGAGCCGAGTGTGTTTTTCGGCGCGCCAAATCTCCCATCGGCTTGCGACCTCTGGGATTTGGTCGGTTGCCGCTGTTTGTCCACGAACTTCGTCAAGGAAGATTTTGGCTGTTCGGCCAACCTCGCCCCATACGGGCACCTCGACTTTATGAAATCGACCCAGTTGGGCTGCGTTGTAGTCGACTTGAACGATCGGTTTTTTTGGAGTGATCCCCGTATGATTGGAGAAGCTCGCCCCAAACACGATCATCAGATCGCATTCGTTCATAAACCAGCTCGCCATGGGAGTCCCACTACGACCTAAAACGCCACAGGCGTTTGGGTGGTGATCGGATATTTGTCCTTTGCCCTTGAAGGTCGTAATGACCGGACACTTGAGTTCGATAGCGAGCTCGATAACCGCATCCATGGCAAAACGGGAGCCATGACCGACGACGATGACTGGTCGTTTGGCTGCCCTTATTTTTTTGGTTGCCTCGTCGACCGAAGACTGCGGCGGCGCGATGCAGCGGTCTGCCATCCGGCCGGTTGGTGTGTCGGCCGGTTGGTCTGTTTTTTCAACATTCTGAACCTCGTCCGGAAACACAAGGTGGGAAACACCGCCGTCTAAGATGGCGTGTTTGCAAGCCAGGGTCATGAGTTCGGCATGGGGAGAGTTTGCCGCGACTTGTGTGCTCCAGACCGCGACTTTGCCAAACGCGCCCACGAGATCGACTTCCTGGAAGGCGCCGCGTCCGATTAAGTGGGAAGGTACCTGTCCGGTGAGTGCCAAGACTGGCGAACTGTCTACATGGGCATCCCAAAGTCCCGTCAGTAGGTTTGTTGCGCCGGGGCCCGCGATCGCAAAGCAGGCTGCAGGACGTCCCGTGAGCTTGCCATACGCTGATGTCGCAAAAGCGGCAGCGCCCTCATGACGGATTGCGTAGTAGTTTAGTTTGCCGAGATTGGATTGCTGGCGGAGGGCATCGCCGAGTCCGAGGTTGGAGTGGCCTATCATCCCAAAAACTGAATCTACGCCCCAGTTGACCATTGTCTCGACCATGACGTCACTGGCCGTACGGATCCGGTCTTGTTCTTCCTCGAAAGCGACATAGATACCATCGTCGCGGATTTCGAGCGGGAAGGTGGCCACGCCGTCGTCGTAGCCACCTGGGGGTTTGCCGGTAAGGGGATCAAAGTCCCAACCGTGCCAAGGACAGCGGAGTAGTCCGTTTTCGATGGACCCTTCGCCGAGGGGGCCGCCCTGATGGGGACATTTGTTGGCGAGGGCGCCGTACTTGCCCTGGTGGTGGGTGAGACAGATTGTCTCCAGGCCGCAACTTACCTGCTTGACGCGGCCGTCGGGTAACTCGTCTTTGCTTGCGACTTTGTACCAAACTGTCTTTTTCATTTGCTTTCTCTTTCTGGGATGAGTTGGTGGCTAGCGGCAAAGGCCGATTGTAGAAATGAATCTAGCTGGGATCGTTGACTGCTTGCGCCAGAGCTAAGGTTGCTTGCAGTGAGGATTGCACCGGTAAAACCCTCGGTGTGCCAATGGCCACTTGCAGCGAGTGCGGGAAGAGATGGCTCAGATGGAATCGGCCATGGGGTGACATAAAAATAGGGTTCTTCGTAGTTGTGGTCGCCCGGTGATAGGCCAAAGCCAATTTGTCTAGCTTTCTCAAATGGTTGGTCTGAGTCAAGAATGTAAATCCCGCCAAGATCAAAATGATGTGGCCAGATTGCGATCGAGGGCACAGGCTGCAGTTGCGAAGCAAGGTGTGCGAGCGTATCGTTTGCGTTATCGTAATAGCGTGCGAGTTCAGCCGCGGCATCGGTCTGGGTCGCCTCGAAGGCTGCGCCCACTGTGCTGGTCGGGTGCTCCGGCATATCGTAGTCCCGGAGAGACAAAGGGAGATTGTTTTCGCCAAAGGTCTCAGCGAGGGTGGCGCGCGTCCATTGCAATAGACCTGCTAACGTTTCTCCCTGCAGAGCTTTAACGACAGGCTCGCTGGTCTCCGTGCGAACAAATAGCTGTTGCTTCGCAAAAGAGAGTCCGACATGGGCGCCCGAGGGAAGTGTTTGCCCAACAATCGCTTGTTCAACCCTGGACCATTGCATCGAGGTATGCGAGTCATCTGGTTTGGCCTGCAAATGCGCATCGGCTGTCGCAAGTAGTATTTGCGTCGCCCAGTGCAGCTCTAGTCGTGTTGCGCGCAGGTCTTTTGCCGGGATTGTTCCCACTGGATTCCAGTTAGAAGCCATCTCAAAAATGCTGCGGGCACCCATCTGCCGCGTCCTCGGGGGGCTTGGCCCCCCGTTGTCGATTGGAAGGGGGGAACCGCTTCGGGGGGGCTTGCCCCGCCCGGTAGATCCAAAGGGGGGGAAACTCAAGTATGCGAATACGTTCCGTTCCGGTTCTCACTCGTCCTTGCATCTGGGGCTCCTCGCTATTTTTGAGATGGCTTCTAGTCAAGGGAGACTCCCGCGTAGCAAACACCGGTGAGATTTGCGATGTCTTTTTTCCAAGTGGTTAGGTCCTTCAATCGGAAACTCTGGAAGCTGCGGTGGCCACAAGCGCGGGCGAGGACTTTCATCAGTTCGGTTGTCGCTTCCAGGTAGTTTTGCAATCTCTTGGCCGACTGCTCGATCACCAGTCGGGCGCGTAAATGATCCTTTTGCGTGGCAATGCCGACTGGACAGTTGTTTGTATTGCAGGCACGCATTCCGAGGCAACCGATCGCTTGGATTGCCGAGTTTGCAATCGCGATGCCGTCGGCCCCCATGGCGAGTGCCTTGACAAAATCGGACTCGGTGCGCAGACCGCCGGTAATGATAAGCGTCACATCGTTTTGCTTCTTGGTATCGAGATGCTTTCGTGCTCTTGCAAGGGCGGCGATCGTCGGTACTGAGATGTTGTCTCTAAAGATATTGGGAGCCGCTCCGGTTGCACCCCCCCGTCCATCGAGGATGATGTAATCGCAACCGACATCGAGCGCAAAATCGATATCGTCCTCGATATGTTGCGCCGAAATCTTAAAGCCGATGGGAATTCCGCCGGTTGCCTCACGAACCTCGCTCGCTACCCGCCTGTAGTCCACGACGCCGTTTAGATCTGGGAACCGCGGTGGCGAAACGGCGGCCTGTCCTGGCTTGAGGCCACGGACTTCGGCGATTTCGGCGGAGACTTTGTTTCCGGGGAGGTGTCCTCCTGTGCCTGTTTTTGCCCCTTGTCCGGCTTTAAAATGGAAGGCCTGGCATTTCTTAACTTTGTCGAGGCTCCAACCAAATCGCGCTGAGGCAAGCTCGTAAAAATAGCGAGTGTTGGCCGATTGCTCGGCGGGCAGCATGCCGCCTTCACCAGAGCAGATGCCTGTTCCCGCGAGTTCGGCGCCCTGGGACAATGCGATTTTTGCTTCACGACTCAGAGCGCCAAAACTCATATCAGAGACAAAGATCGGAATTGCGAGGCGGAGTGGTTTGTTGGCTTTCGGCCCTATGACAATCTCGGTTGTGACCTCTTCGTTGTCGAGCAGGGGCTGCCGTGCGAGTTGTGCTGTTAGAATTTGAATGTCGTCCCATGAGGGCAGCTCTGGGCGTGGGATTCCCATGGCTGACATTGCGCCATGGTGACCTAATTTGCTCAGTCCCTCTTTTGCAAGCCGGCGGATGTATCCGTTTTTGTCTTCGGCCGGGGTCCCGTGAACGTCCTCGTACAGTCCCAGATACGCTTTGCGATCGTAGGGTTGCGGGTGTTTTTGCGCCCAAGCCTGTACTTCGGCTTCGTCGACGAACACGGCATCTTTGTCGGGGTCAATCACGGTGGCAAACTTCGCCAATGCCTCACTATTGTTGTATTCGCTAACGCCACTATCAATGCGATAGTCCCAGCCGTGCAAACCGCAAATGAGGTTGTTACCGTCGACATGACCATCGGAGAGTAGTGCTCCGCGGTGCAAGCAGCGGCCAAATAGTGCTGAGACAGAGTCCCCATAGCGAATGATCACCAAGTCCACCGAACCAACCAGGGCATAAGTGGGGTTGCGATCTTCGAGCTTGCTCCAGACCGCGACTTGTGTAAGAGACTTCGATTGCTGTAAGTTGGGCATAGATCCTCAATTAAGAGTTGGAGTAAGGAGCGAACTGTAAACCATATAGATGATCGATGTTCGGCTCCGGTTACACTGAGATCATAGAAAATATTATCAACAGCGAAGGGCAGGGAACCCGCCCGTGTACTGTGATGAGTGATACTCACTCCTGCGTAATCCCGGTTGTCTACAGCACGTTTGTACGATTCGAGCCCGCTGTAGTCAGTTTTGTCGTGTACGCATTTTTTAGGATCTGTTATTGAACAGGGGTGTCAAAGTCTGGTCCAGCTCGCCGTGATATCAGCAGCGACAATGACCTGGCGGTTCGTCTCGTCCGGCGCGAGGTTGGCGCGTTTGAAGAGTTGATCCGTCAGCAGGGGCCTCGCTTACTCGGTCTTGCTCGTCGTTTGGTGGGGAATCATAGCGACGCTCAAGATTGTTTCCAGGATGCGATGACCAGCGTTTATCGCAATATTAACCAGTTTGAGCAACGCTCGTCCTTGGCGAGCTGGGCCTATCGGATCATGGTCAATGCGTGTTTGGCTCATTTGCGTAAGCGAAAGCAGAATCAAAAAAAGGAGGATGAGTTCAATCGGCGTCTTCCGCGTTTTGATGATCGGGATTGCCGCATAGGGGAGTCTCGGATTCGCCCAACGCCGGCGGATGAGCTCATGTTGAGGCAAGAGGTTCGTGAGCAGGTACGGTCTGCCATCAACGAATTACCGGATTCGTATCGGGTTGTGCTCGTGCTCCGTGATATCGAGGAGCGGGATGCCGGTGAAGTCGCGAAATTGCTCGGAATCGAAAAGAATCTGCTAAAAGTACGGCTCCACCGTGCTCGGGCTGCACTCAAAAAACATTTAGAACCGGTTATGCTTCGAGGGCAATCACAATGATGACGTGCCGCGATATCGAAGGATTTTTGTTGGACTACCTGGAGGGGCGCCTCTCTGCAGCGAAGCGGATTGTTTTTATCATGCATTTGTTGATGTGCGCAGAGTGCCGTGAATACATTCGCAAATACAAAGTCGCCCGAGCGATGGGGAGTCAGGCATTTGACACGATGATGGAGGAGCCGGTTCCGGAAGATCTTGTCAAAGCGGTGCTCGCAGCACAAAACGAAGAGCCGCGTCCTTAATAGGAGGTTTGTGAGACGAGCTCAGGTCAGGCTATGCTACGGTGATGAATAACGAGATCTGGGCGTCATTGCTTCTTCTCCCCGGGGTGGGATTGCTGATTTTGTCAACGGCGGCCCGTTATACGAGGCTGCATGAGGAGATGCATCATATATCGAACTACGCCGAGGCCCATAGGCTTTGTGCTGTTGAGAGGCTTGTTGCGAGGGCTCGGCTGTTTCGCAATGCTCTCTTTGGTCTCTATCTCGCTGCTGCAATGCTCGCCATCGCCCCCTTAATGGGGAGTTTGTTGGAGATTGTGAATCATAGGATGGCTTCGCAGTTTATGCACGGACTCACTGCATGTGCGATTGTATGTGTTGTGTTTGCGTGCTTTCAATTAATCCGCGAATCTGCGCGATCTTTGGATGTAATTTGTGAGCATTCTAGACAGGTCAGGGAGCAATCAGACACGTGATCGTATATCAGCGGAATCGGAAGCCAAGGTTGAGATCGCCGGCGGGCACAAAAGTGCGCTCTCTGTCAGCAAATCGATCGGACCGGTAAATATGGAGACCAAACCCCGCTCGGGCGTTGGCGTATACCCATCGGGAGAATTCATGCTGATACCCGGCAAAAGACCATAGTCTGATTTGCAGGGCATGGACGTCTTTGCCATCCAGGGGGTGATCTTTCTCGTGACGCCAGCCAATGTTCATCGCGCTTTCGGCGTGAATCCCGTGGCCAAAAAACTGACGATATCCTAACTTAGCACCGAGAAAGGCAACCCGGCCGTTGTCCTCATCATCGCGGATCGAGCGCCATCCGAAGTCGGAATGCAGGCCGGTAATCAGCTCTCCTCGGTACGCCGAGGATTTGAATGCGATTGGTGTCACCACTTTTAGATCGACAAGTCCACCAGGGAAAAACGGCCAAAGCGCGTTGACCTCAAACGCGCTTCCTGGTGGGGGGGTTGGTTCGGCGGGACCTGCGTCTTGCGTTGGCTCGGATGTCGGATTGAAATCTTGGTCCGGTTCGGTGGCGGGATTGACGTCTTGTGCAGTCTCAGCAGAATCAATCTTCTGATTGGGTTCGGCTCGCCCAACGCCCTGTGTAGCAAACATCGTCGGCAGAGTGATCATGGGTACAAATAGCAAAGTAAGTGGGTTGATACTGTTCATAATAGTAAGGATATTTGCCACCAAAGCGGATGTCAACAGTGATGTCAACGTTAATGTCAACAGGTATGTAAAAGTTGTAGCATCCAGTACGGAATCCCTGTAAAGTCGGGTAAATGGCCAGAAAGTCGACCAAAAAATCGAAGCGCCGGAACTATCATCATGGTGACGCACGCGAAGCGTTGATCGAAGCGGCGGCTGAATTGATTGCGGAGCGGGGAGGGCCCGAGGCATTTTCGCTGCGCGAAGCCGCTCGCCATATCGGGATCGATCCGGCGGCATGTTACCGTCATTTCCGGAATCGTGGTGAAGTCCTGGTCGCGGTGGGCCAACATGGTTTCGCGCAGTTCGCGGAGTTGATGTCGCAACAACGCGCGCGAGCACCCGAAGACGATCCTGTCGCAGGACTACTCGCTTTAGGGCGTGCATACGTCGAGTTTGGTATCGATCATCCGGCGTACTTTAAAGTAATGTTTGGAGGTAGCGGTAAGCAGTCACGGGATCCGAGTCTACGACTACCCTCTGTAGAGCGCTCAGCCTACGAGCAGCTAGAGCGAGAGATTCGCGCCTGGGCGACGACCAGGGGCAGCGTGGTCGATGTCGAATATGTCGCGCTGATGTTGTGGTCTGCGGTTCATGGCGTAACCCGATTGGTCGTCGACGGCGCACTTCCGCTCACAAAAACAACGGTGGAAAGCCTTACCAAAGACCTGACGCTATCGGTGCTGTCCCGCGCTGCCGCGACGAACGTATCTGACAAAAAGGTCTAGGGTGTCCTTATTATGAACATACTACCAGATAAGCCCCTGAAACCGCAGGGAGGTTTGGGGGGAATTCAAACCGGTCGGCGCTCTGGGATCATCGGCATCTGTGCTAGCCGGGAATATTTGATAGCGGCTCTTTGGTTGCGATATCAAGGGATGGGTTGCCCGCGCCGCCCACTTCCCATATTCTAAAGGTAGGGAATGAAGACTTCGCGACAGTCAACATGGATCGGTGTGGTAGCGCTGGTGGGGATGCTTTCATCCTCTACGATCGCGTTTGCCATGCCGTGCGGTGGGGATTGTCATGAGGTCAAGTCAACGAGCTGCTGCGACTATGAAGAGCAAGAGTCCTCAACCGGTGGAGAATCCTCAACCGGTGAGGAATCGGATCGGTCTGTATCGGGGACCCAATCTACGATTGCATCGGTGCCAATGCATGGTATGGGGCATGGCGTAGGCTGCTGCGAGATCCGTGTTGGTAATTGCGATGACTTTCCCTTGAAGACCGACTATGAGGTGATGCCGCCTGCCGCAGATGCGGGTGTGTTTGTACGCCCGGCCGGTGTTGTTGCGTCGATTTCGTTTCAAACGACGTTGGGCGCTAGGGCGCCACCACACGTTCCCGTTCGCAACATTCCGACAAAGACCATTGTTCTATTGATCTGATCTTCCAGTTTGGTTGAGAGAGTGCGCTTTTGTGCACACGGTTTCACCATCGCTGGAGGATTGAATGTGTTTAGATTTTATAGCCGCCGCGGAATAGGGCGGTCTAAGACAATTAAGACGACAAAGTGGTTTGCCGTTGTATCGGTTGCAACGGGGCTATTCATTGCAACGACACTTGGGGGTTGTGCTGGACGCTTGGAACGCCAGTCCCATCGAGGCATCGCGACATCTGGCGTTGTGTTTCGTGCTGCGCCCACAGAGATCCCCGAGTTTGATGGGACCCTCAATGCCTATTTTGCATTTGCGTTGAAACACAGCCCTGCTTCGCGAGCTGCGTTTCAGCGCTGGCGTGCCGCGACCCTCGAGATTTCCCAGGCGCGACGACTCCCGGAACCGACACTGCGTTATGGCTATTTTATTCGCAGCATTGAAACCCGGGTTGGGCCCCAGCGCCACCGGATTGGGATCAGTCAAAGCTTTCCGTGGCCGACGAAACTCCGTGCCGCATCTGATGCTGCCTCTGAGGCTGCTCGTGCTGCTCGCAATGACTTTGAAGCAAAGATTCTATCTGTCCGGTATCAAATCGCTGACGCGTACTGGGACTTGTGGCGAATCTCTCGCGAGCATCAATTTACCAAAGAGCACGATACCGTCATGGAGACATTGGCGGCGACAGTTCGTGGGCGGGTGAAAGTAGGCAGGGCATCGCTGGCCGATCTAAACCAAATCGAGCTCAACATTGCCAGACATCACGATCACCTCGGTGGACATATGCTGGCAGTCAGCAAGGCTACAGCGCGGCTATATGCTGTACTCGGTGTTCCAACGCAACCCCGAGTCCTGCGAGCAACAGATCAACCCATTGTTCGCCTGCCAAAACCGTCAGAACAAGGTTTGCGTCGACTGGCGCGGAGTCATCCGCGCATCAAAAAGCATCGCCATCTCGCCGCAGGTCAGGACCATCAAGCGCGATCTGAGAAGGCCGCGCGATTTCCGCAGTTTCAGCTTGGCTTGGACTACATTGAAACAGGAAATGCCAGAACGCAAGGAGTCGCGGATAGTGGCAAAGACTCCTTGATGGTCTCGGGGGTCGTTTCATTGCCCCTGTGGTGGGGGAACTACGCAGATGCAGAGCTTGCGGCACGTGCCAGGTCCGCGTCCCACCGAGCCGACAGAGAAGCTGCCCAACGGTTGGCAGAATCCGAATTTGACCAAGCGATCGCTGACGTTCGGGATTCGGCCAGGCGGGTCACTCTTCATAACAGCACTCTTGTGCCCCAAGCAGAAGCGACATTTCAAGCTGTAAAGGGTGGCTATCAAACTGGCAGATCTTCGGTCGCATCTCTGGTTTTGGCGCACAAGGATGTGCTCGAGCTCAAGCTTGCGCAATTAAAAGTACAGGCAATGCACGCGAAAGCGTGGGCACGGCTTGAATTTGTCGTTGGCAGATCCATCGCATCGCGGGAGGAACAAAAGCAATGATCAAACAGCACACGCAACAAATTGTCCACTGGGGAAAACGGATGGTCTGGCCAATAACAGTCGTGTTGGCATTTGTCGTCGGAGCAATGATATTTGCAAGCGATCCAAGATCCCACGAGAGGACTCATGGAGATCACGGCAAACCCTCAGAAATATGGACGTGCCCGATGCACCCCCAGGTCAAAGCACACGAGCCTGGCCCATGTCCTCTATGTGGGATGGATCTGGTTCCCGTGACGTCGCCCAATTCGCAAAACGCGACTGAGAGCCAGCTTGCGCCAAATCAGATATCTCTATCAAAGCAAGCTCGCATCAAGGCACGGATTCGTACAGCGAGCGTGAAACGGTTGCATTCTGGTCATGTTGAGCGTCGATTACTCGGGCGGGTTGACTACGATGAGACTCGATTGGCAACCGTGACTTCGTGGATAGACGGTCGAATCGATCGTCTGATTGTGCGCACGACCGGACAGGCGATTAAACGCGGGCAAGCGATCGCCTCGCTATACAGTCCTGAGGTGTTTAGCGCCCACCAAGATCTATTGGTGGCAAAGCGCCAAGTTGAAATTCTCAGTGCGGCGACTGAGGCCACCCAATCCGGTGCCCGAGCGACCCTGAGTGCGGCCCGAGATCGCTTGCGGTTGCTCGGTGTTCCAAAATGGGAGCTGACCGCGATGGAAAAGGCCGCGAAGCCGTGGCGTCGTGTTCGCATTCGCACGCCCTTTGCGGGAACCGTGATCGAGCGGATAGCGACCCAAGGCAACTACGTACGTGCTGGGGCTGGATTGTATAAAGTGGCAGACCTGAGCAAATTGTGGGTGCAGCTCGATGCCTACGAAAGCGACTTGTCAGTGCTAAAGGTTGGCAATGAGGTTTCTCTTAAGGTTGAGGCGCTGCCACAGGAGCATTTTGAAGGGAAGATTGCCTTTGTCGATCCAGTAATAAACACCCAGACGCGCACGACCCGGGTTCGCATTGAGGTCGACAATACAAAGGGCCTGCTCCGTCCGGGCATGTTTGCAGAGGCTGTGGTTCACTCGGGGCAACCACAAGACGAAACGATCGTCGTTCCCGATACCGCGCCTTTGTTCGCCGGTCGCCGGTCGATCGTCTATGTCGAGCTTCCTGATAAGGAGACTCCAACCTACGAGGCGCGGGTGGTCTCACTCGGTTCCAAGATGGGAGATCAGTATCCGGTGATCTCCGGACTGAGCGAGGGGGAGCGCGTTGTCATTCATGGGGCGTTTGTCCTTGACGCGGACCTTCAGATCCGGGGCGGGGAATCGATGATGATGGATAAAACTGCTCCATCACCCCCTCCAGCCGCGGGAGGGCACAAACATTGACCACACCAGATCAGCTCGAACCATCTGTGCCTGTCGCTGCGAGTCGTTGGGAGCGGTGCCTCGGATTCTTTGTCGACAACAAACTTGTTGTTCTGATTTTGGTCGCGCTTGTGGTCACTGCGGGGCTATATGTTTCCCCATTTGATGATTGGCATTTCACAGGCATGCCGCAAAATCCCGTTCCGGTTGATGCGATTCCCGATACCGGTGAAAACCAGCAGATCATTTTTACTGAATGGAGCGGGCGTTCTCCGCAGGATGTAGAAAACCAAATCGGTTACCCCTTGACGACCGCTCTCCTGGGAATGCCAGGGGTACGAACCGTGCGTAGTTCGTCAATGTTGGGGTTTTCGAGCATTTACGTCATCTTCAAGGACGACGTTGAATTTTATTGGTCGCGATCTCGGATTCTCGAGAAGCTGTCGTCACTGCCAAAGGGGACGCTGCCCGAGGGGGTCTCTCCGATGCTTGGGCCGGACGCGACTGCGTTGGGGCAGGTGTATTGGTACACCTTGGAGGGAAGATCCCCAGACGGTCAGCTGGTGGGCGGCTGGGATTTGCATGAACTGAGATCGATCCAGGATTGGACTGTGCGCTATGCATTGCAGGCAGTACCCGGCATATCGGAGGTCGCGTCGGTTGGCGGCCATGTTCGTGAATATCAAGTTGAGGTGGATCCGCAGGCGTTGCTGGCGCATCGTGTCAGTCTCGAGCACGTGGTTCGTGCCGTGCGTCAGTCTAACCTCGACGTCGGGGCGCGGACTCTCGAAATCAACCGTGTTGAGTATGTGGTTCGCGGGCTCGGTTTTATCCGGGAGCCTCGTGACCTGGAAAACACTGTGATCCGCACCCGTGATCACACGCCGATCCGAATCCGCGACGTAGCGCGCGTGGTCGTAGGTCCGGCGCAGCGGCGTGGCTTGCTTGACGACGCCGGTGCGGAGGTTGTCGGCGGTGTGGTTGTCGTTCGCTACGGGGCGAATCCCATGGAGGTCATCAAGCGGGTCAAGGAGAAAATAGATCAGATTGCCCCGGGACTGCCGAGCCGAACCCTCGAAGATGGCACGACCAGTCGGGTCACTATTGCTCCGTTTTATGACCGCACGACGCTGATTGAAGAGACACTCGAAACCTTGTCGTCAGCATTGCTCCAACAAATCCTGGTTACAATTGTGGTCGTACTCATCTTATTGCGAAATTTGCGCAGTTCGATTGTGATTACATCGGTGTTGCCATTAGCGGTGCTCATCACGTTGGTCGCGATGAAAGCATTTGGTGTGGATGCCAACATGATGGCCCTGGCTGGCATCGCGATAGCGATAGGAACGATGGTCGACATGAGCATTGTGTTTACCGAAAACATCGTTTCCCGGTTGCAAAACGCACAATCAGGACAATCACGCGGTGCCATTGTGACCCGCGCCGCTGCCGAAGTTGCCCCGGCCGTGGTAACGAGCGTGCTGACCACTGTGGTGAGTTTTCTCCCCGTGTTTGCCCTGACCGCCTCTGAGGGGAAACTGTTTACCCCGCTTGCGTTTACCAAATCTTTTGCCATGGTTGCATCGCTGCTTGTCGCCGTGGTCGCCTTGCCGGCATTTGCCCACATCTTCATCACGCCGAATCCGTCAGCAAAGGTCCGTGGCATTCGGGATTTTGTCGGACTGATGATTCGCAGATGGCGCGAGTCACTGCTTATCGTGTTGGGTGCGTTGTTATTCGTATGGACGATTGTTGGCGGCCTACTGGTGTTATTGATCGGTCTGTCTCGCATCGCGGGGCCGCTTGTTCCCGAGAGATATCGTTGTTTTGTTCCCTGGGTTGAAAATGGCGTTGCGATTACAACAGTGGCCGTTTTGCTGACCCGGGATTGGATGCCCCTGGGGGCCGGCGGTAGCACGCTTGTCAATCTTGTATTTGTCGCCGGGACCGTTGCGGTCGTTTTGGGCGTGCTGATGCTGTTTCAGCGGGTTTATGTCCGGATCCTTCGCTGGGCACTGCAAAACAAAATCAAGGCGCTAATATTTCCGGTGGGCGTTGTCATCTTCGGCATCACTGCGTGGCGGGGCTTTGAACAAATGGTTGGCTTTTTGCCTCAAGGAGTTAAAGATTCAAAGCCTGTTTCGGTTATGAACCATACCTTCCCTGGTTTTGGCCGAGAATTCATGCCCGCGTTTGATGAGGGCTCGTTTTTGTATATGCCAACGACGATGCCCCATGTATCTCTGGGAGAAGCACGGTCGCTTCTCCAGCAGGTCGACGTGGCGATCGCGGCGATCCCAGAGGTAGACCGAGTTGTCGGAAAGCTGGGCCGTGTCGAGAGCGCGTTGGATCCTGCTCCTATTTCGATGTTTGAAACACTTGTTACCTACAAGCAAGAATACAAGCGCGATGAAGATGGCAACCAGGTCCGGCAATGGCGGGATCATATTCGCAGTCCCGAAGATATTTGGAATGAAATTGCCAGTGCTGCCGAGGGAGCAGGGCTTACCAGTGCTTCGCTCCTAATGCCGATCAAGACCCGCATTGTCATGCTGCAGAGTGGGATGCGCTCGCCACTTGGAATTCAGGTCTACGGCCCCAATCTCAAGGTGATCGATTCGTTTGGTTTGGAACTAGAAAAACGATTGCGAGAGGTCCCTTCGGTTCGTGCGGATACGGTGTTTGCCGACCGCGTAGTTGGCAAGCCGTACATTGAGATCGATATTCACCGTGACGCGATCAGTCGCTATGGACTGTCGATTCGTAACGTCCAAAATACGATTCAAGTTGCCCTCGGCGGACAAACGCTTACGCGCACCGTAGAGGGACGTCAGCGCTATGGCGTCAGTGTTCGTTACAATCGCGAAAATAGAGGCTCCCTCGAAGCAATGCGCCGGGTGTCCGTATCAACCCCAGATGGAGAGCAGATTCCCCTCGAACAGATTGCATCGATTCGCTACGCAAGGGGGCCGCAAGTGATTCGCTCAGAGGATACGTTTTTAACCAGCTATGTCCTCTTTGACAAGCAACCAAACGCTGACGAAGTCGGTGTCGTAGAGCAGGTCAAAGACTATCTTGACCGGCAGATCCAAACAGGACAACTCAAGATTCCTGATGGTGTGAGTTTTCGCTTTGCGGGCACATATCAAAATCAAACCCGCTCCGCGCAGCGGTTAAAGATATTGCTCCCAGTTGCCCTTGCCATCGTATTTTTGCTGCTATACCTGCAGTTTCGTCGGGTGAGCACTGCGCTGATTATCTTTTCGGGAGTTGCGATTTGCGTGGCTGGCGGGTTTGTTTTGATTTGGCTCTATGGGCGCAGCTGGTTTTTTGACTTTTCGCTGTTTGGCCAATCGATGCGCGAGCTATTCCAGGTTGGTGCTATCAAAATGTCCGTCGCCGTATGGGTCGGCGTGATCGCACTGCTCGGGATCGCAACTGACGCAGGCGTTGTCATGGCAACGTACTTGTCGCAGCGATTCAAAGCCGAGCCCCCGGTCAGCATTAAAGATGTTCATGACCGCGCTATCGAAGCGGGGACCCGCCGCGTGCTGCCATGTCTAATGACAACAGCGACGACCGCACTGGCATTATTGCCGGTGATTACTTCCCAAGGGCGGGGAGCAGACGTGATGATGCCCATGGCAATTCCCAGCATCGGCGGGATGGGGGCCATCTTGTTGACGCTGTTTACCGTTCCGTTGCTTTACGCATGGGTGGAAGAGATGCGTCTGACTCGCAGGTATGGTCATGGTGGCTAGGAGAAGAATCGGTTGTGTGGCAGGCCAGTGGAGCGAACAGTCCGATAAACTTAAGTGGCTGTTTTACTGACCCAGACAGCTTCGCCATTGCATTGGTGGCTGCAGTTGCGCGATTGTCGCTAGAAATGCACCGTGCCGCAGCCGCATAGAGTTGCATGTCTAAGCTGTCTAGACTTTCTGCTGCTTTTTGAATGCTCGTCTTCCAATCCGGTTCGTTGTTCAATGCGGCCAACTGTGCTTGAATCAGAAACGCGAGGGCCTGTCCCCATGGCGCGTCTTCTTTGTAGAGCCGGCGTGCTTCTTTTTGGGCTTTCCGAAAAAAATATCGTGACTGTGTCGTGCCGGAAATGCCAGCACCCAAAAACGCTCGGGCACGCAAGTCGAGCATGAGGATTTTGTTCAGTTGAAGACGCAGAATCCCCGACTTTTTAATCCTAGGATTGAGTGTTTCGAGGCGTTCCACCGCTTTTTCGCTGTTTCCTTCGTACATATCGATGTGGACTTGCGCATACAGATCGAGCATGTGCTGCAAATGGAAACCAGCTTGTGACCAGCTCGCAATCGCTTCGCTGGTTTCACATCGGGCCGTAGCGGGGGCATCATCCATCAACCACACAATATTGGGGAGCCCGCTGCGAGACGCAACGCCCAAATAGAGATTGCCGCTGTCTGTTGCCTGCTTGGCGGTCGAGCGCACTAACGCGGAAAACGCATCCAAACGTCCCTGAAACGCCAATGTCCATTGCCGCGTAAATACAGCAGTATCAATCTCCCACGAGACGTCTGTGCATCGATTCTGTAACAACTCTTGCGCCTTGGTACAAAACTCATATGATTTGCGCCATTCACCGAAGAAGCAGCAAATCGATCCATGAACATTGTAGTACAACGCCTCAAGGTATGGATTGCCGGTTTCGTTCGCGTAGCGCATGACCCGATCAAGTAGCTGAGAACTGCGCTTTCGGTCGCGATACATCGCCGCAATCGATACCGCCTCGAAACCGAGGGCACAGTTGACGCGATAAGGCTCTCCAGCTTTCAGCGCCAGCTCGAGGTACCGCGTGTGAAAATATACGCCCAGGATACGGTCTACGTTGAAAATTCCCGAGGCGACGACCCGGTGCAGATTCATTTGTGCGAGTAGTTTGCGCGGGACTTCGCTCTCTGCACGTCTGCGGAACCCCAGTGATGGTCGACGGAGGCGCAATCGCAATTTTCGGGCGAGAGCAGATGCCAGGGCACGGAAAGTCGTCTTGGGCATGTCAATCCCGTGGGCACGAAGGAATGGTTGCATTGCTGAAATTCCGGCATCGATATGACCACTGCGCAACAGCACTTCGGCGGCACGTTGTTGGTATTCCGATGCTGCGTCCAGGGGGCTGTGCTGCGCGGCGGTCAAAAAGGCATCTGCGGCTTCTTTTCCCCGTCCTCCGTTCGCCAACGACTCTGCAAGCTGACCCCATAATGCTGCTCGATTCCGTAGGGAACCAGGACTCTGTTCGGATACATCGATCGCCATGCGGTACATTTTTGCAGCGCGATCAAATGCAAAGGCTGCTGCCGCCTGTTGTCCAGCCTGCTCGGCCCAGTGGCTCGCCTTTTCTCCGTCTCCCGCGCCATGCCAATGAATTGCCAGTAGTTCTGCATCACTCCCTCCTAGTGACTCCAGAGCAACCGCCAAATCACGATGATGCTGTGTGCGAACACGAGGGTCAATATCCCCGATCACCGCGGCGCGCACTCGGTCGTGGTAGGGCTCGATGCAGTCGGTGGCGCGTGCTCCATGGGTACGCGCAAACCATTCTGCGCGCAGCCTGGAAATACAGGCGTCCAACTCCAAGGCGTTCAGGGCAGCGGCTCGCCCTGCAACTCCTTGCGTGATCGGCGCCCCCGCTAGACAAATTGTGTTCAGGAGTCGGCGCTCGTCTTTGGACAAGGTATCCACGCGCTGCCGCAACACATCATCAATATTTAGCACTGCCGATCGCTGCTTTGTTGCATGGATGGCCGCATATCGGCACATCTCGGTGAGTAACAGTGGATGACCTCCACTATCGGCAATCGTTTGCTCGATATTTGCCAATGCATCTGGGTCCCTCAGGAGTGTGCGGGCGAGCACCCGTGCATCGCGGGCAGACAACCCAGCGACATCAATTGTGCGTGTGTCCCCTGTCCAGGTCGTTGGTTGGACAACATCTGACTGCGAGCGTCCGCGAAGCTCGGTTTCCAAAAAACATCGCTCTGTGGCAATCAGCAAGATCTTGGGTTCATTGGGAGCCGACATGAGCTCCGCGAGGAGTTGCCAACTGTCTGCGTCGGCCCACTGCAGGTCATCGATCGCGACGATGACCGGCCAGCGTTGACCAATGTGCACCATAAGCTGCCGCAGGGCTCCAAATGCGAGTACTCGCAGTTCTTGCTGGGGGGCCGCGGATCGGTGACGATGGGACGCATCGGATATCGCTTTGACGCGACGTAATGATGGAAATACCTGCGCCAGCAGTGTCACGTGGATCGGCAGCAAGCTCGCAATTTCGTGTTCGTGTTTTTGAAGCCATAGACTTAGTGCTTCTACAATCCCGTCCAGACCTTTGTAGGGAACCGATTCGCGCTCGTAGCAGCGACTGCGAAACACGGTTAGATCGGGAGATCGTTGTTTCGCACGATGGAGAAACGTCTGAACAAGCGTGCTCTTGCCGACCCCGGACTCTCCGCGTACATATACCGTTACACCACGGCCACTACGAGTGGTCTCAAAGGCGACTTCCAGAGCGCTTAACTCTTCACTCCGACCGACAAACACAGAGGCGGAAGGTTGCGAATGCGCGGAGCGAATGGCTTTACGGGGAGCGACGACCGCCAAAACTGCGTGACCATCTGCTCGCTTGGCGGAGTCACGAGACAGAAGTCGCATACACAGCGTGCTCAGATCTTCAGGTATCGTATCCAGAATTTCGCTTGGCGCGATCGGATCCTCGACCTGCTTTCGGGCGCGAATCAACTCTCCAATACCTGAAAATGGCAACCGTCCTGTGAGTGCCAAGTATAATAAAACACCCAGTGCGTACCAATCCGCTGGAGGTCCCACGCGTGTTCCGGCCGCTTGCTCAGGGGCCATAAACGCCGCTGTTCCGACGAGATGTGTTTTATCCCACTGGTGTTCAAACTCAGCAATCACACCAAAGTCCAAGATGACAGCCCGATCTGTGTCTTCTACGAGAATGTTGGAGGGCTTAATATCGCGGTGGATTCGCCCAGCGCGATGCACAGTCATGAGTCCCTCCGCTAACTGAGCGATTACTGTTCGTAGACGGTCGAGTTGTAGTTGCCCCATTGGGCGCGTCTCGATTGATGCTGTGCCGAGTGCGTCACCGTCGGTCTCCACCGCTCCAGGGGCAAATTTTCGTGTTTCTAGAGTTGCGCGTTGTTGGCATTGGGATGTCAAGGTTGATGCTAATGCTTCGGTGGGGGGGCAGTATTTTCCGGTCGCGTTTGGTCGAACATAGGATAGGAAGTCCTCACCGGAAATTAGCTCCATCGTAAAGAACCACTGACCGTTGTCTTCAAATAGCTCGCCCAACCGAACCAAGTTGTGATGATGGACATCTTGTAGTGCGCGAAACTCCTGTTTAAAGCGCGTGATACTATCGGTATCAAGCAGCTTCATGCATTTGAGTGCTACCTCAATCTCGCGCTCTCGGTCGAATACTCGGTAGACTGCGCCCATCCCACCGGAGCCGAGTCGCTCAATCATTTGAAACCGCGATGTTCCGCGAAACTCTTCTGTCGTGGTGTCGAGAGTCTGAGTGGGAACACGGTTTGGCACCGTATTTTAGGATCCCATGGTAGAACCGACGAAACAATGACTATTTTGGGCATGCATGCCGAACCCACCTGAGAGGGTCGTATTCCCTGCGTCATGGCTCCGGAAGCCGGCGCGACAGGTTGGCCTGCAAGATGCCGCTGTATGTTCATGTGCGTCCCCAGGGTTGCCAAAATCTACGCGGACACCAAGCCGCTGGCGACGAGGTCATGGGAGTTTGTAGTATCCGCCAAGCGCGACATTACGATCAAAGCGGCGACCAGTACCAAATCGGATGACATCCCATTGAGGTGTAATCGACCACAAGGACGAAATTCGCTTAGGCCCCCTTATTGTCGACTAGAGCTCATCTCAAAAACCTCCCATCGCCTGGCCCGCGATCCATCGCACCGAGCGACGTTGTAAGCTCCGAGGTCCCCAGTCACGTATTTCAATACGTTTTCTCATTCAACCGAGCCTCCAGGCCATGGCCGCTCGATATTTTAAGGAGGTTGTGTTCGACTATCTTGGGTGCTAGCCCATCGAGAGCGAGGGCACCAAATACACCCGCGATCAATTGATTGCGATTGGCGAGCCATCCCGCCGGTGTGCCGTGGCCGGAATCCAGCACGTAGAACAAGATAACCAGACCTGCGATCCATCCACCCTCGAGCCGCCTGACCAAACGGCTCACGGCAATTCCCAAAAGAAACAACCAGAAAAGGCTGTGCAAGTGCATGGCCCAAGGCCAAGAGTCAAGCAGTGCATAGTCAAATACGTGGGTAGCTGAGCTGAGCGGTCGTGCGAACGCGAGGCGAAGGTGGGACGGCGCATACCAAGGGGCCACTCCAACTTCATGGAATTCTTGCAGGGCTAGGGCATTCCCACTAAAAAAATTGAATAGATCGAACCGGTGCGGGGGAGTCGTGACAACGGAGTGCGCCGTGTCGTTTGCGTGCGCGACCAAACGATGGGAATGATCGTCAAGCTGGAGCCCAAGATTGATTGAGGCCGAGCACAATAGCACCGACAGCAGTGTCAGCAGCAGCTGGTTCCTTGGTCGCGTCAGCCAATCGCGCCGATCTGAAGTCAGAATTCGCGCAACCCATGGGATCGGTTTGACTGTTGCGCTCATTGTCGCAAGCTGCAACATTGTCAATAGGTGTCGGTGGCGTGGGGAGAATCTATGCCCCGCCCCAGCAATTCATCGAGATCAACACAGTTGTAGATTTGTACATCTGTTCCCCGCAAACGCCGCTGACCACGCCATGAGGTAATCATGGTAGGCTGTATGTCAATCTCTGGCGGAACTCTCTTGCGCATAGCGGCGAACGCTGCGGGTTCGTTACGAACATTCTCCGACCATTTGCATTCAATCAGCTGCAAGATGGATCCACGGGAGATGACAAAGTCCACCTCCGTACCGTGATGGTCACGGTAGAAGTAAACAACCGGCCGCTTGCCGCGGTTGGTATGCCATCGAATAATTTGGTCCGTCATTGTATTGGCAAACCGGATGCTTTAACGACCAGGGGATCTGCCTCTACAGAAACGAAAAAAACGTCCCAAGTTCTGCGATAAGTACGGGATTTCGCGACCCGTAGCTACGTGAACATAAACTGCAGACTTTGCTGATAAACCAAAACGGGGTACAATATCACCGTATGGCTGATGCAGAACAAATCACCGCAGCAGCATTGGAGCTGCCAAGAGACAAACGCACAGAAGTGGCTATGCGGCTACTCGATAGCCTAGAAGCTCCTGACCCACATGCCAACATAGGCGATGATGAGCTTGTTATAGAAATGCAGCGTCGAGCAGACCAAGCTGAAGTGGATCCAGATGGTGGCGAGGATTGGGCCAGTGTTCGATCAGGTATTGAAGGAAAACTTGGCCTTTGAAACCAGTTCGCTTCAGTCTCGAAGCTGAAGAAGAAATGTTTGAGATAACCGCGTGGTATGCAGAACGATCTGTTCTGGCCGCCAACCGGTTTCTGAGTGAAATTGAGAAAAGCACCAATCGAATCGGGGAGGCTCCAAGCAGACCGGCACTTCTCGCGCGAAGTTCTTCGGGAAATCCAATTCGCCTTCCCCCGGAATACGCGATCGGATTTCCCCGGATTAGGTGATCGGCTTCGCCGGAATACGCACATAGTTCGCCGCCTTGTTTTCGACACGCGACTTTCACTACGATTTGCCCCAGGCGCAAATCGCCCAACTTCCTAGCAAGGCCCGGAGTGGATCGCGGCTATTGGTGGTTGGGGACACAGGTCTATCCGACCATCGTTTCCCGGACATCGTCGGTATAGTCCCAGAGGGAGCGGTGTGCATAACGAGGCCCGGTCCAGGGGTTGAGTGCCTTGCCAGTGCCCGACAAGCCGTTTATTTGGTCCGAAACGACTCTTGCTGCGGGACTTGCATGGCGCCGGCTAGGGGAGCATAGCATTGCAGAGCGAATCCGCGTTGACATGCAGACCCTGGTCTCACCAGATGCCGGCACCCTATATGCTTTCCCCAAAACAGACTTGCGAGACGATCCGATCTTGGTCAAGAGTTTAATGAATGGCCCAGTATCGCTCCCACGGTTTGGTTTATTCTTCTCCGTGACAACCCAGTCGAGTTCTATCAGTCGTTTGACCGTGAATAGAGCCGGGGGGGTTACTGAGCGCCTTTAAAGAACCTTATCCCCCCCCACCGCTTCTGTATCACAATGTCTGCAATCCCATCTCCTGTAAAATCCCCGACAGCCAGGTCGGCCCCGCCCTTTCCCCAAGAATTCCCTTGCGGCGAAAACGTTGTTAGGGGCCCGAGTGTGCCATTCTCACGCTGAAACATAGTAGAAATGTTGGTTACTGGCAGACGGTACGGGAAATAGCCACATGCGGGAAACTCTGCGCTTACAGGGTATATGAATAGATCATCGCCTCCGTCGCCATCTAGATCGGCAATACGGATTTCCGGATTCCAGAACGGAAACGGCGTAACCTGTACCGGCTGCAACTCCGCATCGGTTTCAACCCATTGGAAGATTGCTAGCCACCCACGCGTGATTCGAGAGCTTAGGGAAATTATTCTGTTCGGACAGCCAGGTCTACCGGCATGTAGATAAGGATACTCGGTTATATTGGCTACAGCGACAACGACCTCCGGATAGCCATCACTATTGATGTCGCCAATATCAAAATCGGCCGCGGAACTTGGTCCTCCGATACCATACGGCTTCTGTTCCTCAAAAACTGTTGACTCAGAGTTCCCATTTTGAAACCGCACCAAAAATTCTGCTGTAGCAGTTTCGCGGAATCCAGAGACCTGCACAACGACATCAGGAAGATTATCTCGATTGAGATCGGCTATACGAACCTTGCTGAGACCTCCCTCTAACAAAGCGAAAAAGTTGTCGTGGGTCTGTCCAGGCTGAAATGTCTCATGCTCGCGCTGAAACAGTATCTGCACATCGAACCACGATTTCGCTGGAACAATAAAGGACTTGCCAAATGCCAGAAAAATGTCTTGACGCCCATCCTGGTCTAGGTCTGCAAGAGCAATATGTTGACTATGATAGTCATCGGGCAAGAAGTTCATTGGAATATGTACAGGTTCGAAGGTTCCTAGACCGGTCTGATAAAATACGATGATACTGTCGGATTCTTCGGTCACAACATTGACAAGACTACCATCCTCAAGATTGGAGAAGACATCTTTTCCTGTCATTACGATATCCACGAGGCCATCATTGTTCACATCCCCCGTCGCGACCTCCCTGAATTCCGTTTCAACTGTAAACACAATTGGTTTCGCTTGTAGATAAATTCGAAGTTCTACAATTTCGACACTACCAAATCTTCCGGGAATGTAGATCCGACGTGAGGAAGTCGTAACAATATCGTCAACCCCATCTACGTTTAGGTCCACGGATTGAAGCCTCGTACTTCCAGAAGGCAGATTGTTAATCCACGGTGATGCATCTGATGCGTCCTCCACAGAATACGGCGCTCGCAGGTCCTCTGTTTGGGGCGGTTGACACTGCTCGGAAGCCTCTTGACTCAATGGCAATAAGATATCACCAAAAGCCTCAGCGACTGAGGCCAGAACGGTAGTCCCGTTACCTTCAAAATCTCCGACCACCCAGCGGTCGTCTCGATTGTAGGCACTGAGATCCCCAGCCTTGCGCGGGACCGTTTCAAAGAAATCAGCTATGTCGCTCGCTTCAGGACGAGACCAAAACTGCCAAACACGAGTGATTCCGCTCGCATTGTACGTGAGAAAGAGATCATCTTTTCCGTCTTTATTACTGTCTTCCAATAACCACTGCTGACCCTTCCAATAGTTCGCATTGAGCCCTGTTCGCACAGGAGTTTTAGCGAACCCCGATGCAGTCTCCCCCAAATCAAAGTTCGTTCGAAATACATCGACCACAGCAGGTCCCGGACCATGAGCTTCTTCTTCTTTGTGCACGAGAACAAGCTCCGCTGTGTCTTTCCCAGTTACGTCACCAAGAAACCACTTCTGCTCTGGCCGATGGGTCGTTTGCAAAAAGGTACGAACAGAAGTCGCCTTGAACTTGCCGCCCAACGATTCAAATATGTGCGAACGTGTGGGTTCGCCAGCTCTTCCCCAGATTAGGACAAGATCCTGTTTTTCATCCCCTGTCACGTCCCCAACTAACCAGCGTTGCGCCGTCCAAAAATTTGCTCCAAGTTCTGTTGTTGCGAAGGCCGTTGCAACCCCTTCCTTCGATGAAGGATACACATGAACTATCGCTCTGCGATTGGGACCAGGATAAATTACAATAACATCATCGGCGCCGTTTCCAGTTACGTCACCAAACAGCCACCGCGCCGACCTTTCATAGCGCCGCGATAGTGGCAACTGTTTCTTCAAGGAAAGCTGTCCGCCACTCGGCGTAACAACATCTAATATGGTTTTTTCAGAAGCGTCGACAACTGAAACAAGTTGGGTTTGGCAACCGTTATGCGGTGTGAGCCAAACAAGATGTTCTTCATCAGCTGAACCATTAACATTCGCATCACTTTGGGCGCTGGCCCAATTCATAAAAAAACACATAACTACAAACACACTGCCCAATAGCAATTGAATTCGCATTCGTCTCCTCGTACGCCACAACGAAATGTGGCTGAGTTCGCACTATAGCAACCCTATTTTTGCCAGCTACGGAAAAAAACTTCCGTAGGGGACACCTAAGTCATTGTAATCTCTAAACAACGACCGCATTGCCATCAAAGCTTCGCCCAGGGCCTTCGCTCCAATCGGCAGCTCGGCTCGCGGCATGACTTCGTTTGTGGTCATCTCTCTAGGTGACTGGTGTTAAACATCCTCCGACTGCAAATTCGCCATGTACGTCGCTAACACGCCACAATATGTAGCCCCGTATTTCATGTAGCCCCGTATTTCAATACGCGTCTACATATTGTGCGCGTTATCAACGCACCTGGCGAATTTTCGCTTCGAAGTCTGTTTAACACCAGCCACCTAGCGCTGAAACTTGTCTACCGCCCGGCGGTGCTCACGGAGCGTCCTGGAGAAAACGTGGGTACCATCGTTGCGCGATACGAAGAAAAAGTACTTTGAGCCGTCTGGCTTCAGCACGGCTTCGAGCGCTGCCTTCCCCGGACTACAAATCGGTCCTGGCGGCAGTCCTTCGTGCTGATAGGTGTTGTACAGATTTTGCGCATCGGATAGTTGTGCCCGCCGCAATCGCTTGCTTGGATCCCAAGCCTTGCACGCGGCAGACTTCTTGAGCGGGACCATGCAACCATAGCGATCTCAGCTGTGACCTTGAACCGCTCCGCGACTTCAATCCAGACCTCGTGTTTAACTGTGTTGAGACCTTTGCGCAGGTCGATCGACTCGACTACTTGTTGCGGGCCGTTCTCGAAGCGGAAGGGTATGCGTATACGGGATCACCTCCTTCCGCGCTGATGATTACCCGCAATAAGGGCATGACCAAAAAGGTTTTGGCGCACCATGATGTCAAGGTGCCGGCGTTTCGTACGTATCGTAAAAACGATGAAGTGAAAGAAGATCCGAGTCTGCCGTTTCCTCCGTTCGCGAAACCCTGGCGACTTGATGCCTCAGAGGGAATCGCATTGTCTTCTGTCGTGAATGACACCGAGACTCTTGCAGAGTGCATTCGCTTCATCCATGAGCGGATTGGCTGCTCTGCGATTACTGAGCAGTTCATTGAAGGGCGTGAGCTGTATGTTCCTCTCTTGGGCAATGGTGATGATATCGAAATTTTGCCGATATCAGAGATGTTCTTGACAAACAGGCCACCGAGCGTATCGCAACTCGCTCTGCGAAGTGGGACGAAGCGTATCGAAAAAAAAGGGGCATCAAAAATCGTCTTGCATACCGGATCGGGGAGAAGTCACGACGTGAAATTGATAGAGCGTGCCGCATTGCTTACAAAGTCCTTTGGCTTCGCGATTATGCGCGCCTAGATGTGCGGCTCGATGCTCGTGGCGTTCCCTGGGTGCTAGAGGCAAATGTCAACCCGTATCTCAATTATGGCCATGAGATGGCGATGTCGGCCAAGAAGCGTGGATTGAATTACAATGCGTTCATTGAGCGCATTGTCCAGATAGCGGCGGCACGCAGAGGCTGAGATCGTACGGAAGATGTTTTCTCTACTGCGCCTCACCCATCAACAACTCAGAGCCGCAAGGAGCGCTTTTTAGCTTGGCAAAGGATGCATGCGCAAACCGGATTTCCGCTAAAACCGAAGTTCTTTTCTGGAAGAAACTAGCACTCGTTTACCATCCCTCCCCGCAAATTAAGTTTGTGTAAGAAACCAGACTTTACAGACACCGTTTTGAGAGATGCGAACATTTTCCCTGTGTACGAGTCGACATCCCTATGTTTGGAAAAGAATTCAGAACCCTTACGTGCGTCGTGATTGGCAACCCTTCCAAGTTGGAAGGGGAATTTTAGCATGCTGTGATGATGGCATGTTTTCGTTGGTTTATCGACCAGGAATGCTAATATGCTTGTGGATGAAAAGGGAGCGACAATGGCCACCTCGGGTTCGTGCGATCCGAGTCATCTTTTCGATGTTTGTCGTGCCTATCGGTGTTGTTGCTTGTGGCGATGATTTGCAGTCGAACGACAATACGTCCGGCGAATCGAATCCACAGTCTATATGTACGACCGAGGGCGAAATTTGTGGAACTGCAATTTGCGGCAGGGTAGGGCGATGTGTCGAAGGCGTATGTAGACATCCCGAGCCATCAGACGATGACGTTATTACATTTGCGAGTGTACATGTAGAGGCTGCCGTTCGCGAACAGCTGCGCCCATGGATGAACGATCCAGACGGTGATATTCGTTTAGGGGCCTTTTTGCGCGCCAAGGATCCCGACCATGCGCCTCCGTTTGCCCATCCGGGGATTGATACATTGGAGGTGCGTTCTGTTGGGCGGGCGCGCGAGTTTGATTCGTTTGCGGGGGTAGAGTGTATTCCTGAGATTCTAGAACTACGTTTGAACGGATTTGAATCTTCATCTGCGGATCTGGATCCACTAAGCGGCCATCCATTGCGCCAGCTACAGTTGCCCCGGACCTCAGTCGATATGGTTCCGCTAGTACCGCTGGCCGGTACGTTAAAATCACTGACGATCGACGTTGCATCTTCCGTTGATTTGGATTCGTTAGACTCACTTGACGCTGTTGACTTCTTGCACCTGACGATCACTGGACCTATCATTCCCGATCTCACACCCCTCACGCGCATGGAATCGGTTACCGGTCTTCGCCTGAACGTGATCGGAGAAGTGTCGAGCGATCAGCTTGCGCCCATTGGTAAAATGGAAAATCTCCGTGGCTTCTCTCTCAATGCTACAAACTCGCAGCAACCGATAGACCTAACTCCTCTATTTCCGGCAAATGGCAGCCAACTAACGAGTTTGGATGTTCATGGTGCCCCTGAATCGATCGAGAAACCTTGGGATCTCTCGCCCTTAGCGGGGCTGTCACGCCTAGAGCGGCTTGAGTTGGAGCATGTCAACATTGGTTCTGATGATCTGGCGGCGCTTGGCCAAATCACATCGCTTACATGGCTCGACATTCAAAATAGTGATGTGAGTCGTACCCTGGATATCTCTGGACTCGGTGGGCTCCAGCGTATGACGAACCTTAAGATTCCCGGACTCGCTGCGAAAGATCTAAGTCCCCTCGCATCGATGAGCGTCTTGGATCATATTGACATCCGCGACTGTGGTGCTACCTCCTTGGATGGCCTGGGGCTTGCGGAAATTCGATCGATCAATGCAAACGATTGCAATATTGACGATATTTCAGCGGTGGCGAGCTCACCAAAACTAAATTGGATGCTACTGCGGGGCAACAACATTTCCTCGCTTGCCCCAATCACCAAACTAACGAAGATCAAACGCTTGGACATCCGAAACAACGAGATTGTTTCAATCGCTCCGCTCAGTAGTTTTGCGGTGCTTACCGAGCTCAAAGCCGACTCTAACCAAATCCAAGATGCGAGTGCGCTGGCAACAATGCCAGCTCTCGAGACGGTTACGTTGTGGCAAAATCCCGATCTAGACTGCTTGACGATCCCAGACATCGAGGCATCGATTCAATCGAGTTGTGAGTAGTCGCGCAGGAACCTCCGAATTGGAGATCTGGGTGAGAATCGTGGTCCGAGCGGGGTAGTCGGACACAACGGGCCGGAATTGCATCGGCCCCTCAAAATCGACTGGTGTCTTTGGCGTGGAAGGGCCGTCTTTCGCGAACTCTCTAGAGGCGTTCTTTTGGTGCTTTGGGTTACGACTGTCAGTTGAACAAAAAAATATCATGAGAATTGTCCATAGAATCGATCTAGGGTGTCTTTGATACGAGGCAGTTTGGCTGCATCGGATTGGTCCCAAGCATGGAGATACAGGCGGTCTACCGAAGACACGTGACGTTAGTTCGTGGAAGAGCTTTGCGCATTCTTGCAGATCAGGGGCTGGCAGAGGGACGTTGTCCAGGAGGCCTTTATTAAGCTGATAGGGCACCGCCGCGGCGGTGGTTCGGAGCACAATACCGCTGCGTTTCTGTATCGGATCGTTACCAATTTGGCGCTCAATCGTCTGCGAGATGATAGGCGACGACAAGGCGCTATTGAAGGCCAAGAAGCCATCGGATCATGTTGTTACAGAGGAAAAGGTCGACGGACAGAATCGCGCTCAACAGGGTGCTTACGCACGTATCGGAGGAGGAAGCACAAATCGCTTCGTACTATTACATCGATGATCTCGACCAGCAGGAAATCGCTGCACTGATGTCTATCAATTCGGGCGAACTGTAAGTCGAAGGCTGGAGGCGTTTCGCGAGGCGGCGAGAGCCATCTTGGGAGAAGGAGGGGCAGGTGATGTTGCGCCAAAGTAAAGAAACAGTGGATTGTCTGTCTGCGTGGGCAGTGTCCCAACACGCTTTGGGGGGCTTTTGGACTCGGAGGCGTGCGCGAAAATCGAATTGCATAGAGATCGTTGTCAGGCCTGCGATGCGAAACTCCGAGAAGAGCATGCTTCGATTGCTGCTGCTTCGTATGAACCACTGCCCCCGGCTCTCGAGGCGTTTCATCAAGCAGAGCAAGCAAATAGGCCACGATTCCGTGTGGTATGGGCTGGTGGTTGGGGTGGTGACGAGTCTCGTGCTGTTACTGATCGTATTGTCTCCGGAGTTGATACGGTGAGAAAGAAGGGCGCCGCGGTGGGGCTCGATGTGACAGTGAAAAGGGGACGATACAATTATCGTAAGTGATGTAGATATTCGAAAACTCACCAAGCTAGAAGTAGGGGACAAACTGCGGATTCGGCGTTCGAGGGGTGGCTGTGGGGGATTGGGTCGCGCTCGATGGTTGGGAAAAAGACGCGTGGAAGTCCTATTTTAAGGGGACCACTGGCAAGATCACGCTGGCTTCCAATCGGCATTCAGGACGACCCCCGACGGGGATACGCGACTTCGTATCACTGCGTGCCCCGGCAAAGATCAACCCAAACAGGAATATGACGGGGAACTTTCTCCAGAATGTTCAACGAGGGTGTTTCTCTTAGGGGTTGGCGAGTGAGGTTCTTGCTACTTGTGAGTGCGTTGGCGCTGGCTTGGGAATCTGCACAGACAGCGGAGGCTGCAGAAAGTCGCTATGGGTTGTTTATTGGCGCGCGAAATGGAGCCGTCGGAGAGGTGTCGCTTCGCTATGCGCATCGCGACGCAAAGCGACTGGCAGATACGCTGACGAGTATAGGTGGTTGGCGACGGGAGAACGTTACCGTTTTAGAGGAACCGAGTCCCTCTCGGGTGCGTGATGCACTGGCGCGGATCAATCTCCGGATTCGGCGTGAGAAAGCAAATGGAACCCCTACCTTGTTGTTTGTCTATTACTCTGGTCATGCGGACGCCCTGTCACTACATTTGGGACGGGCAGAACTGCCCTGGGAAGAATTGCGAAATACGACCGCAGGATCGTCCGCGGATGTGCGGATTCTTGTTGTAGATACTTGCCGATCTGGCAACGCAACCCAGGTGAAGGGGACCCAATTGGATCGACCGTTTGCGATTCCGTCCACAAAACAGCTGAATACCGCGGGGTTTGCAATTTTGGCGTCGACTACTGCCGGCGAGGACGCACAAGAATCAGATTCCTTGCAGGCCTCCTTTTTCACGCATCATTTGATTTTCAGGATTGAGAGGAGCCGGCCGATGCCGATAAGAATGGTGGCATCAGCTTGGTAGAGGTCTATCAATATGCATCAGAGCGCACCGTAGCGAGCACAGCGCAAACCCTTGCCGGGGTGCAACACCCAACATACCGCTACGAGCTCAAGGGGCGTGCAGACGTGATGCTTACGAAACCGACCCTGAGCGCAAAGCTAGGATCTCTTCGGCTCACGAGAGGGCAGTACTTTTTTTCATCGCGGGACGCGATCGGGCCCGTTGGTTCTCGAGGCCAATGTTGGCAAGGATGCCAGGAACGTCTGGCTTCCCCCTGGCTCCTATTTTGTCAGAAAGCGCGGACGTGATCGTCTCTACGAAGGGGCAGTCAGTGTTATTGCCAGGCGTAAACGGAGACTTGATACCTCGCAATTGCAGGCCGTCAAATACGCGAAGTTGGTACGCAAGGGCGGGGGGCCCAAGCACGTGTTGTCTACGACCGTCGGCGGCTTTGTCTCTTCGGCGCCTATCTCCGACTACTCGACACAATTAGGGGCAGGCATATCGACAATACTTGCTCTCCGCCCGTTATCTTTGGATCTAGTTTTGTGGCTATCTCAAAGTTCCCTTGAAACAGACATATTGTCCTCGACACTGACAGAGGTTGGCGGCGCGGTTGGGGTGAGCAAAGTCTTCGATTTAGGGAGATTTTCGCTATCTGGTGGTGTCGGAGCGGGATTGGCCTATCTCAGGCAGTCTTATACAAGTGATCGTATCACACCAACTCGGGCTCGCATTACGCCGCTTGTGGATACACTTCTTCGCTCTGAAGTGCCGTTCTTTGGGTCCTTTTTTGTTGTTGCTGAGGGGCGTTTACGGGTTCGTTTTCTTTCGTTGCAAGATACGGATGGAGATGAGCCAGGTACAAAGAGCCGCGTGGGTGCCATCGGGTATTTGGGAATCGGAAAGTTTTGGTAATTGTGTCCACGACACAGGCTTGGGGGGTCATATATTGGAAAGGAAGTATGATGATGCGATCTCATTACATATTTGCCCCGTTTGTTTTTTTAGCGTTGGGGGTTTTGGCCAGTGGCTGTGGTGAAGAACTCAACGTGGGGGATTATGAGGGGGAGCCCCGGATGGCTTTGGCTGGGAGTCTGCAGAGCATTCGATTGTACGACGAAACCAAAGATGTTTTTGTCGGGATTAGCTGGGCTTACTTTGTAGGCGACGACGATCGGGAGATCACGCAAAGAGTCCCTGTAACCACGCGGGAATTTCCCGGACGGTTTCAACTCAATCTGTTCGAGGAACCAGGAGAAGACCGACTCAATCACTTTTTTCGTCCCGAGAAAGGGAGCCTCGTTTCCCTGGAATGTCAGGATGACGACAACAACGAATTTGCGTGTAACAGGTGGAAGGTTTCGGATTGGTCGTGTGAAGATGACTGTGACGCGACAGTTTCCCACGACACCGGCCAAGTCGTGCAGACACACGAATGTCCGATACCAATCCCTGCTTTGTCGCGTTTCCTAAATACGTTTGGGGCTCCGCAGCATTGGGACAGATTGATGCTCGATTTGCCGTCGACGCCAGTTGATTGCTGGGACAGTGACCATGATCACTGCCACCGTGGACGGGTGAGTGACTATGCATGCGAGTGGAGCACGAGCAGTGGTGGGTACGATGTGTTCTTTGGGTTTGGGTTTATAGACGTGTATCAGGAGCTTGATAGCGATTCTTCCACTGATAACAAAAAGGTATTTTTGGGCTCCGATCCTCAACACATGGTCCTCTTTGCTCCGGATACGAGTGAAAAGGCAATGAGAATATTGCGGGTCTTTGTGATCAACGCCAATGCGCTTCAGCCGGGGTATAATCTTGCGCGTCCTGTATGCCGCGAGGGGTTTGATAAGTTTGAGGTGATTCCCAATGAGGATCTTCTGATCATTTCTGGCGAGGATATTGACGAACTTCCAGACGAAAAACGTTGTTTCAATTTTTTCTAGCGATATTCGTTTATATGGTCTTTGTGTTGTGTGGTGAGGGAGTGATAATAAAGGACGCGGACGGCAGGACGACTCTCCTATTCACAGGCTTCGCCCAGGGTCCAAATTTCGCGACCGGTCTTGAGCACCTTCTTTGAGATCTGTGCGCTGGCACCCTCTGTCTCTGCAATCGATTCAAGCTCGGCGATATCTTCGCGGGTACCGTCACAAAACCCTATTGGTCGAGTGTTATTGGGCACTAGAAGTTGAACCTTGAAATCGCCCCGATCCCAGCGGGTTTGGTTTTGATTGTTATAAGGATGAATCATTGCAGCGGCGAGAGTACATTGTCGCCCTGACACTCCAAATACGCTGCACGATGGTCGCCCTCCAGCTGCGACCATCGCACGGTATAGCGCTACTGACTTTTTAGGTAGTTTAACATCGTATCCGCATCGGAGACCTCAAACGGATCTGTTGGGCAGTTGTCGGCGAACCCTGGTTCAGAAAACACTTTGCGGATTTCGCCATTGTCAACCAACATCGAGTATCTCCAGCTGCGCATGCCGAAGCCCAGATTGTCTTTGTCGACCAACATGCCCATCTTTCGCGTAAACTCTCCGCTGCCATCTGGGAGCAAGAAGACCTTTTCTGCCTTTTGCGATTTTCCCCATTGGTACATGACAAACGCATCGTTGACGGAAAGGCAAACAACGCTGTCGATCCCAAGCGCTTTGAATTCGTCATACTTTGACTCATAGCCGGGAAGGTGGGTGCTGGAGCAGGTGGGTGTGAATGCTCCTGGGAGTGCGAAGAGCACGACTTTTTTTCCAGCGAAGATATCGTCGCTGGAAAGGTCCTTCCATTCAAAAGGATTGGGACCGGGCAGGTTGTCGTTGCGGACGCGGGTTTTAAACACAACGTCTGGTACTGTTTTAGGCATAATGATTTCCTTTGCTTAGTTTTTGTTTTCGGTTGGTTGTGATGCTGTTTGTGCCAATGTGCGATGTTTTCGCTGATAAGTCCAATTGGATAATGGTGTATCTGTGATAACATATTCTGATGAGGCCGACGGTCCGCCAGCTGGAATACATGATTGCGGTTGCTGATACGCTCAACTTTCGCCGTGCCGCTGCGCGTTGCCATGTTACCCAACCCGCATTAAGCGCGCAGATACAGGAGATTGAGGCGATTCTTGGATTGCGCATCTTCGAGCGCGATCGCCGTCGGGTACTGGTGACCGCGGCTGGCAAAGAAATTGTGGCGAGAGGGCGTTTGGCACTGAGTGGGGTGGATGATGTTGTAGACATTGCCCGAACGCTGTGCAGCCCACTTTCCGGAGACCTAAAGTTAGGTGTGATTCCCACCATTGCGCCATATGTGCTGCCCTCGGTACTACCGGTTGTGCGCAAAACGTACCCTTCTTGCCGGTTGTTGCTCGTTGAGGACCAGACCGCTCACCTTGTGCAGCGCTTATCAGGGGGAGAGCTGGACGTTCTTTTGCTTGCACAGGAGGCAGATCTGGGATCTTCAAAGATCTTGCCGCTGTTTAAAGACGAGTTTGTCGTGGTGTTTCCGCGTTCCCACCGTTTCGCCGCTCGCAAAGTGGTGCATGAGGAAGACCTGCAAGACGAATCTGTACTGCTCCTCGAGGATGGACATTGCCTGCGTGATCAAACTTTGGGTGTTTGTCAGTCTGCTGGGGCCGAAGAGGGAGATTTTCGTGCCACCAGCCTCAATACTTTGGTGCAAATGGTGGCGCATGGCGTAGGGATCACCTTGCTCCCGCAAATGGCAATCGAAAATGAGCTTGGCCATGCAACTTCTTTGGTCGCTCGGCGATTTGTCCGTCCCCGGCCGTATCGAACGGTTTGTTTGGCATGGCGGTCAACGTCACCCAGGGATACGGAATTTCGCTTGTTGGGAGATATCTTAAAGGGCGATCAGTAATCCCTGTTGGGCAAAAATGGCGGTTGCTTGGCGGGGGAGCATAATACATAGTGGGGCATGTCTCAAAAAAGTGATTATCAAGAAATTGAAAAGACATGGGACGAACGTGCAGCGGGCTGGGAGGACCAGAAAGAAACCCATCGCTACGCTGAGCAAGCGTTTGCATCGATAGAGAGTCTGATTCCGTCACTTTTGGGGGACTGGGCGCAACTGAGAGTACTGGACTTCGGTTGCGGAACGGGGCTGCTCACTGAGAGGCTCGCACCATTGTGTAACCACGTGGTGGGATTGGACCTATCATCGAAGATGATCGCGGTCCTGGAAGAAAAATGTGATCGCGAAGATATCAACAACGTAACTCCCATCGCAGGAATGGTACGAGATCCAAGCGTTCGTGGTCACATCGGTCTCACAGCTCCCTTTGATCTCGTTGTTGCCTCTTCGGTGTGCAGCTTTTTGCCAGACTTTCCCAGCACGCTGGGTGTCTTGATTTCGCTACTTCGTCCCGGTGGTTTGTTTGTCCAATGGGACTGGCAGGTCGATGCAGCCGGCAGCTGGGCCGAGGGTTTTACGCCGGAGGGGATTGCATCAGTTTACGAAGCAGCGTTGCTTGGCGTTGTTCAAATCGGTACAGGTTTTATGTTCTCTTTTGGGGGCAAAGAGATGGGCGTTCTTTTGGGGATAGGTCAGCGTCCTGGGGCGACATAACCATAGCCACCAGTATGTTTTTTGGTGACACGTCCGTTTTCGAAACGAAATTGGCGAATAAAACGCGAGGGACCAAAATCGTAGGTCCACTCCTCCACGGTTGTGCAAATCCGGGCTGGGTAGTGATGATGTTTGGCGTGGCTGTGGTGACCGTGTATGTCGCGATGTTCTTCAAACCGGCGTTTGGCGGTGGGCGCTCCACACGCTTTGTATACCTCGTATCGAGTGCTCCCGGTGCGAACAACGGCTGTGCAAGAATGCTTCTTGGTCCCTCGTCCTTTTATTCCATAGCCACCGGTCTTTACCTTGTGCAATCGCCCATCCAAAAACATTGCCATGTGAACCAAGTCACTAGGGCCAAAGTCATAGGTCCAAACTTCTGAAGCAGGGCCTGATCGACGAGCGCACAGTGAATCGGCATGGTCGACAAACACCGGGGGGCCACATTTGGATTGTACTTCGTAGGTTGTGTCCCCAATCGAAACCAATTGATGTCCGCAATAGAAGGCCATCGAGATTTGCGGAGCAAGTAGCATAGCAACGCCGATACCAATGCACACAATCCAGAGTTTTCGTCGCATCTCGTCGTTCCTTTCGTACTCGATAGGTGCGCGGTAGCGTAACAGGGCACCTGTCTCGCGACAAGCATCTCGGATATCACGGTCTATTATCAGATAGTTAGAATTCGTCCGTTTTACGATCGATTTTACTGAGGGAATTGCCATTTTGCGAGTTACCAATTCTAGGGAATAAATCTCTGGCAAATGCACTTACACGATGCAGATTGGGTGACCCGATCCGAGGCCACCGTGAAATATCCCTCGCTGTAGAGGGGCATGTAGGTTTGTATCCTTCGCTAGATATTTCCAGCTCGTATCACGAGGTTCCTGCTCGAGATTTGCGTTAAGCTAGAACAGTAACTGTACAAGCCTGTTTTGTGATTCGTTCTCAGCAAGAATTCTGATCGGGGGAAGGTCATTACTAACCAAGAGATCCGCGTGCTTGTCGTTGATGACAACGAATTGATCGTGGCGGTCGTGAAAGAGTATCTGAGCGCAATGCCGGGCCACTACTCCGTACAGAGTAGCGCCGACTATGCAAAAGGCCTATCGGCAATACTGCGGCGGGAGCATGATGTTTACCTTGTCGACTTGAATCTCCGAGGCAAAGACGGTGTTGCCCTGATCCGAGAGGCCAAAAAAAGCGGTTGCGTAGGGCCATATATCTGTCTAACGAGTGAAGAGGCGCATGAGTATGATTTGGCCGCGATGAACTCTGGTGCAACGGATTATCTATTCAAGGGAAGTCTTACCCCTACTCTCCTCGAGCGGGCCGTACGATATGCTGTCGAGCGAACACGGACTCTCCAAGCCCTCAGTGAGAGTGAAGAACGGTATGCGTTAGCCACCCGAGGAACAAGCGACGGGATATGGGATTGGAAGCTTCGAGCCAACACGATTTATTTGTCCCCACGTTGGAAGCAAATGCTTGGAATCGACGAAAACGAGGAACTGAGCGATCCTGAAGATTGGTTTTCACGCGTTCACCCGTCCGATCTCGACAATCTAAAGTCTAAAATTCAAGATCATTGCGATGGCGTGAGTGATCATTTCGAGTGCGAGTATCGGATATTGCATGCGGAAGGGCAGTATCGTTGGATACTATGTAGGGGAATGGCGCTGTGGGATGATCAAGGGGCGTATCGAATCGCCGGCTCCCAGGCGGATGTCACGCGCCGCGCAACGTATGATGCGCTAACTGGGATCCCGAATCGGACGTTGTTTCGTGCTCGTTTAGAGCAAGCATTGGCTCGTACCCATCGATTCGAGAAGCATCGATTTGCAGTGCTATTTCTCGATCTCGACCGCTTCAAACTCATCAATGATAGTTTGGGGCATGTCGCAGGCGATCAGCTGTTGGTTGATATTGCGCAACGTTTGGGAGCGATGATTCGTGCAGTTGATACGTTTGCACGTTTAGGCGGGGATGAGTTTGCAATCTTGATTGAGGGGTTTGGTGGTAACTTTGACGTGATTCGCGTGGCAGAAACAATCAAACAACGTTTGGCGGAGCCATTTGTGATCCAGGGGCGGGAGATTTTTACGACCGGTAGTATTGGGATCACGCTCTCAGAAACTGGATACGAGAGCATTGATGACATATTGCGTGACGCAGACACGGCGATGTATTGTTCTAAGTCTGCTGGACGCAATCAGTATACGCTATTCGAAAATGAGATGCATGAGCAAGCGAGGCGGGTACTTGAACTCGAGGGCCGGCTCCGCCGCGCTGTGGAGGCAGAGACAATCGAGATTGCTCTACAGCCGATTGTTGATCCCGAGGGGCAACTGGTCTCGTTTGAGGCGCTTGCACGATGGATGGACCCAGAGACCGGACGCCAGGTTGGCCCAGACGAGTTTATTCCGCTTGCGGAGGACGCGGGATTAATCGTCGTGCTAGATCGTATCGTATTGAAGAAGGCGTGTGGGGCACTCAGGCGCTGGCGAGATGCCTATGGAGACGATTGTATTCAATACATATCGGTAAATTTGTCGCGACGTCAGTTCTCAGCACCTGACCTTGTCGAGGTCGTGCTAGGGACTTTGGATGACCATCGTCTATCCGGTTCAGATTTGGTTATTGAGGTGACAGAGCACTCTCTCCTGAATGATCTTCCCCTAGCGCAGTCAATATTTCAACGTTTTCGAGACAATGGTGTCCGAATTGCCCTTGATGACTTTGGTGTTGGCTACTCATCGATCAAGAACTTGCTGGAGCTACAGTTTGACGCATTGAAGATCGATCGTTCATTCACCGCACAAATAGAAAGCAGCAGTAAGAACCGACAGCTGGCGCGCGCAATTATTCTTATTGGTCGCGAATTGGAGCTTGCCGTTGTTGCCGAGGGGGTTGAAACCGAAACACAGGTGAATATTCTGAGTGATATGGGGGGCCAATTGCTACAGGGGTATTATTTTGGAAAGCCCATGCTTCTCGCCCGTGCGACGGAGTGGATCCATGAGCGCCTAAAGGCGAAGGACACGATTTGACTACTTTTGTCCCGGATTCCAAACTCGTTGAATTGTTTTTGCAAGTCGGCCGTGAACAATTCGAGACTATTGTGAAAGCGGTGGATTCGGAGAGTATCGCCGCTGCCGCTCACACTCTTAAAGGTAGTGCTCTTTGTCTCAAGCTCTCCGCGCTTGCCACAATTTGCGCAGAGATTGAAGAATTCGGAAGAGCCCATCAATTTGCAAACGCAGCCTCCATACTGCCCAAGCTTCGCGATGAATTCGAAAGGGCTTGTGAGATGTTGTGTCAATCCGAGACATCGTCAATGTCCTAAATCGGTTCCATAGATCTCATCGCAAAAACCTCCCATCGGCTGGCCGATCCATCGTACCGAGCGACGTTGTGGGGTGCTAGCCCGGAAAAATCACGCTCTGCGCACGCCCTCACCAATGTTCTTGTTCCCACACAAAAATTTTCAATCTGGCAAATACAACCAGTATTCCCTGCAATCGAAAATCTCCGTGTGAAAACAATTCCTTCGGCGATCTTCGCACGCATCCGCGATTTTTCCGGGCTAGGCTCCCAGTCACGTATTCCAATACGTTACTGGGGACTTGTCACCTACGTCTCGCTCGGTCCGTACCTCTCGAGCCAGGCTCGGTCCGGTTTTTGAGATGAGCTCCAGAGCTACTTTTTTGTCGCCAATAAAATGCGAAAAACGACTTGAGTTACTTGGCCACTGCATTTGAAACGTAGTAAGTCATTGCCGCGTTGCCATGGACGATTTTAATTCGAAATTTGGACAAGATATCGCTAGTCACAATTCAATCTATGCTCGTGCGAGGATACTATGAAAAGCTCTAATTTGGCCTTGATCGTTTTTCTTGGGATCACCTTTGCCACCGGGGAGGTCTTTGCGCAGACGAAGATCATTCCAGAGGAGGATATTAAGGGTGCTGGTGACAAAGATGTGCGTGGGTGGAACCCATCGCTGTCCATGAGTGGAACTCTCAATTTGGTGGATAACACCAATGTTGTTGGCCAAGTGGAAGGAACTTCTGCGCTGATTGGTCTCGGCGTTTCTGGGGGCGCCGACTATGTGCGAGGTGCGGCAACCTGGCGAAACCAACTATCCATTAACGAAGGGTTTGCCAAGACCCCTGTCGTTGACGACTTTGTGAAGACAAATGACGAGCTCGCTCTCGAGTCGATGTACAACTATTTTTTGGCTTCCAAGTTGGGCGTGTTTGGTCAGGCGAAAATTACCACGTCACTGTTTAGTGCTCGTAAGATTACCGCCGACCCCGTAGCATACACGTTATTGCCTGCAGATGCAGACGGCACGACGGAGACAATCACGTCAGATGACATTAAGGTGGCGAGTGCATTTGAACCGTTTACACTCGGCTATTCGGCAGGCGGTTTTGCGCAACCCCTTAGTGGCGACAAGCTCACACTGGATGTGCGCGCTGGATTTGGGGGACGTCACTCTTTTACATCGGATGTATTTGTCGTAGACGACGACAGTGCGACGCCGGCAACTGAACTACAAGAGCTCGCAACGGTGCATCAGGCAGGAGTGGAACTGTTTGCCGGCTTGACGGGAAAGGCACAGCAGGAGCGGTTGAAATATTCCGCTGGGTTGAGCGTGTTGTTCCCCTTCCTGAACAACGATGATTTCGATCGCTCTTCAGGAAAGCTAACGCGGCTCGCATTGGAAGCGACCGCGACGGTGGCGATTTTCGATTGGATGGGAATTGTTTACAAAGGGAGTCTCGTCAGAGATCCGCAGTTGTTCCCACGCGGCAAAGAGCTCACCCAAATACAGAACAGCATCCTCTTAACCTTTCAGTATACGTTGATTGATCGCAAAAAAGGATTGGCGGAACTCAAGAAACAGTCTGCAGAAGAGCAGGCAAAAAAGGAAAAAGAAGATACCGAGCGGCGGCTCAAAGAGGCCGAAGAGCGTGCAAAGCAGCTAGAGTTAGAGCTAGAGAAGGCAAAGGAATCCTCTGCTCCTCCGTCGACGGACTCTGCTCCAACACAGCCATCCCCACCACAGCCATCTGGGCCCGACGCGACAAATCCAACACCCTAGGTGACTGGTGTTAAATACGGTGTTTCTGAAGGTAGCGGGTAGAAAAATAGGTTTCGCCGGTTGTTTTCGCACTCTGGTGTTTGGATGACTCGCCTGGTCATTTCGCGCCAGGCGTAGCCCAGACCGGAAATAAGAAGGGCGATCAGGGGCAGCATCCGGTCGAGAATGGCCCAGGCGCCATTTTTGGAGCCTACGGCGAGCTTTGCCAGTCTCTTAAGATTGGTCGCAGCACAAAGTAAGGAAAAATCCTCTCTGACCCTGTCGCACCCGCGCACTCGTGCCCGGCGTCCTCCGTGTCTGCGTTGCATGAGGTGAGCGATTTTTCGCTCTACCTTGGGGCGAGTAGAACGATAATCCCGTTTCCATTTTTCGTTCCGTTGGTGAAGTCGTGAGCGCTGCAACGTTGCCTCTTTGGTGTGGATTCGGACCAAGCGTCCGGTTTTCGAAGTTGTGCATTTTGGTTTCAGTGGACAGTCGTGACAGTGCGACTCAAACGATGCCATACCCATGCGCTCGGGTCCCTTTCGGGGTTTGATCGGTACGACAATCCCCTGTGGACAGCGAACGGTTTGCTCGTTTAAATCAATCTTGAATGCGCTCTTAGCAAACAATCCTTTGCTGGGGGGCGATGGCTCTTGGACCTTTACGTTGGCTTCAATCCCTGCCTTTTCTAGCGTTTCAACGATATCCGCTGCCCCATAGGAGGCATCACCAAACACCGCGACACGAGCGTTGTCCTGGGGCGCTGCCTGCGTTTGTTCGATCGCTTCTTCGAGCAATTGCGTTGCGGCTTGTCCATCGCCCACGTTTCCCGCTGTGACATCGCTTGCCACGATCACTTCAGAGTCTGGATCGATCGAGATATGGCCTTTATATCCGTCAAATCCACGAGCCCCCGTCTTGCGTCCATGGCGCGCTTCCGGATCCACAGTCGAAATCACTCGGTCCGGAGCGACTCGCTTCACAATGCGATAGGTCCCATCTTCCCTCTGTTCTAAATCCTGCCCGACCACCGTTGCCAGTAGTGCCATCGCTTGAGCGACCTCCGAACCATATGGGCGACCCTCCATAGATACGAGAGCTGCGTGGGCGTCTTGGGCCAGTGCATCGATAAGGGATTCCTGAGCAGCCTTGTCGTCCCACGCACAACTCGGTTTGCCAGGAGTTTCGTAGGGATCGTCGCGACGAAGAACAGCACGAACACAAGCAGATTGCTCTGCGTCCAGACCCCGCAACAAGCCGCGTATTGCAGACCGTATCAGCGTCACCGTATCTTGGGTCGCAACGGCATCATACAGACACGTCGAATCCATCACACGTTTGCGACCGACCAGTCCGGCCTGCCGGCATACCTCTAACACCGCTTCGAAAATCCGATTTGGAGATGCAGACTGGCGAAGCCGCTCACGCATGTCAACAAGAACCGTATGGACAAAACCAGGATAATCGGAATCCAGGCCCCCAGCCGCATACTTCCAACGCAAATCATAGCTGAATCGATCCACAGCCTCCCGATCACTGAGCCCTTCTACTCGTTGCAGAACCATCACAATCGCCACGATCCGAGAAGGAATCGACCGACGACCACGTTTCGTAAATAGATCCGAGAACATTTCGTCGGGAAACAATCGATGACCTTCTCGATACAAGAGAGAATAGATCGATGCCTCAGACAAACGAGAACGGCAATACGATGCGCCAGAGGTCAACAAACTTCCCTGCTTTGGAGGTAAACCCTGCGTCATTACTAAAGAAGATCAAATTCCATTCACTTTGTCGATCTTTCGGTACGACAAAAAACACCAGTCACCTAGGGGGGTGTCCCGATTATGAATGTACCACCAGATAAGCCCCTGAAACCGCAGGGGGCGTTGCTCGTCGGTCACGTAAAACAACTATGCTCCCTTCTCACGCCTTCCCTGCCTGGTTTCTTATCAATATCTGGCCATGTGCTCATCTGGAGGCACTGGCACAATCGGGACGCCCCCTAATGGTCTGTTGAGATTTGATGTTTTTTGGCATCTTAAAGCAAGGAGCGGTCCAACCGTCAGGATGAGAGTTCTGTGTGGTTAGCGATTCTAATTTTAACGCCGATTGTTATCGTCGCGCACGCCCACTACTTTGCGCGTCGTATCGCCAAGCCATTTTCTCGGCTTGGAGCGCGCTCCAATAGGATCGCCGATTGTGCCCGGATCGGGTATTTAGGGCTTAGCTATTCTGTACCGATTCTCATCGCAACATGGGTGGGGTATGTTGCCGTGTTGCGTCCTGACCAAACGAGTCCACCAGCAATTTTTTGGTTAGACTCCCTAGTAATCGTTCCGTTTTGGGTTATCACGGTTTACTCGGTACAGTGCTCACTTTTGATAGCGCCAATAGATTTCGTATATTGGATCGCTGGAAAGCTGCGTGGCGAGCCCCTGGCAGGTAGATGGAAGACCGCCCGTAGTGTGGCTGTTGCCGCCATCGCCGGTGTTTTTCTCGTCTATGTCCCGGCACGAATGTTCGTGGACGGCACCAAGCAGACGGTTCGCAAGTTTACTGTCGCGTCCCCAAATGTTCCCCGCCAGTTGGACGGGTTTCGGATCGCACTGATATCAGATCCGCAGGCCGATCAGCACACCAGCGCCGAGCGGATCGCCAAATTCGTGGATGTGGTGAATCGCGAGAAAGCAGATCTCGTTCTCATAGCTGGGGACATCATTACGAATCGGGCTGAATATGCAGATATTGCCGCGCGAGAGCTGGGAAAACTGCGGGCGCGATACGGTATTGTCAGTTGCATTGGTGATCATGAAAACTTTGCTTTTCGCGATCGTAAACGCAGCGTGAGCACAGTGAAGAATGCTCTCCAATCGGTAGGGATCCCTCTTCTTGACAACGAAATTTACTATCCGATTGCTGACGATCCATCGTTGGCAGTGATTGTCGCAACCAATAACTACATTACTCCTACTACCAAGCAAGCTGCGGAACGGTTGATGGAGGCATCGATGAAATCACAGTATCGCATTGTCCTGGCTCATCAAACGGGGGATGTTTTGCTCGACGCTGCGAAAGACGCCAATGTTGATCTGTTTGTGAGTGGACACACGCACGGTGGTCAAGTCAATTTTTGGTTTCCCTTTTTTCAGCCGGTGATGGCCCGCATCGAGACTCCATACATTACGGGGCGCTATCAGGTGGGTAGGCTTGCGCTGATTGTCTCTAGCGGGCTCGGGGTTTCAGTGTTTCCGTTTCGCTATCGAGCACCTGCTACCTTCGAGGTCATCACGCTGCGGCGGGCTGAAAATAGAGAGTCAGGCGGATAATGACGGTGCGCATATGTAAATTCAGATGCTTACAAGGTTTGTAATCGAGTAAAAAACCAGGGTACGACTGGCGACGGATTGCTCAACCCACGTATGGTTGGCCGTGCTTTACCGGGTATCGGAACCCCTGGAGGCCCTGGAATGAATGTAAAAGTGCTCAAGCAGGCTGAAAAACGGTTTCTTAGTGAATATCCGGGTGGATTCAAGCATCCACTGATGCTGGAATTGGGCAAGAAGCACAAGATGGATCAAATGATTCAATGGACGCATCAAGTATTTGCAAAAAGGAAGTTTGATGATCCCGAGGAAGTCGTCGCAGACATGGCGAGATTAATCAGTCGCTCTTCGATGATTTCTATGTTTGAGAAACCAAAGTTTAAACGCATGGTGAGCTCCATGGGGAGCAAAGACAAGCATACTCTCGTCGAAGGATTGTATGATCTACTTCACGGAAAAGAAAAGGTCGGATTTGAACTGCTTGTCTCACTACTGCGCAAAGAAAAAATGGCAAAGTGGACCCTTTCTACTGCAATCCAGGCATATTTTAGGCCGCAAAAAGATGTGTTCGTAAAGCCGACAACGACAAAGTTAATCATTGAGAAGCTCGAATTGGGGATTGAGTATCGAGCTGTACCGACTTGGAACTTCTATCGCAGCTACCGAAACATGATAAAAGACATCAGAGGACAGGTCAGTTCAGCTTTGTCTCCAAACAATGCGGCGTTTTGTGGTTTTCTAATGATGAGTCTTGGAGATCTCGAATCCTAATTGCACAAACAAAAGGAGACAAAGAGTGGTACTTGAAGAACGACGAAAAGCGCTAGAGGAGCAATTTTTTCACAAACAGAATGCCAAACAGCTGGAGCAGCTGCGTGAGCAGCAGAGGAACAAAGACGCAAAACAGGCTCTGGAGGTTGCATCTGGAATTTCGAATGACGAGCTATTGACGGCGCTTGTTGAAACAGGGATTGCCGTCGATACACTTGCAGCGGTTGCGCTTGTGCCGCTGGTGGAGGTTGCCTGGGCGGATGGTATTGTCCAGGAGGAGGAGCGAGTTGCGATCATGAAAGCCGCAACAGACGCCGGCATTGAAGAAAATACCGGACCGCACGCGCTCCTGTCAGATTGGCTCACGCAACGACCTCCGCCACAGCTCATGACCACTTGGAAGGCATATGTCGGCGAGTTGCTTCGAGAGCTATCCGACGAACAACGTAAGACATTTGGGGACAAATTGGTCGCGCGTGCAACAATCATCGCGAAGGCTGCCGGTGGCTTCCTTGGGATTAAATCCATTGACAGCAATGAAAAACGTGTCCTCGAGGAAATCAGTGCAGCGTTACACAAATAGTTGCGATGGGTAGAAATATCACGATGCAAACAATCGAAATCCAGGCAGAGAGGATAACCGATGAACGGAAAAGTTGCTTTAGTAACTGGTGGCACAAGTGGTATCGGGCGAGCGACAGCGGTTGCTTTCGCTGAGCGTGGCGCGAAGGTTGTAATTACAGGTCGAAGAGAAGAAGAAGGGCTCAAGACAACAAAATTAGTTGAAGAAACCGGGGCGCAAGCGCTATTTGTCCGGGCCGATGCCTCCAGCGAGGCAGATTGCAAACAAATGGTGTCTGCAGCGGTATCAAAATTTGGCCGGCTCGATTTCGCTTTCAACAATGCAGGTATCGAGGGTGAGATGGTGCCGGTAGCAGAGCAGACGCTAGAAAATTTTCGCCGTGTGATGGACATCAACGTCCTGGGTGTCATGATGTCGATGAAGTATGAGATTCCTGCGATTGTTGAGGCGGGCGGCGGCGCAATCGTCAACACCTCGTCAATTGCCAGCACGATATCGATGCCCGGTATGGGCGTCTACAGTGCGTCGAAACACGCTGTTATCGGATTAACCAAAGCGGCGGCATTAGAGATGGCATCGAGCAAGATTCGCATCAATGCGGTTTCGCCGGCGGCAGTACGCACTGAAATGTATGATCGTTTTACTGGCGGAGATAAAGCCACCCAGGATCAATTGGGCGCCATGCATCCCATTGGCCGCTCTGCGACTTCCGAGGAAATCGCCTCAGTCGTTACCTTTTTGTGTTCGGATGCCGCATCCTTTGTCACTGGCGCGAACTATATGATTGATGGCGGTTTTACCGTCCAGTAACGAAATCAGACCAACACCGCTCGCCGTATAGAACGGCGAGCAAGTAGTTTTGCTCGTTGTCGCAGGTTACAAAACCTCGATGGAGTGATGTATTGCGACAATCACTTGAGATCTACTAGCGTGCCGTATATGGGGGCCCTATTGTGAATGTATTGGTGATTAACTGTGGTTCGTCAAGCGTGAAGTATCGAGTGATTGATACAGCGAATAACGCCGAACGAACGAGGGGTACGGTGCAGCGTTTGGGAGGTGGTAATGGAGATCACCGTCTCGTAATCACGACAATGAGACCGAGAAGATGCTCAACGAGTTAAGCGGTCTCGCTGGTTTATCAGGCTTGGGCAATGACCTACGAGATATTGAGGAAAAGGCCGCCCTTGGCGACGATGCTGCCCGGCTTGCGATTAACGTGTTTTCCCATCGCGTGCGCAAATACATTGGTGCCTACGCGAGTACTATGGGTGGGCTTGATGCTGTCATCTTAACTGGCGGAATTGGCGAGAATAGTGCCCATATGAGACGGCGCATTCTTCAACGTTTGGAGTTTCTCGGGCTGCGTTTGGACGAAGATCGCAACCAAGATGCGGATGTTTCTTCCGATACTGATGTTTGTGACCTGAGTGTTGACAACGCAAAAGTTCGTGCGCTCGCTGTTGCGACCAATGAAGAACTGGAAATTGCACTCGAAACATCGCGGATTGTGAATGGTACGACCGGTGTTGCTGATGTAGGACCCATCCCCATTGCCATCAGTGCACGGCACATTCATTTGGATCGCCAAACAATGGATCGATTGTTCGGCGAGGGGGCCGAACTCACCGTACACAAAGATATTTCTCAACCCGGACAGTTTGCTTCCCAGCAAAAACTCAACCTAGTTGGCCCCCGAGCCAGAATAGAGGGGGTGCGGGTATTGGGGTCCTTGCGTTCCAAGAATCAAATTGAAATTTCGCGTACGGATGAGTACCAACTCGGAGTAGATGCACCAATTCGCCGTTCTGGTCAGGTTGAGGGCTCAGCTCCGATCATTTTGGAGGGGCCGTGTGGAAGAGTTACGCTATCCGAGGGGTTGATCTGTGCTCGCCGCCACATTCATATGACCCCTAGAGATGCACAGGCTTATGGTGTGGAAAATGGTGATGAGGTAGAGGTAGCCATTACGGGTGGGCCTCGCGACTCAATCTTTGGCGACGTGCTTGTCAGAGTGAAATCAAGCTACAAGCTCGAGATGCACATTGACACCGACGAAGCCAATGCGGCTGAGTTGTCGCATGGCGCATCAGGCGACATGATCTATGCGTCACCCGATGGCAACCCTATGGCATCGATTAGGAGTCGTCGCTACGCTTAGGGATCGACCAACCTATTTCGTGGCGGCCCCTTAGTAAAATCTGGAATAATCTGAGAGTTGTTGCCCAGTACTACTTACGCCAGAATGGTGAGGCATTGGGCGATAAGAACGGATGATGCCAAATTTTTGGAGATGTTTGGCATCATCATACGGTACCTGCGCTTACGCTCTTTGGTTTGAGAATTTGGATCTTACGTTTATTCATAGAATGGAAGTAGTAAAGATACATTTTGTTATACTGATTAAAACAAGTGGATCGAAAGCTTCAAAAATTTCTAAAGAAGGCTCGTGGCTACGCCCAAAAAAACAAAGTAGATTCGGCAATTCAGCACTATCGCAAAGCGACTGGAGAAGCCCCGCGTGATCCTTTGTTATGGGAAGAGTTTGGGACGTTTTGTATTCAAAACAATGTGCCCGAGCTTGGGGTCGAATCAATATTTCGCGCCGCAGATTTGAACGCCCAAGTAGGCGAAGCAAATCACTCAATCACGTTATGTGAGCAGGTATTGTTAATCGATCCAAATCATCGCGGTGCACGTTCGATTCGCCGAATGATGCAGTGTCGAGCAGCAGCCCGGCGCCAGGCAGCGGGGAGTAAGAGCGAAACAGACCAACGAGGTCGACGGTCTCCCTCACCGCCACCGATTCCGCGGAGCCCGCCGCCTTTGCCAAATGCGCAGGGCACACAGCCCCCATTGATCCAGAAAACGAAATCGTCCCCTCCAATTGAACCGATTGAAAGAGCGATCGATGATTACGTTTCTTCTGTTCCTTTGCTGTGCGCGTTAGACGACGAAATCCTCGAGCATCTAAAAAGAGTGACCATCCTGGTCACGCTTGTCGCAGGAGAGAAGGTGTTTTCAGAAGGAGACCAGGGGTCGTCTATCTATGTCGTGATAGAGGGGGGCGTCGAAGTGATCAATGTCCAGGATGGAAAAGAACGTGTTGTTGCTACGCTAGTCTCTGGTGCACTATTTGGTGAGATGGCTTTCTTTGGCGTGGCACGGAGGACCGCGACAGTTCGGGCCGCCGAAAAAACGCTGCTCTTAGAAGTGCCCAAGTTAGCGGTTCACCATTTGATTAAGGCGAATCGTAGGTTGCTCAAGACTCTCCTGCGCTTTTTTCGAGGACGGATGGTTGAAAACTTTGTTGCCGCTTCACCAGTTCTGTCTTCGTTGTCGATGGAGCAAAGACAAGCAGTCGTCGCGCGGTTTCGTATTTGCGACATTCCATCAAATCAGGTCGTTATTACGCAGCACCAGAGCCCCAATAGCCTCTATTTTGTTTTAGAGGGACGTCTTAGTGTGAGGATAGAGAAAGAAAAAGAGGAGAGCTTGCTCGGTCAATTGGAGCCGGGGGATGTATTTGGAGAGATGGCGCTATTGGATGGCACGGCTGCTTCTGCGACGGTACGCTCAGAAAACAAGGTATGGCTGCTAAGGCTGCCGCGTTCTGATTTTGAGACCCTTGTATTGGAGCACCCTGCTTTGCTCGGCGAGCTCAGGCGGATTTCACAGATGAGAAGGCAGTACAATCAAAGGCTTTTGCGCTAGACCGCTCACCAAAGCCTGTCCTGAGCTTGTCAAAGGGCACAACCGCTACTTAATAAGAATTGGAACGTTGCAGAGAACCGTCAGGTCATCATCAAAGAAGAACAGCAAGATCTGTCCTTTCTTGAGCTGCAGCCGATCCCATCCGTTATCAGCCGGAAATTCAAAGGAATCTTTTCTAGCGAATAGTCCCCCGTCTTTTAGCTTGCGAAGTATTTTAACTTTGTATCGCTCAGGGCGTCCCGCTTTTCTGACGACTTTTGTGATTTCTCCGGCTACGATATTTTTTGTGCTGTTCACAGCGCGGACAAAATCTGGAGGCATGCATTTAAGCGCACTTGCCGATTTTGGGCGCAGCAATGCGCTGCCTGCAACAGCAGTGGAAAACAAGAAACCACGTCGACTAAGCGTATTTTTCAAGCTGTGTTTCGCCCCCACATGGCTGCAAGCTCCCGAAGCGCATCTATCGTGGTGAAAATACCCACAAGCTCGCCATCGTCTACGACCAGTGCGGAACCTAGCTTTCTCGCAGCCATGGTGGCGGCGACGAGGTCGATTCCATCGGTGGAAGATGCGAAGAATAACTCTTCAGACATTGCATCTTCAACGCTTACCTCGCTCGGATCGACGCCCTTAAAGGTCTCTACTAAATGCAAATCGTGCACCGAGAGCAATCCGACGAGTTGGTCATCTCGCATGACCGGAAGATGCCGGATTTGACGCTCACGCATGATCTTGTGGGCCTGGTTTAGACTGGCACTAGACGCGATTGTGCAGGGAACAGAAGTCATAACCTGGGCCAGCGTTGGAATCGGAATACGCTGACGATAGCGGGGGAGTAAACCCATTGCGGAATCCTAAGCAAGGATGTTGCCGAACACAACCGGTCATTGCCTCAGTTTGCGTGGTGTTAATTCGGGCAGATGAGTTTGTTTTGGCAGGTGGGGAAAAATCCGCAGCGAGGGCGTTGCATTTTGCTGTAGAAAATCGAGATCGCGTTCGGATATCGACCCGCCAAGAATGTAAACTTCTCCGCGAAATGACGATGAGTTATTCGTTTGGTTGCGCGCACGTCGTGCCGACCGACGCTGGGCTCCGTCATCGCAAACAAATTCGCGGTCCCTTTACGAATATTCGTGATCGCGTTGGTTCACACCATTGCTATGCCGGTGCGTTTAATGATGGTCTGTGCAATTCAACACTTTTTTTCGTCGGGGCACATGCGTTCCCAAAAACCGTATGCATTCGTGACAAGTACTCTCTCATCAAGAGTGAGAGCACACTGGGATTTTTTCCCGCCAGGGTTGGGTCCCCTGTTCCTTGAGAACTGTACGGTGCTGCCTACCAACGGGAAAATTTTTCAGCCACCTGTCGATCCCAGATCAGTTTCTTTCGATCAAAACCCTCATGCTCTGGGCAGAGCACGAGCCCGCATTTCTCACAAGATTTCATCGCGAAAGCGACAAGTGTGCGTAAAATCTCGGTGCACATAGCAACGAGCCTCCCCTGAATCTACCGGGCGGGGCAAGCCCCCCCGGAGGCGTATTGACATACGGTGAGAAGCGGAGTGCGAGTACACTGAGAGGTTGCGTGCAATTGGCGCTCGTAGCAGAAAGCTTGTGAGAAACGCGGGCTAGAGAGCTGAACACGTAAATTCACTTTCCGACGCTACCCCTCGAAATCGCTGGCTACGTTGTCCTCCTTGACGGGACCCAACCCCGCCTGCCCACGCCCAAATACGGGCGAATCTATGTTGGTTGCGCCTGATTTTCGCCTGGAAACAGACGGTTGCATTGGCAGTGTCCGCCTCGCCAACGATTCCGATCCTTTACCGTCGATAAGCAACTTTACGTGTTCAGCTCTCTAGGGAAGTCCACTGCCGAGTGCATGCGCTTGGTCGCTACCCTTTGTCAGCAGCGAGGTATTGGACACGGAGATCGTGGAGGAGCCCTGAGAGCAGTTTCGTTTCGGATTGTTCTAGATTTCCGGCGGTCTTGGTCTCGAGCATTTCTAGAATGTCGATAATTTGCTTGGCTGCCGCCAAATCGACCGAAGTTTGTTGGTCTGGTGTTGGCATTTTGCCGAGGTTCACCATCGCTGAAGAGCCCAAAGACAGGAGAAAGGTTGAGAAGTCGATTGGGGCGAGTTCAGCGTCTGGTTGCGAGGGCTCTTTGGGGCCATTTGTGCTGGCGTCTTTGGCTACCATAGACGCATAATAGCGGCCCTGGCGCCCAAATGGGTCGGTTGGCGAGAAACTCTTGCCTGTGTGGCCCTGGCGCCTGCATTTTCACGGTGTTATAGGAGAGTCATGACATTTGAATACGTACAGGGGCTTGCTGGCGTTCCAGCAGCGCGTGCAAAAATAGGCTTCATCGATGGGAAACAGGGACAGCTCGCCTATCGAGGCTATTCGATCGAAGATTTGGCGGAGCACTCTACTTACGAGGAAGTTGCTTATATGCTGGTTCACGGCGCCCTGCCCACGCAGACGCAGCTGGACGGATTTGTCAACGAGTTACGTTCACATCGACGTTTGAAATTTCGGATTATTGAGCTGATCAAGACGCTTCCCGAGGGTGGGCATCCAATGGATGCGCTTGTCGCAACAACTTCCGCCGTAGGAATGTTTTATCCCCAAGGGATTTCGGACGATCCCTCTGCTCGTCTCGCTGCCGCCATCAGAATCCTTGCAAAAATGCCGACAATGGTCGCTGCCTTCCATCGGATTCGCAATGGTGATGAGCCTATCGCGCCCCGAGATGACCTGAGTCATGCCGCAAACTTTCTGTACATGCTGACCGAGACCGAGCCCGATCCGCTGGTGGCGCGGATCTTTGAGGTTGCCCTTATCCTGCACGCCGAGGCACGGTAAGAATGCGTCGACGTTTGCCGCGCGAGTGACGGGGTCAACACTGGCGGATTCCTACGGTGTGATCTCGTCAGCCATCGCTACCTTAGCGGGCCCACTTCACGGTGGTGCCAATGAAGATGTTCTCACGATGTTGGCCGAGATCCCAAATGGGGTCGAGGGCGTTCAGGCATTTGTGGAAGAAGGCGTCTTCCCAGAAACGAAAGTTTGCTGGATTTGGCCATCGCGTCTACAAGGTCAAAGATCCTAGGGCAAAGATTCTCCAGGGGCTTGCGGGTCAACTCTTCGAGCGCTTTGGGGAGACACCGCTGTATGCGGTGGCCCGTAAGTTAGAAACCCTGCTCGGCGAAAAGCTTGGCCACAAGGGAATCTACCCCAATGTCGATTTTTATAGTGGCATTGTTTATGAGAAAATGAAGATTCCAAGTGATCTATTTACGCCCATCTTCGCGATTTCGCGGAGTGCGGGGTGGTTGGCCCATTGGCTAGAGCAGCTCGAAAACAATCGAATTTTTCGCCCTGCCCAAATCTATGAAGGTCCTGCACCACGGGGTTATGTGCCGATAGCGCAACGTGGTTAGTACCTCACCGCCGATCCGTCACCGCTTGCTGCGTTGTTCCCGGTTGTGCCACACCTGAACCAATCAGGATTTGCTAGATGAGCTGAACACGTAAAGTTGCTTATCGACGGTAAAGGATCGGAATCGTTGGCGAGGCGGACACTGCCAATGCAACCGTCTGTTTCCAGGCGAAAATCAGGCGCAACCAACATAGATTCGCCCGTATTTGGGCGTGGGCAGGCGGGGTTGGGGCCCGTCAAGGAGGACAACGTAGCCAGCGATTTCGAGGGGTAGCGGCCAGGATAGGACGTAAGTGCGAGTCTGCTTTCTGCTTATTGAGGGTCCTCGCCGCTTGGATCCGAGCTTCCCACGGTGGGGTGGCCGAAGCTTGTGTTTGGCTGATCTTGTGGGATCGCAGGAGGTTGCGGTGGATCCACCGGTTGAGAATCCATTTGGTTCCCTGCCGCTTGGCTGTAGGGGTCGGGCGGTGTTCCAACGGCTTGGGTTTCGGCGAGGTTTACCTGTTGTTGTGGTATTTCCCCCTGCGTAGCAGAGCTTTGAGGCATAGGGGGGACCCCGAGTGCCGAGGGTGGCTCTGGAGTTGGGGATACTTGCGGCTGATGGATGTATTCGGCGGGAGTGTAGCTGGTGGCTTCGGCAATTGGCTCGGAGCCAGGCACCATGGGGGCGCTGGCGTGAATCTGCTCTTGGGCGATAGCGGATGGAGCTTGGGGGGCCTGGTAGCTTGGTTGCGCCGCCGGGGCTTCCGCAGTTGGGCTCGCTTGGTTTGGCCGGTACAGTTCATGTTGATGGGCGGCAGCCTCTGCGGTGCTGCCGTACGCAGGTGCAGCTCCATAAGTTGCTGGGATTCCGCTGTCTATCTCATTGCTTTGACTGATTTGAGCCTCGTTTGCCTGCGCCACTTCTGCAGCTTTGGCTTTTGCAGCTGCTCGCTCCTGGAGCGCTTGAATTTCGATGCTTCGCTCTGCTTCAACCTCTCCGAGGGTGATCGCTTTGGCGGAAACGTCTGGGAGCGACTCGAGGTGGGTTTTGACGTCCTCTCGGTTAATTAGCTGATAACGGATGTTTCGTGCGATGCAGCGAACATCAAATAGGCGGGAACTTTTCTGATTTGAACTCATAGACGTTAGAGTGGATAGCGGTCCAGACCTCCGCTGTCAAGTCTTGGAGCCAGATCACAGCCATGATATCGTTGACCGATGGGCAAAGCTCGTCTGCTTGTTGTCGATGATGAGCCGTCCTCGGCCCAGCAGGTCGTCGAGATTCTCGGGGAGGGAGGGGCCGAGGTCATTTCGGTGGAGGGCGGGCAGCAGGCTCTTGACGTGATGTTTCGGGCAGAGCACGCCGGGCAGGGGTTTGATGTGGTTCTTCTCGACTACCATATCGCCGGAAAAGGCGGCATTGATGTATTGCACGAGCTTTCACGTCAAGGGAACGATTCTCGGGTGATCATCATGTCAGGGCGCGAGCCTGAGGATATTGCCGTCGAGGCGATTCAGCGGGGCGCATTTGACTTTGTCGCCAAACCACTGAGTCGGGCGGAGGTTCGCCTCCGGGTAGAGCGTGCTCTTCGTGATCCAGCAAACAGCCCAAAGGCTGCTGCAGGGGGATCCAAACGCCGGCCGCGCAAGAGCGATGTCATTATTGGTGGCGGCAGATGGATTAAGGATTTGTACGAGCGGATTTCGATGGTTGCGCCGACGGACGTGACGGTAGCATTGGCGGGAGAAAGTGGCACGGGAAAAGAACTCGTTGCAAGGACTGTTCACACGCTTTCGACTCGTTATGAGCGCCCCTTCGTTGTCGTCAACTGTGCTGCCATTCCGGAGAATCTTCTCGAAGACGAATTGTTTGGTCATGTCAAGGGTGCGTTCACCGATGCATCAAGAGATAGACAGGGGTTGTTTTCCGCCGCAGACGGAGGGACTCTGTTTCTGGACGAAATTGGCGAAATGTCGCTCGCCCTGCAGGCGAAACTACTTCGAGTCTTGCAGTCACAAGAGTTTCGACGGATTGGTGATGATACCGATACAAAAGTGGATGTCCGACTGATTACCGCGACAAATCGCGAGCTTGATAAGGCAGTAGAGTCGGGCATTTTTCGCGAGGATTTGTACTATCGCATCAACGTGTTTCCTTTGGTCTTGCCACCGTTGCGGGAGCGCCGCGAGGATATCCCGTTACTCGCTCACCACTTTCTTCTCAAGCATCGCAAAAAAGTCGGCAAGCGCGTAGAGGGGTTTTCCCCTGAAGCGATGAAAAAGTTGTGTCTATATGAGTTTCCCGGGAATGTCCGAGAACTCGAAAACAAAGTGCATCACGCCTTGGTCATGGCCCAAGCCGAACATATCCAAGCCGATGATATTTCTGTGGGCAGGGCGCCAACGGCCCGAACCCCCGCGATCGACTTGTCTGTTTCGTTTCGAGATTTGAAGAGAAGTGTCGTTGAGTCGTTCGAAAAAGAATATACAGAGGAAATACTAAGGGCACACAAAGGAAATCTTGCAGCGGCTTCCCGTCAGGCCGGGATGGATCGAAAAAATCTGTGGGCGTTGGCTAAAAAGTATGCAATTGATGTTAAGGCATATCGAGATTGAAGCCCATCATGGGCTCTGGTTTTTTTATGTTGCGAGATGAGGGCGGGTAATCGTGAGTATTGTCGATTGGCTTATGGTTGTTTGGGTTGTCCCAGTTTGTTTGCTGCACTGCAGAACAGCAGCACGGATCCTGCGGTTGCATTGGAAACCCAAATATCTATCAGAGATGAAACCTCCGACGCCCTGTTCCTGGCCTATGATCAGCGTTATTGTCCCAGCGTGCAACGAACAAAGCACGATTCGTGATGCACTTAGGACGTTGCTGGCACAGGAGTATCCCAATATTGAGTTCATCGTTGTCAATGATCGCTCAACGGATGAGACTGGGCGCGTGATCGACGAGTTAGCGGCGGCAGACTCTCGCATTAAGCCGGTACATATTGGTGAGCTGCCAAAGGGGTGGTTGGGAAAGGTTCATGCACTCCATCAAGGTGTCTCGATTGCGACTGGCGATTGGCTACTTTTTACGGATGCGGACGTCCACTACGGTCCTGATGCTCTCAAGACTGCGCTCGCTTATGGCCTCGATCGAAAGCTGGACTTTTTGGCGGTCGCGCCCAAATTTGTTTTTAGTAGTGTTTTGCAACAAGCCGCGATCGCAACATTTTGTGTTTTGCTCACGCTTGGCGCAAAACTCTACAAGGTTGGCAAGAAGAATAGCAATGCATACATGGGGGTTGGCGCGTTTAATTTGGTGCGTCGGTCAGCGTTTGCGAAGACCCCGGGTTTTGCTTGGCTAAAGACAGAGGTCGTTGACGATGCTGGTCTTGCGTATATGTTGCGTCAGGTGGGGGCCAAAGCCGAATTTTTGGTGGGTGGGACCGCACTGTCGGTGCGTTGGTATCCATCTGTTTTGGCCCTGGTGAATGGCCTTGAGAAGAATCTCGTTGGGGTGTTTTCTCGTTACAGTATAGCAAAACTCATCAAAAATTTGGGTGTTCTGGTGCTTTTTGTTAGCGCTCCCCTTATTGCCATCGCACAACAGTCTGCACCGTGGCTATCGATCATTGGCGGCGCGGCGCTTGCTTCAACTTGCGTTGTGTTTGTTTCTGTTTCTCGCGCCTGGAGATTGTCCTGGTTTGCTTCGCTACTTTCGGTATTGACAACCCTTGTATTGTTGCACGCGTTACTTCGGTCCTCGTTTTTGTGTTTCGCGCGCGGCGGCATCCGTTGGCGAGGTACATTTTATCCGATCGAAATTTTGAAATCTGGGCAACGGGTTAGATTATAGAGTGTTGTGCCGCTAGCCCGGAAACATCACGGATGCGTGCGAAGATCGCCAAAGGAATTGTTTTCACACGGAGATTTTCGATTGCAGGGAATACTGGTTGTATTTGCCAGATTGAAAATTTTTGTGTGGAAACGATAACTTTGGTGAGGGCGTGCGCAGAGCGTGATGTTTTCGGGCTAGGAGTGATCTAAGCGCGACAACTTACAGCGGCAGTCTCCACAGCTCCCAGGGATCATCATTTAGGTGTTCGCGCATAAAAAACACCAGGGTGTTGCCGATGCGAGCCAGTGGGGAGATGTCGCCCTTTTGGTACTCTGACCATTGCTGCCGTATCGGCTGGATGCCGCTGTTATCGGCAACCCAAAGCTCATCGTCAAAGGGATTCGCTGTACCACCGGTTGCAGGAACGACAAAATAGACCCGACCATCTACTTCGATGAAGTATTTCGGTGGCATGGTCGTTGAGCCTAACAGGGTTGGCGTAGACGTTTTTTCGTCGTAAACGTAGATGTCTGTTCCGACCGAAAAGAATAGTTGATCTCCGACGAGGGTCAGTTGATTGGGAAGCTTGTTGTTTTGGCTGGCAAAGATAACGTTGCTAGACAATGGAGACGTATCTGTTATGCGGCGAATTGATTTTTCGTCGATGCGGACAAAATACAGTTTCGATGAATCGTGGGCAAACAAAACGTTTGCTTGGTTGCGGACAAATTGGATCATCTTGCCACTGCCGGTCTCTGTGCCAGTGACTTTTTGAATGTTGTTGTTATTGCCTACATCAAAAAACCATAATACGTGATCCTTGCCGGACAGTTTCGATGGGGCGGTAAAAAACATCCCACTGGTGAGGGTGATAACTGGGTTGGAGATCAGTGAGTTTTCGGAAAAGCTACCCACCGGTTGGGCGAGACCGCCGAGCAGGGTCCAGGGTCGATTACGCAGTGATTGGCCAGAACAGGGAAACCCGGCTGCGCACCCTCCCTGAAACAGCAGCGATGGGTCAGCTCCGGGAAATGGATAGAGCACTCCGTAGAACCCCATGGAGGCAGCCTGATGGATAGCGGGATCCAGCACAATGTCAACGCTGCCTGCGGGCGTGACGCTGGCGATGACGGTTCCGATGTGCTCTTTCCCACTTTGTGTCAAATGTGTGCGTGCATAGCGGAAAAACAAGCGATCGGTATTTCCATCAGAGGCTGCAATGAGGGATCCCGGGAGACCATGGCGATCTGCATCCTGGGCGGGCGGTAGTGCTACGTCTTGGGCAGAGTCACTGGTGTGGGTTGGATCGGTTCGCCATAGTTGATTGTCAGAAGTAAAAAACAGTGTGCTCCCCACGGCGGCGAGGTTCTCGAGGGTTCTCTCCTGTGGAATCGGGGTGTTTGTAATTTGCTTGGTACCGAGCAGGGTTCCATCCGTTGACCAAAGTGTATCGCTCTGCTCCGCAACGAGATATCCGCGGCTTTTGGTTGTCGTCAAAATTGGCTCGGAATCGATTGGTAGATTGGGTGGGATGACGCCTTCGCGGATTAACTGGGAGCAGGTCGCCGCGGCGGCGCCAGTGTTGGCGAAGGACGAGGCCTGCGTTTGCTGGCCACTAGGTGCGAGTGCCGACGCTGTACAGGTCGAAGAGCAGGGAATGTGGACGCGAAACCCCGATCCCGTGAGCTTGACCGGATCAGAATGGACGGGAAGCGATGTGTACTTCCAATTTTGCACTAGGCAGGTATCGGGAAACACGTCATTTACCATTACCGGGATTTCGCTGTAGTCATCGAGGGTGTAGTCGCCGGTTTCGTTGCCTTGAAACCGGATCCCGTTCGGGGCCGTTAGCGGATCACCGTCATCGCCAGGAATGGTAATCGTGACGTAATGAGGGTGACTGGATAAGTCGCTCGCGTGGTCGTCAATTTTGGCTTTCGCAGCGGCGTACTTGGGATTTGCGGTTTTGCAAATTTCGTCAGAGCCAGGGGGCGGAAGATGAATCAGCGAGACCTTGCTGATATTGATTTGCCAGCCCGAAGTTTGCGATGGCAGGCAATAGGTTTGCACCCATTCGGCTTTTGCCGTTTGACCACAGGACTTAGGCACGTTGACGACGATTCGATTCGGTTTGCTCACGGGAGATTGGCCGTCATTGAGTAGCTCCACGTCGATATCCAACGCCTCGACGAGGCTGGAAAAACTGATGCGCATGCCGCTGGCGATCTTTGCGCCATTGGTACCAAAGTCGCCGAGTTTTCCCGTTGGCTCGAGACTTTTAATGGTCGGGTATGCTTCCATATCGGGAATGTCGTGCTCGGGACGTAGCACTCGCCAGGTTAGTAACTTCGATCCCGCTGCACTGGATTTGGCCTGGTTGATGAGCTTTTTGAGATCTGGAAGACCTCCAGTGACAAGATCCGGTATTAGCTCTGCCTTGAGGGACCATTGATCCAGCAGCTGTGTTAAGTAGCGATTTTCTCTATTCAGTATGGAGTGGTAGCTATTCCAGGTAGATAGATCGGCTAATCGTTGCATATCGAAATCACTACCAATGCTAACCCCCTCATCAGAACCGCCGGAAATCACATGAAAGGAGGAGGAGTAGTCGAGATCGTCGAAAAATTCGCCTGCGTGGCAGTAGTTCGCGGCAAGGATCCCTTTTTGTTCGTCAAGAGCTGCACCACTAGGACCATCAGGAGGCATGGTGAATAGCGCTCCAGGATGAATGAGGATTCCTCGGTCCGCCACCGCCTTCTTTTTCTTTTTGTTTATCTTCTGCTCGAGAATCTTGTAGTGGGAAACAAATTTCTTTCCGTAAATGTTTCGCAATTGAGTCAATTCTGCTTTGCCGTTTGCCTTCCACTCTGGTTTTGTATAGGCGGCGACTTGAATGCCACCACGAAATCCGAAGGTTCCTATCGCTGGAACGCCGTGAGTAACAACAAAAATGGTATGAATATCAGGATCTTTCATGTATCCAACAAGTTGAGACGTCATATTTTCGTCAATGATGGTTTTGTTGTGGTTTCGTTGCCATTGGTACTGCGGAAATGCCCTGAGGAGTTGCTTCTCAAAGTCAAGAGAGCCTTGGTCGTATGTGTCGTTTTCCCACAAGCCGGCAGGGCCGTAAAAGAACGCAGCGCCGCGGCCGTATGGAGTGAGTGGCACGCCAGAAGAGCCTAGTGCATAATACTCGTTAGCGTCACCGATAGTTTGCGTGCAAGCCGTAGCTGTTGCGATACCCCCTTGGGGTACTGCTGAAATATCATCGTCCGGGACCGGGCCGCGGATGTCAATTACGTGTGCAGGGAGTTCAGATTCTGGAGGTTTTCGCGATAAGAAAGTCTCTGTATCAGTGGGGATAGGTTCGTCTCGAAGCAAACCTTCTAAAAACAGTGACCGATCATTTGTCGGTAAGCTGATTTCAAAAAACGCCTCATTGTCCGGATCTGTCGGATGCATGACCAAGGTTGTATCTTGGTCTTCAAATTGGTGACTTGTCACTTGCGACATGGCGGTGGCGTCTGTGGTCAAAAACGCATCGATCTTTGCCTTGAAATCGTCGTTTTTGTGAAGGTTGTAAAGACAAATGACTGTATCTACGACGAATTCATCTGGATCGAGGCCCGCTGTGGAAAGGTCATCACAATTGAGTGTGTCCTGTTCCTCATCTACCTTTCCATCGATTTTCTCATCGATTTTCTCATCCACCTTCTCGTCCACTGGATCTTCATCCTGGGGACAGCCTGATGTCATTAGACACACCAATAGCCCCATACACCACCATCGATGCGAAGAAATATTACTGAACATGAACGAAGCTCCTAACAAGAGTATGAGCCTTGCGCCGCCATGCGTTTGCCCGTGGTGATCCACGGGCCGCATAGGTCGTTTGTCGCAAAGGGGCTATTGGGCACACTAGTTGCCGATAGCTACGTAGCCAATTGAGAGTGTGTCTTGAGTTTTTGTGATGGGTCTTTCTTCTTTTTGCAGTCGGACGTCGAAGCCAGACGCTGTTGCCTCGCGTTGGCGGGTTACGATGGGTTCGTCCCCGTCATTGTACGTCTGTGTGCGGGTCAAAATTGCTTTGATGGAATCGAAGCGCTTGCGAAATCGAACCGGATGCCAAACTTCTGTTTTGCTTAGAGCGGCGTTGACATGACCCACCTGGACGCTGTTGTTGCCGATTTGATGGGTCCCTGCTTCTAAAACAACATAGGAAATTGTCTCCGAATAATGAGCTCCATCTAGATGCGACCACTCTTCGATTTGAAACTCCATCGACGTTGCGCTTACGTTGCGCACGCGCACATGTCCCGCTTGCGAACCGTTAGTCGTAGTCATTTGCGCAATCACAACGGGATTACGGTCGCGATAGTCTTGGCGAAAGGAGAGTGTATGCCAGGTGTCTCGATTGTCTTGTCCGGTGGCGATGCTTCCAGCCTCACCGACGATACGGCCGCTACTATCGGAGATAGGTCCGTGTGGAACGGCGAGCACTGCGACAGTTTCGGCAGGGTGGCGGGTTTCAGAGTCTTCGGATTTTTCCTCTTGGATGAAGGCCGATATCATTTTACGATTTGCGTGTGAGATTCGAACGCTAGACGCATCGTTTGAGGCAAAGGATGCGACTGATGTTACGACAGCCACCTTGGAGCGAAATGGCTCTGGTGCCCCGAGCGACTCGTAGCGGATATCAGATTGCTCGGACGATACTGCTACGGTTCCAGCGACAATGTCCGGCTGGACGCTGGAATTGACAAACGCATGAACCCCTCGATTCGCTGCAGGGTGTGCTTTGGTATCATAGGAGGCAAATACGACATGTCCTTCTCCGACTGCGGGGGAGGCCTGGGCGAACCCGACCCCCTCGTAGCTCCACGCCGTTTGTCCACTCTCGAGATCGATCGCAAAGAATCCTCCTGGGAGGGAAGCGTCCACATCCCTATCTGCAGCGACATAAATCGCTCCATTCGCAATGACTGGTGAGCTTGTGATCGTTCCAATCGACTTTTTCTTGGGATTTGGCCATGTCCACTCCAAGGGGGCTCGCCCCTCTGGGTCTCTAGATCCGTAGAGGTCGACCATCTTGATCGCCACTAGCCGCGATGGGGAGCTGGCAGGAGCATAGATGAAATCATTGCTTACGGCGGGCGAGCCCCAGGAATGATAATCCAGGGGAAACGGGGCCAATTGACCGCCCGGTCTGTCGGTATCAAGGAAGTATAGATGTCCGCGTTGGCCACTTCGCTGATAATTCGTCGTTCTTTGAATGATCCTGACGGCATGGTGACTGTAGACCGGAGTCGCGTTGGCGGCGCCTTCCATGATGCTACCCAGCGAAAATGGCCTCGAGAATTCGCCGTCGGTGAGGTCATATGCTTGGACTTCCGAAATTCCCGAACTCGTTGTAGTGATTGCAATATAGTTTAGTTCTGGATCTTCCTCGAGCACCAAGACGGGCGAACCAAAGACTGCGCCCGTCAGACATTGTTCTGCGAGCAAATTGCCATCGTCGGCGCGAAATGCTTTCAACCAATTGGGGGTACCGTTGAGCTGATACGTCGCGACATAGACCACGCCATCGGCGACCAGCGGACTGCCGCGAAATATCTTTTTGCCTTTT